>JBBAXA010000001.1:0-155327 GCA_040396935.1 Pirellula sp.
ATCGCCCCCTCGCCGTTCTCTCAATCGATAGTCGATTTTGGATCAATCGATGAAGACGTTCATCACCCAAGCTTTCCGAAATCCATTGAGCACCATGAAAGTTCCCATTTCGTGTATGGTCGTTTGGAACAGAAACCACGAAGGCACCCGCCGCAACCCCCGCCCTCGTTCCATGGGGACTGTCTTCCAGCACCAACATGGTCTCTACGCTTACCTCCATTCGTCTAGCGGCTTCTAGATAGATATCTGGAAAGGGCTTTCCCCTGGCAACGTCTGCGGCTGTAAGAACAAAGTCAAACTTTTCTAGAACTCCTGTTTGACTCAAGGCTTTTGTCGCAAAAGATCTCGTAGAGCTCGTCGCAACACAATGCGGAAGATCGTTCGCTTCTACCGCATGCAGTAACTCGATCAATCCCGGCATCAACGCTAGTTTCTCCGGTAATAACTCCTCGAAGATCTCGTCTGCTTCCTTCTGCAAATCCTCCCAGGAATCCAATAGTCCCTCAGCTTCGATCAGTACTCCAAACGCATGCTCCGCCGGTAAACCTATCATTTTTTCCCTTACCTCCTGCCTATAGCTTTTCTTCCTCCTCGCCATAAGGATTTCCCCTACCTCTCCGTACAGGTCCTCCGTGTTCAGCATCAGCCCATCCATATCGAAAGCTATGGCTGCTATTTTAGTGGAAAAGCTGTTCATCAATTGTCTTTTTCTGTTTTCAAGACGTGCTGCATCTTACATCTCCAACTTCGATGTTCAAAACCTTCGCATGCTTCTACCAAATTCCAACCTTCATCTTTCCGGGTTTCTACAACTTGTCCACTCTTTTCTTTTCGATTCCCGAGAACGTTTTTTCTGTGTAGGTAGAACATAGGCGGCTGATTCCTACAATTTTTATCAACACACTACTAATACTACATATAGATTTATTTGAATATCTTTGGACTAAAGCCCCACCATTTCTAAAAGCTTCAGTGCGTTGGTTGTAGGAGTAACTCCAGGTCGCATCTTGTAGTCGAATCGCATGATCTGTTTTCCGTCGAGGAGTTCAAAATACTCTCGGAAATGCACAACCTGCGCCCTACTTTTCATCTTTTCGTTGGAGGCCAATTCCAAGTCATGGGTACTTGTGAGGACGATACACTCTAGATCGACCAATCGTTTGAGGACAGTATCGACCGCTATTTGGCGTTCTTTGGAGTTAGTTCCTTGCAGGATTTCGTCCAGTAGAACGAGGACCCGTTTCCCGTTTTGATGATTTTCAGAAATTGCCAGATCAACGACCGATTTGAGACGTTTAAGCTCCGCCATGAAGAAAGAAACCCCATCTTGTAAGGAATCCTGTACCCGAATGCTTGTCGCGATCTCAAAAGACTCACTGGTCCATTTCAAGGCACAGATTGGGGATCCCGTTCGAGAGAGTATAGAGTTGATGCCGATAGAACGAAGTAATGTGGACTTACCAGCCATATTGCTGCCGGTGACCAAAAGTAACCGTTGACTCTCTTCAATTCTCAAATCATTGGGTACGCGTTGACTATCCTTCAACAACGGATGAGCCACATGCTCCGTTACTAGCAAGGAACCACGGCCTTCGATCGCTGGGAAGCACCAAGAAGGATACTCATCGGCAATCGTAGCGGAGGAGACGATGGCTTCCAGTTCACCGAGTGAATCCATCCAACGTTGAGTAGACGGACCGTAGATTCGCTTCCAGGATTCCAATCTACGAAGAACTCGGACGTCCCAAAGGATGACAAGCTGTAGAAAAACATAGGGGATGAAAAATAAGGGGCTTTTCTGGAAACCAGCCAAAAACATACCATTTTGAAGTTTTCTTATCGCCAGGTCCGCTTTGAGTTCACGATCGAAAAGATTGGCATAAAGACGCTTCAATAATGGAGATTGATGAGACATATCCCCAATAGCCTGGATCCAATCCCTAAGAATAACGAGTTCTCGATTCGCAGATCCAATTCGGTGAAACAAATCATGGATGGAACCCATGATGGCAATAGTAATGGCAATGTTGAGCAGGAAGCCGCTGACCATAGCGACGAGACCGAAGGATTGGCCAAGGTTGTTGTCTAGATTGATGGAAGGAATGAGCAAGAGCAAGCCAAGCCCAATGAGGGCGGGTCCCAACCAGGTTAGTGGGTAAAGCCACTTGGTTCGAGAAAAAAAATCCTCAGATTGAGACCACTCAGCGATCGCTTCAGGGGAAGTACGTAGATCTCTCAAACCACAACAGATCTGAAAGCAACGCAATCTCCAATCACGATGCTTGGAGAGTTCCTGGGTAGCCTGCTGACGTTCGAGGATGGATTCAATAGGTGTCCATTCAGTGAACCACCTACAGATTGTCCTGGATCCAATCCTAGTCATAGCCAGAGAATACCAACGGAATAAACTTCGGTCGCCAAAGAGATCGAGATCGCGAGTCCAGTCGGTAGTGAAGGAGACAGATTCGCGTTCAGCAGGTAGGGCGTTTAGAGAATCCCAATTCCTATGACATCTATGAATGAGTCTTTCGAAACCGAACAACTGGGAACGAGTTTGAGAAATCCTCCATTGAATGGTCTCGTACCATGCAGCAAAAGCGAGAAAAACCAAAATCAAGACGATACCCAGTTGCCAGACCCAGTTCCCCATAGAACGTTCAGCCAGTCCAAAGAAAATGAATAGTAGACCAGGAACAGCAGAACCGATCCGAAAACCGATCAAACGCTTTGATAGTCTCTCATTTGCAAGGATAGAGCGATTGAACTCAGCAACTCTCTCCTTGTAAGAGGAGAGAGCATTGGAAATCATGAAAGGCTGCTCGTGGGACATTTAGGGGTTGGATGAGGACTTAGAAGAGACTATTTTTCGGACGGTTTCGATATCGATATGGAGCTGTTTTAATAGATCGGTCATGGAATCGAATCGGTAGACATTCCTAACCCTGGAAATGATTTCGATTTCAAGTATCGAACCATAGAGATCGGCGCAAAAGTCGAGAATATGAGCCTCGACTTTCTGGGCGTACTCGGCGAAAGTGGGATTGGGACCTATATGGAGAGCAACAGCATGGCCGGTTGGGTCGTCGTCCGGTAGGGATCTACCGGAAATACCGAGTATCTTTGCGGCATAGACACCATTGGCAGGAACCAGAACGGGTATGGAATGGAGATTGGCGGTAGGAAAGCCCAGACTACTACCACGCTTGGCTCCCGTCTCAACCGAACCGCAAAGGCGATAGGGACGGATAAGGAATCGGTTGGCATGATCGATTTCTCCATCGGTGATCAAGCGACGAATTCGAGTACTGGAGATCCATTCACCGTCGCAAAGCGCAGCGTCAGCGATCTGGAAAATCATCTCGTTTTTGGAACATAAATCCCCCAATAAAGCTGTATCGCCCGTCCGATCTCTCCCAAATCGGAAGTTCTCACCTTCGACAACTCCCTTAGCAGCGCATAACTCTCGAATCACTAAATCAAAAAATTGGGTAGCCTCGAGTTTAAGAAGATCGAAGCTCGTAGGGAGCACGATGACATGATCGACTCCAGCAGCCAGTAAGAGTTCTTTTTTCCAAGCGATGGTCGTTAATGGCTTTGGAGCTATTTCAGGTCGTAAAAGCTGAGCGGGGGGCGGATCAAAAGTGATTGCAACTGCTGGACCACCAACCATCGAGGCTACCTGCCGCAAAGTCTGAATGATTTTACGATGCCCAGCATGCACACCATCGAAATTACCAATGGTGAGCGCTCCGCCACGTGCATTCTCAGGAATGTCGAATGATGGTGATGAACGTCTCATGTTGTGGACTTTTCATGAGTGAGAAGCGATGCCTGGGCGAACATGCGAGGCCAAAAGAACTGGCTACAAATCAAGGCAATCGAGATTCCCAACAAGACATCGGAGACGTAATGGGCCCCACACTCAACTCGTTGAAAACAAGCGCAGAAAGCGAGGGGAAAGACAAACCATTTCCCTCGAGGATAAACAATGCTGAGTGCAATGGCGACCGATATGGCTGTCGCAGAATGACCAGATGGAAAACTCCGGTAGGATTCATCGAACCAAGAGCCGCTGAAAGGTGTACCCCAAATGTCTAGATTATTCTGGGGCTGCAGGCCTTCGGGCATTTTTTCGAGAACATGAGGTCGAATGCGAGGAATCACACCCTTTAACAGATTGGCAATGCCTCCACCAAATAAAACAAAACACCATCCAACGCCGAGAATTCGACGTTTTCCAATATCGACCCAAGCTAAACAGGCAAACAACCAACAGCAGGTTAGGAAGTGGGCGATTGATTCGGTCAACTGTAGAAATTTATGAAGATCACCTGGGATGCGCAAGGAACGAATCCATCGAGATAACTCTAAATCCCAGGGCATGCAAAACAAGGCAAACAGTTGACAAGCGAAGATGGACAATACCGCTCTTTGCCTCCCGTTGCGAAATGCCACCTCAAAGTTCGACACAATTTCTACACAACGGTGTTGAGTTCGTAAGTACGTTCCTGACTTTTACCGGCGATATGATTGGCTTGGGCGATACTGTAAAGCTTTTGACCCATAGGTGTAGGGTAGTTCCCAGTAATGCAAGCCTGACAAAGATGGGAAGACGGGAGATCGATAGCTCGAGCAATGGAATCGACTGGCAAGTATCTCAAAGTTTCGCAGCCGAGTTGCTCCGCCATTCGATCCTGACCTTCCTCGGTCAGAATTCCATTGACCAGGAATTTTGGCGCGAATAACTCATCGATGGTCGACATATCAATGCCGTAGAAACATGGGGCGACGATCGGAGGGCAAGCGACTCGAACATGAATCTCTTTCGCTCCACCCAATTCGCGGATCCGGTGAAGCAACACTTTCATCGTAGTGGATCGCACAATCGAATCCTCTACGAGGATGACTCGTTTCCCATAGAGGACTTCTCGAAGCGGAGTGTATTTACTCGACGCCTTTGCCTTCCTAGCGCGACCACCTTCGATAAAGGTTCTCCCGCTGTAGCGATTTCGAATCAAACCTTCACGGCTGGGAATACGCATGCGGTAAGCCATCGCGTCGGCTGCCGCCTTACTGGTATCCGGTACGGGAACAACAATTGTATCGTTATCCAATGGAATCTGATTGCGAGCTAATTCGAGACGGGCTAACTCCTCACCCAGTCGCGTTCTCGATAGATAAACGCTTCGATCGTCCAGAGTACTAGCCACATTGGCAAAGTAAATCCATTCGAAAAAACAATGCGCAGGAGGCTTCACCTCACAATATTTTTCGATTTGAATTCCTTTGGGCGATACCAAGACGGCGTGGCCTGGCGGAACCGACTTGATAGCGTCACGATCAAAACCCAAGTTGAGCAAAGCGACGCTTTCACTGGCTGCAGCGAACAAAGAACCATCAATCGCGTAACACAAAGGTTTGATTCCAAGAGGATCTCGTGCGAGAAGCATTTCGCCTCGCGCATTCAAAAGCGCGAGAGAAAAAGCACCGTCGAAATTTTTTGCCGCTGCAGCGAAAACATCAATGAGCGATCTTTTGGGGGACTCTGTGAGTTCGCGACCGAGTTCATGGAGGATGATCTCGGTGTCGGTATCGCGAGCTAAATGATGTTCGCCTTCGGCTAGCAGTCTATTCCGCAGGTCGGTGTAATTGGCTAGTTGTCCATTGAAGCAAAAGCTGAACCATTTATTTTTATGAATATGCTGCCGCTCGAAGGGCTGGGCGTAACTGCGATCGTCCTGTCCGCAGGTGGCATACCGGACATGCCCGATTGCGGCTCGGCCCGCATAAGCCTCCATGATGGCTTCGCTCTTGCCGCGATGCGAAAGTCGAAATACCTCAGCGACCGTACCAATGTCCTTCATCGTATCCAGAATCAGTGGTCGCTCAGGGTTGTAGGTTGTCATCCCGGCCGCGAGCTGTCCGCGGTTTTGAATGTCTTGCAACATGCGGGGAAGAAGATACGAGATCGCATCTCGACCCGCATCGGGACTCAAACGACTTTCCTCGCCTCCGGGTAGGTGGTAGATAGCCGCGACACCGCATTCATGGTGCAGTTCACTCATGAGTTCAGATGAAACCTCGACGTGCGGGATTCGAGCAAAAATGATCAGGGGCCTGAAAGTCACGCGTTTCTTCCAGCCCCCTAGAAATGTAAACGAAACCCCGCAATTTGTCGACCGAAGACCTCTCGGGATCACGCGAGCCACAAATCCACTGCAAACCGGAGAAAAGCAGAAATCTTAGGCTTGGGATCCTAGGAAGAAACATCCTCGATAGGGCTCTCGTATCACATCCGATACCACCGATAGACATGGGTTACTCGTCGCTTCTTTCCTGACGGATTTTGGACAGGACGATTTCTACAGCCTTGAGCAACTGAGGATCCTCCGCCAAGCTTGGATCCTGCGCTAACAAACCCGATGAGGATTCATCGATTGGAGTTGTTTGGCTTGGATCTGCTCGACGAATAAAGCGTTCAGAGATCTTACTCAATCCCTGTTCATCGATCTCCACGACGCAGCCTGGGTCGGGCTGAACGCCCCATTCGTCCTCAGGCTTGGCATCCTTCCGTCGATGAATCAATCGACCTTTTGGTGGGTAATAGTAAGCGGTGGTAAGACGCATGGCAGCTCGTCCTCCTTCGAGAGGAATGACGTTCTGCACGCTTCCTTTTCCGAACGATCGGGCACCCACTATGGTTGCGCGTCGGCGATCCTGCAGACATGCCGCAAGGATCTCACTGGCTGACGCTGATTGATCATTGATCAAAACAACGATGGGAGTTGGATTGGGTACTAACATTCCCGGCTGGGCACTGTAAATGTGATCGACGATTCCCCCACGCGTCCGAGTACTTACGATTTCCCCTTCATCCAGGAACATATCGCAAATCTTGATCGCAGCTTCCAATAGACCACCCGTATTGTCTCTCAAATCCAAGATGATTCCGCGACAATCATCCTTCAACGAAAGAATGGCTTTCTCTAGCTCCGCAGCGGTTTTTTCACCAAATAATTCAACGTGGAAGTATCCAATCCTCGTATCTCCCTGCAGATGAAAATCCCAACGTCCGTCGTTTTGGCGCCGATCACCAAGGACGGATTCGACTTCAATTCGCGCGCGAACAACATCGATCGACAAAGGTTCGCCTACCTCCTTGCGCTCTAACTTGAGGGAGACTTTGGTTCCTTCTTTGCCTCGCAGCAGCTTCACAACTTCAGAGTAGGTCATCTTGTCTGTTTGAATACCATCGACCTCCAAGATGATATCCCCCTGTTTGATTCCAGCCCGAAACGCTGGGGAGTCATACAGAACATGTACAACGGTGAGTCGGTCTCGCCGCGGCTGCCCATCGAGACTCACACCCAATCCGCCGAATTCCTGTTCCATCATGGCTTGAAAGGGTTGCAGCGATTCCTGAGAAATATAACCCGAGTAGGGATCGAGCGAGTTGATCATGCCTTTCATTGCGGAACGGTAGAGGTCTTGCTGGCTGGCTTCATCGACGTATTGCTGTTCAATAAGATCCATTACCAAGCCCAGGTCACCCACTTTTCTAAGTCTTACCGCATTGCCGTAGCAGAACATCGAAACCAGAAGTACCACGGCCAGAATACGAAGATTGAGTGATGTCACTTTGAAACAGCGGTCGAACAGCGAAATTGGATTTTCCGATAGATGAAACTCATTCTAGCTCGTTTTTCGTTCGAGCGAATCTCCAGGCTTCCGCGAAACGAAGGGCTTCGAAACGTGTTATAGTCAATTCGAGTCCATTTTTCGCTGACCGCCATCCCCAATCATGTCTCAACCCTTCTCCCGATTTCGAACCGTCGTTTGCTCGATGATCTTGTTTGCCATCGACGTCCATACAACCTGCGTGGCGACTGATTTTTTTGTGGCGATTGGAGGCGGAAATGTCAAAGAGCAGAACCAGGCGTCTATGGAGGAAAATATTCTCTTTTTTCACAAAGTGATCAAAGAACGGTCTCCGAACGCTTGGCACTTGGCCACTTTTTTTTCGGATGGTATCGATCCTTCCGCCGATTTGCAGGTTCTCGCTCCAAAAGACTCTGAGCTGCCCCTTCGCGATTTATTGTCAAAGCTCCATCGCCGGGGAGGAATGCCACTCCAGTCAGTGGTCTATCGAAATCACCGTATCGAAAATCTTGCAGGTTCCACCGACCCTGAACGAATTCATGCCACCATTTCCGAAATCGCTCGTCGAATCCAAAAAGGAGATCGACTCTTCCTCTACGTTACCACTCATGGCCAAGCGGGCAAAAAAGGTAATCCTCAAAACACCACCATCGCTTGTTGGAAGAATCAAAGTATTTCCGTTCAGCAATGGTCCGAGTGGTTGAGTGAGATTCCCAAGGACGTACCAGTCATTCAAATCATGACTCAATGCTATGCAGGTGGATTCGCAAATACGATTTTTACCGAGTTGGAAGAAAGGAACGAAATCGCGGAACACTCAAGAATCGGTTTTTTCGCGCAGCAGTTTGATTTGCAAGCTGCGGGCTGCCGACCGGATATCGAACACGATGAAGAGTTCAGCAGCTACTTCTGGGGAGCTCTCTATGGCAAGTCACGCAATGGTGAACCGATAGAGAATGTGGATTTCGATAACGATGGTACGGTATGCTTCGACGAAGCATACACCTATGCGGTGATCGCTGGTGAAACGATCGATGTTCCTCTAAGGACATCTGACATCTTTCTGAAGCAATTCAGCAGCATACCCAACCACACGCCAACTCGTGAACGATTTCGCCGTCGCGCACCATTCCGTGCCGATGAATCTACAGAAACTTCGAAGCCGAGGGGACCAGCCGAGGCCGATGAGGGATCCCTATCTGCTCGCGGGGCTGGGTTGGTCGAAATGTCTGGTTCGATCGATGTGCTCACTGCATCCTGCGAGCCATTGGCCAAGCATCGGATCGTGCAACTGTGCCGAAACGTGGGTGTTAGTGCAACCGATACGATCGAGTCCCTCGAAGAAGCTTATCGGTCCCATTTGGTCAGCAATCGACCCGGAGGAGGTGCGACCAGAACTCCAGGGCGGAGCGGGTCCGGTCGCCGCGAATTGCTGGAGGAAATCGGCAAGAATTGGCCAGAACTCGCGGATTCATCGACCTGGCAGGAATCTCCCCTCCTAAGCCAAGATAGACAAAAAGAAATCTATCAGGAAATAACCAAGCTCTCATCGTTTGAAAATTTCGAACGACGTCGTCAGGAACGCGAAGCCTGGATACGGAAATCCAATCAACAGGAATTAAAAACCGTACAATTCCGACGGCTCTACGAATGCCTTGAGAGCCTGGTCTTAGAAAGGAATCTGAGCGAGGTGGCAACCCCAGCATTGGTCCTTAAATATCGAAAAATTCGGGACCTAGAGATTTCCTCCCTAGCGCGACCGTGAGGAGGAAGTCCAGCTTTTTCAATCCCCCATCCTCTCGAACACGTTAGGCGTTAGCTCGATCCTGCGCTGCGATCGAAGCGGGAATGCATTGAACATCGTTATTCAATGTTTAACTTTCTTCGAAAAACAGTATCGCCGTTAGTTACGTAGAGATACTGGTGGTTCGGACCGGACAAAACGCAACTCGTCAGAGGGGATAATTCTTTGGGTTTTGAAAGTACCCCACATTGGCGACCGGTGGGGTCAAAGATTTGGATTCCCAGGGCAGATGTGACGTAGAATCGACCGGCCTTATCCACCGCCATACCATCGCCTCCAGATGCGGTTTTGTAGGGTGGCGGTTCGTTGAATTGGAAATTACCCTTCGGATCGATTGGCAATCGCATAGACATGGCTGGGATCCTACCATCGAGAGTGCCATCGGCATTGACCCGAAACATCCAGGTTACCGTTCCGCCATATTCTGAAACCGCCAAGGTTCCCCCGTCGTTTGACAATGCGATACCATTCGGGCGAACGATATCCTCTGCAACCGTCGTTTTTTCTCCTGTTTTTGAGTTTATCCGAACGATGCGCTGGTCTTTGGTCTCGGTGATGTAAATCCATCCGTCCGCGGAGACCGCCAAATCGTTGGGTGTGACACCGTTGGCGACCTCTTTGATCTCCCCCGTCGATGTATCGATTTCGATGACTCGATTTTTGGCGCCTTGGCAACCGAAGAGTCGACCGTCTGCGCCGAATTCCAGACCGCTGACAGGTTCCTGGGCTATTCTCGTTCGTGTTCCATCTTGCACATTCAGTTTGAAAATGGCTGGTGCTTTCATATCGGAAAAATAGAAATTCCCAGCGGCGTCGGAACAGGGAGCATCTGAAAATCCGAGTTGATCTGCGACCACCTCCCAACCCTCCCCAGGTACGAGAAGCTTCAGGATCGTTAAATCACCTTTTAAGTCCCCGCGCGTATCCAAAGTGACTTGAGGTGATTCCTTACGCCACAGCCATTTCAAAGCTTCCGGGAAAAGTTTTCCTCCGTGATCTGCGTTGTGCCCATAGCCTTCGTCCCAATCCAGCCGCATGTCGTAGCCCATGTATTGGAGGGAGGAAGCCATCAATTTGTTAGCGGTAGGCCAATGACCATAGGGGTTATCCAGATCGCCACTGGTATCAGCCAAATAAACACGAATTGGCTTTTGTTCCGTTTTGCGAATGAGAGAGGGATAAATATTCCCACCACGAAGATTGACGAAGCTTCCAATCGTGGAGAGTACCTTACGAAAAGCATCGGGTCGTTCCCAGGCCACGGTGAAAGAGCAAATCCCTCCAGAACTGGCGCCACATATCGCTCTCATCTCTGGATCTTTGGAAACGGAATATTTTCTCTCAACCTCAGGGATGATCTCTTCTAGAAGGAAGCGAGCATAACGATCACCTAAGCTGTCGTATTCAAAACTTCGATTGCTCGCCTTCCATGGGGTCTCGGGGTTTGTCTTCGATTTATCATGTCCGGGGTTCATGAAGACGGCGATCGTAGGAGGCATGTCTCCGCGAGCAATCAAGTTATCAAAGACGATTGGCGCTCGCCAACGACCTTTCAAGTCTTGGTAACTATGGCCATCTTGAAAGATCATGAGGGCGGCGGGTTGTTCTTTTTTGTATTGAGCAGGGACGTAAATCGACCAATTTCTTACGGTGTTTTCGAAGATTTTGGACTCAAAAATCGGCATTTGTTCGACAGTTCCGCGAGGGATGTCCTCTCGAGCAATCGCATCGGGATGAGCTTCCCATTTCGGTTTTTCTTCGACGACTGTTGATGCGACGGTTGGTTTCCTTTGGTCCACCGTTGAGGATTGTGAATCGACCTGATCAGACCACAGCCAGCGCAATCCATCGGCCAGCCGATCTCCTCCCCAAACCCCAGAGTGTCCCCCCTCGGTCATGATGAATTGGTATTCGTATTTGGAAAACTTGAGAGCAGCTGCCATATCCTCATTCGCCAGCGGCCAATTGCCGAAAAGATTGTTGAGGTCATCTTTTCCTTCCTGCAAATAAACCTTGATCGGTTTTGGATCGCGCTGAGTCTTGCGAATCAGTCCAGGATACGCCCAACCTCCACGAATATTCGTAAAGCTCCCTATGTGGCTCATTACCTTCCCGAATTGATCCGGTCTTTCCCAAGCCGCTGTGAAAGCGCCTATTCCACCAGAGGAAATACCGCAGATGGCTCGCTTCTTCGGATCCGAAGCTATATTGAGATCTTTGAGTGCGACAGGGAGGAATTCATCGAGCAGAAAACGAACGTATCGGTCACCGAGCGAGTCATATTCAAAGGATCGATTGCTGCGATCCTTGGCGCCTGGTTTGGTTCCAGGGATGGTGCCGGGCGCGACGAAGACGGCGATGGTTACCGGCATCTCCTTTTTGTGGATCAGATTGTCAAATACCACGGGAACACGAAAAGCCCCATCGGTTTTCGCGTAGGAGGGGCCATCCTGGAAAACCATCAAGCAAGCTGGTTTGTTAGGATCGTACTGCTCAGGAACGTAGACGCTATAGTCACGACGCGTGTCTGGAAAAATCTTACTCTCGGCGAAGACGCCGTTTGTCACTTTCCCCTTCGGCACGCCAGGCTGCGCAATCCGATCAGGCTGGTTTGGATTCAATGCTTCTTGTGCCAAGCTTGCCGATCCATCTACCAAAGACAAAAGAAGAATTGCAGAAGCCAATTTTTTCATGAGAGGGCTCGAAAAAAGTGAGTGTGGCAGAGACGAAGCAGCAACGGTAGGTTGATCGTGAGCGAAGAACGGTCGGAATGCAAGTAGCCACCAAACGGGTTCGTATCTGGAGACTGAGCATTCCAAGTCCAAAGGATGATGAAGTGCCAAGTGGGTCGAATGCTCTCGTGATCGATACGATGAGTCGTTTCCAAGGTTTGGGTCCAGTAATTTGTAATTCGTGACGACCCCGCTGAAAAAATTGCTAAAAAAGGGGGGAGTGATCTCAAATCATTTTCCCAAATGGAACCTTATGCAAAACTCAAAAAGTAGTTGATTTTTTTAAGCTCTCGATCCCCTCCGCTCATCCAGCGCGACTCACGGGACCGGTAGATTCGCCAGCTCCTTTTCAACCAGGACCAGGAGTGGACGATGGTCCGAGGCGATCGATTCATCGATAACGCGCGCTTCGACCAGTCGCCAGCCTTTTGGTACGAGAACGTAATCCAGCTGACGTTTTGGTTCCTTGGAGGGAAAAGTAAACATCGACGCGTTTGTCGTAGGAACCCAGGTTTCCGAAAGAGTCTTTATTGTCGCGGAATCTGGAACAGCGTTGAGATCGCCTGCGATGAGGATAGGCGGCGATTCTCCCGTTTGAAGCTTTTTCAGTGCGTTGGCTTGTTCTAACCGAAGATCATCTCGGGCATGGTGCAAGTGCGTCGAGGCAAATCGAATCGTAACACCGTCAAAAGTGCATTCCACTTCAGCAGCCATCCGGCGTTCGCGAGCAGGGCTGCCCGGTAGTGTATGGATTTGTAGTTTGGAGATCGGATTCCTGGAGAGAATCGCTTGACCATACTCGCCGCCTTCGTAATCGATTTGCCGGGCGAATAGTCCGTACATTTTCGTCAGGCTTTTGAGTTCCTCGGTTTGGTACACACGATCCGTTCTGGCGGTTCGGTGATCGACTTCTTGCAACGCAACCAAGTCAGGAGTCTGGGCGAGGATTACCTTGGCAATCCGTTGAAGATCAATGACACCATCGGTCCCCTCTCCATGGTGGATATTGTAGGAGAGGATGCGCAACCGGAGTGGACTCGGCGGATTACCATTCGACTCTTGTGCGCAGGAGTTCGGAGTACAGATCCAAAGCGTCCAGAGGGCAAACAGGAGAAGTCGGCGAGCATTTTTTTGTGTCATCATTTGAGTTTCGTTTCAGGACAGTTGAAGGAACGAGGTAACGATTCGATTCTGAGATCGAACACTTAGGCTCGGAACATGAATTGTTGGAGTCAACGATTGATCCCTGGTTGATTCCTTGTTAACTTTGGTTTGAACAGTTCAGATTGTGAACTGCCGTACACGCGCTTCCCTACCCTTGGTAGCCCCTGCCCATTGCCCTAACGAAAATAGTCATGTCCAGATTTATTATGCGGAGACGATTAGCCTTTACGCTCGTAGAACTACTGGTTGTCATTGCAATTATCGGAATCTTGGTAGGGTTGTTGTTGCCGGCAGTACAGGCGGCTCGTGAAGCTGCTCGACGGATGCAGTGCAGCAACAACCTGAAGCAGATTGGGCTGTCGCTCCACAATTATGAGTCCGCCTATCGAATGCTTCCACCCGGCGATGGGATTGAGGTTCCTGTCGTGCGAGGGGAGATACCCCAAGCCTCCACGCATGCCTACATGCTTCCCTTTTTGGAAGCTGGAAACAGTTACTCGACCTTCAATTTTTCTTTCCAGGTCAATGGGAATGCTGCGAATTCCCAAGCGAGAATCCAAGTCATCCCAATTTATAATTGTCCCTCGGACCCCGCACCCAATCGAGGCGTTGTTGCAAGTATCATCGATGCTGCTGCTACGTCGTATGCCCAATCTTTGGGCGCAACTTCGGATCAAGCACCTGCGAGTGTCACCCAGAACCACGGGGTTTTTTATCGAAATTCTTTCAGCAAATTGGCGACGATCAGTGATGGCACCTCGAATACAGCTTGGTTTAGTGAAATCAAAAAGGGACCCAATGGGGCAGGTTCTCTTGCTGTGGTTGCTGCTGGAACCACAGACGATTTTCGTGTAGCGACGAGGCCTGCGGGTACGACTTGGACGGGAAATGATGTGCTCGTGGCCCCGTCGACTTGCGAGAACCGCGCAACCTCGGCGTGGCTTTATCGAGGACTGCAATACTATCGGGGGCTCTTGGTCGCAACATACTACACGCATACCCTAGGGCCGAATGCACGTTTACGCGATTGCATTTTATCACCTGCCGGACCTACCAACGGGTACCCTTTAGGCCAAGTCTTTGGCCACGCTGCAGCACGCAGCTACCATACCGGAGGAGTTCAAGTAGGATTGGCGGATGGTTCGGTGCGATTTGCCAGTGATGGCGTCGATCTCGTTGTTTGGCGAGCAGCAGGTACACGAGGTGGAGGAGAGGTTGGAGGGGAGTGGTAAGATGCTAATCCTTGAAAAAAGAACTCGATGCCGGTCACATGCGATCTCTTCATGTTGGCTTGCTTTCGTTTTCCTGTTTTTCATTTCAGGATGCAATTCCCAGCCAACGGGCGACATTGTGGATACGGTGTCTGCTTCCGGGAAATTATCTTTCCAAGGGAAGCCGTTAGAGTATTTTCAAGTGACCCTGATGGCAGATGGAAAGCGACCTGCGGTGGGAACCTCCGATTCAACGGGTGCCTTTGTTTTGGGAACCAATAAAGAAAAGGATGGTGCCGAACCGGGTGAATATCGGGTAGCTATCACCTATGTGGGACCTCCGTCAACGGATCCTAATCAAGGGATTAACGAATTCGCACCTCCACCAACTCCCAAAGTAAAAATACCTACCAAGTATGGCGATCCGAAAAAATCAGGGTTGTCTGTTACGATTCCGAAAAACGGGAACAGCACGATTTCATTAGAAATTCAGTGAGTCCTAGGACTTGTTGCAGATCGACCGAATCGGAGACGATCGTATTCTTTCAGACGAATAAGATATCGCTGAAATATCGGATCGGAGAAAAGGATCTACAACCGATCGTGTCGATTTTAACTCGGCCTATCCAAAGAACCGAAACGGGTATCGATCGAGTGTGAGCTCGAGAAAATAAGAACAAAGAATTGCACTGAATTGCACCGGATTGCTCGATAGGCCGATTTGACGTGTCCTCGAGTCAAATCCTCGCACAGGGACATTGCTTCGATACAGGCTGATTCATACAGGGTGTCTGGATTTTGGAGTTCCTAGGGACGATCCTTGGGGGCTGGTTGTAACAAGGGCCCCAGACCTCGCATGGTTTTCAAAGGTGTTAGTCCAGCTTCGTTTTTGTTTGGGATGTAGCTATCGATTGCGTCGAAGCTTGGAGGGATCGATCGAGGATGCGCTGTATTCCATTTCGGTGGCTTGACGAAAATGGCTAAACCCTGATCGCGATCGAGTAGTTCTCTTGCTCGCTTTGCGCCGAAATGGAACTCCTCCTCGCCGCTGAGGTCGTGCAGTTCGAAATGCTGTTCGATCTCTGCATCTGGATTGATCTCCATGTCAGCCCACCAGTCATTTCGCATCGCAATTTCCTCGCAGTCGGCTAGAAGCGCATTGCGCAAAAAGCGACGGGCAATGAACGGCATGTGTCGCCATCCGGAGCCAAGGACACGTATTCCAGGCAGCATTCTTCTCAAATCTTGAGCTGGAACGGGTAAAAGAAATCCGCCGCAGTAGTGTCTCTGGTGGACATAATGTTTCAAGGATTGACCGAGACCGACATGCACCTTCGAAAAATCGGTTTCACGAACTACTGGAAAATAAGTTGGTTCAGAAGTGGACGCCATAATGGCTAGAGCGACGTCGGAAGGGGTGCTCATCAAACGAAGATCCGCGACTCTCTCCTCGTCGGGCAAAAGCGATAACAAATCGTAAAGGGACCGATCGACAAAGAATGTCACTGCTCGTCCAATCCGACGGTCCTGGCCCAAAATTAAGTGTGGATGATCTCGCCGGAAAAGATCAGGATGGGATCGATAGAATTCGTAGACTTCGGGTTTCCAGGATACATAGAGGGAATCGGCATCGATCTCCTTCAGTCGAGCCGGGGAGGCGGGATCCTCAGGATGTCGATCCTCTAGTATCTCCTGATTGCACGCGACGATAAGACAGGGGAAACGAGGTGTCGCGGAGCTCCGCCGAACGATCTCATCAATCGTTGGTGCATCTTTCCAATTCGAAACTCCGAGCGCGAACGCGATGTATTCCCGCAAATCCGAATGGGGCAGTTCGGTGGATTGTCCACGAAGTACTTTCGTGATTTTGTAACCCAAACTTTCCATTCCACGTACCGCAGAACGGTCTCCGAATTTCAGGGTTTGTTCTGCAGCACGGACAGTCTCATCATCAAAACCGAAGCAGGAAAAATAAGCTGCTGGAATCGAGCCACTACTGTTACCAGCCACAATCGTTCGGCCAGCCCGTAGCGCAGGAACGCGACGATAAACTTCATGCAAAACCCCAGCGTCGTACGGGAGGCAAGATCCTTTGCCCTGAAAGCAGAAGAGCAATTGCATTTTCGCTAGATCATCTAAGCTTGAAGATCGACGCGGTTTCAATTCGATTTGTTCGGAATCGTTGATCGAGAAAGAGGTCTGTCCCCAAAGGTAACCCTTGGAGGGAACGTATAGAGAATGAATCATTAAGCAAAACAGGATGATCGAAAGCTTGTACATATCGCATGGACTTTTCTTGGTTTATTTGCCACCTTTCGCGACAGAATCCTCGCTTCCTATTCCATGGAAAAGCCAGCCGTCCATGATTCGCAGATAGTGCCTAGTCGATGACGGCTTTTCCGTTCCTCTGCGGATTCGCTGGAGTGGTTCTAATGAGGTAGGAAGTATGTGGTCGATCACCGCCGTCCAGGTGTTCGCATTCCACGAGCTAGATGTTCCTAGAAATTCCCTATGTGTCCTAAGCAATCTTGGATGATCCGATTGTAGGTCGAGCTTATATCGGACAAGGATCTTGCAATCGGCTTGTTCAGGTACTTTGTCATCGAGCTCACAAGCCCGTAGCGGCAAGACTACCTCGATCGTGTTGTCCGAAAGCTTCAGTTTTGGAAATTCGCCATTACTCAGAGTGATTGCAGAGGGGATACGACCAGCCGGTGCGTTTTGCCAATCCTTACTGGTCATTTTGAATTGGCCTTCGACGAGACTACGTAGGGTCAACTCGTCTATTCGTGTTCCCTGGAATAGGTCCATCAGATTGTTGACCGTCGATTCGTGCAGACATAGCATGCTATCGAAATGCGAAGGGTAGTCCGATGGTGGCGGTGGTGCAGAAACGAGTGCACCTAGTTGATTCAAGCGTGAGTAGTCGGTGCGGCAGTGTATGCCGTCGATGTTGCTAATGAATTCAACTTTGGGTTGGAATCCTAGGGATTCAACGCGATCCCATACTCTGTTTTTTAATAGAGATTGAATACGAAACGTGACGTCCTGAATTTCCTCATTGGCTCGCGTACGAATCGCAGTCTGCAATTGATCAGCGATCTTCGATTGATTTTCGGAAATCAGACGATCGATTAAGCGACCGGTCAGTCTTTCGAAAAACCCAAGTTTGCCCAATAAACCATCGAATCGGACATCCGCTTTTTTTGCTCGGAGATCGACTTGGACCTGAGGCGAGTCCGAACGAATACCATAATCGCTTAATCGGGACGTTTGCGAAGCTAACACAGTGGGATAGATCGCGGTTTGCGCATGGAGGCGCTTACGATCACCTTTTACAGAAACACAGCCTTGTCCATCGACGCAAGCGCAAACTGCAATCGATTCGTTGCTGAACGGCAAATGGAAAGAGATCCGCGCAGAGAACGTCCCGTCCATGGAGAGAGAGGCACCCTGTTGCTGCGTTGCATAGCGAACTGGAACGGTAAAGGTTCGCTGAGCATCTCGAAGTACGAATTCACGATTCACGAACATGTAGGAATTTGGATACGAAAGCTTTTCGTGGAGATAGTGAATATCACCTTCCTCAGGTAAAAGAGAAGAGACGCGACGATATAGATCGCGAACCTCCTCTTCTTCAGCTCGCGAAATCGAAGAAGTTTTGCGGCTTGCGAAATTCAGTAGTGGACTAAGCAATCGCTCGACATCTTGAGGAGACTTGGCTGCTAGTTTTCGGAGTCGAATCAGTCGTTGAAACATCGATCGAAACCGATCCACTTCCGCGTGCACAGTACCAGGTACGAACTGCCACAATGCTCGTTCGTGGGATTCCACGTCTTGCCACTTCCCATCCCAGGATGGCTGCCGAAGGATATCTCCTAATTCGTCAAAGCGTAAATGCTTGCGGAGCACCACTCCAGTAGCGGTCGCAGAAAGCTTCTGTGACAAACTCTCCCAGGCTAGAACCGATTCGGTCTGTGCGATCGACAATTCCATGGGAGTCGGAATTGCGATTCGGATCTCTTTCGATGACCGAGAGATTTCATAGGTTGCGGGATCGGACGCGCAGGTAGTTCGTGGAACGCTGATGGATCCAACAGCCAAAGCGAGTCCCAACAGGCACAAAAAAGAGTCATTCAGAGTCTCCGAAAAATCTCTCCATCTATGGAGAACGAAATGATACGGAGCCGGATTGTCTATTCTGGAATGTCGTGACGACATTGATTCGTGACTGGAATTGGACACGGTGGTCAATGGAGGTATTAACGAAATCGACCGTCGAAGTAAGGAATTTGGGAACGATACGAACCCTATGGTAATTCAACTTCGCGATCTGCGTTCGATTCTACACAGCCAGAAATAAAAACTCTCCAGGAATCCAGCCTGAGGTTGGCGGTCAGCGCCGATGAAAAATGCAAACGAATCAGGCACGTCGGCGGAGGTTATCGGTGCGGCTCGCGCCGAAATAACAACGGGAAAGGCAGTGTTAGGTAACGCCGCAGTGGATCGATAGGCCGCTCGGATGGATGAGTCGTGCAACCTGGAATATGCATGTGAACCGAGAGGCTTCAGGCGGCTCGTTGCAGTTGCGTCGCATCTGCTAGAAAATCGGACAATGTGCAGGTTCGCTCGAGTTCGCCTGAGGGCATATAGACTTTGATCTGCTCCTCTTCGACAAAGTAGATCACGCTGAATCCCAGAAGGGAGAATCGCCGTCCGCAGTACATTCCTCCACGAATGAGCGTCGTCTCAAGGATCGTAGTATCAGCAGATGAAGTCAATCGCTGAGACACGACTTCTCTGAGCTTGTTGCGGATCTTATCAGTAGGTTGAAAATGCATGCCGGCGTCGATCGTTTGGAAAAGATGCGATGTGTGTCTATCGGCTTCAGCGGATTTGCTGGTTTACCTATTTTTCTAAGGTAAGAAACCTTTTCGTTCGGGGGGTATTTGACTCAGGTTTACAAGGCTGGCGTCCGATGCCAATGAACAATGGAATGACTTTGGCGCCTTGGCTGAGTTTGACTGCCATGGATCGGCGATCGCTAGCAAAACGCTTGCGGATGCATGGCGAAATCCATCTTCAGTTGGACAAACGGCGCTGACGTGAAAATTCCCGCATAAGCAATTTCCCCTACCGTACAGGAAGGCCTGAAAGAGTGAACGACTACGGATCCTCTGTGGCTTGCGAGGCGCAATGTATTCGGTTACGAGGCGAAACCAGGTTTGCCCATCATTGGATGCCTTCGAATTCCAATCCTTGGGCTATGGTTACAATTGTTCACGGCTTTGGAGACCATGGCGGGCGTTTCGTTGGAATGGGAACATCTCTTGCGTCGATGGGGTTGTCGGTCGTTGCAGTCGATTTGGTCGGTCATGGACGCAGTCCTGGTAGACGCGGTTGCATCCACTCTTACGATCGATTGCTTGATGAAGTGGAAGCTAGCGTGGAATATACGCGTGAACATCACGGCCGAATTCCGCATTTCCTCTTTGGGCAGAGCATGGGTGGAAACCTCGTTCTCAATTTAGCCTTGCGTCGAGCGGATTTTTGCCACTCACTGTACGGAATCATTGCAGGTTCGCCGATGTTGCGGGCATCCGTCATGCCAAAAGATCGCATCATGGAAGCAGGTCGATGGTTGGCGAAGCATATACCTAATTGGCGAATCAAAGCGCCGGTTCAAGTTTCCAAATTGAGTCAGGATCGACGTGCTCAAGATGCCTATTTGCGAGATCGTTATGTCCATCGCGCGATGTCATTGAGATTGGCTGCGAGTCTCATTGATAGCGGGCAGTGGGCACTTGAAAACGCATCTCAATTGAGGATTCCAACTCTCATTACCCACGGCGCAGACGATACATTGACATGTCCCGTCGCCAGTCAGGATTTTGTTTCTACCGCAGGGAATATTGCCAAAATCAAACTGTGGGCAGGTTGTCGTCACGATCTGCATGATGATCTCCAACGCGAACGATTTTTCGCCTACCTCAATGATTGGATGAAGCGGCAATGTGTTGTGACCTATCGCTTGCCATTCGCCTCGCGTATCGCGGCTTGAACGGAGCCTAGCTGTTTGGTGAATCGATCACACAGGCAACTCCGATTTCCGCGATTTTTGAGCCGCTTCACGGAGCTAAAAGAAGGAACTGCGTAGTCAAGTCTGGGAATGCCCGATACGATGGTTTGTAGAAGTGCATCTGAAAAGAATGGTTCTTGAGATTATAAACTCGAAGAAACGTTCAGAGACTTCCGCCAGGATTGTGGATGGAGGCTTGAGACACGAATCAACATAGGTGCTGGGGAACCCCTAGCCGATACACAATTGAGCCGATTCCCAGGAACGAATTCTTGCGGTGGGTAGTTTGTTTCCGACGGACGTTGGATTGAAATCTGCCCCCGAAACGTTTTGACATGAGAGCATTATGACTTTAGAAGCCGATCGAGACGCGATCCTAACGCGAACACAGCAATTACTTGTCGCTATCACTTCTGGTGATTGGGATTCCTACGCGGAGCTTTGCGATCCGTCATTGACCTGTTTTGAGCCGGAGGCTTTGGGGAATTTAGTGGACGGTCTCGATTTTCACCGGTACTACTTTAACCTACCGGGAGGAAGCAGCGGACCGATACAATCCACGATGATCGGACCGCATATACGTATCATCGGTGACATTGGAATCATCGCCTATGTGCGCCTGACGCAAAAAATAACGGATGGTAAACCGACTACAACAGCCATGGAAGAAACCCGTATTTGGCACAGGCAAGGTGGTAAGTGGAAGCATATTCACTTCCATCGTTCACCAGCCTGACCCTGAGAGCGATCGCTTATGACACCGACAGGGTTTCTACGCATCACGGCAGCTTCGACGCCAACCTCCGTGGCCAACCCTCGCGCGAATCGTCAGGCCATCGAAAATGCACTTCAGGGATTTAGCGATTCGGATGTTGTGGTTTTTGGCGAGTTATGTCTTAGTGGTTATACATGCGGCGAGCTCTTTACCCAGGCGACACTTTTGGATGCGTGTCGAAAGGAGCTGGTAGAACTCGCTGGGCGTATTGATCGATTTCAGCTCGTCGTTGTTGGACTGCCTTGGATCTATCAAAGCAAACTATTGAATTGTGCAGCCGTCCTCTCCGATGGGAGGATACTGGGTTTGGTACCGAAACAGCACCTTCCCAACTATCAGGAGTTCTACGAGGGGCGATGGTTTCATTCAGGAGTGGGGCTTTCAGAGGTCCTATCCGTTCCCGAGCTCCGTCTTTCCGAGGTCCCTTTGGGGACCGACCTTCTTTTTTGTTGTGGGAAGGTAGTCGTTGGTGTTGAGATCTGTGAGGACTTGTGGGTCCCTCTTCCACCGAGTTCCCATCAAGCGATCGCAGGGGCGAACATCCTGCTTAATCTTTCTGCTAGTAACGAAACTATTGGGAAGGCTACGTATCGGCAACGGCTCGTCGCAACACAGTCGGGACGATGCAACGCTGCCTACGCTTATGCCAGCTCAGGACCGACGGAGTCGACCACGGATCTTGTTTTTGGAGGCCACTGTTTGATCGCTGAAAATGGATCGATTCTTGCGGAATCCAAACGCGTTGGCACGGGGCTGGATATAAGAGCTGCGGCTAAAGAGGATGGAATAGCAAGCTACGCGACTGTCGACATCGATGTCGATCGTCTGGAACACGATCGAATCGTGACGGGAACGATGCATCAAAAAAATATCTCCACCTCATCGTTTCGATATGTTCCATTCGCCTTGGAGAAATCGACGCGTCGATTGCTGCGATGGGTCGATCCGCATCCGTTTGTTCCGAAAGATAATTCTGCGCTGGAAGAGAGATGCAATGAAGTTTTCGAGATCCAAATTGCTGGGCTAGCGAAACGGGTAGAGCAACTCCCATCGACAACACCATTGGTTGTAGGCGTATCCGGTGGATTGGATAGTACTCTGGCAACCATCGTTGCTGTGAAAATGTTTGATGCTTTGGGTTGGAATCACCGTCGACTCGTCGGGATGACTATGCCCGGATTTGGTACGTCACAGAAAACCAAATCCAATGCGATTCGACTCATGCAGTTGCTAGGGATGAGTAGTGAGACAGTAGATATTCGATCGAGTTGTTTGCAGATCTTTCAAAACCTCCAACACGCTCCCTTTGGCATCCGTTGTGAAAATAAGTCGGTCGAGGATTTGCAACGGGAATTAGAGCAGCTACCGCACCATCAACGAAATGATTTGATCTTTGAAAACGTGCAGGCAAGAATGCGAACGCTCCATCTGATGAGTCGAGGATTTGTCATCGGGACCGGCGATCTCTCAGAATCTGCTTTGGGCTGGTGCACTTACAATGCGGATCACATGTCGATGTATAACGTCAATTGCTCTGTTCCCAAAACATTGGTTCGTTTTCTGGTCCGTCACGTGGCTACCCATCATTTTAAGGGGGAAATCCAAAAGGTTCTTTTAAACATCGTAGATACCCCCATCTCTCCGGAATTGTTACCGCTTACGAAGGAAAAAGAGATACAGCAGGATACAGAGTCAAGTGTTGGACCTTACGAGCTGCACGATTTTTTCCTCTACCATTTTATTCGAACAGGTGCTTCGTCAGAAAAGATTCTGGAATTGGCTTTGCACACCGTCTTTGATAACCCTTACACAGAAACTGAGCTAAAGAGCTGGATGAGCGTGTTCTTAAAGCGGTTCTTTCAGTCTCAGTACAAACGAAGCTGCGTCCCCGATGGTCCGAAGGTTGGGACGGTTTCCTTGTCGCCTCGCGGGGACTGGCGTATGCCTAGCGACGCAGATCCCGGTTCATGGCTTTGAGCTAAACTAAATCTCGTATCTAGTTTCGTCGGATTTGTTCCGAAGCGAATCCAATACGACTACAAATCCACCCGGCCTCGCTAAAAGATGCCGAGCCGATTGCGATCCTAACGATTGTGCTGGTTGGAGATTATCTTGGCCTTGTTGGTTCCGTATAGTTCTTCAAGTACAGGTATCGTGCTCTCGCAAAGTCCATCAAGGACATGTCGCGTCCCCTAGGGGCGTTGCTGATGGAGTCTGTTGCTACCGCTGCCTGAAAGGATTCAAAGCTATCTAGTTTTCGCGTGTCATTTTTGATCGTCTCTGAAATCAATGGAACGTAATGTTCGATACGGGATTGTAAGTAGTCCCCACCGAGGATTTCCTCGTTGATCTTTTTGACGATTTCAAGATATCGTTTGCGGTATTGAGGCACTGCGAGGAGCTTGCTACGAAGGGGCTTAGAAGGATCGTCAATAGCGACGAGAGGATCCAGCTCCACCGCCGATCGCCCGCCAGGGCCTCCTGGTGGGCCAAAGCCTCTGCCACCCCCCGGGCCAAAACCAGGTCTGTCACCATCTGGGGGGCCGTTCCCTGGTCTACCGTCTCCTCTGGGACCCTGGAGCTGTCGATCCCCGGGACCTGACTGATCAGGTCTACCACCTCGCCCGTTGGCTCCTGGTGGTCCACCCCTGCCTCCAGGACCACCCATTCCAGGTCCCATGGCAGGTTTTAAGGTTTCATTTGCGTCATGCACTACCAAGTGAAAAACTCCCTTGGGATCTCGATACAAGCAATAGTCGCTGGCGCGGGTCCAGTAGCCATCGCCATTGATCAGCGCGACGTCGAGAGCGAGAAAATGCAAAGCTCCCTCCATATCGAGTATTGGCTCAATCTTTGCAGGCAAGTCCTGGATCGGAGTCGTATTGAGAACCTTGCATAAATGAACCAAGGCATCCCATGATTCCTTACTGTCCTTGCTTTTGATTTCAAAGATGCGTCGATAAGGAGCAATGTCCTCACCCAAATACTCGAGTCCTCCTCGTCCGCCTGGGCTGCCCGGAACTTTCCAGCGAGCACCTTTCGATGTCTGGAACCGTTCCTCGATGAACTCTTTGTTGAATTGCTCGGCGTTGATGTAGAGTCCCCAGCTCTCACCGTTGATCACCACCTGAACAAAATTTGCTACAGGCGCCAAGGTGTACTTCTGGGCAGCTTCGAGGTAAAGCACCGTATGCAAGAAGCTTGGGTCTTCGTGGGCATTGAGTAGGTTGAGCGTTTTTCGCCCATAGAGTTTTTGATCCGAGTGGATGAAATCGAGAGATACATTGAGCGAACGTTTGTATCCATCCGGTACCATACCGAACGATGACATACCACGGAAATGGATTCCCACCTCGGGAAACTCTTTGCCGTCAACGATGAGTGTTGCAGGAACCTCGACGTCGGTGTTGTTGAAATCGGCCAGTTCATTTTCCCAATCCTCATTCTCGAATTCCAAGAAGAAAGTGCGAACAACGGATTTCGAGTAGAGCGGCTCTTGCGGATATGTCTGAACATCCTCCACAGCAACTTTTCGTCCGGGCTTCGCAGGTTCAGAGTTGCGCATTGGCGGGGGACCCATTCCAGGAGGACCAAACCCACCTCCAGGACCACCCCGACCGCCGGGCCCGCCAGGTCCACCAAACCCGCCCGGCCCACGTCCAGGCATGCCGCCCGGTCCTGGTCCACGACCCCTGGCTGGTTGAGAACGAATCCAGTCGCGGGCCTTAGACCTTTCATCGCGGTTAAGAATACCGTCGGTATCCCTATCGAATTGAGCGAGAATTTTTCGCTGTTCCCCCATCGGTCCAGGACCGGTGGGTGGCATTGGGAATTGAAATTTCTTGCCCACCAACAGATTCCATATCTCTCTCTGTTGGTCGGTCAAAAGCGCTAGTGACTTCTCCTCGATCGCTGGATCCCCATCGCCTGGAGTTCCGCCCTGTGGACCTCGACGTTCTCCTCGGTTCCCGCCGGGGCCTTGAGGGCCAAACCCGAAACCACCCCGTGGCCGATCCTGTTCAACCAGTCGGGCCAAACTCTCACGTTGTTGATTGCTGAGCTGTAATTTGTCTTGAATGCGTGGCTCGGTAAAGGCGCGTCCACCCAATCGTTGAACTCTCAATTGTTCCAATCTTTCCACCTGAGCGGCATCGAGGAGTTGGACGATTTCCGCGTCGGTATCCCGATGGGCTATCTCGATAGCTTCTCTCACTTTCCGAGTTGCTCTCTGCCTCTCTTCTTCACTCGCCTCGGTGAGGGAAGCGAAGTCAGTCGACTGCATAGCATTTTCCAGGATCCTTTGCAGTTTTGAAACAATAGGCTCCAATTGTTCCTTTTGCCTCGGTTGGAGTTCGATTTCGCGTCGAACCTCATCGATCGCCAATAGTGAGCTGACTGTATCGGCATTCATGGCGAACGGCGGTGGGCCAAAGCCTGGGAATCCCCAACCCGGTCCACCAAAGCCTGGAGGGCCTCCGAAAACAGGGGGTTGGAAACCGCCAGGTGGGGGTGGTTCAGGCCGTCGATCTTGGGCCCACGAGAAAAAAAAGGTGACAATTACCAGACAGCAAGCGATCGCGTAGGTGATTTTGAATTTCATGATTCTGGATACTTTTGCTTCTTGGCGATGATGAAATTGGAGTCGCATTCGATGCTATCGAGCAGCAGTCTCGTGAATCTCTAGAGAAGCAGTTTGAATGCCTTCCATCTTATTCAGCCGACTGATCAAAGTGACTGGATCCAAATCCTTGGAAAATTGAATCGCGTAATTCGCTTCGATCGCCGCCCCTTGTTTCGTGGTTTCTACTCCTAGGCAGTTGCAGACCGAAAAGAATTCCGCCGCGAAAGGTTCTAGAATTTCCGTCAGAGGCACCCCCAGTCCGACTCGAACTCGAAGGTTTGCTCTACTCACAGCCTCGAGCTTTGATCGCGAGGATGAGGAAAATCGTTCAGCCGTTGACCAGTCATTGATTAAAACGGATACGGCTGATACCAAGGGAACTCCAATCAATGGTATGAGAAAAAGTCCGCATCCAATCGCCATGCCAATGACCACTGCGAAGATAACAAAAGCGGTATCGCGCGTATCCTCGACAATTGTTCTGAAGCGAACGATCGACAAGGCACCTGCAAGGGAAAAAGCACGTGCAACAGAATTCCCTACAACGGACGTCACTAAACAAATCAGCATGGTTAACAAAACAAGCGTTGCGAACATCGCTTGGTCGTTACGAAGCGAAGCATTTGGACGACTTCGTCGAAAAACAATTGCGATCATCCAACCTGCGGCTGCAGCGATACCTAATCGTATTGCGAGCTGAATCGCATTGGCGACGGTCGTATCTTCCGCTCCCAGTATTCGCAGCAGGTCAGTCTCCATCAAATCCTACCATGGCTGTTCTGTATTTGGAAAATTTCATGGGCACCAGTTGAAACTGAGCGATCCAGTCCTTGAGCCTGACCGGCATGGTATTCATATACTTGAATTCGACAACGAACCAATTGTCAAATAACAGCTTGGATCGATCTGTCTGTTTTGAAGTGACGAAGTCATCAGGATGATTAAGGAAACGCAAGGAATCCTGCCAAGTACGTTCCTTGAAAACGAATACATGTAGATTGCTATCCACAGTGACACGAAAGTTGTTATCCAGTTCTGGATTGTAAAAAGCATGTCGTCGATATCGTACGCAGCAACTCGGTAGGAGTTGCCTCTGAAGCAATTCCTCAAGAAACAAACATTCATCCATCAGGGATCGATCGAAATGCTCGAGTGACAATCGCTGCCTCTGCTTACTGACGACTCCGCGCTCACGCACTTTGCGCTCGATAAATAGCTCGGACGCTCGATCGTATCGACGCAGCCGAAACTTGGCTGTCGACGCGCCAGAGCGTCGATGCAAAATCTCGTAGTTTGGTGAATCGAGATACAAACTGCAGACATCATACTGACCTGAAGATAGTTCTCCATGAGGATCGCGACTCAATTCACTTTGGGCTCGTTCTAGGATCTTGTCCGCTTTCTCTCCGGTCATTAGAAACTTGATTTCCCTGGCGACTCCGAGGGATCGATCCTGCGAGCGGAAGCCAGGAGATACGGTTACCTCCGTGGATTGGTTTTGGGAGATGGGCAATATCTCGGTTTGCATTCAGGAGTTCGAGTTGAAGAAAATAAGGCGAAAGGAAAAGTAACGAGCCATGCTGTAAACCCCTATGGTATGCGAGGAGTTTCTATCGAAAAGCCAAATAATTCGAAGGAAGAATCTTTTTAAAAAAGCGAAAATAAGGTGGCGGTAGAATTGATGTTTGGCAACTATCGCTGGATCCCTCCGATGCGTTCGAATAGACCTGTCGTCGAGAACGATCAAGCCTCATCATGGTACCCACCGAGGAGGAACGATCCGAGCCGAACTTTGAGAGGTTTGAATGTACCACGGTGAATGCGTCGGATAACGTGGTCACTAGAATGCGTTGTTATAGAAACTCTTACATGGCCTCTGGCAACGAAGAGGTTTAGGTAAACTAAAAAATGGGACTGTGCTCGACTCGGCTAGGACGGTGCTGTTTTTTGCAGGTCGCTTTGGAATCTCTGGCATTTTGTTTGTAGATCGGGACTGCTGATGAATCGCGAATCCATGGATGAGACCTGCCCGATCGCATCCGACGATCCAGACCAGCCGCTCGTGATTCAACCTGCTTTCGCGAGGTGGTTGGCATCCTGTTTTCTCTGGGTTTTTGCAACGTTTTGGTGCGGTATCTCTGGCGTTGGGCTAGTGGCAAGTTGGAATGGTAAGGGGTGGTTGGGGATAGCCTGTTTTGGACTTTTCACGATGATAGGTTTGTTGGTCCTGCTGGGAGCGATCTATACCACGTTGCAGGTTTTCAATCCTCGACCGGTCATTGTGATCGGTCAAAGATATGTCTATCCAGGCACTGAACTTGAGATTAGCTGGATGTTTCGAGGCAAATCTTCGAGGATCCAGCGGTTGAAGATCCGCTTAGAGGGTTTTGAGAAGGTTTCTTATCAACAGGGAACCAGTACACGTTCTGAAGAGTCTGTTTTTTTTAGATCCTACCCTTTGGATACGACTGAACCCTCGAAGATTGAAAAGGGATTTTGTTTGGCTAGGCTACCGGACGATGCAATGCATTCCTTTCGAAGCCAGAATAATGAAATCGGTTGGCGCATCAAGCTTCATGGGTCGATTTCTCTTTGGCCTGACATCTCCGAGGAGTATCCATTGATGGTTCGAATTCCCACACGGGAGATTCTACTCCATGGTTGAGCTTCATATGGAAAAGAAGGATCGCATCTTCCACCCTGGGGAAAAATTTCGCGTCACGTTGATATGGAAGCAACTCGAATTGAATACGATCCTGGATCTTTCGCTAGGCTGGCGAACCGAGGGAAAGGGAACCTCAGATTGTCGTGAAATAGCAACGGAGTCCCTGGGAATCGAACAAAATAGCGGAACGTTTGATTGGGAAGTGAAATTGCCAGTAGGTCCCTGGAGTGTGCGTGGGCAACTCCTCTCGATTCAGTGGTATGTTGCCTGTCGACCAAGGGATCATTCCGAGGAAGTGGAGGAGGGCTTGGTGATTGCCCCTAGTAACTCGTGTCTTCAGCTCGAGAGGATTGATTCGCGG
The DNA here is from genome assembly GCA_040396935.1 of Pirellula sp. Taxonomy (GTDB): domain Bacteria; phylum Planctomycetota; class Planctomycetia; order Pirellulales; family Pirellulaceae; genus JBKCUI01. The sequence goes on from JBBAXA010000001.1 coordinate 29,072, forward strand.
TAGGAAGAGAAATGGAAGCACTCAACTTAGTGCGGCGTCGGTAGGGGTATTCCTAATTCCCTAGGAAGATGTTCGATTGACTCGCAGTCCTGGGAGCATGAATCGTTGGTCTGTAGATTGCATCAAGTAAAGATACCGATTCAAGAATCAGTTGGAATTGCAGAATAGGTTCTCCAGTCCCAGCGAGCATTTATCGCAAGGGCACAATCATGGCGATCGCCCTGGAAGGGCTCTGCTAGGCATAGAGATGTTTCAGGCACAACTGGGACCACGTCTCGAAGCGGCCGATTTCCGATTGAATTTGATCGATCGGTTTGAATCCGGATAGCTCGATCTCTTCCTCCGCTGAGCTCACCTTGCAGGAGCACAATTGAAGAATGTGAACGACGCCCAAATGAACACGCCCCACCTCGGTCGTATCGTCGTAAATCAAACCGACGATGCGTTGCTGTCCCCCACATTCAATCTTTACTTCCTCCGCCAACTCACGTTGCATCCCCGTGTTGTACCAATCATCTCCCGATGTGTCGTCCATCGATATATGGCCACCAATTCCAATCGAGCGGAGCGCGTGGAGTCGTTTCTCCCCTTGGCCCTTACCGCGGGTATACTGGAATAATTGCGTTTGGCTGGCATCGCTACACTCAAGAATCACGTAGGGAATAAGCTGTTTGAACGAAGGGTCCTCTTCGACCAAGCTTCTCGGTCTGAAAGATTGATTGGATCGGTCCAGAATGGCTGGCAGATAGCGGTCGACATTTTCCTGAAATCCCGAGAACGTTCCTAATTGATCCAGGAGTCGAGCAGGCACGACCAGGACTTCTTCGTCTAGAGGCATTTCGTATGCTGTCGTAATCAGGGTGAGGTACCAAGGACGCAGCAGGAATGGCCCTGGTATAAGGATAAAGCCGGGTTTCCACGACCCGGTGGTTTGCGATACCATACACTGTTTGCTGAGGAAAGAAAATTCGCTTTTATCGACAATTTGCAACTAGGAGAGTCATCGGTGTCCAGCCTATTCACGCGAGAGAACCGATCGAAATGGATCCTTCGAGGATGTTCCCTGAGTATGCTGCTTGGCGGATCTATCCCAATTTTCGCCGAGGACTCGGTCCCTGCAGCAAAGATGCTACCGGAATCAACACAAGCATTTGTGTCACTACCAAACACTCCCAGTTTCATCGAGCGTTGGAACAAGACTCAGTTGGGAAAGTTAGCACTGGATGACCAGCTGATGAAGTTTTGGAACACTCAGCGCGAGGAGTTGCAGAGTCGATTTAGCGACGCAGGTTGGCAGCTCAATCTTCAGGTAGAGGACCTCCAGGACTTGTCAGCTGGCCAAACCTCGATTGGCTGGATTGGTCGAACCGGTGAAAAGGCCTATTCGATGGCCCTGATTATCGATTTAGGAGAAAGAACGTCAGCTGGCGAAAAGTTCCTTAAACGAGTTGAGGATCAACTTAAGGAACGAAAGGCGACCGTTAAGAATTGGAAGCACGGTGATGTGAATGTCGTGCAGTACTCGGTCCCCTCACCATCCAATCCAGCCCGTTTGCTGGAATCGAACTACGCAATCAGTAAAGGACAACTCATTGCAACCGATGATAGCTCGACCATGAATGAATTACTCGATGCCCAATCCGGTGATAAGAAGGATTCTCTTTACAATAGCAGCGTTTACAAAGATGCACTTTCCAAAGTGCAAAGCAACGGAACGATTGCAGCTGAATACTTCCTGCGCCCTCTGGGAATCGCAAAATTGTTGCGGGTGATTGGGGCTAAGGCACCAAAGGGAAACCCCGACCTATTGAAGATTCTTGAAGACCAGGGATTTGGAGCCCTGCAATTTGTAACCGGGAATATCGAGCTTTCTGAAGAGGGCTTCGATGTTTTTCACAACGGATTTGTCAAGTTGCAAAAGCCGGCCAAGGAAGCGGTGAAGATCCTGGATTTCCCGAATGTTCCAGCCATCGCACCACCGGTTTGGCTCAGCAAAGAGAGTGCCTCGGTCCTGGGTTTTTCTTGGAGCTTGAAGGATGCCTTCAATCGATTTGAACCGCTCGTCGATGCCTATGTCGGTGAAGGAACCTTCAAAGGGATGCTTGAGGGGATACGCGATGAACCCAATGGCCCACAAATCGACATCGTAAAAGAGGTGTTGCCTTTGCTGGGCACGGAGATGTTCATTGTTACAGAGATAAAAAAACCGATCGCGCCCGACAGCAAACGCTCTCTAGTGCTGGTCAAGCTCAATGACAACGCCGGTAAAATGAAAGGAATCCTCGACCGCTATGGAAAAGCCGAAAGTAACGGTACGCCCCTGGATTACGAAGGTTATCGCATCTGGAGCTTTAAAAATGAGGAAGAAGAGCTCAAAGTCGATTTTGGTACCGGCGGCAACAAGGTCGATTTTGGGAACGAAAACGGAGAGGATGAGAGCGACAAACCACTTCTTGATCATTGGGCAATTGGACTAGTCGAAGGATTCTTCGTGTTTAGTTCGGATGCAGAACTGATCAAAGAAACCATCGAACGAATCAGAGTCACCAAGAACTCAGCCTTTGCGGAAGAAACGGATGTGAAGCGGGCAAAGGCAGTCATCGACTCCATATCCGGCGGGAATCCTCACAGTGTGATGCAGATCGATCGAGCCGACCGATCGTTTGAAATGCAGTACGAACTGTTTCGAGAAGGGAAACTGAACGCATCGAAAAGCATCTTGGCCGCGATCCTAGATCGGCTTCTCGACCCAAAACACCAAAATCGAGGTCAGGAACAGAAGCTCAAGGGGGACACGTTACCCCCCTTCCAGCAAATCAGTTCTTACTTCCAACCCTCAGGCAGCATCATTTCGACTGAAGAGGATGGTTGGGCAATCCAAAGTTTCGTTCTCGGCAAGGATTGATTTGACAATACAAGTAGGCCGGGTAATCCAGGTAGTTTAAGAGCCTCTTTTACTGACAAGTATTCAACATTTTATTGGTTCATTACCCATTAGGGGGGTGACTGAGGGGTGTCGGTCAGGTTAGATTAAGGCCCGTCGCGAGCCACGTAATCGCAGTCTGTATGTGCGATTAAATGCCACTAGCCGTGGCTCATTCTGAAGCTCCAACCCTAGAAAGTGCGAATGTTGCGATGTGCTTGCTAGCCATTCAATATCGCGTGGTTTCTGAATGTCCCATCCTTGTTGCAGCGAATCGAGAGGAGTTTTTTGACAGACGCAGTTCTGGCCCGAGTATTCAGGCCGGAAAACCACGTATCCTTTGTCCTACAGATCAGCGTAGTGGTGGAACTTGGCTCGGCGTGAATCAACATGGTGTATTCGTTGGGATTTGTAACCGAAGGACTATGGAGCCTATCGGTAGCAATCGTTCTCGCGGGCTTCTTTGTAAGGAAGCGCTGAAAGGGACTTCATCTCAGGCCTGTTTAGATCGTGCGCTTGAAGAATTAGAGAAGCATCAATTTGAGGCTTGCAACCTGATGGTTGCAGACCGAGATACGGGATTCGTGATTCACCACGAAACCGAAAACGAAGTACTCGAGATGCGATCGGGACTGAACATCGTGGGCGGGCGCAATTTGAACGATCCTCGCGATGAACGCGTTCAATTGGCTAGTCGGCTTTTGACGCTCCAAACGCTGGACTCACCTGTGAAGTTTTTGGCGGTTGCCAGCAAGGTTTTTGCTCGGTCACCATCGCCCGCGAGTCGGGCGAACATGGTTCTTCGTGGTGCTGATTACGGAACGGTATCCAGTACCTTGATCGCACTGGGTACAAAGCCTCGCGATGCGATCTACCAATACGCGGATGGGCCAGCCGATGAAGCGAGATACGAAGATTACTCACCCTTGTTGCGAGACATTCTCAGCCGAGGTCTACGCGAATCTCGCACAAAAGCAATCGCCTAGTTTTCCTGCTAATCCATTCCCAGGACCACAACCCCGTTTGTGGTCCTTTCGCTTCAATGGATTGCTGCTGGACTTGAATGCTGGCACTCCGGAAGAGAACTCCATTGGAGGGGTGGCTCTAAGATTTCTATGATGCGGAGGTAGGGATTTTGTCCTCTCGAGCATGGGGAGAGCCACCGATTGTTGTGCCCCGGGTACTTCGAGGTTGAAATCGGGGTCCCAGGTTTGGTAAGCTTTCGGATTGTTCAGCAAAAACGCTGTTCATGGATTGATTTCGCGAACGCCAAGGATGGCTTATTTATGCGATTACCTGCGAGAAGAACTCCACCAACTCCCGCAGCCAAAAAAAATCGTCTCGGACGTGGTATTGAGATTTTGAGGCAATCGGCAACTGCAATCCAAGCGATCGCAGACTCGCTCGATGACGATTTTCTCGTAGCTGTCGACAAAATCCTTTCGATGAGAGGATGTCTCATCGTATGCGGGATTGGAAAAGCTGGTCTGGTGGGTCGAAAGCTCTCCGCAACATTTGCCTCGACTGGAACCCGCTCTCATTTTCTTCATCCCTCGGAGGCGGTCCATGGGGATATGGGTTGTGTGGGGCCAACCGATGTTGTTCTGATACTATCGAATAGCGGTTCGACCGAGGAAGTCGTCCGGATCCTCCCCTATCTATCGAGAAAATCCGCAGGGCTAATCGCAATGACGAGCTCGGGGAATAGCCCGTTGGCGCGCGCGGCCGATATTGCACTGATTCTTCCACCTTGCCTGGAGGCATGCCAGCACAATCTGGCTCCGAGCACTAGCACAACATCCATGCTAGCCTTGGGAGATGCCTTGGCGTTGGTTGTGAGTGAGGTGCGCGGTTTTAGTATGGAGGATTTCGCAGAATTGCATCCTGGAGGAGCTTTGGGAAAGAGACTAACGACGGTCGATGAAGCCATGCGTTCCTTGACGGAATGTCGTGTTTCGAGATGCACGACTAGTGTTCGCGATGTTTTGGTGGAAGTGGCGAAACCTGGCCGACGGACCGGTGCGGTAATGCTGGTCGATGAATCTGGAAAATTGCAGGGGATATTCACGGATAGTGATCTGGCGAAATTGCTAGAACAGAGGCGAGATGAGGAATTGGATCGTCCGGTGCACGAAGTGATGACGAAGTCTTTCTCAGCAATCCGATCGGGAGCGCGATTGAAGGATGCGATCGATGTGCTGGTCGGAAAAAAGATCAGCGAACTACCCGTTGTCGATGCCGACGATAAGCCGATGGGGTTGATCGACGTGACGGATGTGCTCGAACTCGAACATTTACAGCAACGAAATATAGAATCCGGTCCGACTTCGGATCCTGCGAAGGCCATTCCCTCAAAGGATGAAGCCGAATGGGAAGATGAACCACGTACCCTGCGAATATTTGGTCCGAGACTTTAGAAACAGACATTTACGGTTCTATTTACCTTAGAGGGCTGGATTGAGTGGCACCGAGAGACTCTGAAATTGCTAGACCCATCCGAATGATCCTTTCGGATGTGGATGGTGTGCTGACCGACGGTTCGATCACGATCGACAACGCGGGTATTGAAAGCAAGACCTTCTATGTGCGAGACGGACATGCCATTCGTTTGTGGTGCAATGCTGGATTCCAGTTTGGGTTGCTCACAGCGCGCAATTCCCAAATCGTCAAAATCCGCGCTGCTGAACTAGGGATTCATCTGGTGCGTCAAGGCTTTAGTGAAAAACTTCCGGCGGCACGGGAGATGATTCAGCAAGCGGGACTTTCAATGAATGAGGTTTGCTACATCGGTGATGATCTGCCCGATTTGCCAGTCCTCTACGAAGTCGGGCTGAGTGCGACAGTCGCCGATGCAGCCCTCGAAGTTCGGCAACAAGCCAAATGGGTTATGTCGGCTGGTGGCGGGAAAGGAGCTATTCGTGAGCTGATCGAGCGTTTGCTCAAAGCGAAAGGTCGTTGGGAAGATTTTGTACCCAACAGACTGTCATGAACTATTCCCGCGAATACTTGCGAATCTTCATCCCCATTGCGATCGCTTTTGCGATTTACAGCGTAACCTTCGTTCCTTGGATTGACCGCGCCCAAGTTCCTAAGACGCGACGGTGGACACAACAAATCGCCACCTCAGGGAACCACTGGTGGGATGGTCTATTTCGCGAAGATGCCTGGCAGCGACAGTCTCCTCAAATACTCGCGTCTGAGAGCGGTACGTTGCTCTTCCAGGAGCGAGTCGAAGTCACTGAAACGGTCTGGCATATCAAACCCTTGACAATCCTGATTCCGCAACGATCAGACTCTGTTGGAACTACACGAAGGGCCGTCGTTATCTCAAATCCAGAAGGTGCCGAAATCGCATTTGCTCAGCGACCCGAATGGACCGCTGAACCTCCCCCGATAGAAAGCGGGCGGTTGCTCGGGATGATTCAGATCTACTCACCTCCCGAAGAAAATTCAAACGATAACGGATTGCTGGTTGAAACCAGTAATGTTCGGATCGATAACCGAAAACTATGGACTGACAAAAGCATCAAGATGCAAATGGGTGACTCCATTATTGAAGGACATTACCTGACGATCAATCTAGAGAAAAAACTACTCACCAACGACGCCCCAACGAACCAGAAGAAAGCCCCCTTCGATGGCCTGGAAAGTTTGGAACTCATGTATGTCGATCGAGTCCATATTGGACTCAAAAATGGAGGACTTTGGCCGACCGATGCTGTGAGGGATGCGGAAATGCGAACAGCATTTGCTTCTCTGAAATGCGATGGGGGATTCACCTTCAATTTTCAGCAATCCGAAGCTCTCTTTCGAGGCGGGGATCGTGGTACCGTTCGAATGGAACATCGCGTGGAGGGCTTGCCGGTCGACATATTCGAATGCTCTGAATTGAGAATGCAAGTTGGGATGGATGAACAGGGGAGTTCTCCGGATCGCAATCGGAAATCCCCTTGGAAACTTCAAAATCTTCAAGCGATTGGAGGAGTCGGTCGGACGCCGTCGGATCATTCGCGATGGTTGAAGCTACTCGCCCCTGGTATGCAGGTCGAGGCTCATTGCCAGCATCTCTACATGGATCTCGATAATGGAGAAGTGCGCCTCAGCAATAGCTTGCCGCTGACAGCCGCGAGAGAATCATCTCCGGTTTATCTACGACGAGAAAATATCCAGGTGTGGTCTCCAGAGGTTCATTATCGCAATCCAGAAAGGTTCAATCGATCGAAACAAGCGTCCCCGGTTAAACGCTTGGGAACGATCGCGGCAAAAGGACCGGGGACGGCTCAAATGGATGACCAGACGGAGCAATGGACCTTGTCATGGGGGCAGAAACTAATCGTTCGTCCCAGCGATCTTTACGACGTGATTTCCATCGATGGTAGCGCGAATATTCGGAGCAACACGCAGGGCTCTTTTCTGGCCGAGGAACTGCATCTCTGGCTCAAACCAGTAGACTCCGAATTGGCCCAGCGATTGAGTCCGCTATATGAGAATGGAAAAGTTCCCGCATGGTTACCCCAGCAAATGCATGCAGAGCGTGAGGTAAGAATTCAAACGGATACCTTGAGAGCTAATTTGGAGACGATGGATGTCCAATTCGATCATTCCTTAACTACATCGATTCAAAATGACGCAATCGCTACGGATCCAGCCTCTGGTCGAGTCCCCTCAAGTCCTGAGCCTGCATCGAATCCTGTTCGACAACCTCAGATGACTTCCGTGCAAACCGCGAATCCCACCCATTCCCTTGCATCCAGTTCTCCGATGACAGTCGTCGCGAAATCGCTCCATGCTGTCGTGCGGACATTAGGTCCGAAATCGAGCCTTGATGCTCTATCACTCGATGGCGAGTTTCAATTGACACGAGCAATGCTTTCCGAGAGCTCACCATGGCCGTTTGCGGCGCGAGGTACACGCCTCCAAATGCAACAAAAGAGTGCGGAGGTTTATAATCTCGATCTCTCTGGCTCTCCAGCCGAAGTGAAGGTTGGGAGCGGATATGTGCGAGCGGCTCAGCTGCGTCTCTCACAATCCGATCAGTTGTTTTGGATCGATCAGCCTGGCGAAGTGGTCATACCTGCAGAAGCGATCCCCCTTCAGTCCAGTCCAGCTGCCACATCGCTTGTGAGCACGCCATTGCCGCCATCTACGGGTAACCAAGGATTTCGAGTTCCCCAGTCCGTTGCTACACCGACAACTTTAAAGTGGCGTGATTCGCCGAAAATACGTTGGGGAGAAAGATTAGTCTTCAATGGAAAAACGCTTCGATTGGATGGAGGTGTTTTGTTGGATTGCTGTCTCGAAACTCCTCCCGATACTCTTCGATTGATCAAGGTGAACAGTAAAAGCCTAGTTATGGATCTCCATGAGAAGGTGCCACTCCAAAGTGCGAAGCCAAATACAGCACCCCCGATTGTTCAGTCCATTCGATTCGAAAGAGATGCGACAAACGAACAAGACCGAGTTGACGTAAGAGTGTCAGAAACCAATCTCAAGCTGGAGCCTTTTTCGAGAGAGCATCTGAAAATCGATAGCCTCGTGATCCATGTTCCATCGCAGGAATTCCAAGGGTTTGGTCCCGGCGACTTTTGGAGTCGAAGGTTTTCCAATAACTCCCCCATTTCCAAAGATCGATCCGCGAGTCATCAACTGCAGTGCGTTCATATGAGCTTTCGTGATCTTCGAGGAGATCTGAAAACACGACAGGCTAGTTTTTATCGAGATGTTCAAGTCCTGTTGGGACCCATCGCAACATGGGAAGATCAGGTGAATGTTCACCTCACACAACGTTTAGCACCCAATCAAACCTTAATTGTGTCCGATGAAGTCAATCTCTTCGATGGCTCTGAACTCAGCTATAACCAAGTCGCACCGGTCAATCGCTCAGCTAAAAACCCGGCATGGGAGATTCAAGCCCGCAGTCGTGTCCGGCTCGAGTCCATGACCGATCAGGGGGTGGTAACTATGGAGGGGGAAAGTCTGAAGTATGCGGCCAAGGACGATGTGGTTCATATTGCTGGAAGCGGTGCGAAATCAGCAATGATCACTGCCCCTAACAAGTCGGCTATGAGTATCAAAAGCCTATTTATGCAGCTCAAGACAGGGGAAATGCGTGGAACCCTCGAGGGCATCGAAGGTGTCCTACCCCCGTCCATGCAACAAGCAACCCCGCCGACCCCGACCAAGAATTTGGAACCGTCAATTCCCAGCGCTCGCGATAATCGTCGTCGCTAGAAACGCACGAGTCACTTCTTAGGTGATTTAAGGTATCTTATGAGAAATTCAGTCGACTCTTCGAGAGCCTGCCTGTTCACGAATGTGCTCAGATGCCCCTTCTCCGGTACCTCCAGGTAAACATGTTCGACATCGCATTCCCTGAGTTTACTCCGCATCAAAGCGCAATTGTCCTCCGGTACTAACCAATCTTTCGTGCCATGAAATAGGAACATAGGCGGATCGTTTTGATCCACATGGGTGATCGGGGATGCCTGTCTATATACCGACGGAATTTCATCGAGGGTACCTCCAAAAACACCTTTCAAGACTCCTGACTCACGAGGTATTCGAGTCAAATCGAAGGGAGTTCCACCACTTACACAAGCCTTCACGGATGGAGTTTGATCCAGAGGATCGAGAGCTAACAAAGCAGCGAGGTGTCCTCCCGCGGAATATCCCCATACACCTATCAGATTCGGATCGATACGAAATTCATCTGCATGATCGACAATCCAACGCATGGCTCGGCGGCAATCCTCTAATTGTGCCGGGAATGGATGTCGCGGTGCAAGTCGATAGTTGATCGTCATAACCCATAAGCCGCGAGACGCCATGTACCTGGCATGCACCGTGTCATTGACCTTATCGCCAAGCGTCCAAGCCCCTCCGTGTATCAATAGAACTGCAGGAAACTTCTTTTGCGTCGCAAGCTTTTCAGATACGTCCTCGGAGGATCCACTATCCAAACAGTAAATATCCCCACGATGCATCGGCTCGACTTCGTCACCATAGTTAATATTTCGACGTACGATCACTCGGCTGCTTACTGCGTCCTCTGCGAAACTGAAACCGGAGATACAAACAGTCGCAGTTATGTAGGACACCGACAGGAGAGCATTTACTACAAATCCTTGAATTCTCATAATGCGTCATTGTATCCATGCATCAACCGCCGCTCGACAAGCAGACTCAATCTAGATTCGGCGAACCCGATGCGTTCACGAAACCGCTCGTTACTCCCACGAATCGACCTGTGGGCCGATCAGTCCAATCCGCCAGCGTCAGGTGTCGAGATTCCGGGATCGATCCGATGGCGAATGGTTCCATCGCCACTGAAAGCGAAATGCAGCTGCTAACAAATTACCTACGGGTCCGAATGCAGCCAACACAGATGGACTCGACGATTCTTTTGACTGCGATTCAGAAGTTGAATCCTCGGAAATGCCGATCCTGCGACGTCGCAAAATGGAAAAAGTAATTGCGAATTGCGACATAGATCCGATTCGTGGAGTTGACTGCACTGGCGCAAAATGGAAGCGGCACAGCGCAAGCAGTCCGGTAAGTCTCGGTTTAGAAAGAAAAACCGGGCAGCTTGCGCTACAACTCTGTGCGTTTTATCGTTTTGCAACGAGCTGCTAGGCTGAAAGAGCATCACAGCTCACATGAAGAAAGTCTTGAATCTCCCGTCGAAGACTCTCTACCGCTCACGGGTGCGTAGCATCAAATACTCGGCCTCTAGGGATTTCGTATTTTTTCTCAAACGCACGTATTGCCAGGAAATCAACGTGCCAGGAAATCAACCGACCTGCCGTTGCATTGGCAGCACAGCCGCAGCGAATTCGCGCAGAGAAATTGAGCGCGCATCTTTCTGAAGCCCTGGTTTGGTTCCAACCGACTCGTCCGAATCGCTTAGTTCTCCACGTACCACCTTGATGTCCTTGGGAGCTTCGATACCTATGGTGACGCGGTTTCCGGAAACCTTCGAAACTACGAGCGTGATGTTATCACCAATAACGATTCGCTCACCTTCTTTTCGGCTCAGTACCAACATTTCTAAGTCCTCCTTGCTTTTGCAAGCACTTCGTGCTCAATCTCAACGTGACACTCTTGACAGATAGATGCTTTTCCGGAGCGAAACGTGTGCCCTAATTACAAAAAAATCTAAAATTTTTGAAAATTAGGATGTTTCGCTCAAGACAATTCGAGGGAACGTCAAAATCCTTTGGATCGGGGCGGAAAATCTAAGGGGGAATGTCGCTATTTCTTCAAACCTTTTCAAAAGATTTCCGCCAGGATTTGCATTTCTTTCGAAGTCATCTGCCTGACTACGTGTAATTTCGCCACGCAGCGTGACACGTTTGGTCATTCTTGAGGTTTTCATCGCAAAAAGGGAAAAAAGGACAAGGAACGCTAGCGAAAGGTTCATTGGGAGCGAAAGCCCTTAGATCCGTTTGCTGCGGCGTTTTGGCCCTCTGTTTCCAAGTTTTTGATGTCACAATTTGTCGGTTCCTATTTCGTCAGATGTTTTTGTTGGCAGAGGAAAACCATTGCCTTGGCCCTGCGCTACCCGTTGCACGGTCGGAAAATGGTGCCTTCCATTGCTCGACTCAGTTCCTAGTTACGAAACCTCGCTCGGTTGTTCCTGTGAAACTCTCGAACTTAACTGTGAAGACCGCGATTTCGATGCCTTTCCGACAATGGATCAACCTGGTTTGGATTGGCTTAAGTTGTCTCCACGCAGGCTGCTCTAAAATTGAATTCCTGCCGAATCGGCTGGCTGCCGCTGCCACTCTGCAGTCCACCGATGAGATGCAAGTGGATAAGGTAGCGGGCGAAGCGTACGCGATCGCTACGACCCTGTTTGGGACGCCAGACGAGCCGAGCTGGCCGACCGAGCTGCCGAACGTCGTGGATATGGCAGAGGTTTCACGCAGCGCCGGTCCTGTGGGGCGAGCGTACGACAAGATCGAAAGGGGCTTGTACCGAAAACACTGCGTGCAGTGCCATGGTATCACCGGGGATGGTGCCGGCGCAGCAGCTAGCCTATTGGCGCCTTACCCTCGGGATTTCCGTCGAGGCACATTTAAGTTCAAGTCAACAAGTATTGGAACAAAACCCAACAAAGCTGATCTCGTACGAATTCTCGAACGAGGAATACCTGGCAGTTCGATGCCGTCCTTTGCACCTCTTCGAAATCGAGTTGAGTTCGAAAACGATATCGAGGCTCTCGTCGAATATGTCGTTTATCTCTCCATCCGTGGAGAGGTCGAGCGTCGATTGATTCAAGCGTTGGTTGAGAACGAAAATCTGGAGCAGTCCGAGGTACTGTCCATAGCGAGGCGAGTCGCCGAATCATGGCAGGGAACAGGAGATCCGCTTTCAATACCCATAGTACCTAACTTAGAGGGAGAGGCTCTCGCCCAATCGGTGGAAAGAGGCAAGCAGCTTTTCAAGAGCGAGAAGACCGCTTGCAACAAATGCCATGGGGAGGATGCTCGAGGCGATGGCGTATCTCAGGATTACGACGAGTGGACCAAGGATTGGACGATTCGAGCAGGCATTGATCCTGCGAATAGATCGGAGTGGAAGGCTATGAAGCCGTTTGGAGCTCTTAAGCCTGTTGTGAATCGGTCGAGAAACCTTCATTTGGGCGCTTTGCGGGGAGGGGCGTCGGTCGAAGACATTACGAAACGGATTGCTTTAGGGATTGATGGAGCGCCGATGCCTGCCGCCGCCCTGGGTGATGGTTCTTCTCATAGTTTGCATTCGGAGGAGCTTTTCGATCTCGTTCGTTACGTCGCATCCATCACACGAGTGGCGCGGCCACATGATACTTCGGATTCGGAGGCGCAGCATGGAACGAGGTGATAGGAGTCTAGCCGTTTATCGGTGGAGTTTGCTGGTGGCACTTCTCACATTCCCTTTGATCTGGCTGGGAGGCTTGGTAACAACCCACGATGCGGGTATGGCTGTTCCTGATTGGCCGGGTACCTTTGGCTACAATTTGTTCCTTTATCCATGGAGCGCTTGGTTGTACGGTCCTTTTGATTTACTCGTCGAGCACGGTCATCGTCAGCTGGCAGCCATCCTGGGTTTTTTCGCTATTTTGTTGGTTTGGGTTTGTCACCGGTACGAGGCGAGAGCATGGGTTAGAAGGTGCAGCTGGTTGCTTCTACTCGCGATCATTTCCCAGGGGATACTAGGGGGGATTCGTGTCTTGCTGGACGCTCGAATTGTCGCTTTGATCCATGGGATTTGTGGACCGCTCGTATTCGCTGGTGCGAGTTGGATGGTGATGATCAATTCCGTCGATTGGTACTCCGCGTCCAGGGAACTGAGGCCGGGCGGCCTGCGGTGGGTGGCTCGAGGATTGCTGCTACTGACCATCGCGCAATTGGCACTGGGCGCACACCTTAGACATGCTCTTCCCACCTGGAAGCCGTCCTTGTTCACCGCATTCGTGCACACGCATCTTCTTTTGGCTTTCCTGATAACTTTCCTTGTATTCGCTGGGCTTTTCATTGTTTACCGTAGGTTGTACCGCCCCCATGAGGCCTTAAGATCCCCGATCTGGTGTTTAGTATGCCTCGTCTTCGTGCAAGTAACGCTCGGATTGGGAACATGGGTTGCAAATTATGGTTTGCCATGGCAAGAAGTGAATGAATTCCTGGCGAATTACACGATTGCCGGACGAGGCTTCTGGGAATCGATGATCATAAATGGGCATCAAGCAACAGGTTCGCTGTTGATCGTTTGCTCGCTTTGGTTACTATGTCGAGTCGAGCGGCGTAGTTTGGCGGATCGTTTCGTCAGAAGGGCATCATCCCTAGAGTTAAGTGACGCTAGGACCGGCCAGCCTGGAATCGCTGGAACAGGATCTTCATGAGCAGCATCACCACATCAACCCGAGAGGATGAGAAACTGGCGTCGTCTGTCGCGGTAGATCTCACGACAGCATGGTGGCGTGACTATGCAGCTCTGACAAAACCCCGAATCACATTGATGGTCCTGCTGACGGTGGCTGTGGCGATGTTCGCAGCTCAGCAGATGGTCGGCCATTTCGTTACCTGGTGGGTTTGGATCCATACAATCATTGCAACGGCGATGATCGCAGGCAGTGCGAGCACGATCAATCAATGGTACGAGCATGATCGCGATCTATTGATGCCTCGGACTCAGAAGCGTCCTTTGCCGAGTGGTCGATTGACGCGTTTCGAGGCTGCTGCTTTTGGCTGGTTGTTATTCCTCGGTGGTTCGTTGTATCTAGCCGTAGCTGTCAACTGGACTGCCATGGTTTGTGGAATGATCACATGGACGATTTATTGTTGGGTTTACACACCCATGAAAACTCTCTCTTGGTGGAATACAGCTATTGGTACGCTACCAGGAGCTCTGCCGGTGATGATAGGTTGGACCGCCGTGGGTGGGTCCATTTGGGATTGGCAGGGGTGGGCGCTGACGCTGATTGTAGTTTTATGGCAGTTCCCTCATTTCATGGCAATTGCCTGGTTGTATCGTGAGCAATACGCGAAGGCTGGCTTTCGCATGCTAACTAAGGAGGAGCCAACAGGTGTGGCTGCGGGTTGGCATGCGGTAATTGGCTCGCTGGCCTTGATCCCTCTTTCGGTAGTCGTTTTGAGTCCGGTCTCTTTTACGACCTGGATCATAGCTTTGGTAGGAGTCTTATCCTGCGCGGTGCAAGCGGTAGCTTCTTGTAGGTTTTTGCGGAATCGCGACAACTTGAATGCGAGGAAGCTTTTGAAGGCCTCGCTGATTTACCTTCCGGCCATCATGCTATTGGTTGTATTTCGCTGGGCCGTGAACTAGCTAGTAACGCGAACTGAATGGTCCTTATTCCGCCATGATGCAATCTCTGAAACGCGACATGGCAGAGGTCCTGTCGACCGCGTGGCCCTTGATGCTCTCAACCGGATTGTTTTCGCTGACCCTTTTTGTCGATCGCATGCTTTTGTATCGATACACAGAGGGAGCCGCAGCTGCGGCCATGGCTGCGGGTACGCTTTTCTGGGCGATTACATGTTTCCCTTCCGGGGTTTGTGGATACACCAATGCCTTCGTCGCTCAGTATCTCGCTGCCAAACGTCCGGATCGTGCGATGCTATTGGTCTGGCAAGGTTTGATTCTTGCCATCGCTGTGGGCCCGATTCTTGCGGTGTGTGGTTGGTTGTCCTATTCGTTTTTCCTTTATTCCGGTCATGATCCTGATCTAGCATCACAAGAGGCTAGCTACTTTCGTTGGCTTGTACCCGGAGCTTGGTCGACAGTGATTTCGGCCGCCTTGATCGGCCTGTACGCTGGAAGTGGACGGACTCGAGTCCTAGTTGTCTCCGACATCACCGCCACGTTCATCAACATTGTTCTGGATTTGGTTTTGATCTTTGGGATGCTAGGTTTTCCGAAGCTGGGTGCAGCAGGAGCAGCGATCGCCAGTAGTATTTCCCTGATCTTCAAGCTTGTTGTGTTGGTCGCATTTGCTTTGCCCGATTTTCGAATCGGGTTGGCGCGGCAACGGGATTCGTCCACTGGAAAATTATTTATCGACTTTGGCGGTTTACCACCGACTGCAACGCCTAGCTTCGATGGGTTCCTCAAACGATTGGATTGGCCTCTCATGCGGAGGTTGTTTCATTTCGGATGGCCTGCGGGCGTTTCGGTCCTTGCAGAGGCTTGGAGTTTTACCGTCATCATGATGTTGGTCGGCAAACTGGGCGAGCGACCAGCAGCGGCCACGACTTTAGCCCTGGGGGTAAACCTGATCGCATTCATCCCCCTGATTGGTCTGGGTACGGCGGTGGGAGTACTCGTTGGTAAATACCTGGTTCAGGAACAACGAGAGACCGCGCGTCGTATTGTTTTCAGCGGTCTTATTATCGGGATTGCATACAGTCTATTTTTCGTCGTGCTCTATGGCGGCTTTCCGGATTTTGCGATGAATGTCTACGCACTAGACATCGATAAAAGTCGTTTTGACGAGATGAAGCCTGTCTTGCGACCGCTTCTCTATTTTATTGCTGGATATTGTGTTTTCGATGCATTTCAAACCGTCTACGTAGGAGCCCTTAAAGGTGCAGGTGATACACTGTTCGTACTGGTCGGTCACATTCTGTGCGGTGGCATTTCGGTAGTAGGTGGACTGATCGTCAGCAATATCTTGGGATGGAACAGTCTGTATTATTGGTGGAGTGTGATCACGGTATGGGTGATGCTTTTGGCAATCGTCTTCACCCTTCGCTATCTACACGGCGGCTGGCAAGAAAAGCGGGTTATCGAACCGATCGTCGTTGACGATTGATCCGGCCGAACCTGCTATTTTTTTGACCGACCAATCCAAACGGAACACGAAGCATGCCTCAACACATAACGAGAAACGCTTCCGAGAAGAAATCGACCCATCAATCCACGCCCTGTATCCCCGAGTAAAACAAGATCCGATTGGTGGTTCTTGATGAATTGTACAATCCCATCTCCTGTATAATTCGCTTCGATCACGTGCGGGTGAACGTCGGTTCCATGCTGTTTGCAGACTGTGACTCCATGCTCGAGCATCTTTTCCGCTGCTAGTCTCGACTTGGATGTATCGATCTGAATCGGAATATCAGAATAAACATAAGGTGGAGGTACGATATGAATCACATCGATTTTCATAGGTGTGACCCACCCTACCTTGCAAAAATCCTCTATGGCCTTTTTGCAGGAATCCGAGTCGTCGTAAGCGACACATAATCTAGGAGTATGCTTCTCTAATTGTTGCAACATGGTTGGTCGAACCACGAGGACCGAGCAATCCGCATGTGTTGCGACAAAGTCGCTAGTGCTACCCAGCATGAATCGTTCAAGCGTCGAATGGCCGGTCGCACCAAGTACCACAAGGTCTATATCGCGCTGCTGTGCTTCATGGACTAGTGTGGCGCCGGGATGTCCCTCTATAATCACCTGCTCGATACGCGCATTGGCCCCTTCGAACATCTTGAGTATTCGACTGCAAGCTACTTCACCTTTCTTCTGCTCTACATTTCGACATGCTTCAGCTACCTCTGTAGGGACAACTGTTCCTTGAAAACTGGCCGCATTGTTAATGTATACAACCGTAAGATCCAATGGCTCGCTATGTGGTAGTCGAGCAAACAGCTTGGCAGCTTCCTCAGCTACCGTGGAACCATCGACTGCAAGTAAAACTTTCACGTGAATCCCTTTTTATAGACAGAACAACAAAACATGGAAAACCATAAGTCGTAAAACGTTCGTTTCCGAACCCTACCTGTTGCTTCTTTGAATTCGGCGGTACTAGAGCCTGCACCTAGGACTTCGACATGGACAAAGAATATTCTGGATATCGCGCAGGTACAGACCAACTCCAACTTTCGACCTGTTTGCAAGTTCTCTAGTACAAGAATTTGCGTGTGATGAGAACAATGACGATCGCTAAAACCGCAGTGACAAACCACCAAAACCGAGGGTCTGCGAGCAATGCAGGTGATTCAGAATTCTTACTCATCATGATTGATTTCCGGACAACAATGGAACTGAGATACAGGTCCTAAGTGCAAACAGAGTGCCGAAATCGAATCACAGGGTTAACACGGTATACACGCCCTAAATCATCCATTAAGCATGTGACCAAATGGCACATTTTGCGCGCTTCAGTGGTGGCATCCGATCTGTTTTGGAATGGATTTCTTTGCGTGTGGCGAGTTTGGCAAAGTGAAATACCTTCTTGTTATCTCGATTGATTTCACTCGATACTTGCTTCAAAACGGGAAAACCATGCGCGAATTCATTTATAAAGTCTTCAGGTATTCGAGTAATTCCTCACGCTCGGTTTCGCTCAAGGCGTTTGGATAATCATGTCCACTGGATGACTTGCCTCGCAATTGCGTATCGAAATATCGACGTCGGGCCTCTGGCTTCAATCGATTAGGAACTTTATCCAAGCTTTCGATTTGCAGTCCAACTTTTGATGTATCAAAAGATAAGTGGGTTCTTCGCCATACGATCGGCCTCTCTTCCGGATGTAGTAGATGCCAAAGCGTAGGTACACTTCCATTGTGGAAATAGGGGGCAGACGCCCATATCCCATCGAGTGGCGGAGCAATATATCCGTCAACCTCTTCGATCGTATCCTGCTTTCCGTAGTGGGCAAACCAGCTTTCCCCATAGTGTTTTCGATGCTCCGGCGTGAGTGACTCCAGTCTCGTACGATCCGTCTTGATATCATCGATACCTACCAAGATTTCAGGGTAGGTACTTTGATTTCCGTAGCTTCCGTGACAACTTGAGCAGTGTTTAGAAAAGATGCGTTCTCCACGAGCCGCGATTTCACCGTCCACTGGGAGTGGGTACTTCGGCGGGCGTAGCTCCTCAAGAAACGCATAAACATCTTTGAAATCCTGTTCCCAGGAGCGAAATCGATCAGGACCGTTTTGTCTTACGAGCATGAATTGCATCAAGCCACGGTGTCCTTTTTCTGCAAATCCATCCATGTAGATATGATGCTTGCGATGGAAATGCCACCATGGTGGAGCGTCCATATCGTGATGATTCATCGCTGCAGGTGCTCGATTCGAATGCACATTGAGATCTCTGTCTCTGAAATTCATCAATGCCACACCAAACATCACAGCATTGCTGGTCCCGACGCTTGTACCTAGTGGCATAAAAAGGGAGCCTAATTCCATGTGAGCTAGGGGCTTACCCATCTTTAGTTTCACTCGTCTCACGTTCTCTGTGAGCGATTCCAGTGCATACAACGTATTAGGAGCTCCTGGATACGTCGCTCCATAGGTGTTCCCCCCATGGCAGGCGAAACAATTCATGGCATAACGGCTATCGGGTGTGGAGACATACTGCAAAGGTTTCAAAGGTTCATCTGGCCGACCAGACAATCCAAATCTTAAAAAAGTCGCCTCCCTGCGGTGATCGGTTTCAAGCACATCAGGAAAGGGAGAGGGCATTTCCTCATTGTCTAATCGCTGGAGCACTTCCTCGTCGAAATCATGGGGTAGATAAACGTTCGTGACGAGATGGTAATAGCCTTGTTTGGCCGAGGACGACATCCCGTCAAAGAGCTCTTGGAATTGAGAAACCAAACTTGCTCGGATGATTTCGGCATCTTTTACATGGTTTCTGCCGTCAGCTATTGCTTGGGAATTCATTCCACCGATCAAACCCAGCAACAAGCATCCTCGGAGAAGACTGATGTTGTGATGCGAAATCCTGAATAGGAATGGCAGAAACTGCATCTTAGTTCCCAAAAATTCGTGATGGTAAGCGATCGGTTGACCATTCATTGTATTAGCTCTTCAACTGCCGGCAAACGCGTTCCTGATGAACGGTTTTACCCGCAGCAAAGAATTCCAGGGAAAGCCCGTTTCGCCAGCAAAACCCCTGAACGTTTTTGGAGTAGTGCCGTTGGAGACGTCTCTGCATGAACCACTTCATTTGGCGATCGACTAGTCGTTCCTCCATGAATCCATCTAAAGTAAACCTCCTACGGAACGTGAAGGTTCACAAGTCAAGCGAGGATCAAAAGGCATGAGCCGACCCGTTCGGATCGGCTCATGACACTTAGTTGCTACGATCTTTATGGCAGATCAGAAATTGTACATCGCGCCCAACACGGCACCGTGCAAGATCAAGCTGCGATCGTTGTGGATGCCACGAATTTGGTCGACATGCGTGAAATTCCCGGGGATTTGTCCAACGGCAGTCGCGACTCCACTCACACCGAGTACGCGATACCCGAGGTTCATGGTCCAACCTCGACAAATCCGTGCTCCGACACCCATGGTGCCTTCGCCCATGAACGCAACGTCATCCTTGGAATTCGTGAAATTGTAAGCAACATCCGCGGTGGATGGCGATCCCAGCGGTCGGATCATTGCATCAGTTGTTGCTGTTCCCGCACGAGTCGCTGTCTGGATGTGGTTGTTGTAGATACCGAACGAGGTACCCCCAAACAGATTGAATCGAGTGCCAGTGCACCAGGTTCCCATGGAACCTAATTGAACCCCGACTAAATCGTTGGTGACATTGCTCGTGTAGTAGATGTCATCCGCTGTATTTCCGAAGACGTTGTCGGATTGGCTCGCAGCGTACTCAAAATCATCGCCAAATCTGAACCAACGGATACCCCCAAAAGTATTCAAGCGAAGCTTGCTGCATTGGGCACCGTACCATGGAGCGCATGGTCCTGTGGGTCCGGAAGCGGCAGCGCAAGTCGAGCCGCAGGGATCATTGCAATCGCTGCCGCTGTGACCTCCCAGCCGGTGCTTGAGTCCTAAGCCTCCACCATGTCCATGATGTCTGGTTTCACAACCACCAGCATACGGCTGTCGTGCGCCTCCACCCAATGCAAAGCTGAAAAGATTGACTTCGACGTTTTGGAAATCGTTATCTCGTACGACACGTTGTGTATGGAAAGCAGGATTGTTTGATCCGTTTGTGCTACCGCTATCGTACCAATCGTAAAGTGTACGAGGACCCGGCATGTAGGCACCATACCAGGGCGGTACGGGCGCGGTACCTGGTGCTATGGGTGTGAATGGAAGATCCGTTCGGATATTTACTCCCGAGCCAGGAGTAACCATGGCAGTTTGGGGTTCGCTAAATACGCCCCAATACGTCGCTACCAAGGCGTACTTGCCACATCCGAAGTATCGACCAAAAGAACTTTGAAAACCACCCGACGCTCGCATCGCTGCATCGCCGGTGCTGAGATATCGAGTTTCGCCGCTAGAGGCCAGCCGACGGTTGTAGTCATCAATCCGATTGAACAGCAATCCGCTCGCGCCGAAAATCCAAGGCGAGGGGGATACGACAGAGGGCGTTAGGACGGCAGCGGGCGACGTACATGCGACAGTAGAGGAATCTCCCACCCCGTAGATGGGACCCGCATTCGACGGGTTCCCGAGATTGGAAATAGGTGCAGGAATTTCAGCTCCAACTCCATGGGTAGAGCAATGTCCCGCGGCGCAGGCTGGGCAGTTGCCCGGAATGGAAGCGGCGGGGGAGGTCGGTACAGCGGGCGCCGAGTGAATGGTTCCAGGCGACTGCGAGGGAGCCGCTTGTGTGGTTGTGTAGATCGGTGAGGATTCGTACGGCAGTGGTTGACCGAGACTGTAGGGGTCATTCTGGGAACGCGACGATTGACCTGTCGGCAGGGCAGGAGAAACCGAGGGGATATCCGAGGCAGAACTGGACAATAGATCCTCAGCTACACCGCTACCAATCGCCCCGCCCTGTTGACTGTGGGCCACCCAGCGAGCCGACGGAACAGATGTCTGCTCAGGCCGTGGAGGTAGTTGAAACGAACTCGGCGACAGACCGGAATTGCCACCGAGTGAGTACTGAGCATTTGCAACACCTGGTAGTGTTGTAACCCCCAGGGACAATGCCAGCCCGTGAAACCATATTTTTTTCATTGCAAAGCTCCTTGCTTTTAACGTCCATCCTTAGACGTGGCATCCTTGACCCTTTCGAACGAACCGGCGATCCTGCCGGCCCATGCCACGGCACTGCCATTCCTTAGGCAATGCTTCGCCACGGCATCTAAGATCGACCGCTGATTGTGCTGTCAAATACAACGGAGACGATTTGCAAGCGTAAAAAAAGGGTAGCTGGAAATACAACCGTCAAAAATAGACCACCTGGAACCCACACCCCTAGTCAAAATAGAATCGCAGGCAAAAACGATCCGTTAGGTGTACCCCTCACGATCGGAAATGATCCCATATTCCCTATGATTAGGCGATTTTCAGTACTAGCCGCTTGACGCTAGGGTGTTATCATCGACATTGCGGTCGGCTTTTGAAAAAGCCTTTGAATTCGAATAAAGTTGAAGTGGATACCCTGTATTTAGCGCGTAGGGCCTAGTCCAGCGGCTACTGGACGACAGCACGCTTCATCCATCAAAGCCGTTGTCGCAAATTCCGCTTCTCCAGATGAAAAAATGCGTTCTTTACCAATTGTCACCATCGATCCTTCGCAACCCGATCATTCCCTCTCCACGGTAAGGGAGTCGCGTGGCTCGTACGCCTTCATTAGTTTGGGATGCCCAAAAAATCTGGTCGATAGTGAGCAAATGCTGGGGCTGCTGCAACGTGATGGATACCGATTGGTAACTCATCCGGACCAAAGCGATTTCGTGGTGATTAATACATGTGGCTTTATCGATAACGCTCGGAAGGAGTCCTTTGAGGCGATCGATCAAATGCTCGCGTTGAAACGTGAGGGGAAGATCAAGGGCGTCATCGTTACGGGTTGTCTTGCCGAACGCCAGCAAGAAAAGCTTCTGGAGGCAAGGCCTGAAATCGATGGTTTGGTTGGCGTATTTGGGCGCGACGACATCACAACAATCGTCGAACGATTTATGGATGGTTTGGAGGAGCAGCGGTCGATTTTCCGACCAGCTCCCATTCGTGCGCTCTCAGATGACTACCGCCTACAGGTTACTCCCAAGCATTTCGCCTATCTCAAGATATCGGAGGGATGTGATCGATTATGTACATTCTGCGCTATTCCCAAGATGCGGGGAAAACATGCCAGCAAACCCATGGACAAAATCCTTGAAGAGGCAAGAAGACTGGCTGCCAATGGCGTTCGCGAACTCATCATCGTCGCACAAGACACAACGTACTATGGAATGGATGTCTACGGAGAACCACGGTTGGCTGAATTGTTGGCTGAATTGGATCGGATCGAGGGTATGGATTGGATTCGTCTGATGTATTTTTATCCGATGTACATTGACGAGCGACTCATCGATACGATCGCTCACGCCAAGCGTATTTTGCCCTACATCGATATGCCGCTTCAGCACATCAACGATCAAATGCTAAAGCGAATGTCTCGTCGTGTGACGCAGCAGCAGACCTACGAGTTGGTCGCTAAACTCCGCAGAGAAATTCCAAACCTGGTAATGCGCACGACGATGATTACAGGCTTTCCGGGTGAAACGGATGAGCAATTTGATGAACTCGAGGATTTTGTTGCTTCGGCTCGATTTGAACGACTGGGGGTATTTTCTTATTCGATCGAACCTGACACACCGGCTGCCAAACTTTCGGATCACTTGCCCGAAAGAATCAAGAAGGAGAGGCGAAACCGCCTCATGGCGATCCAGCAGTCGAACGCTTTCGCATGGTGTGAGGAACAGGTAGGAAAACGGATGGAAATCCTTGTCGATAAAGCCATCGATGAGGCTGAGAATGCTTGGGTTGGTAGATCCTTTGCCGATGCTCCTGATGTCGATTCATCCGTTTTCATTACCGGAGATAAGGAACTTACTCTACGCCCTGGGTGTATGGTCGAGTGTGAAATTGTCTCCTACAAGGATTACGATCTCGTCGGTGCCGCGATAGGCGTTCCGCATTGATGGAAAGCACATTCTCCGACAATCCCAAAAAATCTAATTGGAATGTTCCGAATACGTTATCAAGTATTCGACTCCTCCTCGCGATCGTTGTTTGCTATTTCATTGAGACGACCGCGTTCCTTCCCGCTCTGATCCTGTTTATTGTCGCAGCGAGTACAGATTGGATCGATGGATGGTGGGCCAGAAAATACAATCAGGTCACAAAGCTTGGCCGTATTTTGGATCCTTTTGTAGACAAAATCATCATTTGTGGCGCTATGATTGCCTTGGCCGGAATTCCAATGAGCCCCATTCGACCCTGGATGGCGACCATCGTCGTCGGACGGGAGTTACTAGTCACCAGTCTGCGGGGGATGATCGAGGGCAAAGGTGGTGATTTCTCCGCCAAACAACTCGGTAAATGGAAGATGGTCCTGCAATGCGCTGCCGTAGTTTTTGTTCTTCTGAAATTCCATCTGGGAAGCCTATCGGCGCCGTGGAACTTTGGGTTGTTGGTGGTGGTGTGGAGTGCCATTGCGTTGACGATAGTGTCAGGAATTGAATACGTACTCATCGTTATGAGGAAGTCGTCGTCATGAAGCCGGAAGACATGACTCCCGGTCAGCTTGCTAGCGCGTTGACTCTCGGCTTCGTAATCGTCACTTTGATTTTTAGTTCCGTGTTCGCTTGGGTTGCATGGTTCGTTTATCGTTCTAACCGTAAAACGATAGGTGTAGCCCTAGGACCGACTGCAACCTTTGGTTTTGTAGACTGTCTTGCGATTGTTGGTTTCATTTTTCTATCGGTCGCATTCATTCAAGCGATATGGTCATCCAAGCCAGAAGTTGCAGATCTGCAGACAATCGCATCGGAACCTTTAGCAGCTCAGTCTGCTGAGGCGGTTTCTGTCGAATCCGATACGCAGGAAGGAACGGTGAGCGAAGGGTCTGCGCCTGGCGATGTGCCAAAGCAAGCAGCATGGGGTAAATTGACCCCAGACCGCATTCTATTCAGCGCTTGGGTATCAGCTGCCCAGTTGATAGCCGTTTTTTTGGTCCCTTTGTTCATCATGGGTCGTACTGGCTGCCAAGCTGCGGCTTTCGGTTGGCACCCCAATCGGTTCGGAATCGATCTTTTGATCGGTGTTTGGCTCTTGTTCATGGCTATGCCCCCGATGTTTTTGATGACGGGAGTTGTGAATGGCATTAGCGGTGTGAAGTATGAGCACCCGGTGATTGATACGATGCGAGAGTATCCGTGGATGCTCGGGATTGTTGCTTTTCAAGCGGTAATTGTTGCTCCGATTTCCGAGGAGTTCTTCTTCAGATCGATTCTTATTGGATGGTTTGAATCCATCCATTTTGGGAAATCCTTCGAGGCTTTTTTGACAGGCTGGTCACCGACTAAAGAACGGGTTGAGCCGCTAGACTCGACCGAACAGTTCGCACTACCCGATGCGTCGCAAAAGGAGAAAACAGGTCCTTATCTTCCAATGGTTGTCAATGCTGGAGGTAACGACACTTTCACACCAGGCGTTAGTTGCGAGGAGCCCGGCGGCTATACTCCTCCTTGGTGGCCAGCTATTGTAAGTGCGATTCTGTTTGGCGTCGCGCATTTCAGCTATGGGTTGAGCTGGATACCGTTGATCGTCTTCGGCATTATTTTGGGACGTGTCTATCAGTGGAGGCAGAGTTTGGTTTCCTGTATCGCGATTCATATGCTTTTCAACGCGATCAACTTATTCAATCTCTGGCTGAGCTTGGGTCTGCCTAACCAGTAGCCAAACAGTCAACGGTGATCCATCGGCTTTCTGAATTTAGAGAAACGACCGCAGTTGTTATCAATCAGGTCATTGGCTCTCAACTCCCAAATAATCCTTGGCAATGTTGTAGAGAAGATCCTTCAATACATCGACGCTTTCGATATCAACATACTCATATGCCGAATGGGCACCTCCCCCTGCAACTCCTAACAGAAATGCTGGAATACCAGACGCGTGAAAGAGAGCTGCATCGGTCCAAAACGTTTCGCCACGTAGTACTGCGGGACAACCCAACTTGGACTGGAGCTGCGCTGAGGCGATACGCACTAATTCCTCTTGTGTGTCGATCTCCATCGGTTCACGTACAAATTTGCACAGGAGTTCGTATCGGAAGAGTGGATCGCTTTGCTGGATCCCTAAAAGAATTTCTCTAAGCTCGTTTAGGATAGTGGCGATCCTTTCACCCGGTAGAGTTCGACGCTCGATCGATAGTCTGCAGCATTCGGGATAACTACTCCATTCTTGTCCACCCGTAATCAAACTGGCGTGAACCGACGCATGTCCAAGAAGTGGATGAGGTGGGATCGATGTCAAGTTTTGCTGATATCTTTCCAAAGCGACAAGAAATTTGCCCGCTTTGACGATCGCATCAACACCTAAATCAGGGCGGCTGCCATGAGCGGACTTTCCGTGAACTACGAGTTCAAACCAAGCAAAGCCTTTATGAGCGACGGTCAATTGAAGAGCGGTGGGTTCGGTGACGATCGCAGCGTCCGTACGAAAATGTCGCAACACTTCCTCGGTTCCGAGCGAGCCGTACTCTTCATCGCTCACACAGCTTACGTATAGATCCCCAAAAAGCTCGCTGCTTTTTAGCCTCTTGGCGGCGACCATCATCGCAGCAAGACCACTTTTCATATCGAAGGCACCGCGTCCCACAAGTCGTTTTCCATCGATCCATGGTACGAGAGGGTCCCCTTGGAATGGGCTGAGCCCAACCGTATCCATGTGACCGTTGAGCATGAGTGAACGGCTCCGTTTCGTGCCCCGGGCAACCGCAACAACACTGGGGCGACCTTTCACCTCTTCCAATCGGTGTACTTCAAATCCAGCTCGCTGAAACCAGTTCGCGATGAAGTCAGCGATTGCTGATTCACCCGATCCTTGAGAGTGCAGATTCGGATTTACCGATTGGATACGTATCAGATCGTAAAGAAGATCGATTGTCTCGGTCACTCGGCACCGTTTTCGCCATACCGTCCTTGGGGGAAATGGTCACAACTAGCCATCCCGAACTCCCTTACCAATACCGTTCCACCACGTAGTGTCCAGGAGCGGATTTCTTGTGTTTTTGCATACCGCGATCATGGAGTAAGGTTTCGACATCGTCAAGCATTTGAGGATTCCCGCACATCATCACAGCGCTCGAATCCGCGCTTAGCTTGGCGTTCGCAGCCTGTTCAAGAGTACCATTTTCGATGGCTGTTGTGATTCGTCCTGAGATCGTGCCATCTACGGATTGCCTGGATATCACCGGAATGAATCGAAATCGATCTGGATACTGTGACTGGTATTGCGCGAGTTCCTTTTGGTATCCTAGATCCGTTGCTAAGCGAACTCCGTGTACCAATATGATTTTATCGTAGCGATTCCAGATGTTCGCTTCTCGTAACATCGCAATATAAGGAGCGAGTCCTGTACCCGTTGCGAGCAGCCAAACACATTTCGCTTCAGGCATATGCGAAAGTGTAAAACCACCTGTTGCCCGAGCAGAAACATCGATTGAGTCACCCTCCTCTATCTTCCATAAGCGAGGTGTCAGTTCACCGTTATCGACTCGAACGATGAAAAAATCGAGTACTTCGCCATGAGGCGAGGCGACAGAATAAGGTCGATGAAGATGCTTTTCTGGTAATTGCATTCCGACTTGAAGGAACTGGCCCGGTTCAAATGGACCCACCCCTGGACAGTGAATGGACAGGGTGAATAGCCCATCCGACCAAACATGCTTTCGAGCGACTTTACCGGAAATCCATTGCAATGCCATGAGTTATCCTAGTTGGGAGAGAACTACGATTGTTTTGTCGCACAACTTATGTTCATTGGATGGCACTATCGTACCGATTCTTTGCGGCTCGTTGTTGACCGCCACGTCCGTTTTCACATTGGAAAAGGTCGGAAATGCAGAATAGAATAGAGTGACGTCTGTTCGATCCGTTTTAGGTTTCCCTCCCTCTGGATTCCCGTGCGATTCGTGCACTTGCAACATCCGTTCTTTCAGGTTTTTTTGATCGCTGGATCTTGGCTAGTACTACTGGCCATCGACCGCATCGGGTTCGCTTCCGATTTAGAGACAAGCGAGCGTGCAGGTTTGGATTTCAATCGGGATGTACGTCCCATACTTTCGGAGAATTGTTTCTATTGTCACGGTCAGGATCCGAATAAGCGTGAGTCGGACTTGCGATTGGATATCCGAGAAGCGGCGATCCATTCTGGTGCAATCGACCTCGACAATCCTGGCAAGAGTGAGATTCTGCTGCGCATTTCAGACACAGATCCGGATCGGCAAATGCCTCCACCCAAGTCCAACCGTCGATTATCCGAATCTCAAAAACAGGTTCTGGAGAGATGGATTCGTGAAGGAGGTCGGTACTCAGATCACTGGGCGTTTGTCGCACCTGTCCGACCTGTTTTACCAAAAGTACGGAATCGAGCATGGCCTAGGAATCCTCTGGATCACTTCGTTCTAGCAAAGTTGGAGCAGGAAGGATTGGCACCCTCCCCGGAAGCGGAGAGGGTAGTGCTGATCAAGCGTCTGTATGCTGATCTGGTCGGGCTTCCACCCACACCTTCGGAGGTGGATACATTCGTGAACGATGAGGATCCACTCGCTTACGAGAAGCTCGTCGATCGACTTCTAGAGAGTCAACACTATGGAGAACGACAAGCACTGCCTTGGCTGGACGCTGCACGATATGCCGATAGCAACGGCTTTCAACAAGATGGAGATACTTGGCAATGGATGTGGCGCGACTGGGTCGTTCAATCGCTCAACCGAAACTTACCTTTCGATCAATTTGTTACGTGGCAACTGGCTGGAGATTTGCTGCCAGATGCAACGTTAGAGCAAAAGATTGCAAGTGGCTTTAATAGAAACCATTTGCTCAATGGAGAAGGAGGAGCTATCGCCGAAGAACAAAGATTTGTGATTCTGTTTGATCGAATGGAAACGACATCGACCGTTTTTCTGGGGCTGACCATGAACTGTGCGCAGTGTCATGACCATAAATATGATCCGATCACCCAACGAGATTATTACAGTTTGATGGATGCCTTCAATCGAGTTCCTGAGACAGGCACCCCGCAATTCTTTTCCTCTCGCATCCGAGTTGGCAAACCCTTTGTCGAGGTACCCGACGAAGCGGTTGTCGCTAAAACTCAGGAATTCGATTCGAAAATTTCCTCTCTTGAGCAGCAAGCCAAACCGATTATCGATGCCGCCTACCACGGTTGGCGTACGGGTATCTTTGCCGATGGCCGACCGACAGAAGGTAAAGGACTGCCGGATGCACTGCTCGCCTTGCTGAAAAAAGAAGAGAAAGACCGTTCTGAAGAGGATCGAAAATCCATCGATAATGAATCGAGAAAGCATTTCGAGCAAAAGATTCGGGAATCACTCGGAGAAAAAGTTCCCATCATTCGCGAGCTGTCATCTGTTCGGAAGCAGCGTTCGGATTATCTCGCAGACAACATGCCTCGTCCTATGATCATGAGTGACGAACAACCGCGTGAAACACATATTCTCGTTCGGGGCGAATATCTCAAGCCAGCCGACAAAGTGACGTTCGCAACACCTTCCTTCTTGCCAGCCATGCCTGATCACTGGCCCAAAAATCGATTGGGTTTGGCTCAATGGCTGCTGTCACCGGAACAACCATTGACTTCCCGAGTGCATGTAAATCGTGTTTGGCAGCAATTCTTTGGGGCTGGTCTCGTTAAGACGATTGAGGATTTTGGGGTCCAGAGCGAGTATCCCTCGCATTTGTATTTACTAGACTGGCTGGCAGTCGAGTTTCGTGAATCCGGTTGGGATATGAAAGGACTGAATCGCAAAATCGTTACGAGCTCTACCTACCGTCAATCCAGTCGACTCACCCCTGTGCTGCGTGCCTACGATCCTGAAAATCGGTTGATGGCCCGTTCAGTCAGGATGCGAATGCCTTCGTTAGTTCTGCGCGATTGGGCCCTCGCTTCCAGTCAACTTCTAGATCGTCGGATAGGTGGACGACCAGTGTATCCGTACCAGCCTGAAGGTATTTGGGAATCGCTGGCCATCACGAAGGAACGCGATTTTAGCTACCCTTCCTCGAAAGGGTCGGATCTCTTTCGTCGTAGTCTTTATACATTTTGGCGACGAACTGTAGGACCAGCCAATATGTTTGATGCATCGAATCGGCAAAACTGTAGAGTTAGAATGAGTTCGACGAGCACTCCATTGCACGCATTGACAACTCTCAATGACCCGACTTGGGTCGAGGCTGCCCGGGCGCTCGCTGAAAACGCAATCCTTTCATCAAAGGATCTGGATCAGCAACTGACCTTTGCTTTCAGGCAGGTCTTGTCTCGTAGGCCGACGGAATCGGAACTTTACAAACTCTCACAAGCTTGGGAAAAGCAACGGAATCTTTTCAGTAAGGACCAGGCTGCGGCTGAAAGTTTTCTGAATGTGGGAAGCGTCGGTCGTCATGCGACCATTGATATCACACAGCATGCATCGCTTACTGCTGTTTGCTTGGCGATCTTCAATCTCGATGAGGCAATTACGCGGGAATAGAATAAGCCATGGATTTGAAGCTCTTACAAGACAATATCGATACGGTTCGACGTCGTCAATTTTTCGGACGGTTCAGCAGCGGAGTCGGTGCTGCAGCATTGGCTTCTTTGCTCGGTAAGGATGCGGCTGCATCCTCAGGAAAGAAACCATCCTATACCGGATTACCGGAGCTACCTCATTTTCCTGCGAAGGTGAAGCGCGTCGTATTGTTTTGGCAGGGAGGTGGGCCATCCCATGTGGATTTATTCGACGACAAAGCTGTCATGCGACAGATGGCAGGTCAAGAAATACCATCAAGTATTCGGGGAACGACGCGACTCTCCACTATGACTAGCCGAAACGCGAAATGGCCATGCGTTCCTGCGATCAAGCCCTTTCAGTCCTACGGTCAATGCGGGATGCAGCTGAGTAGTATGCTACCGAACATTGGTTCGATCGCAGATGAAATTACTCTTGTGCGCTCGATGTACACAGAGGCTGTGAATCATGCTCCTGGTGTTACGTTTTTTTTGACAGGTTCCCAGATACCAGGGCGACCTAGCATGGGGGCTTGGTTGTCCTACGGCTTAGGGAGTGATACCGAGGAATTACCAACGTTTGTCGTAATGACGTCGAGCGATAAAGGAAAGACATGTGGTCAATTATTTTTCGACTATTATTGGGGAAGCGGATTTTTACCTAGTCGATTTCAGGGTGTGCGTTTCAGAAATACAGGGGACCCTGTTCCCTATTTGGCGAATCCTGCAGGTATGAGTCGGGAATCGCGGCGTGCTCTTTTAGATGACATCGCGTCGATCAACGCAGAACATCTGGCAGACTATGGTGATCCCGAGATCGATACACGGATTGCACAATACGAAATGGCATTTCGTATGCAGACAAGTGTTCCAGATCTATTGGATTTTTCTAAAGAAACGAAAGCGACGATCGATCGCTACGGGCCGGATGCTCTCGTGAAGGGGACATACGCCAATAATTGTTTGATCGGTCGTAGATTGCTCGAGCGTGGAGTTCGCTTTGTTCAACTCATGCATGCAGGATGGGATCAACACGGAAATCTCTACACACAATTGGAACAACAATGCCAGGATACCGATGCTCCCTCCGCGGCATTGATTCGTGATCTCAAGGAGCGAGGTCTCTTGGAGGATACTATGGTGATCTGGGGATGCGAGTTCGGAAGAACACCCTTCGGCCAAGGCAATCCGGATAAGCCCAACGGCCGCGATCATTTTGGTAAAGCATTCAGTTGGTGGTTGGCTGGCGGTGGAGTCAAAAAGGGGCACGTTCACGGAAGCACGGATGATTATGCATGGAACATTGCTGAAAATCCGGTCCATGTCCACGATATGCAGGCTACGATCCTGCATCTTTGCGGTATCGACCACACGAAACTCACGTATCGCTTTCAAGGAAGACAATACAGACTCACGGATATCCACGGTGAAGTGGTTCAGGGCATACTTGCTTGATCCAGAGAAGTTGATTGGAGTTTGTTTTAGCAGTTTCATCTCTTGTGATCGAACCTGCTGTAGGGATCAATGCTTTGTTTCTTACGGAGTTCCGATCATGGGGCGGTCCAGGGCATAACCCAATCCGATCGAGGAATTATCCGTTGGAGTCTCATCTTATGTTGATTGGATACTTGCGGTTACATTAAGCTATTCCGATCGTTCCCGCTCAGGAAAGAATCCATGATACCCTCCGCTAGGCTACGACTACTGAATTCACTTCCCATTCAATCCGGTAAAGACTTTGTTCTCTACTGGATGACTGCATTTCGAAGAACTTCTTACAATTTCGCATTGCAACATGCGGTAGATTTAGCGAACGAATTAAAAAAACCTCTTGTTGTCTTGGAGGCTCTTCGTTGCCACTACCGATGGGCTTCCGATCGATTCCATCGTTTTGTCATCGATGGGATGATGGATAATGCCAGAGCAGTCCATAAAGCGTCTACGACATACGCCTCTTACGTTGAACCTCATTCGGGTCATGGGAGCGGACTAATTGAGGCGTTGTCTAAACATTCGTGTGTTGTCGTCTCGGATGATTTTCCGTGCTATTTCCATCCAGCGATGTATTCGCTAGTCGCAAGGCATTTGAATTGCCGACTTGAGTTGGTGGACTCGAATACCATTGTGCCGATGCGATTGGCAGATCGGACGTTCACGGTGGCGCACTCGTACCGGCGTTATATGCAAAAAAAAATCTACGAGGGCCTCCCCGAATTCCCATTAGAGAACCCACTTAAAGCGTTGAAAGCGAAGCAGTATGCGGACATTCCAAAGGTGATCCAATCTCGCTGGGGAATATCTGTCAATGAAAACGCGATCGATAAACTCCAAAAAGTTCGTCTCTCAGATCTTCCGCTCGATCATACGGTTGCGATCACCTCGGATCGGGGAGGTGAGATGGCTGCCAGATCCCTACTCAAAACTTTTGTCGGAAAAAAGCTATCCAGATACTCGCTCGATCGAAACGAGCCGGAAAAAACAGGTTCGAGCAATCTTTCTGCATATCTTCATTTCGGTCAAATCAGTCCTCATGAAGTGTTCAGTGGAATCGCAGAGGCTAGTCGCTGGAATGCTACGAAATTATCCAAGCCGAATGGAAAAATGGATGGCTTCTGGAATATGGGTGAAAACGCAGAGGCATTCCTGGATCAACTGATGACATGGCGGGAAATCGGTTTCAACATGTGTTGCCGAGAACGTCACTACCTAAGATACGAATCTCTTCCCGATTGGGCGCTGACGACGTTAGAGGAGCATGCGTCGGACGAACGTCCCTACATCTACACCCTCGATGAATTTGAGGAGTCGAAAACGCACGATCCATTATGGAATGCAGCTCAACAGCAGTTGGTTCGCGAAGGAAGAATCCATAATTACCTGAGAATGCTCTGGGGTAAGAAAATCCTCCATTGGAGTCGCACCCCCCAAGAAGCGTTACAAATCATGATCGAGCTCAATAACAAGTATGCCCTCGATGGGCGTGACCCTAACTCCTACAGCGGGATTTTTTGGGTGCTAGGTCGGTACGATCGAGCCTGGGGTCCGGAGAGAAACATCTTCGGAAAGGTACGATACATGACGAGTGAATCCACGCAAAGTAAGTGGGCTACGAAGAACTACATCGCAAAGTACTCTCCAGCTTAGGAACCTATCGATAGGGTTTTTTGAAAGATCGTCTAACGTCGGCGAAATAGAGGAGTAGAAAATGCGGTCGTTTCAAAACGATTGGAGTTGATAAAGACCACTCATCGAATCGCAAACGGATTTCTAAAAGGTGGAATAGATCTCCGACGAGCTCCAATCGCTTCGAATCGTCAACCTCGGTATCCATGATAAAAAACGGACGCTGAAGTATCCCTCTCACTTGTCAACGCGCCTCGTTTTGAGGCAGCCGATGAAATCGAGAACCAGATTACCACGCTGCGTCCGCTGCGTCAGTTGATACTTCCCATCAATGAATTCGCACTCGATATCCAAAGCATGGTAGCTGGTTCGTTTCCTGCGAATCGCTAGCAAAGCCTAGAAAACTATCTGTTCATTTATGAACTCGAGTGAACTTTTCTGGCAAGGAAGTCGACATCTTCGCGAAGGGTCAAGTTGCATCTTGATTTTTGAATACGTTTCGTCGCAATCATGGAGGAGTGGCAATGAAGCGAACGTCCTTGGTCTTCGGGCTGTTGGTCTTTGGTGTTGCTAGTGGGGACGCGTATGCCCAGTCATTCGGGACGGAACTCCACAATACCTTAATGCCAGCATCGGGAGGTATGGCGGGAACCAGCATCGCTCGCCCGCAAGATTTGACGAGCGCGATCAATGGCAATCCTGCGGCGCTGACCCAGTTTCGAGGAACCCAATTCCTCTTCGGTGGTGGTTGGTCGGAACCGACAGCCAACCTGACCCAAACGAGCAACATTCCAGTGGTCGGACCGACTCCCATCATCCAGCCCTTTTCAGGTAAATCGACGGCCCAAGGTGCTCCGCTTGCTAACATCGGGATCACCCAGGATTTGAGTGAAATTTTAGGTGTCGATGTCGTTTTTGGAGCGGGTATGGTGACAACGGCGGGCGCGGCATCTGACTATCGGCATATTCCACAAAGCAATGGAACCAATACCTCCATGCTTCTACTGAATGCTCCGATGTCCCTGGGTATCAACGTTACAGAGCGGTTGTCTATGGGTGCTGCGATGTCCCTCGGTATCGCATACTTTGATGGTCCCTTTACAGGTGTTGGGGGAATGACCCCCGATTATGCTCTGCGAGGTACGCTTGGTACAAACTATAAGTTGACAGATACAACCACCGTCGGTGGATATTACCAAACGGAGCAACAGCACACTTTTGATTACGCACTATCTCCGAGTATCCTAAACTTTAATCCTGTCTTGGATGTGAAAATGGATTTGCCAGAGAACCTCGCTTTGGGTATCGCGAACACTTCGCTGATGGATGGACAACTCCTCCTAGCTATGGATTTGCTTTACAAGTTATGGGATGAGGCCCAGCTTTACAGTCCTGTCTACGACAATCAACTAGTCGTTCAACTAGGTACTCAATTGACTCGAGGACGCTACAAATGGCGGGCTGGATATGCCTGGGCAGAGAATCCTCTCGATGACAATCCTGGCTTGGATTTGGGTGGTATTATTCAGACCGGTGGGATTCCAGCCGTGCGCTATTCACAGGCTCTGCTGGCTGTAACCTGCCAACATAGGATGTC
Source organism: Pirellula sp. (assembly GCA_040396935.1). GTDB lineage: Bacteria > Planctomycetota > Planctomycetia > Pirellulales > Pirellulaceae > JBKCUI01. The sequence goes on from JBBAXA010000001.1 coordinate 63,693, forward strand.
GCTGGGCTTGGGCGTCACAGATGTTCTTCCTGGCGTTGATTTGGATATCATGGGTGGAGGAATGTTCAAGGATACGGAGCAGCTCGGAGCATTTACAACCACATCGCTCGAGGGCTATTGGGCAGGTTTCGGTTTAACTTGGAGATTCCGTCGCGGCTCATGTGAACGGGTTCAAGCTCCCGATTCATTCTGCACAGCTTCCAGTACAGGTTCCTAATCGAGAATTGCGGTTTCGATCCCGACTTCTAAGTAGCGATTTGGTTCGTGAGCGCCTCATGAAACATAGGCCGATTTAGACTCCTCTGTCCATTCCTTACCGACGGACGGAAATCGAGTTGTATTGAGCATGTCCGAGTGTCGTCGGCCGGGTTTTAGCAATTGTTCGTTTCTCGGACTGTGCTAGGATCTGCCTCGAGTAATGAGCGGCGGTTGGGGGGGGCTGGAAAAACTCTGTATTCCCTTGTCGATTAGTAAGCCATCGCTCCACTAGTTGGTTGGGACCGTTTTCTCCCCCTGGAGTCGGTCTCCAAAAAATATCGAGTATCTGCGTAGTCGAAAGGCGCGGTCGCTGTCGGTCTCACATCAAAGCCGACAGCATCCCAACTAGCATCGATGAAATCGCCCAAGCCGTGTCCGAGTGCGCTCCCATATTTCTGTCCATTACCCAGGACAACGTTGCCAGTGATGACAACACCCGTGCGGTCTTGAGGAAAGTGAATCGCGTTCCCATCGCGTGAATAAAGAATATTGTTCGCGAGGACCATACCATCGCGATCATTCCACGAGCCTCCACTAAAAGCGTGGCCGATATTGATCATAGTGTTATGGATGACCTGCAGCCTTATGGTTTTCCCTTGATGGTCTGTACTAGCAAATGCGGAACCTTGTGAATTGATGAGAATATTATTCTTTACAATTGCTTCCCCCTGTACCTGCATTGCATGATCTGCACTACGCCGACACAGGTTGCGTTCGATAGTATTGATGGGCTTTCCAGCAGTACCATAGACGGTAATGCAAGGGTATTGAGTGTCGTGGATATGATTTTCAGCGATGAGATTTCCCCAAGAACCTTGTTTTACCTCAATTCCATCGCCCTGATCACCGCGACAATCATGAACATGATTGAGCGCAATCACACTCTCGCTCATCGTATACTCACCATGATTGGCACCCAAATACATCCCCTCGCCATGGCCACCTCCGTGATGAATATGATTGCGTGTCAGATAGAGATGTTTTGTATTAGCGCTATTAGCGCTGAGACAAACTGACCCAGTATGATGGATGTGGCATTGATCAATCCAGACATTGTTGCATTGACCGAGTCGTAAGCCATGGCTACCACCTGTGATTTCCAGGTTTCTCAAGCAGAGGTGGTGGACGATGTTACTTCTTCCGACGTTTACCACATTTTGCTTGGCATCCCGTCGCGTAATGACCACCCGCGTTCCAGGCTCTGCCAGAATCCAAATCGGTGCTTCGGCTGTCCCACTGACATCGATATCCCACAAACGATCAACACTGTAGGTTCCTGAAGCGATGACAAGTTGGTCCCCTGGTCGTAAAGAGGCGATAGCTCGAACGAGAGTTTCGCCATCTGGATTGATATGTTGGAAGACTCGTTGAGGTTTAGCATTTGCCCAAGGAGGTTCGTAAGGATTTTCCGTAGCGAGAAGGGAATCTAGCATTCCGATCCCATTGAAAATCAGAAGAGAAACAAAAAACCTCAACGTGAGTAAGGGCTGGTTGCTCCGACAAGGAATTCGAGCATTCGACTCGGTCATAGTGTAATTTGTTGTAGTGGAGTTGCTGATGAAATTGGCCCTGATGCGATAGGGCTTGGGAGTCGACAGAGCGTGATGATGAATGGGACTGTATTTCGATGGGCTAATGAATTTGGAGCAAGGATATTGAGCAATGATTCGAGACACACCGTTCGCTTCATGACGACTGGTCTCCCAAGGTCGTTTTCGTCGTACTGGAAACCTTTCCAGTCGAAGAGCCGAACAGGTAGAAAAGGGCCGGTGTAACCAATTGATCGAGAGTCGTCGAAGCCAACATCCCTCCAAAAAGGACGACAGAAAGTGGATGAAGTATCTCTTTGCCGGGTTCCCCATAACCGAAGAGAAGGGGGATCAAACCGATGAAGCTGGTGGTCGCCGTCATCATGACCGGTGCTAAGCGTTCAAGACTACCGCGGATAATCATCTCTTTGCTAAATGGAATTCCTTCAATCTCCATCAAATGCTGATAATGAGAGATCATCAGAATGCCATTGCGACTGACAATTCCGATCAATGTAATAAAGCCGACCCAATGGGCGAGAGAAAGATGCACGGACTGGATCCAGAGAGCTGGCCAGTAATACCATGCAGTGCTCCACCATTCCGTACTCGGAGGCCTGTTTGCAATTAACAGAGCAACAATAGCTCCAAAAGCTGCTAAGGGTACATTAGCGATCACCTGGATAGCTGCCTGATGCGATTTGACTGCCTTCAGGAGAAGAAGATAAACTCCGATCATACACAAAGCTGCGACACCCAGGAGACGCAGGGTTGATTCACGTTGTGATTCCATCTGTCCACTGTAGTCCAGGTAGTAGGAACCTGGCAATGACTGCAGTGATTTCTCCACGGGCGATAAGGCTTCTTTGATATTAGCCACAACATTTGCGAGATCACGACCCTGGACATTACAAAAGACAGCCACTCGTCGCTGTACATTTTCTCGTATGAGAACATTAGGACCTGTCGTGTCGAGTACTTCTGCTACTTGCGATAGCGCCACCTTAGACCCCGAAGGTGTTTCAACAATGGTTTCCTGAATGACATTCGGATCACGGCGAGAGTCTTCGTCATACCAAACGACTAGACTGAAGAATTTATCCTCTTCAATGACCTGGGAAACTGTTCGACCCTTATAAGCAGTTTCAAGTAGTTCGGTGACTGCTCCAGGAGTGAGTCCGTAGCGAGCGGCTTCCTCCCGTTTGACGCGCAATTGTACCTGGGAAATTTCGATTTGCGGTTCAATCTGTAAATCCACGACACCGTCGATCGATTGCATTTTGGATTGTATGTCATATGCAGCTGTTCGTAATTCGCGCAGATCAGGTCCGAAAACCTTCACGGCGATCTGAGCACGGATTCCCGAGATCATATGATCCAAACGATGAGAGATCGGTTGTCCGATATTGATTGCAGCTCCTGGAAGACTCGAAATTCTTTCGCGAATATCCTGGAGGACCTCGGAAGGTGGGCGGCCATGGAATTCGTAGCCCCACAAATGCGCGATGGGGATCGCACGTACGAGAGTGAAGATCCAACCGGATTTGTCGACTTTGTGTTCGGCAAAGCGAAGCTCAAATTCCGTGTTGTTGACACCCTCGGCATGTTCGTCGAGTTCCGCCCGACCTGTGCGTCGTGCAACGGTCAAAACCTCTGGAATCTCCAATAAAATGGATTCGATGCGGCCCGCTACGCGCTGGCTTTCAGCAAGGGATGTCCCCGGCTCGAGCCTTAGATTGATGGTCGCAGTACCTTCTTGAAACGGTGGTAGAAATTCACCACCCATCCAAGGTAATGTGAGGCATGTCAAAATGACTAGAACGCCCACAATCCCAAGGACCCATCGTGGCCGATCGAGTGTCCATGATAAAAGTCGTCTATCGATCGATTTTAAGCCAGAGAGTAACAGTGGTTCTCGCTTTTCGACCAGGAAGGGAGCGTTGGCAAGCAGGAAGCTTGCTAGTACAGGAGTAAAGGTCAAAGATACCAAAAGGGAGCAAAGCAACGCGACGATATAAGCGATACCAAGCGGGGCGAATAGCCTTCCCTCAAGTCCGGATATCATGAAAAGCGGAACGACAACTAGAACGACAATCAACGTTGCATAGACGATGGAATTCCGAACCTCGCTCGAGGCTGAGTAGATGACCGCCATGGTTGATTGGCGCGATGCGAAAGGCGTTTGTGCATTCTCGCGAAGCCGGCGATAGATATTCTCGATATCGACAATAGAATCATCGACCAAGTCACCAATCGCGACTGCAATTCCGCCGAGAGTCATCGTGTTGATCGTGATCCCCAAAAGATAGAAAACAATCACAGTCAACATAATCGAAAGAGGCATTGAGGTGAGCGAACTGATGCTTGTGCGGAAGTTTCCAATCAACAAGAAGAGAATGATGACTACCCAAATCGCACCATCCCTGACGGCCTCGCTTACATTTGTGATAGCCGCCTCGATAAAACGACTCTGCCTAAAAATCTCTGATTCGATCGAGATGCCTGCTGGTAGTTCGCTTTCCAAGGACTTGAGGACGCTGGTTACGCGTTTGTCCAGCAGAATCGTATCTGCATCAGGCTGCTTTTGGACAGTCAACATGACGGCGGTTCCACCGCGCAGTCGGCTATAATTTTTCTTGGTAGATTCGCTCTCGGACGAATTTACTTCGGGCGAAAACACCGTTGGAGCATTTTTCGTTTTTTCGTACTCCTCAGGATATTTAGATGCGAATTGAATATCGGGTTCTATTTTCACAATGGCAGCCGCATCACCGCGTTGGATTGGGCCTCCAAAGCGGACGTCTGCGATATCTCGAATGCGAATCGGTACTTGCTCCCTCCAAACAACCGGCGTAGCAGCAATCTCTTCAAGTGTTAACGATTGGCCTTGAATACGAAGTAACGACTCTTTCTCCCCTCGCTCCATAACTCCGCCACCAGCCAATACGTTCGCCTGCGCGGCTGCATCGGTTAATTGACTCAAAGTTATGTTTCGCGAAGCGAGTCGTGTCGGTGAAGTAACGACCTGGTATTGTCGTAGAATGCCGCCCATGACAGTGACTTGCGATACACCTTCGATCGCCAAGAGTCGATTGCGAACGGTGAATTCTCCTAGTGTGCGCAGTTCCATCGCTTGTGACACAGATTCCTCATGGGTTTTTGGAACGGTATCATTGCGCAGTGCCAACAACATGATCTCTCCCATAATCGATGAAATGGGAGCGAGAATTGGATTCGTATTTGGTGGTAATTTGGATTGTGCGAGCTGCAGCTTTTCATTCACAATCTGGCGGTTGACAAAAATATCAGTACCCCAATCAAATTCCACCCAAACAATCGATAGACCGATCGCTGATGACGAGCGCACCCGCTTGACGCCAGTCGCGCCGTTGAGAAGCAATTCGATAGGTCGTGTAACGAGCGATTCAACTTCCTCAGGCGCCAACCCTGGGGCTTCCGTCATTATCGTGACTGTGGGGCGATTCAAGTCAGGAAAGACGTCGACTGGCATTGACCGAAGAAGCCATACGCCAATGAATGTCGCTAGCAAGGATACGATTGAGATCAATGCACGGTTCTGCAACGAGAAGCGAATGATTCCATTTAGCAAAAGTTCACCTCAACGATGCAAAAGCAGTTTGTAATTCACGACCTCCCGAGACAATGACTTCCTCACCGACATGAACACCTTGCAACACTTCGGTCCATTCGCTATCGGATCGTCCAAGGGTCACGCGGCGACGATCGATGTAGCCATCACCTCTTTGAACGAAAACGAAGGCATGCAATCCGTCCCGCAAAACTGCTTCGCCAGGTACTGCCAACGCTGACTTCTTTTCTCCGATGGTCAAGGCGACGGATAGTTGCATAGTATCACGAAGAGAGAAATCCTGCGGAAGTGAATCAGGTGTGAGCCAAATTCGCTGTGTACGGGTGGCGGGACTGACGATGGGACCGAGCCGCGAAATAGTTACCGGAAATTTCGTTGTAGGGTTTGAAAGCACCGCGGCTTGCCCACGATTCGATGCTGTAAAGATCTGCATATTTTGGACAGGAACATAGGCTTCTATCCAGATTTTGTCTATCTTTTGAATTTCAGCGAGAGACTGGTTAGCGATAACGGTTTCACCCAAAGTCCCGTCCCAGCGAACCAGGAACCCATCGATAGCGGCCCGGATGGGTAGGACGCTATGAAGTTTCCTTTCCTTGACGATTCTTTCGATTTCTCGATCTGATAATCCAAGGAACACCAGTTCACGTTTGATGCTTTCTTCTCGCTGTTTGAGCTGTTCTGCTCTGTTGAGAGTCTCCAGCACCACTCGCTTCGAGAAGACATCACTACTGACCTGCTCAAGGCGTGAGGCGCGTTGCTGAAACAAGTTGGCATCGAGGTTTGTTCGAAGCAAATCCAATTGGAGTGACTGGAATTCCGGCGAGGCGATTTCCATTAAAAGATCGCCTCGTTGGATTCTCTGGCCGGGCGTCAGATAATGAGAATGAATCGTTCCAGGTAGTTGAGAAGATACGATCGCACGAGCTTCGGGTGGTAGAGTTGCAACAGCTGGTACATTTAAGGTATCGGCAGTCATTTGATGCGATACGGTTGCCGTCCGAATTCCTAAACGCTGACGATCCGCGTCGCTTAGTTTAAGAACACCCAGGAAGAAGAGGCTTGAAAGCTCGTGCCCACCTCTTACGACGACACGATCCCCAGGATAGACATCACCCTCAACGATCTCGATTCTCTTTTTTTTATCGTTTTTCCCCTGACCGAAGCGTTGACCTAGCTTGACATTGCGCTTTTGGTACTCGGAAGCTTGTTTCGTTGAGGATTGTTCAACAAAAATATAGGATTGCAGTCCATCGCTGTGAACGGATTGCAGAGGAATAGAGAGTCGGTTTGATTCAATGGAAGTCCTGATTTTCACTGTCCCCACGAGCCCAGGAATCACCGAGCTACGGGAGATGCTCGCCCATGCCCAACAGACTTGTCCCTCGGGATCGAGGGATGCATCGATCCGATCGATCTTGCTTTCTATGATAGATTTTGAATCGGAAAGTAGGAATTCGATCGGTTGGCCAATGGCAACTCGCCGAATGTCCTTTTCGAGTATTTGAATTCGGATCCAAACCTCATCCGTATTTACAATATCAAAAAGATGCTCAAAGGCCTCTACGTATTTCCCCTCCGCCAAATCCGAATGAATGATCCGTCCTGAGATAGGTGAACGAACACGGTGAACTATATTCGATGAGCGATCGGAGTCGAACTGCGATATGTCCAAACCCAAGAGACTGGCGCGAAGACGAGAAATCTCAAGATCGTTCTCACTCTGCTGGTAAGCTGTTTCGATCTCCGTAAGTCTTTGGACTGGGACAGCTCCTTGCTGAGCAGCCGGTTTCAATGACTCTAGCAGTTGCCGATTTAGAGAAAGCTCTTTTTTAGCCTGTAGATAACTCAGCCGTACGGACTCCAGCTCACGGCTACTCATTTCCGCCAGCACTTGACCCTCGTTGACAGTATCCCCAGGCCGAACGAGTAACTTTGCGATGCGACCGGAAATCTGAGCTGAGCCAAAAGCCTTTGCATTCCAAGGTGCTACCGTTTCCGCATAGGCGACCATCTCAGAGCCAACATCTCCCACCGTCACTTCCTCAGACTCTAAACCGATCGCATCACGCGCCTGGGCCGAAAGTACCAGATAGCCGCGCCAACTATCCAACTGGACTCCCCGAGTGGGGAGAGGCTGATGGCCTTCATGCGCCACGGCGCTCAGGCCGGCGAGGATCGTTAAAATAAACGACAGGAGATCTTTCAATGTCCACATGAAACTATTTCTTCACAAAGCTTTCTGGATCAGGCAATGGATCTGTGGATGACTTGGAGTTACTCAGAAATTCGTCCACGCAAGGAGGGCAGCAAAACTGATATGATTTTCCATCTATGATCCAAGTGAACTTTGGATTTGCTTTCGTTCCTGAAATCGGACACAGCATGTCCCCTATCTTGGGTCGCATATCATGTTCGGACTTGATCCCTTGAAACTTCAGAGTTGCAATCGTATTTCCATTGGCGACGATATCTGCTGCGGTATAGCGCCCACCCGGAGTCAGGTAGAGGTCTTTTTCCGCACTATCCGCTACCTTCGTTGGCATCTCTGGATTCTCTGTATGTTTTGTTAGCCCTGATTGGAAACCTAATCGAAACCGCTCACCATCGATGCGTATATTGGGTATGGTGACCTCGAACGCACGACCGATTAATGGCTCGGGTAGTCTACCTAAAAACAGAGAAGTTCGACCGTCTCGATCTCCATCCTGGCGTGTTGGCTCAAAGACTATCTCCCTCGAATCCGTCTCACCCTGCGCTTTGATAAAGCCTTTGAGTATCTGGGATTCGATGTCGATAACGCGTGTCTCTTCCTTTCCGAGAGTGTAAAGTCGCACCTGTCCATCAGAAGTTGTTACCGCCTCGATGTGGTAGCTGTCGCGTCCGAGGGAAATGATAATGCCACCGTGCTCTCCATCTTTATGACCATGCTCGTTGTCAGCGGTATTCGTATCCTGCATCGACGCTGGATTCGCGGCCGTACTTCGACTGCTAGCCACTTCTCGGTCTAGCGATGATGCCGAAGTCTGCTGGGCTTGATTGACTCTTTCAGAGGTCGGATTGCATCCGACGGCAAGAGTTATCATCGCTATGGTCATTGCTGCAGATTGATTATTGAATAGATCTTTACTTTTCATGATGACTCCTTGAAATCGGTTTAGATCACTTTTTAAGAGATGCTTCGTATCGATTATCGAGTTCAGTCAAATATTTCTCCGCCGAAAGGTTCATTTTCTTGACACACGGAGGGCAGCAGACATAAACAAAATGTCCCTCGATGATGCCATGCTTTGATTCAACCGATATGTCGTTATCAACCATGACAAGACATTTGCCTTGTGCTTTCGCAAAATTGCTTCGTATCTTCTCAAGATACTTCGTTTCGGATTTCGACTTTCGGCATTCCTCGCAACAGACATAAAGAACCTCTTTGGTTTGGGGATCCGTCATTTGGATTGGCTTGGCAACACCCGTTAGCGACTCACCAGAAACTGGGCAAATAGCTTGAACTGCAATACGAAGACGTTCACGTCTTTGCTCTTTTGTCTCCTTTGTGGAATCCTCTGCTGGTATAAAGCCGAGAGAGGATAGGAGAATAAAAACAGTCAGGACTTTAGGAATGAAGTAATTCATGGAACTTTCTCTGATGGGTAACATACTTTCAGTCAAACAAAGTGAAATGGAAAACAATCATGAGTGAACGACAGCTTTCCTACTTGTAGGCCCCTTACTTATTACTGGATCTGGGATGGTCCAGTTTCTTCCTGTTGAGCAACCCGCAGCCCAGCCTCATGGTTCAAGGAATCTATCGAGTCCTCAACCTGGATGAGAGCACGTTCGATGAAACAGTGGCATTGTAGCTTTACAACTCAGAGATCCACTGCCCGACTCGCGAAGCAATCTTCTGAGTAAATCCTTGGGATGCATCGTTGCGGCGATTTAGCCGCTTTTCATGCGGACAGGAAATCTATTGAAGCGAAAGTTCAAATCAATATCCCTGACAAATCGACGCAGGAAGAAAGGTTGCTTCGCTAATTCAATTCCGCCAGACGCAGGCCATCGCCTGCCAACGTCGCCCACCAAAACGAAGCGGGATTTCGAATTTATCTGACCAAGCACCTAAAAGAATCCTAGAAGAGGCTGCACAATCCATGGTCACTGACCAAAGAATATGCTCCTGGGCGTAATTGTGCGGATTTTTGATTCCTGTGAGCGCGAGCACAATTTGCAGGCAACTGCAGCGGCCTCCTTCACGAATCGTTTCATCTTGCAAATGCCGAACTGCAGAACGGCGGCTGTTGGCCCGAGATGGTTTGCTTTGTTTTACTAGACATTTGCTGCATGAAATCCGTTGTAATGCAGGTCGAGCTGATTCTTTTGAAAATTCGCTCGTGAGGTTTTCGATGAAGGATCGCCGCAGGCAACAACACGAAATTCCACCCAGTATCTGGCTGCTACCGATTGCTAGCAGTAGAACGACTTGGATGGTCAGGCGGATCATGAACTTCACTTAAAAATAGATTTTGAAAACCCGTTAATTTCTATCTCGACGAATGCAGCATGCCACCAAACCCTCTAGCTTCAGGTCCCTTTGAGTGACTACTTGCTGGGCTCCATTCCATAGCTTCCAGTCTGTTTTCTTCGAATAAACCTAATTAAGAGTATAGCTGCAATCTCGATTTGGGTGCAACTTCGGTTTGGTTTGAGTTGACGAAGTCGACCTATTGGCAGTCTTTGTGCGGATTGCGGCACGCCACTTTACTGGTCACCTCAGCGATGTCGCTAGTTAAGTTTTTAAGCCGTCGATCGCGGACAACAGTTTCCCAGCGCCATGTCGAACGACATCGTCGGTCGGTAGACCTGTTTCTGCTTCTGTTTTGGCGATTTCATACTTCACCTCAGCATCATTCAATCCATGCGTATTTAAGGCAATACACACAACCTTGGTGGGCGCAAAGGTTCCCCCTGCGTGCGCCACCACTTCGTACATGTGAATCACATCCTTCAGTGCGGGGATTTTCGCCCACTCAGTAAACCGAATATGGCTTCGATTGCATTTGTGGACTAAGACCATATGCGTTGCTTGGGAGCCACGTAAAAGAGGCAGGGTAGCAGTGGATGCCGGGTTCAAAAAAGAACCTTGTCCTTCAACCCATACAACATCGTTCCCATCTGCACAGGCGATTACCTCTTGCTGCACGGCTCCTCCTGCAAAGTCAATACGTACAGCATCCAGCGGTATACCATCCCCAGCGAGCATGATACCGGTTTGGCCGGTAGCCATGAATTTGGATCGTAGGCCTGCTTCCTTTGCCGCTCGATCAAACATGACTGCAGCAGACATCTTTCCGATCGACATATCCGTACCAACAAACAAGACCCGTTTGCAAGGAAGCAGTCTGGAAGCACCATTTGCGACCGACAGATTAGGAGGTTCTCGCCGTATATCCCAAATCCATTGACCACTTTTCAAATGCTTGACGACGCGAGGATCTTCGTTCAGTTGGACATGGAGGCCATTGAGAATATTCAAACCACCACGAGCAGCATCTTCGATATCGCCAAACCATTCGTCCGGCAGTTTCCCTCCTCCAGGTGCAATTCCTATGGCTAAGGTCTGGGGAGCATATTGCATCGCTTCCGCTGTGCTACGGACGATAGGAACATCGTACTGAAGAGGAATCCCCGTCAGTTCTCGCAACGAACCACCTGCATGAAACTGATCGATCACAACGGCTACTCTTTCCGGAGCGAATCGTAATAGAACAAGTCCCGTTTTACCACGATCGGAGGTCAACCCGTCGTGCATGAGTAGCGCGAGTCGATCATTTGGGCGATACAACGGATGTTTAGGCATAATCAATTCCCAATCCAGGCACATCTCGGTTGATCAGGAAGCCATCGACCAGTCCGAGACCGGTGCAAGGGTCATTGCTGATATTAAGGTGGCTATCCAAGTCGATATAGTCGATCAAGCTGGCTAACTGATGGGCTGCGCCATTTCCAAGCGATGAATTACCATAACACCCCACCATGGTTTTAAGTTCCATCGCGTGAGCGGTTGCAATCATTCGTAGCGCTTCGGAGAGTCCACCGCATTTCGTTATCTTGATATTGATACCATCCACATGATGGCCCCATGCGATAATGTCCTTGCAGGATCTACAGCTTTCATCGATGAAAATGGGCATTGTGGACATTTTTTTGAGGAATTCCAATCGATGATTCTCGGCGACTGGTAATGGCTGTTCAACATGAACAACGCCTTTCGCCTGTAGCCATGACAGCATTTCCAATGCCTGCTCTAGAGTCCAACCCCCATTTGCATCCACCCCCAGATACGCATTCTTGGGAGCAATCGCGCGTACCGCTTCGAACATTTTCTTATCGGCATCGATACCGAGTGTTGAACCCAGTTTGATCTTCACAGCTCGAATGGTGCCGAGTTCCATCCACTTTCCTAATCTAGCTTGGGCTCCTTCAGGGGTGTTGATGCCGATCGTCACCGAGGTTGGGCCCCTGGGGGTGGATTCCAGGCCTAGCATTTTCCAAACAGGCAATCCGGCTGACTTGCCAGCCCAATCGTAGAGTGCCATATCGATGGCAGCTCGGGTGGAAGATCCGATTCCTGAATGGAGGAGAGTGCCCTCGATACTATTCCTTTGAAAAGGGTGGAATCTAGATAAAAGATCTTGGCAATACTGGAGATCCCGTTCGATGCGCGTTGCGTCTTCCTGATAAACCGCGATGTCTAATTCGGCTGCTTCTCCTAAGCCGACCACACCGTCTGCTTCTACCTCGACGATGTAACTACACGAGCCAGCGGATGTACCACGGCTTATAGCCAGAGCGACCTTCTTTGTCATCCAATATTTTCGGTACCGTAAAAAGGCCATAAGGATACATTCACAACATGGACGAGGAGAACAAAACACGAGCCACTGTTATAACGACAATGGACAGGTGAGTTACCTGTCCAACCGGGTATGCGTCTGGCTCAGTCGAGCGATCTCCAATTCTTACTTTCGCTTTTCTACATTTGCTTTCATGAATTTCAAACCTTCTTCGGCCAAGGTCAATTCGTCGTCGAACATCCGTCGCCAAATTCTCGTTGCGGCTGCCAACTCAGGCAGAGCCAAACCGAACGCTTCAATGACTAGCCAGTTATCATAGCCGATCGATTTTAACGCGTCGAAATTTTCATCCCATCGAATATTTCCAGCCCCAGGCGTACTGCGGTCATTTTCACTGATATGGACGTGACAGACCATATCGCGGATTGCATGAATGGCTTTGGTGATACTCTTTTCCTCAATATTGCTATGAAACGTGTCGTACATCATTCGACAATTTGGATGATTCACTTGTCGGCAGAGTTCGGCAGCGTCGGCTTGAGCATTGAGAAAATAAACTTCGAACCGATTGAGGGGCTCGATACCGAGCATGACACCAACCTGTCCCGCATGCTCCGCTGTAGCCCGCATACTTTCGATACCCCATTTCCATTCATCATTGGTTCTCCCTTGTCCCGTGAAGTATCCAAGGGCTGAATGGTACGGTCCAACAACGGTTTCAACACCTGCTGCCGCGCAGCAGTCGAGCATCCTCTTATTCGCATCTACCCCTTTTTGTCTCGTCATCGCATCGGGGCTTATCGGATTATCGTCCGGAGTACGCACTGTGACTGCGGTGCGTTCCAATCCCAAATCGTCTAGCTTTTTCCCCCAAGCGGAATAATCGAGATCGAGGTTGAAGATTGGAATTTCTACTCCGTCATAACCCATTTTTTTGAGTTTCTCCATGATCGGCAACATGCCTTCGTGCAATTCACCGGACCAGAGTAAAAGGTTCATTCCATATTTCATGATTCAATGGACTCGATCTGTCGAGGGAGGATTTGAAATGGAGCGATTATAGTTCATCACGGATGTTTGTTGCACACCTGATCTGGTCGTAATTCCCGATCAAAAACGCCAAGCAGGTTTGTGGTTTTTTTCGATGGGGAGGTTCAGTAATTTCAGTCTTAGTAATTCGAAGGGAATGTAATTCTCCTGCAGAATCGCATCATGGAATTGGCGGTTGGTCATTCTGCCAGTCGCTACGAGTTCTTTGTGAAGGGTTCGTAATTGCAATCCACCGAGCATGTAGCCAGCTTGGTAAAGTGGCCCATAATTTCCCATGATTGAGCGTCTAACCTCAGCAGCAGCTGCGCTGGGCTCATGACCGACTCGATCGATCAAGTACTGAACGCATTCCTCAGCCGTCCATTTGCCTGCTTGGTAATTGAGGGAGAAAATGATTCGAGCCGCTCGGTGTCGTCTCCAAAAGAGCATACCGACGCGGTCCCCCGCCGATTGCGCGAACTGGAGGTCCCAGAGTAACATCTCCCAGTAAAGAGCCCAGCCCTCGGTCCAAAATGGAGAATCAAAAAGTTCCCTGTAGGGACGATACCGAGCCAGCATGTAAGACTGGAGGTGATGTCCTGGTATCAATTCATGATGAACAGTTGCACGACAAAAATGGATATTGTTGCTCTTGAGGCTCATCAATTTTTCAGCATGCGTCATGCCATTGGTGGGAAACGAAACAATGATGTTCTCACCGCCCAGGAAGTATGGATTCACCCGTTGAGCCTCCGGGCTCATCATTTCTAGTCGCCATCCATGCTTTGCAAGATCGGGAACTGTCACTAAATCATTAGCTTCCAGGAATCGAATCGCCTCCCAGGCCAGTTCTCGGATAAGCCGGGGCTGTTCCCCCGGGTCAACATGTTTGGCTTTCACAAGTTCGAGGGCTTTCTTCCAATCTCCTTCGCATCCCAAATCATTGGCTGCTTTTTGAAATTCCTCATCACACCAACGAAGCTCACGTTCACCGATTCGGATTAGCTCTTCAGCGGAATACGGTAACCATGCATGATCGATGGCCTCTCGAAGCGCATCGTTTCCGATCGGGAGTCCGACTATTTTTTCCTGATCTTTCTCGGAGATACCTGCTACCCTCTCCCGCAATGCGACTCGATATTTCTGAATCGCTTGATTCGCCGATTCAAATGGTTTCGCGCACCACCACATATATTTAGGATCGTATCCATCGTAGTATCGATGCGTGTCGTTAAGTTGCCTTTGATATCGATCGATGATCTCCGAAGCTCTCAGAGCGAGTATCGGCTCTGAATCATCCAGCTCGGAGGAATCGTTTTTGCTGTCTTTGGACTCCTTGCCTAAAGCTTTGGAAGCAGACTCTGCACTTCTTGCGATTGATTCCAGTATCGTCGCGGATGAAGAAGCATCGAGAAAAGTACCGTGCTCCTTCGAAGAACAGAATTTGATGACATCCGAGGCAAAGGGGATGAAACGAAGCGCGAGTTGATCGCGGGATTTATCTTTGTGAAACTGAAAGGACAAATGATCGACTTCTCGAGAAAGCATTAGCCAATCGATACGGCTATCTCGATCTAATCCATTGAAATCGATGGTATCGAGTTTCGATCGCCATGCCTGTAGCAATGTCTCCTGAATCGTCGAGCGAACCTCGTCGAGCGGGATCCGAAATCGGCGCTGCGTGGTCCTTTGATCCGCAGAAAACTGGATGACCAACTCGGGCACGGATTGCTGATCAAACGGGGGAGTCAATTCCCTCGGCGAATCACGCAAAGCGTCAGCATTTTGGGACCAACATAGACTGCATCCCATCGACCAAACGATGCCAACAAAAAGTAAGTATTTCCATACCTTGGGATCGAGTTTCGACATCGTCTTTGTGGGTTTCCAATACTGGGAGGACCTGAAACTGCGTTCTGGCAATCCTTGTTAAGGTAGTCCCTCGCTCGAGGGCTGAAAAGAACTGCGCATACTTTGGTACGATAAAGAATCCTATCATGCCGGGCAATTTGTGAACTCATAAGGTAGGTTTGCTATGAAAACACTCCTTCTGTCTTTTGGTTGGTTCCTTTTCTGGGCGTTCGCCACGGCAGCGGCGAAAGAACAGCCCAATGTTCTTTTCATCTTTGCAGATGATTGGGGGCGCGTTGCCAATCTCTACTCGAAGATCGATGGTCCTGGAACGTTTAACGACGTTGTACGCACTCCGAATATAGATTCCGTCGGTCGACAAGGAGTTGTTTTCACGCATGCATTTGTAAACGCTCCTTCCTGTACCCCATGCCGTAGTTCGCTTCTTAGTGGTCAGCACTTCTGGAGAACAGGCCGCGCTGCGATTCTTCAGGGAGCGGTTTGGGATACGTCGATTCCGACGTTTCCTTTGCAAATGCTCCAATCCGGCTACACGCTCGGAAAGCATCATAAAGTTTGGAGTCCCGGTAAGCCCGCAGATGCACCGTTCGGGAATCAAAAGTATGCCTTCGAAGCAGCGGGTAAAGCCTTTAACAGTTTTTCACACAACGTTTCCAAAAAAGCGAAACAAGGTTCCTCGATCGATGCGGCCAAGAAGGACCTTTTTGAAGAGGTACGATCGAATTTTCAGCAGTTCCTTTCCAAGCGAGATCCGCAGAAGCCGTTTCTTTTTTGGTTTGGTCCGACAAACGTCCATCGACGATGGTTGGCAGGATCGGGTCGCGAGCTTTGGAACCTAAACCCTGAAGATCTTCGAGGTAGGTTACCAGGGTTCATGCCTGATGTACCCGAAGTGCGGGAGGATTTCAACGATTACCTCGGAGAAGTACAGGCTCTCGATACCGCCGTAGGTGTCTTATTGGAGGAGCTTCGAACGAACGCTCTCGATAAAAATACGATCATCGTGGTGAGTGGAGATCATGGTCCACCGGGCTTCCCACACGGAAAATGCAATCTGTACGACTTCGGAACACGCGTTAGTTTGATGATCTCGGGGCCGAGGATTCAGGGCGGACGGATCATCGACGACCTTGTGACTCTACCCGACCTCGCACCGACCTTACTCGACGCAGCAGGAGTCTCGATTCCATCGAATATGACGGCTCGTAGCCTATGGCCAATCCTTACGAGTGATCGGTCTGGATTAGTCGACCCGTTGAGAGACAGTGTCTTTATAGGCAGGGAACGCCATGTTGCCGAAGCGCGACCCGGTCACAAGCCCTATCCACAACGCGCGATTCGAACACGTCAATTTTCATTGATCATCAACTTTGAACCGGATCGTTATCCCCTCGGAGATCCTTTCCGATTAGATGGCGGTGCCTCCGAGCCAACTGTTGAAGAACTGAGTACGACCACACGGGCGACTATCGCAGACTGCGACGCAGGACCAACCAAAGCGTGGCTAGTTCAAAATCGAAACGATCCTAGATACGCAAGATTCTATGAACTTTCATTTGAGAAACGTCCACGAATCGAACTCTTTGACCTAGAGAAAGATCCCCACCAGCTGAGGAATGTGGCCGATGTAGCCGAGTACCGTGATATCGTCAAGAAACTCGAGACAAAGCTCATGGACGAACTTCGAACAACAGGGGATCCCCGTGTTATTGAAAACGGAAAGTACTTTGAAGAGCCGCCTATGTCCGGTCCTGTCAAGGACTGAATTTTGATGAAGGATCGACGGCAAATTCTCGGATGTCAGATTGCGCCGCAACGTCTGCGAGCAATCCATTCCATTGTGAGTAACCCCATAATCGCTACAAACCAGGGAAAGCTTTGCCAGAGCAGTGTATCCTGCTCAATGATTCGACCTGTACTCGAATTTTCTAACTCGACGATGACCTGATCCGCATCCGTCAGTGGAAGATACTTACCCGAACCTACCGAAGCCATTTCCTCCAACAGAGCCCGATTGCATGCCAAGCGTTCCATTTCGATATCCACAGTTGATACCAATTGAAAAGATGTTGAGACACCCAACGCATTCGGGGGAACGCCTGATGTTTCGACCTGGACTCGGTAGATATCGGGTGTAAATTGAGCTTTCATATCCGAATTTAAAAATGGACCAAGAACGCCCGTGTACATTCCGGTCGATGAGGAAACACTCTCCATCGGTATTCTAGCGATCACCTTATCGTTATTACTGACAATCATGTGCACCAAAGCATTCTCCAATGGTTGTCGACGATCGTCTAGCAGCTTTGCGCGAACGACAACTTGTTCCTCAGGTCGATAGATACGCTTTCCAGCATCCAAGGCGATAAAGTCTCCCGATACAACAAAAGGTGTGCGCATACACCAAGTCGCAATCTGACTCCAAAATCGCTGATGGTATAGATCAGCCACACTATATCTCCAACGCCACGTTTCGTCGGTCGCGAAATAGACAACGCGTCCTTGACCAAAAAGGCTCGTGACAATCATCGGTACAGCAGTCTCTCTTCCTCGTATCAGCTCTGCGCAAGACTCTGCGCCAGGTTTGACTCGAATCGTACGATACGTGTGGGGAACGGGCAGTTCTGTCCAGATTTTCTCGGGGCTGGACTCACCAGTACCGAGTCGGAACGCGGGTTGTTTCACACCGGTCGCTGTCAGTTGCCACGATAGTCGCTGCAGGTCTGTGGATGGATCCGATTTGCTGTTGGGCTCGATCGGTTCGATCGGAACAATGGAGCCTATCGGATGAGCCAGGGAAATATGGGATCGATTACCGTCAATCCAAACAATCCCACCGCTGGTTTCTCCCACAAAAGAGGTGAACCATGACGCCTGCACGTCGTCGAGAGCGGTAACCGAATCCAACGTCGCAATGATTAAATCGAAATCCAATAAATCCTTCCTCGACTTGGGAAAGAAATCGGATTCAAAAATTTTGGGGCCGAGAGCCGACTGCACAGACCATGTTGGATCTCTCTCAAGCGCATTGCGAATGTAACGTGTTTCCCAACGACCTCGAGGATCCAAGAGTAAAATCCGATTCCGTTTGATCACACCCCAGGTGGATGTCAAAAAATGATTATTTTCACGGGTCAATTCGCCTTCAGTGGTTTCAATCTGACATTCGAGATCGATGGGGATTGCCCGGTGTTCAAGGTTCGGGCCTGGACGGATGGTCTTCTGTTCGAAGACTGTATCGATGGGAGTATCGAATTCATATTCGAAGATGCTGCGCTGGGCTGAGATGATTTCCTTGGAATGAAGATCCTTTCCAGAATGCATGACTCGTAACCGATAACGTGTTCCCGCCGGGACTTGCTCCTTGATGGTCAATACACCCCTCAGCCGATCTTCAGGACGAACGTGCGTTGATATATCAGCAGCTAAAATCGCTAAATCCAAAGGCTCTGCTTCATCCCCGACGCCGATGGTTACCATCCTGCAACCCTCCGGAAGATTCGAGCGAATAGCGTCCATGGGAGAAACCGATTGGTTATCTTGACCATCGGTAATGAGTATCAAAGTATCGATGGTTGATCGAGCCGGCCCATCGGTGGTTTGGGATTGCCGCAATCGCTCTTGGAGGGCTATTCCAAGAGGTGTTGTTTGTTGTTGCGCCGAGAAATGATCTCTGGTGGGTAGTGCGGAATCGAACGAAGAACTCCAAATCAATTTGCCCCGTAGATCGAACAGTCGAATCTCGTAGGAAGTGCGAAGTCGTTCAAGAAAAGATGTTAAGTTTGGGGAAGAGGATCTACCGAGAAGCCAATCAGCGACCCGCTGGATTCGAGAGTCACTGGATGAACTATCTACAACCCCCATACTACGGGACATATCGACCATGATATCGAGTCGCTTTAATTTCCCTTCAATCCACTTATGGTTTAGAACGGGCTGCGAGAGCATGCCGATGAGTAGAAAAAAAGTAAGAGCTCGCAACAGGGGTAATATCCAATTCCATGGTGCCTTGAGAGAAGACGATTCCCGCCAATACCAACGCGCGATGAGACATCCACCGATGAGCCCGAGCACCAAAAGCAGCCAAGGAGACCATGTACCGGAAAAGCTTATCGTCACCGACTCATTTGCTCCCTGAATTTCGAGATAGGACTCCTCGTGCTCGAGGAAGGTAAGACTGTTCCAGCCCTATTTCGAGAAGAAAAAAAACGATTGCGGAAAACCAAAACCATTGCCAGACCTCTCGTCCTAGCCAGGACGTTTGTATGTGAGAAAGAAATGAAACCGAATCGGTAAATACGTCCGCACGGAACGATGAAAGCTTTTTCGAAATAGCAGAGGGATCCAAGCAATGAAGATTCGATTCCCGACCTACCCCCTCTTGGGTCATGGAAGAAACCTGCATGAACTGACTGCGTGAATCATTTCCTGAGGTCCATTTTGCTTCATAGAGACCTAATTGACGCGTCTTGGTCCAGGCATGTGTCGCTAATGTATGCTCGTTACGCAATGGATCGAATACCCTGAGTGTTTGTATATCTGCGTCTTCAAATCCCCCCTTGTTTGGAAACCGTATATTCCAGACTTCGCCTGGTATCAAATGATCCACCGCACTTTCTTTTGCACTCGCGAAACCAACAAGTCTTTGCATCAATGGAACGTAAGCAGCCCGCGAAGGCAAATTGGAGTCGCTGTCGCCACAGGATGTAGTGACCCAAAGGATCGATCCTTTTCCCAGTTGGGATCGAATGATCCATGGCTCGCCGTTGCTGAGATAGACAACGGGCGTCGTCGATTCAGTACGATCGATTTGCCACCGATGGAAAGCGTGGAACCTAATATCAGCTAGAGAATGAAATGTGCTTTTTGGCATCTCCGAGATGGCAGAGAAATTCACATTGGATAAATCGACAGCGACTTCTTCCTCGTCCCTCTTTCGATCGAGCAATTCAGTACGATCTAGGATTTTACCCGGCATGATTCCATCCGATCGAATAACGGGAAGGTCATTCCAGTTCCTGGGCTGAACTCTATCACCTGCGAAAAAAATCATTCCATGCCCCTCTTCGATCCAACTTCGGAGTTCTCTGGATTGTTCATCGGTAAGTGAAGGGACGTTGGATAGGATCAATGCATCCATCGACGCCCATGGACGATCCACCAAATCGCTACTCGTGATGACATTACAAAGAAAAGGATCGGGGCGCGGCGTACCCGAGTAAGCAAAAGGAGATAATGCAGCCTTGAGGAATTTTGTTTCGGTCTGATCCGTAGACGGGTTTGATTCGCCATCGACAATCAGAATCCGTCTGGGCTTTTCTACATGAAGCATCGCATAAGAGAAATCATCATCGCGGAGGGGATCGTTCGATACCAGGCCGATTTTGGCAAGATAATCTCTCGGTGCCTTGGGTAGCCAACGAAAGCGGGCTTGAACGGTCGTATTTCCTGGTATGTCGATTTCCTGCTGTTCTTGTTCAACATCATCGATATCCAATCGAACTCGAACTCGATCCTTAGCCTGGGGCGAAGTGTTGCGAACGAGAGCCGTTAGAATCCCTTCTCGATTTGGGATCAAAAGCGATGGTGACACTGTGATACGCTCCACTGTGAGATTCCCGGTGTCGTAGGGTACGTTTGTCGCTTCAATGGGAAGGCATCCGATGCGAGGCTTTATGGGTTGCTGGCCGATGAAGGCATCTAGCCCCGGGAGATCCAAGGAGTCGGATTCCCAATCCGATACCGAAAAGTCGGAAACCAGCAACAACTGACGCCTTATCGAATCCGACTTGGTTAACCATGCGACTGCCTGACGAATGGAGCTTGAGGGATCGAACGATCCCGATCGGCTGGGTTGTTGCTTCCAGGCTGTCAAAGAACGGACGAGCTCATCCGTGTTCTCGAAGCTCTGTGTTTCCACCGGCGTACCACCGAGGATTAAACCGACCTTACTGCTTTTCGGCAATCGACTGACAATAGTTCCAAGATGATCGAGGGCTCGGTTCCATCGTGTTTTTCCGTCACGGCTCACAGCCTGCATAGAGAGGGAATCATCGAGGATCAATGCTAGTGCGACAGATTCACCCGTACCCTGTGCGGTCCAGCTCTGCACGAGTGGGCGTGACATTGCAACCGCAATCAAGATGGGTAGCATGCATCGAACGAGCATCAGTAAAAGATGCCTCCAAAGAATGCGTTTGGATTTGGGTGAAGCGGTCGATTCGATTAAGTGCATAGCTCCCCACTTCACCACGCGGAACCGACTGCGGTGCATGAGATGAATCAGCAACGGGATGGTGCATGCGAAGGCTCCTAAAGCCAGCAGTCCGTTGAGAAACGTCATGCTTTCCCCCGTCGTCGAGCGAGATAAGCGCTAACGATATCGCTATAGGATTGCGTGGTTCGGACGGTTACCAGATCGACGCAATGCTGTAGACATTTGCTTTTTACCTGCTGCTGGAAGGTCTCTAAGTTTTTGAGGTAGTTATTTCGCATTTGAATCGGATCGACCACTTTCTCCTGATCTGTGACCTCAATCGAGCGAAATAGTACGGGTAGTTGGAAAGGAAAATCCAGCTCGTCATCGTCGAGGACTTGAAAGACGATCACTTCCTGTCGGTGACTGCGTAGTAATCCTAGAGCCTTGGATAGTGCCTCGACAGAACCAAAGCAGTCCGAGAACAGGATGACCATTCCAGCTCGTTTTAGCCGGTACAGCAGGCTTTCAATAGTATCCACAATACTGGACTCCCCAGCCGGCCTGGTCGCAAGCATGGCATCAAAGATCGGATGCAAGTGATGGGGCTGATTTTTAGGAGGAATGTATCTGCGAACTTGATTATCGAAGGTGGCTAAACCGACTGCGTCTTGCTGGGAAATCAGTAAATAGGCAAAACACGAAGCTAGTCGAATCGCATACTCGTATTTGGTTAGTCCACGAGCTCGAGTTCCAGAATACTCCATAGACCCACTTTGATCGATGAGCAGATGACAGCTGAGATTGGTTTCATCTTCATACTGACGTATGTACAGTCGATCTGTCTTACCAAAGACCTTCCAGTCAATCGATCGGATTTCATCCCCAGCTACATAGGGGCGATGTTCTTTGAAATCGATGCTCGCGCCTGTATGCTTCGATCGGTGCATACCGCCACGAACTCCCTCGACAACATGTTTCGCAAATAATTGAAGCTGTCCGACGCGAGATAAATCGTTGGAAGCAAACCACTTTGGCAGAAAGGATTCCACAGGAGCAGCCTCTCTATCTTCGAATCGTTTCTTTAATGATTCGAGAAATGATATCATCGGATCGAACGCCATCAGCTTGAGCACTGAAGGTTGGTAGGATTCGATGGCGCAATACCGGTGCAGCCAGGGCTTCGATATCCTCGGTGATAACATGCAATCGACCATGGAGCAGCGCTCTGGATTTACCAGCGATAACCAATTGCTGCGATGCTCGAGGGCCGGGTCCCCACTGGACGCACTCCGTAACCCATTTAGGAGCATCTTCGTCTAAGGGGCGGAGTGCCCGTACGATACTAAGCACGAGTTGCTTGATATGTTCCGTCAGTGGAACGAGCCTTACCACTCGTTGGAATGCAACGATCTCTGGGCCAGTCACAACAGGTAGGATAGTTCCATCCTGCGTACCGGTCGTCCGTTCGAGAATATCGCTTTCCTGTTCGCGGGTTGGATAGTCGACGATGGTTTGAAACAAGAAGCGGTCCCGTTGGGCCTCCGGCAGAGGATAGGTTCCCTCTTGTTCAATAGGGTTTTGGGTTGCGAGTACAAAAAAGGGCTCCGACAACGAATAGTGTTTACCACCAACGGTAACCGAATGTTCCTGCATGGCTTCGAGCAGAGCAGCTTGTGTTTTCGGAGGTGTCCGATTGATTTCGTCAGCGAGTAGTATTTGTGTGAAGACGGGTCCTTTTTGAAAGACGAGTTCGCGATGTCCACTGACCGACTGCTGAATGATATCGGTTCCTGTAATGTCTGCGGGCATCAAGTCCGGTGTGAATTGAATCCGTTGGAACTGTAAATCCATAGCTCGAGCTAGGGAACGAACCATGAGGGTTTTTGCAAGACCAGGTACGCCTTCTAACAAACAATGGCCACCTGCTAGAATCGCGATCAGCAGTTGTTCAATCGTTTTGTCCTGACCGACAATCACATTGGCTATCTGCGTGCGAATCTGGGAAAACGAGTGCTGCAATTTCTCGGTAAGTTCAATTTCTTCCGGATTCGAAGATGATTTCGTCAACGTCATTCGATAGTATTTTCCATTTACAGATATCAACTTTCCCCCCTATTGTACTCCAGCCAATCCCTTTTGAGCTCTTGAATCGGAAACCGATGAAGACACGAACCAGATCCTCGACGGTTCGGCTACTAACCGATCGGCCGCAAGGCCATACCTTGAATCGACGGCAAGTGATTTCGCCTAATCGCGAATGGGCTGTCTTTGATTCAAGAAACGAGGATAGCAAACTAGGTGAGACGACATCGATTGAGAGGATCCATCTCCAATCAGGAACCATCGAATTATTGTATCGCAGTCGAAATCCGAATCTCTACGGACCGGGTGTGGGTGCTGCCGCCTATCACCCCGAACGTGATCGAGTCATTTTCATTCACGGACTCAATAACTGCGATGAACGGAAACCGTACGGCTCGCAACGACGATTTGGTGCACTGCTAGACATCGGCTCCTTCACGGTACGGCATGCGGAAAGTCGGTCGATTGGAAACGCGCCCCCGATTGGTGCTCTTAGCGGAGGTACTCACGCACATAGTTGGAGCTCAACCGGAAGTCGTATTAGCTTTACTTACAACGATGCGAGGGATCCGTTGCAGCCTCGAACGATCGGTTTCTCCATCACGTCCGTCGCGCCTCCCAACCTCGGGATACCCTCAGATGATGAGAATTTTACTGGGGAGTACGCCAGTTTCCTGGCGTTAGCACCGGCTCAGTCTAATACTCCCTATCGCATTCAGTCTGCGTTCGAGGAGTGCTGGGTCCATGAAAACCAAATGGCGTTTCTCGGAAGTATTCCTACCGAACGCGATGAGTCGTTATTCATCCAAGAGATTTTCTCCGTGGGGATACCGGAGGATTCCAAGCTGCAGCAATGGGTAGCGAGTCGAACCCAGTTTTCCAATGCTGAAGCGTTGTTTCCAATTAAAAGATTGACTCACACGGAGAATCGATCTCATCCAGGAATTCAGGGTCCACGGCATTGGTTGACAGCGGATCCTAGAGGGGATTGGATTTACACGCTCGCGCGCGATAACGCAGGGATTACCCAGTTGGCTCGTGTCGCGAGCCGAGGAGGACCCTTGGAGCTTTTGACGGATCTTCCTGAGTCTGTCGAAGGTCAGATAAGTTGCAATAGATCCGGTGATCAAATCGCCTTCGTATCGAATGGAAAAATTTGCGTTCTATCAGTTCTGAAAAACCAATTGACCCTATGGGAGGAGCAGCAATTTGAAGATCCTAAGGGCAAACGAGTCGAGCGTCCCAGCTTTCGAGGAAGCTATGTGAATGGCCTCCATTTTCTCGATGAACAAACACTCCTGGGTAATCGATATGTAGAACAACATGGTGGAAAGTATTTACAGATCGTCGTCGTTCGATCGACGTAAATCAAATCTAACAGTCCAACTTCTCCGTGTCGAAGTTGTGGAACTAGGGATTCATTGCCAATCGTTAGTCGCTGAATCCGTGCCATCCGTTCGGAATCAATGAAGTTGAACAAGCGCGAGACGTGGTTGGCATCACTTGTCTTCAAAATGTCAGGATTAAATCGAAAACGATATCAAGCCGAAAAGATTCGCAATCAATTGAAGAACTGCGATCCACTGACATTCTCGGTTCGAACGGAACACTGAGGGAATCGTGCAGTTTTTTGGGCAAACTAGAGACCGAGTTCGAAGATTGGTTCGCCATGATCAACAATATTTCTTGGTCGTCCCGTACCGTCTATGTATTGTGTATCAAGAGGGACCCCAAAATACCGATAGATGGTCGCTGCCAAGTCACCCGGTCGAATAGCCCGTTCTCGGATCGAACCACCTTGCTTATCGGTGGATCCAAGTACTTGACCATGACGTAGTCCACCTCCTGCCATTACCATCGACATGACATTAGGCCAGTGATCTCGTCCGTCCGTACTGCCCTGGGTACCCATCATGGGAGTACGTCCGAATTCGCCCATTGCAATGACAAGTACATCATCCAGTTTTCCCCGTTCCTCAAGATCGCTGACTAGGGTGGTAAGTAAATGATCAAAGAGTGGTAGCAAAGGTTTCAGGCCTTTAGAAATACCCCCATAGGGCGGAATGTTGTCGCCATGGTTGTCCCAAGTACCACTCGCAGTGTGATAACTGAGGTCGAGCGTGACGAAAGCGGATCCTGCCTCGACTAAGCGTCTCGCGAGTAGCGCCTGCTGACACCAGAGATGGTTGCCGTATCGCTCCCGGTTCTTGATGGGTTCTCTCGACAAATCGAAAGCCTCGCGAGCAGCTTTGCCCGTCAAGAGTTCAAACGCCTGCTGGTAGTGCGAGTCCATAGCAGTCATAGTACCCGACTGATCCAAGTCCCGACGCATCGTGTCTAAGTCGGCCAACAAACGACGCCGGTCCTGCATGCGCTCAAAGCTTAAGCCCTTCGAGAATTCGAACATGTCACCTGACGACTGTTTGCCTGAGTCGTTACCTACCAGGTCGTAAATGGGCAGTTTGGCAGCGAGATTTCCCGGAAACGGGTCGTACTGTTGACCTAGATATCCACCGAATGCTATGTGGCTACGAGAGCGATAGAAGCCAATGTAGGGTGGAATACCCTGCTGATTGGCACCTTTGTGTTTAGAAACGATCGAAGCGATTGCGGGGTACCGGCTAGCCTCAGGATTGATTCGCGGTTCCGCGTCCAGGTTTGCAGTCTGGAAAACCATGTTGGGTTCATGATTGCTCGATTTAGCATCGACCGAACGAATCAGCGTGAATCGATCCATCATCGCTGCCTGCTTGGGCAGGTGCTCACAGATATGTACCCCACTTAGTTTCGTGGGGATGACTGAAAAGGGCCCTCGATTTTCCGGAGGGCGGTCCGGTTTTGGGTCCCACGTATCGATCTGGCTGGGACCACCGGTCATCCAGAGTAGGATGATGCTTTTTTGATTTCTCAGGGAGGGATTCTCAGCTCTTGCCTGCACCAGGGTCGGCAATGTCAATCCGGCCATTCCTGCCATGCTGGTTTTGAGCATATTCCGTCGACTCGCAACCACGATACCTTCGCGGTGGAGTGCATTCAGGTACCGGAATGCATTTGGATGCTGGTGAGTGACTCCAGCAGCCATATTGCGTTCGGGAAACATTCGCATCGTGGGTATTACGACTCCCTATCATGCTCCGACGATGGAATCCAACTGTCCATCCGTTACGTAGCCTACCAAGCATTGTAGTACGCACGTGGAGGCGGGATCAACATCTTACTTGAGGAATTGGTCTGTGTAGGCTGACTGACCGACGGAAGGGCGGTTCGCGATGATCTTGAGATTTACTAATGTAGTCGCCAGTTCATTCCATCGGCTTTCGTTCATTTGTCCGATGGCCTTGGTCTCTTGACCCTCCGGGAGGCACAGCTTTTTCAACGCCACAACACCGTAGTCGAGGGCAGCCTTCTCAAGTCCTTGTTTGTTATTTTGCAGGATAACCTTATTCGTTTCCTCGGGAGCTTCCAGGTACTTCGTCCATCCCTCAATACTTGCTTTCACCATTTTTTCGCAAATTGCGTTGTGCCCCCTAAGATACTTATTTGACGTGATGAGCAGGCTCGCATAGGGGTTGTATCCAATGGTTGATAGCATGAGCTCATGAACCTCGACGTTTTGCTGTCTAGCCATGAAAGGCTCGCTGAAGTTGTAGCCTTGGCACGCGACATTCTTCTCAGCTACAACTTGAGCAACCGATCCGAAGTATGGAACGATTTCAACACTCTCACTCAATAAACCTTTACTACGTAGAAATGGGACATAGGGCCGCGTGGAATCGATTTGAAGTTTGACATTCTTCAGTTTCTCAAAGGAATCGATCCCTGAGTCTTTTCGCGTCAAGATACAACGAGGACCATCTTGAATAGGAGCCATCAGAGCTACTAAATCCAAATCTTGATTTCTAGCGATCAACACATCATCCGCGTTCGCGACACCGAATTGAACCCGGTCCAGGATCAATTCCTGCGGCACAACGATGGTCTTCCCTCCGGCGCGTATTTCGACGTCTAATCCATAGCGTTGGTAGATTCCATGAACTTGTGCAGCATAAAAACCTCCGTGTTCAGCCTCTGGATACCAATTGAGTAGCAGGGCTACTTTCGTCAGTTTGTTGGTCGAGTCTGATCCCAAAATTTTTTTGGCTGCGTCGGTCTGTTCGGCACTGAGAGCTTGCGTGGCAGTCGTACCCGAGCGAGGGGCTGGACTCGAACGATCGCAACCAGAAATCAAACAACCCACGAGCGCGAAAAGACCGCTGACGATGAAACGGTTGATAGAACGCATAGAAACAAACCTCTTTCGAGTACCAGGATAGTTGCTCTAGTGTACTTCCTAGGCAACCCATCGGTCTACACGATGGAGTGCTCTATGTGCACAGGTTCTCGAAATGAACAGGTTCTCGAAGGAGCGTTTTTACGAGATAGGTCAGCTCACTCATGCTGAAGGGTTTCTGTAGAAGCTTTGCAATCGAATACCGCTCATTAAGTTTGCGGAAATCCAGTTCCAAACCTTTTGCAGAGCACATCACGATCGGGATTCTAAGATTCAATTCCCGACGGGCCGCATCACAAATTTGCTCGCCATTGAAGATTGGCATTTCGTAGTCTGTAACGAGCAAATCGAATGGCTCCAATCGTAGTTGTTCGATCGCATCGCGTCCGTTGATTGCTACGGCAACCCGCAGACCAGCTCGCTCCAAGTTGAAGCGAAGGAGTTCGCCCAAGACCAAGTTATCCTCGGCCACCAGGACCCGACTCGCGCCAAGCTTAATTTGTATTGATTCATCGAGCGTCATGAAATGGTGTCCATATTAAGACCGGATAACTGTAAGACTCCGAATCATCTAAAGCAAATTTCTTTTCTAGGAAATAAGTTTTTTTATGGAAAGCCAAGCAGATAACCGAGTGAACAATTCAGAGGATTTGTAAAGCGCCCTCTTGTTCGGCAAAAACCGCAAAAATGACTCTTTCGAAATATCCGTTACTGACGGGCCGCGAACTGACAGCTGTCCATCGGTGGGCTTCGGGAATTGCAAATGCTTTGGAGGCTGCCGTCTTCGTTTATCAGTCTGAGGAACAACAACGCGTATTGATGTTCCATAGCATTCCAGACGATTGCTGGGATGAGGATCGCAGTCAATTCGAAATCCTTCGCAATTTGCCGAGCGTTGCGGATAACAAGGATTTGTTGGCCGGGAATCGTCTGAATGCATGGAGTGTCAGAAAGAGGTGGTTCGATGGATTGCTCTTGGAAGCCTACGAGGGCCGACTTCCTTGGAAGCAGTTGGATTTCGTCATAGCCTTCCATCCTGGTACCATCACCAATCCTCGTCATCTATCCGCGGCTATCGAGGGTGAGTGGAAAGCGGTTCAAAGCCAGGAGGAATCGAATAACTCGAGGATTCAAAGTCATGCGTTCGTACAGCAAGTCACACAGGATTTCGAGGAATTGACATGGCTTCGGGGAGTATCCCAGCAATTTGGTGATGCAGAGGTCCATTGCAGTATCCATGAACTCGCGAGAATTCAGCTACCACTGCTTCGCAATGTGATCAAGTCGGAGTTTGTCGCTTTTGTACCTGCAATAGCCCTCGATTCCAAAACGGATGAAACCTCTGGTTCAAGAATTGTCTATACAGGAGATGGTTTGGAGGACTGGAATCGTCTTTTGGATTTCCTCCGATTCAGTGAACACCAAGGATCAGAGGGAGTTTCCGTCTTCAATGTTCAAACGGCGGGAGATGTGTTTCGAGACTATCCCGAGTTTCGAAACTGTATCATCGCCCGAATTGAGAAGCATGGTCGAGCCTTTGGCTGTTTGGTGGCCATGAACAAGAAGCTCGAATTCCTGGGTGAGTCGCCAGAGGATTTTCTTTGCATCGATCCGAATGGGTTCCAATTCGGAACATTTGAGGCGGGGTTATTGTCCTCCCTCGCTATTATCCTGGCTTCGCATGCTACCAACAGCGAGCTATTTCGGGAGCAGGAATCACTACTAACGGGCGTGGTTCGAGCAATCATTAATGCGATCGATGCCAAGGATTCCTATACATGCGGTCACAGCGATCGTGTTGCTTCGTTTGCCAAGTCCATCGCGGCACAAATGGGTTTCGACCCCAAGGAGTGTGAGAAGGTCTACATGTCTGGGTTGCTCCATGATGTCGGAAAGATTGGGATACCTGACTCAATTTTGAGCAAGCCGGGAAAACTTACTGACGAAGAGTTTGATACCGTGAAGAAACACCCTGAGATAGGTTTCCACATACTCAAGCATTTGAAGCCTCTCGAATATGTACTGCCAGGTGTATTGCATCATCACGAAGCAGTTTGTGGTATGGGTTATCCGGCTGGATTGATCGGTGAAGCGATCCCGATCTATGGCCGTATTCTGGCAGTCGCGGACGCCTATGATGCGATGACTAGCGATCGTCCCTACCGCCGCGGTATGCCCTCGGAACGTGCTGAATCAATCCTGAGGCAGGAATCGGGTCGCACCTGGGATGAATCCGTCGTCCAAGCGATGTTGCGATGTATCGAATATGGAACGGTCAATGCACATTCGAGCACGAATCCCGAGTTGCAAGGACTAGCAATCAAGGTCAGTGAGACACAATCGATGCGTGTAGTATCGCATTGAACAAAGCAGCGTCGACATCCTGTGGCTCCATTCAATCTCTTGAGTTGAAGCTGAGCCACGTTGCCGGCTTGCGGGTCATTGATTTCCTATCAAAGATGGGTTTGACGACTAGGATGACCTTTCCAAAGTCTTTTGCAACCGGTCTGGTTTCTTGCAGCGACGCTAGTGTGTGTCAAGAAGTTTTCAAAAGAGGATTTCATTTATAGAAATCCGATGACGGACTGGAACGGGATTCAGCGCGACCTACTACTACCCCGATCGCTGGATTTGCGAAATCCCTTGGTATTGCGATTCGTACGCGTTCCGGAGGATGGCTTGCTGTCGCGTCGGTCCATCGATTTCCCCTTCCATCCCGAACCATCCGAGGATCTCACACCCTTTGTCGACGGGGAGCGTTTCCGCAAACTGTCAGTCTTCTGAAGATTACTGGATTTTGCTCGCGGCGAGGAACGGGAATTCGCAGTTGTACTTTCGCTACTCGATTCGAGGCGAGACCGGGTTCCGGGTCGGAATTTCCGCCCAAATCCTCGTTTGGGCCTTCGAGAGTTTAAGGAATTTTGTTCCTCTTGTTCGGCGGGTGCACTCGTTCGGGGGTTGGGCGATCCTCGGCGACGACTTTGATGGTTACCGTTGCTACGCTGCCCGGTTGATTGACGTGGGGTGTGGCGCGATCCTTGCGACGAACGATTCCGTCTTTGAGCAGCCTTGCTTGGAGAGGACGGTTCCTCTTCAAACCCCAAGACGGATCCTTGTTTTGTCGAATAGGAACCTGTCGATGATTCATCGATGAGAATCGCGTCGTTAAACGTGGAGTCATCATCGTCGTCCTCTTCGGTTTTAAAGGGGTTGAGATGGATGGGAGGAAGTGATTCCAACATTTCGCTGGCTTGCATGGAGTCTCCGGAGTCCCAATCTTCATTTTCCTCATCGAACACTTGCCGAGCCACCTTGGGGCCCACTTTCGTGCCGTTGGGCGCGTTCGATTCCAAGCTTCGTTTTCTACGCTCCTTCCTTTCCTGATTCCGGGCTTTCTTTAGATCCTCAACCGCTTGGTACAGTGCTACCACTTCTTTTTCCTGGAGGGGACGATAACTTCCTTCGGGCATATCTGCTAATCGCAGGGTCCCAATCGCAACTCGGCGTAGGACGACCACTTTGTGTCCGAGCCTTGCAAGAACTCGACGGATTTCGCGGTTCTTTCCCTCGCTGAGAGTGATATCAATTTCGGTGCAACCTTTTCTTACGCGGCGTATCGAGGCACCATCTACGCGTGCGATACCCTCAGCCAGATAAATACCTCGTTGTAAGCGTCGCATCGCATCGCGGTCCACCTGTCCAGCTACGACAACAAAATAGCTCTTGGGTACCCCGTGTTTGGGATGCGCTAGTAATTGAGCGAGCTCACCGTCATTGGTCAGTAGGATGAGTCCAGTACTCGATGCATCCAGTCGTCCGACCGGGAACAGTCGCGCTTGAGCGGGTACTAAATCGATCACACGGGGTCTGCCTTCTGGATCTCGATTAGTGCAAAGAACACCAGCAGGTTTATGAACGGCATAGTAAACGGGTCGATGGCGTTTCAGCGGTTCACCATCTACTTGGATCTTGGCGGTATCTGCGTTCACTTTGATCCCCACCTGCGAAATGACCTCACCGTCGATTTCTACGCGACCCTCCTTAATCAGTTCATCGACCTGACGGCGCGATCCTAGGCCAGCCGCAGCCAATAACTTGTTGATTCTTTGTTCCCCTGTGAGAAACGCAGGGGTCGAGACCTTTGATCTTGATTGTCTTGACACGTAAATACCCCTTTACCAAGCCTTAGGCTCGGGAATCCGCTCTAAAAATACTGTTCTCGCAACAGGGTATAGCAGCGGAAATCTATTGAGAATACGACCTTCGAGTTACGGCCGGTAGCGTCTCACGACGCGACTATGCCTTAAAAGAATAGTCGACCAATCCAGAATAAAAAGATCAATTCATCATTTAGATACGAGTTCCCTCCGATTCAAATGACTTTCACCATGAGAGACACCTACGACTTCCCAAATCCCTTTGGCATATGCCGTGAAATATGGTTTGACATTGCTCGTCTTGTGATGGTGTACCTATTTCGTGGAATGCGTCTTCGCAGTTTGGAAACCATGGGGGCTTGAGCCGCGATCTCTGACTGATCTGATTGGCGTTTTCTAGATGCATTTTCTCCATGGGACTTTCAGCATCTCGTGAGTAACACCGTTCCTTTGCTCATTCTGATATTTTTATTGATGGGATCTCGTCGCGACACATTGAGAAGTATGCTAGCGATAGCGGCTTCGATACTCCTATGGGTGTTGGGGTACCCTGCGTTCATATCGGAGTGAGTCACTTGATTTACGGATTGATCTCTTTCCTCATGGTTGCTGGCCTCGTCGAAAAAAGCTGGCTGGATTTGTTCGTCAGTATCCTGGTGTTGATCCCGTAGGCCAGATCTTTGCTTTTGGGCATGCTACCGTGGATGAACCAGGAGGTTTCCTGGGATGGTCACCTCTGCGGTGCTCTCGCCGGTGGGTTACTCGCCTATGCCAATCGGCGCGTGCAAAGTACCAAACTAACTGAATCCAAGGTATCATGAGGCTCCGCACGCACAGCTAGTAAACTCGTGCAGTTCTCATAGCACTTATCGTTATTCGATGATCTTGAAGGAAATCATGAAACAAGGATTTTTATTAGGCCTTTCCTTACTCCTACTGACCTTCACCCTGGCTGCAAAGGGAGTGGCCCAAGTGGGTCCAGAAGCATTCCCGAAAGTGGATGTTGAGAAGGATTGGCCATGGTGGAGGGGGATTTCGCGAGATGGACATTCGAAATCCCAATCTGCTCCAACGGAATTGAGTGAGCAGACAACTATGGATTGGAAAGCACCTGTTCCAGGCAGAGGGCACAGTTCGCCGATCGTAGTTGGCAATAGGGTTTATTTGTTGACAGCCGACGAAAGTGCAAAAACGCATTCCGTCGTTGCTTTTGACCGAACTACCGGAAACGCCCTTTGGACGAAGCAGCTGAATCAGGGCGGATTTCCGGCCAAGAATCATCCTAAGAATACCGAGGCGTCGCCGACCTTAGCCTCCGACGGCGAACGGTTGTATGCGTCCCTATTCCATCACGAGGGTGTCTGGGTCGTAGCCCTTTCTTTGGACGGGCAAGTCTCTTGGGAGAAGAAGCTCGGAAAATTCAATCCTCGAATGTACGAATATGGTTACGCGCCGTCACCTGTGCTTTTTGGAGAAACAGTGATCGTCTGTTACGAGTACGATGGCCCGTCTGCCATCGTGGCATTGAATCGAAAGAGCGGAACGGAAGTTTGGCGGACACCGCGGCCCGAATCGATCTCGTTCTCATCTCCAGTTGTAACAAACCACCAAGGAAGGAATTACTTGCTGATTAGCGGTATCAACAAAGTGACCGCTTACGATCCGTCCAATGGCCAACAACTCTGGTCTACCCAGGGTACCACCATGGCTACTTGCGGTACGATGGTCTGGGATGACGGAATTGTGTTTGCGAGCGGCGGATATCCAGCGCAAGAAACGATTGCCTTAGATATCACGAACGGCCAGGTACTCTGGAGAAACAATCAAAAGGCTTACGAGCAGTCGATGGTCGCGACTCGGGGATACTTGTACTCGCTGACCGATAGCGGAGTTCTGTTTTGTTGGGAGGGACGTACAGGTAAAGAGAAATGGAAACAACGATTGGGTGGTCCTGTCAGTGCATCGGGTGTGTTGGTAGGGGACAGAATCTACTGGGCTAATGAGGGAGGAAATCTTTGGGTTTTTCAGGCAACACCAGACGGCTATCGTGAAATCGCCAAGAACAAGGTCGGTGACGAATCCTTTGCCAGTCCCGCGGTCTGCGGCGGGCAAGTATTCCTGAGAGTCGCTGTGAGCGACGGAAAGAGACAGGAATATTTAATGCGATTTAGCACGAGGCAATAGAGAACGCGGAAACAGCCTACCATATAGGCCTTCGATCGGTGAGCGGTGGATCCACTTCGCTTGCCGACTCTCCTGGTGCGGAGAGCCCTTTTAGGGATGCACTTCGTTTTTGAAAGATCGAACGCAGTCTCTGCTATTGAGAGTTCAACCGATGGGTTCTACTCTCCTGGGCTCCGAGGATACATCCCCTGCGAGGTTTCGGTGGTTGGCGCAACCACTCGAGACTACTTACTTGATCTTGCTGGCGTTTCCGGCTTGCCCGAACGCAATCATGCGATCCATACAGACTTGCTTCATCGCGGTACGAGCTGGTTTCAGGTAGTCGCGAGGATCAAATTTCTCCGGGGATTCCGCGAGTACTTTACGGATCGCGCCAGTGATAGCCATTCGGCAATCGGTATCGACATTGATTTTCCGAACACCGCTCTTGATGCCGCGTTGAATTTCTTCGACGGGAACACCCCATGTTTGCTTCATCGAACCGCCATACTTATTGATGATATCTTGGAGTTCTTGCGGGACGCTACTGGATCCATGCATCACGAGATGGGTATTGGGTATTTTGCGATGGATTTCCTCGATGCGAGACATCGCCAGGACTTCTCCATCTGGTTTTCGCGTGAACTTGTAGGCTCCATGACTGGTTCCGATAGCCACAGCCAAGGCGTCGACGTTGGTTTCAGCGACAAAACGAGCGGCTTCATCCGGATCGGTGAGTAACTGGTCATGACTGAGCACCCCTTCTGCGCCATGACCGTCTTCGGCCTCACCTCCGCCGGTTTCCAGCGAACCGAGGCAACCTAACTCGCCCTCCACGGAAACGTTTCTGGCGTGGGCCATTTGGACTACTTTTTTAGTCACGGAGACGTTGTACTCATAGGAAGCCGGCGTCTTACCATCTTCTTGAAGCGATCCATCCATCATGACGGAGGTGAATCCGTTCTCGATTGCGGACAGGCAGGTGGCGGGTGAATTGCCGTGATCTTGGTGCATCACGATGGGGATTTCGGGATACAATTCGACGGCTGCGAGCATTAAATGACGTAGAAAAGCATCCTGCGAGTAGGAGCGGGCACCGCGAGATGCCTGAATAATCACGGGAGAATTGGTTTCCTTGGCAGCCTCCATGATCGACTGAATTTGTTCCATATTGTTGACGTTGAAAGCGGCAACTCCATAGCCGTTTTCAGCGGCATGGTCTAAGACTTTACGAAGTGGAACGAGAGCCATAGAAACTTCTCCGAGAGCAAGACACTAAACAGAACGCGTGGGAAACCTAGCGATGTGGAGGAGGTGCCTTTTGATCGCCGATGGCGTAGGATTATGAAGTCGTTTGGTACCTCCGACAATCCATATTCCCTGTGAAATCACTGGTTGCGAATGGATCAAGATTTTTCTAAACCGATTCGAAGCGTTTCGAAGCTTCAGCCGCTGGACAGCTATTTGAGCGGTAGTTGGGATGCGCTAGGGGCTGGAGCTCCTGTCCTAGTTGCGTTATCACAACTTAGTAGTGATGCTATGGTAAGTCTATACGCCGCAGAACTTCCGCAACTGGATTCGTTGCTCCCAGAGGCCAAGGCAATTTTGGTAGCTTCACGGGACCGAGGTGTGATTGAACTTAAGGCTTTGAACACTGCTTTTGAAGCCCCTTCTCGCATGCTGGCGGTGTATATCGAAGTCGATGAAGCACAAACGATCGCATTTCGAGATCCGCAGGTTCCCGAGATAACGGTGAGATTTTTGGAAGGATTCCGTCAATTGTGCTCTCTCGGGTTGGTGATGCACCACATTCACCGGGATTTTTCTCTTACAAGTCGCGGCTTTGATTTAGCTCGCACCATTTCTAGAGAGGAGGTGCAGCCATGGTTGGACAAGGGTACCGAGTTTGGATTGCACGACTAGCTATCGTCGCATTAACGGTTATCGTCTTGGGAATTCTGCTGCGGGGTTGGTGGATGATTCTTTCCTCGGCCCGACAGGAGGGGGCGGCGGTTGAATCTGAATTGCACTCGAATCCGAGCCAATCACTGTCCGAGGACGTGAGTTCTACCGTCGATGCCGATCGCCATCCGCTCGATGACGTACTAAAAATGGCGCGAGATGCACTCCATGAACATCAGCGACTCCATAAGGATTATAGGGCAATTGTTGAGAAGACAGAGCGGATAGGAAAGAAACTGCATCCGACCTCCAAGATGCTCCTGAAGTTGCGATACGAACCGCTACAGGAAGGAAGAATAGGGCGGAATACGTCTGTCTATCTCAAATTTATCGAGCCGAAATCGCAGGCGGGACGCGAGGTTATTTTTTGTCCGAACAAAAACGAGGGAATGCTCAAAGCGCACGAGGGAGGCTTCTTGGGTATCGTGACGGTCGATTTAGCTCCCAATAGCCAACTCGCCATGCATGGCAATCGATACCCGATTACGGAAATCGGAATTGAGAAGCTACTGACCAAGCTTATCGACAAAGGATTGAGAGACCGGGCCTTGGGCTCATGTGTTGTCAATCGTTTTTCCGGCAAGGAAATCGACAGTCGACCATGTGAACTCATCGAGGTGATTCACCCGGAAAAGGAGGTTTTGGTCGATGGGACACCAACCGAGCACGAATACCACATTGCCCGAATTTGGTTTGATAAAGAACTACTGCTACCACTGAAATATGCAAGCTATTCCTGGCCATCGGACCCTGATGAAGAACCCATTCTCGAAGAAGAGTACTGTTACTATCAAATCGAACTCAACGTGGGACTAAGCGATTTGGATTTCGATATCTCGAATAAAGCCTACCGCTTTCCTTAGAGACGTTCTCCGCAGTACCGTGGGTCTTCTTACGGCGCTGACTGACAGTGGGCACTATCGATCGCGCTGTTATCAAAAAGAATGGCACACCGATTCATTCGTTATTACCCATCAGGAGACCACCGAGTCCGAGACCACCTAAAACCGATCCTTCTTCAGCGTGTTTGCTGAATCCACCTGCTGCCGAAACAATACTTGAAGCGAGACGAGAAAAAGGCAGACTTTGCAACCACACGGGGCCAGGGCCTGTCACCGTTGCCATGAATAGACCCTCGCCTCCAAAGAGAGTATTTTTAAATCCACCGATGAATTGGATGTCATACTCGACACTGGGGCCTAATGCCATCAAGCACCCTGTGTCGAGCCGAATGCGTTCGCCAGCGGCGAGTTCCCGATAAACCATCGCACCTCCAGCATGCACAAGCGCGATTCCGTCACCTTTGATACGCTGCATGATGAACCCCTCACCGCCGAAAAGACCAACCCCTATTTTCTTTTGAAAAGCGATGGAAACCTGCAGACCCTTCGCACCGCACAGGAAAGCTCCTTTTTGGCAAATGATTTCGCCTCCCATTTGATCTAGGTGCATGGGAGTGATGCGACCGATGGTAGGTGCTGCAAAAGCGATATGCTCACGTTTGGTAGGGTTGGTATTCGTAAAGGTCGTCATGAAAAGAGATTCACCGGTGAGAACTCTTTTACCCGCAGAAACGACTTTACTCCAAAAACCTCCTGAGCTCGATGGATCACCAAACACCGTTTGCATCTCGATGCCCGATGTCATGTACATCATGGCCCCAGATTCAGCGATCACGGTTTCGCCCGGATCCAGCGTTATCTCGACAAACTGGGAATCATCTCCATGGATCGTATAATCTATCTGATCAGATATGCCTTGTTTTCCCGAGGGAGACTGATAAGAGCGGCTTGCAGAATTGGCTGTTCCCCTACGGCCGGAAGCATGAGGCGCGGTTGTCTGAGAAAAGGTGGATGTCGGCGACTCATCCACGGATACTGGAACGAGGGGTACCCCGGAGGTATTGCTCGCTGGATCGTTGGCTTGGAAGATCTCCAAACACTCCTGACATCGAACGGATTTACCGAGATGTTCGGGAGCGAGACGATAAGCCTTGGAACACTTAGGGCAATAGATAGTCAGCATGATTGAATAGCTCCTTATCGAAGTTGACGCAATCATTGTAGCGACATCCAAGGGCCTTCGGATCCGCGGAGCGATCATGACTTTCCAAGTGACTGCGATCCCTGTAGGAAGTTCTCTTGGCCTCGTGGCCCGTTATGGTAGTGCGATTGCATTCGAATCCACCTACCAATAAACGTATTGCAGGAATCGCTCTCGATCGATTGAAGAAAGTTTTTCCACGTTCTCGACGATATAACGATTGTCTTCGGTATCGATCAGCAATTTACCATGTTCTCCAAAATCAATGGCTTGGCTTTGTGTCCATCGCATCATGAATCGCTCCTGGCCCAGGTTGGTTCGAACATCGAATTCCAAGAATCCTAATCGCAATTTGACCTGATCGATCTTCTGGATAGAACGTAACAGGTAGCGGCGATTCAAAAGCTCTCGGAGCAACTCTTGTTGTGGTTGCGGCCAACTATGGATATCGCGAATCATCCCGATCTCTTCGTCTTCTCCATGGTCCTTCCACCGCCGAATACTGAGATAACCATAGGGTTGGGTGGCTGGAAAGGCTGCCACAGCGAAAATACTCTCGGCGACTAGTTCGTTATCGACCCAAAGCTCTGTTCTCGATAGTCGACTTCGGCGGAACGATACTGTCTCTGGGAGGAGCCATCGAATCTCTGGCCCATTTTTCGCAGCCACCGAGGATTTCGATTCCGTTTCTAAGGACTCCTCTTCTGGAGTATTCGATTGGGAAACATCGGAGGGCTTTGCGTCTATTTTCTTTTGTTCGGCACTCCATACCAACTTGTCGATATTGGGATCCTTGGTGACCTGTGTCTGAATCCTTACCAAACGAGCATAGGTACCATTTTCTGAGAGTAGCTGAGCATGGGTCCCTTCTTCGATCAATCTACCTCGATCAAATACGAGAATTCGATCAGCATTCCGGAGGGTAGATAAGCGATGGGCGATTGCCACGGTCGTTCGACCCCGAATGAGAACCTCCAGAGCTTCCTGAATACTCTTTTCGGCTTCCGCATCGATATTGCTTGTAGCTTCATCGAGAATGAGGACCTTCGGATCATAGAGCAAAGTCCTGGCGATCGAGAGTCGTTGCCTCTCACCTCCCGAGAGACCTGCTCCATGTTCACCGAGAAGCGTTTCGTAGCCGAGACTTTGTCTGAGAATGAAATCGTGTGCGCCAGCTGCTTTGGCTGCGACCATAGCTTGTTCAATCGTGGTATCAGGGCGGCCATAAGAAAGATTCTTCCAGATAGTGCCTCTGAATAAGAACGAATCCTGAAACACAATGCCCAAGTGCTCGCGCAGGCTCTGCATCGAAAGCTCGCGAATATCGATCCCATCAACTGATACCGACCCCTCCTGGACATCGTAGAACCTACCCAACAGGTTGACCATCGTGGTCTTACCCGAGCCACTTCGGCCGACGATTCCAACCATTTCCCCAGGCTGCACTTCAAAAGTCACGTCTTTGACAACCGGTTGGTTTCGATCATAGCCAAAGGTAACGTGGTCAAATCGAAGATGGCCTTTCGGGTTTTCCCAACGCTTGGTGTGTGCCGCATCCATAACCCCCAGCGGAGTTTCGATAAGTTCCAGTACCCGTTTACTGCCCGAGAGAAAACTGGTTAACCAGGAAGTGAAATTGGAAAGAGCGCTGAGCGGAGCATAAAACATGGCGAGATAAGCTAGAAAAGCAATCAATTCCCCGAGCGACATATCCTGACCGATCACATCTCGACCTCCAACATACCAAACGATCAGTCCGCCCAAGCTAAAGACGATCGACATCGCGGCAGAGTACCAAGCATTGGTGTTTTCGACCCAGAGTCGCCATTGACGGAGGTGGTCACTAGCTTGTTGAAATCGCTGAAACTCTCGATCTTCCTGGGCAAAGGCTTTCACGACGCGAATACCTTGGAGCATGCCTCCGAGAACGGACATTTGACGAGAGGACGCATCCCATAAGCGATAATATCGCGGATACACTTTGCGCCAAAATATCCATGATCCGAGAAAAACAAGTGGGACGGGAATCAAGGTGAACATGGCCAATTTCGGATTGAGCCAGAGCAGCATCGCCCCAACACCCAGCAACTGGACGATCTGCAGAAGAAACCCGCCTGTTAGCTGATGAATAAAACCATGCAGTACCTCGCTGTCATGCGCAACGCGACTGAGCATGGAACCCACCTGATGCCGGTCGTAGTAAGCTACAGCGAGTTTTTGTAGCTTTTCAACCAACTCCAATCTCAGAGTACTGGTTAGTCCAGTCCCGATCTTGGTGGCAATTTGTCCTTTGATGACGCCGACTACCGATAGCAACACTCGAGAAAAAGCGAGTGCCAACACAACGATCAACAAAGCCGAGTGAAATGGGACTTGGTTGGTAGGCGTGAGAGTGGAGTCGGGTGAACCAGCTGCAGGCAGACTACCATTGAGAATATGATCCACCATATATTGCTGCAGCTTTGGAGGAATCAACTCAGCGATCACCCCTAAGATTGTTAGTAGACACAACATCAATGCACCGTTCCTGTGAGGTCGCAAGAGATGTAGGACGTGCCTTAGGATTTGTCCTTTTTCCATACAGCGTGGACAGGAGTCCTGAGAGGTCTGAAGTCGCAATGCACAGGTATTGCAACGTGGAGGATCGAGAGGCTCAGCATAAAATTCATCCAGAATGCTTTTCCATTCGTGGTTTCGGTCATCCACCTGCAGAGAGCCAGCCTCTCTCAATCGCTCCAAGGTCCGAGAGACTTTATGAAAACGAGTCGCCAATCGATTTGAAAAACGGAGCAAATCCGTCCAGACTCCCTGGATTTTCATCTGCAGTAATCCGGAACCGACGCCCGCCATCGTTCGGAAAGATTCCGCGTCCTCCCACGCCACATCAAACAATAGGTTTAGGGTTGAGGCATCCTGGATTTTCACTCGATCCGCGTCGATCAACAATGTCTGGACAGTTGGCTCTCCTTGAAGAGAGGTGTCGGTTTCCACTGATAGAACCCATTCCGGTTTTTCGACGAGGATGGAATCAGAACCGAGATTCGATACGGGGGCGGCCCATGTAGTCATTGAAGGGTTGTATTCCTTTACGTTGCTGGAAACGGCGACGGTGAGTCGATCGGGCGCGGCGATTGTCGAACATGGTTTGAGGTCGAACGATCAGCGCCAAATCGTGCTCAGTAAGATTGGATTAGATGCGAAAATGAGTTGGTTGTTCCGAAAAAGGGAACGAGCTCTCAAAATCGCTCACTCCAGGGTCATCGCTTGGTCAAGACAGGCTTTTTGCGTTTAGGAAAAAGCTCGCGACAAAGACCGCAGATCGTGCCGTCACAACCTCGTGCCGTACAGTGTTCTCTTCCATAGAAAATAATTTGAAGATGGAGTGAATTCCAAGCTTCCTGCGGGAACAGTTTTTTAAGATCTCGCTCGGTTTGTTCGACCGACCGACCATTGGTCAGTCCCCACCGCTGTGCGAGCCTGTGAATATGCGTATCGACGGGGAACGCGGGATGCCCAAAAGCTTGGCTCATCACCACCGAGGCAGTTTTATGACCGACGCCCGGTAAAGACTCGAGGGCTTCGAAAGATTCTGGAACCTCACCTTGGTATTTTTGGACCAGGATGTTCGACAATTCGCGAATCGCCTTGGATTTTTGAGGCCCGAGACCACATGGCTGTATGATTTTTCGGATGCGGTCGACGGGCTGCCGACCCATGTCGAACGGATTGTCGGCGAGTTTCCAAAGTTCCGGGGTCACTCGATTGACCATCTTGTCTGTGCACTGTGCGCTCAATAGAACAGCGATCAGAAATGTGTAGGGATCGAGATGTTCGAGGGGAATGGGAGTTTCGGGGTAAAGATCTTGCAATCGAACCCGTACGATTTGTGCCCGTTCAGTTCGCTTCATGCAGTGATCGGATGGGAAAACGCCTGTTCTGTTTCATTCGGTTCACTAGCGCGCGAGGTAGTCAACCG
Source organism: Pirellula sp. (assembly GCA_040396935.1). GTDB lineage: Bacteria > Planctomycetota > Planctomycetia > Pirellulales > Pirellulaceae > JBKCUI01. The sequence goes on from JBBAXA010000001.1 coordinate 105,697, forward strand.
AATCGGAAAGTGAACCGAATTTTGTGTGGGATACCTTTCGAACGGTGGTTCGAGAGGAGGGGTGGCCAAATAGCGAATCGGACGTCGAATACTATTTTTTCTTCATTCGCTCAGCATACATTTCGTCGACGTCCACGAGTCCATCCTTGTTGAGATCGATTGCGGCGAAGTCGACTTTGCCATCATAAGCTTTAAGCTCCTCGGGGTCTAATTTCCCATTTCCATCCTTGTCGTATTTCTTGAGTCTACCTGCTACCCACTCCTTCATTCGAGCATCCATCGGCGGGGCGCCCGCGGCCGATGGAGCTGAAGCGGCACTCGCTGCTGGTTTGGCTTCCGCTGGCTTGGATTCGCCAGACGAGCCCGAACTCGACGGGGAGGAACTCGAACTGGAAGCAACGGAACCGAGCGAACCTGGAATGAATCCTTTTTTGGCAGCAGCCAGGCATTCCTTGGCGGTGATGAATCCATCTTGATTGCCGTCAAATCGGTTGAAATCCTCGATCGCGTCGTTCGTCAATTTCTTGATGAATTCTTGCATGGAGACCTGATTGTCATTATTCACGTCGTTGCGAGTGAACCACTCCGGCAATCCTGTTGGCTTCTTCGCGTTGCCCTCTTTGTCGAACAGCCGATAACTAGCAGTCTTCTCGTAAGGATTCGGTGCCTCTTTCTTTTCGTCTTTATTTCCGCGATCATTGCCACCTGAGCCCGAACGGTCTCTATCCCGACCATCGCGGGAGCTATCGCGGCTGTCTCTCTGTGGGTAAGAGGAAGAGTCATTCGACGAAGACATACGTCGTTTAGCGTAGCGCACGGCAAGCTCTTCGCGCGTTAACTTCCCATCCCCGTTTTTATCATAAACCATGGGCGAATCGGACCAGCGACCATCGCGGATTTCGGCTTCGTCAAGTACTCCATCGCGGTTTCGATCGTAGCGCTGCATCCGATCATCCGCTTCACGCAAATCCTGTTCCTCGACACGAATACTCTCTTGCTTGCTGAGAGATCCAAACCCCGGTACAGGGGCCTTTTCTTTTTTGATTCCAAATCCTGGAACGAGAACTTTTTCGACATTCACTGAATCGTCTGAGGATGAGGATGAGGAACCCCAACTGGAACCTCCCCAACTCGATCCGCCCCAGCTACTACCGCCACTTCTCATGGCTTGAAAGGCTTCTGAGATTGCGGATAGAGGAATGGGTTTCGACATGTCGATTTTCGGGTTCGATCTGGCCATCCTTTCAATCATGAATCGAGCGGGCCCCTCCATTTCATCGGGATCGATCGAACCGTTCCCATTTCTATCCATCCGGCCCAGGAACATCGAGGGGTCAAATCCTCCAGAACTGGAGCCACCGTAACTACCACGGTCTCCCCAACTTCTGAATCCCTCGCTCCCACCCATACCTGGAGGTCCACCACCACTGCCCCATGGGGGCGGTCCGCCACCCCAAGGAGGTTGAGCTAGCAATTTCTGCGAGTGGATCGCATGTGTGGCAACCACAAATAGCAGGAAACCGAAAAGCTTGTTCATAGGGGTCCGCTTGAACTTTGTCTAAAAAGGGCGGGGCTCGGGGCCAAAATTAGAAACAATTCTCATAATTCTAGCTCCCATGACATTCTACGCCTACAGAAAACCCCGATCGCAGCGGATAGTTTCGATTCGCATTCAGAGAGTCGACTACTAGACCGAGAAAACTCCCCCGGTAACATCTCGGAATGAACATTTCGCCAATGATGAAGCAGTACGAAGACGCGAAATCCATCAGCGGAGACGCGATTCTTTTTTTTCGAATGGGGGACTTTTACGAGCTTTTCCATGACGATGCACGAACGGCAGCTCGAGTTTTGGGACTGACATTAACGAGCCGGGACAAAGGGGAAAACCCGGTTCCGATGGCAGGATTTCCTCACCACCAACTCGAGGGCTATCTGGCAAAACTTGTCAAAGCCGGCTATCGCGTGGCGGTTTGCGAGCAAATGGAGGATCCTTCGACGGCTAAGGGAATCGTAAGACGCGAAGTGCAACGAATCGTATCGGCTGGGACTCTCACTGACGATGCTCTGCTCGATCCTCGAACTGGAAATCTTTTGTTGTCCGTCTACCACCCTGGACCTGGCAAGCAGGCTTTAGAGTCTCCCTGGCTTGGTTTGGCATGGGTCGAGCTATCGACCGGTCGTTTTGAGGCAGGAGCTTTTCCAGCCTCGGCTCTTTCGGATCAAATCGCGAGACTCGAACCAGCAGAAATTCTGGTACGCGACGACGATTCAACCTTGAAACGAGATGACTTGGAGAGATGGTCTTTAACGCGACGACCGGCCTGGCAGTTCGGCTTCGATGAAGCCCAACGCGTTCTCCATCAGCATTTTGGAATTTTGGATCTCTCAGGGATGGGGTGGGATCTAAGAGACGATGCCACGGAGAACGCGACAAGACTCCAGGATCTCCTATCGGTCGGCGCTGCGGGGGCAGCGATGGCCTACCTGCAAGAGACACAGAAGTCTAATCTCGATCATATTGCGCAATTGACGCCAGCCCGATTGAGTCGAACGCTCGAAATCGACTCATCGACCCGAAGATCGTTGGAGTTGACCCAGACGATTCGAACGGCTTCGAGAGAAGGATCACTTTTGGACGTATTGGACCGTACTGTGACAGCGATGGGAGCGCGTCGACTCTCTCAATGGTTAGCCTCACCGCTGATCGCAAAGGAGCAGATTGAGTCACGATTACAAGCCGTCGAGGAGTTGGTCGAGAACGATCGCTTTCGAAACGCGCTCCGGGAATGTTTATCGGAAGTTTACGATATCGAAAGGTTGACAGCTAGGGTTGCAACTGGCAGGTGCAGTCCACGCGATCTCAAGCAAGTTGGAAAATCTCTCGGGCAGATCCCGAAAATCAAAGCGCTGCTTGAAGAACGAAAGTCGTCTCGACTTGGGCAGTTGCAACAGCGAATCGACTTGCTTCCATCCCTGCGAGAGCATCTTGATACCGCGTTAGAAGACGATTGTCCCTTGGCAGCGAGAGAAGGGGGTTTTATACGATCTGGGTATGACCAAGGACTCGATGACTTTCGTCAATTGGCCTCCGGTGGCAAGGAATGGATTGCGCAGTACCAAGCTCAGCTGATTCAACAATCGGGTATCACGAGCCTCAAGGTCGGATTTACATCGGTTTTCGGTTACTACATCGAGATCACGAACACCCATCGCGATCGCGTACCTCCTAACTTTATCAGGAAGCAGACACTTAAAAATGCGGAGCGTTACATCACGCCGGAGCTGAAGGAGTATGAAGAGAAGGTTCTCACTGCCGACGAATCGGCGAGAGCTCTTGAGTTTGATTTATTTCTTGAACTGCGTCAGCTTGTTCATCAGCAAACGCAAACACTCCAGTCAAACGGAGCGATTCTCGCAGAACTAGATGCTTACGCTTCTCTCGCCGAACTCGCCATCAAACAGAATTATGTCAAGCCGTCCATTACCGAACAGCCGATTCTTGAAATCTACGAAGGAAGACACCCGGTTTTAGATGCTGCTTTACCGAAAGGAACCTTTGTTCCAAACGACACGATGATCGGTTCAGAGCATGGTCGAGTGCTACTGATCACTGGTCCGAATATGGCTGGAAAGAGCACATTCATTCGTCAAACGGCGCTGATTACGATCCTGGCTCAAATGGGTAGCTTTGTTCCTGCACGAAAAGCGATCCTAGGAATTGCCGACAGAGTCTTTGCTCGTGTTGGTGCGAGCGATGAACTGGCGCGCGGTCAGAGTACTTTTATGGTCGAAATGGTCGAAACAGCCCGTATCCTGAATACTGCGACGAACCGTTCCCTAGTGATACTCGATGAGATTGGAAGAGGAACGAGTACTTACGATGGCTTATCTCTGGCGTGGGCTATCGTCGAGCACCTGCACCAAATCAATGGTTCCCGTACCCTATTTGCCACGCATTATCACGAATTGATTGAACTACCCAAGTCGCTCGAAGGGGTTCGAAACTGGAATGTTTCGGTAAAGGAATGGGAAGACAATGTTGTTTTCTTGCATCGTATTGTTCCAGGAGGCGCGGATCGCAGCTACGGAATCCACGTTGCCCGATTGGCTGGGGTCCCTCGCGAAGTCAATGAACGCGCTAAAGAAATTCTAAGTCAACTAGAACAAAACCAGCTTAATAAATATGGTCATTCCAATATTGCACCTCGCAAAGCGAAGCAACACGGCGCGATCCAAATGACCCTGTTTGAGTGGAAGGAAAGCGCCGTGGTGGAACGTCTCAAGTCGGTGAAAATCGAGCAAATGACCCCGATGGAAGCCTTGCAATTATTGGAAGCCTTACAACGTCAGGCGCGAGAGGCAAACGGATAATTGCAGAAGCTGATTATTGCATCAACGCCCTACACAGACGTTTCCACTGCAGTGAATGGAAGTGATCCGTGGAAGGATTCGGGAATGGGCAGGGGAGCGTTGCCAGGCTGCAATCGCTGCCTCGCGCGTTGCAATGCCGCTCGAACGATAGACGACCTCGTAACCTGAATAACCCGGATCATGATAGAGCCGTCCCGAGCGATGCAATTGGTTCGCAAAGTTTTGGATACTCGAAGTGGGTTGCGCATAGGAAACGGTTTGAACACCCGCTGCTGTGATAGGTGTTCCCGGTGAATAGTGCGCAGGAGTACTATACGATCCATGGGGGGCGTAATAGACCGTTGTCGATCCACAACTTGGACAGTCTGCGTTCGCCAACGAGCCCATCGCGGATAGCAGCATTCCCGTCAAAGCAGTAAAGATGGTCTTAGACATATTACAATCCTTTTGGTGATAGAAACAAAACAAACAAGCTCTCTTCTGCATACAAAAGTTCGAGTAATGAAAATACCGAGGATTTGCGACGAGTACGGATCCTGAGAGCGTGGGATCACAACGTCGCGAATCTCAGACAAGGTGTCAGTCCTCGTGGACTCGATCGTTTGCACCAATCCATTTGCTAGATTAAATCAAGTTTCGTGCGAGTCATTCCCGATCGGAACGACGACATGATTTAGGTCCAATTGTTTTCTGAACGGCGAGAAATCCGTGGTCTGTAAGTTTCGTGATATCGAGAAAAATCAATCAATGCTTTTCGAGGGTAAGAAAGTTCGAGACGGTTGCAAAACACATTTGTTTCTTCCGCTCGATCAGTGTTGCAAGCTCACTGGGCGCGTCAACCTCCGAGGAAAGAAAAAATTTCACAAGCCCAATCGCCACTGTCTGAAGGTGAAATGAAATCACCTTTTCCGAACCTAACGCAACACTCAAGAGCGCAAAAAATTTCTTGAACAAAAAAGAAAATATATTGCGCCGCGCGTTAGGTCTTTTAATTTGGGATTGCAGATAGCAAATCGATCCAGCGCCGAGCCATACCGAATGTCTCAACCTCACCGACATCTATTTGGTTCTCACTAGCATTGGTCGATCATCATCGACTTCGTACTTGCATTCGAGAAACGGAGTCCAACCAATCGGGCTATTTTTCGTCCCGTGGGATCAATCGATTGCAGCGCATGGCTGATTCAGCTTCCTGAGGTGTTTCATAGGATTGATTGGTCGAGCGAAAAGTTCGTTTACCATGAAGCAATCTCCCTAGCGGAGTATATCGTACTAGCCATCGATAGCTTGATAAGCAAATTGCTAATGTGGCGAGGACTGTGATTGCAAGCTTCAACCAGACAGAAACATTCCAAGGGATCAGGAGTGTCTGGACAAAGACGACAATAGGTAGATGAATCAAATAGCTCCAGTAGGAAGCATCGGAAATCCATCGCAGGACCGAATTTTTATGGGTGAGATATCGTCTGCCGAGTAGCAAAGACGCCAGCGTAAGGAATACGGAAAGATAGGCCGTGAGGACGCTTTCAAGGAGATGGCGATTCCAGGAGAGATGACTCGTTCTATCCAAAATCAAGGAAATGTCCAAGACGGGAAGAAAAAGATAGTAAGGAACAAAAAGTACAATACTCAGTAGAATCCAGTGCCATAAATAGGGCTGTAATTGATCGAGAAACTCCTCCTGATTCGCAATCTGCCAGCCTGCCCAATAGAACAATCCGTAGTAAGCAAAGGGCCACCAATCCGGAATAAACGATTCGGGAGCAGGCATGGGAATGCCCGCGCCTAATACTCCTGGAATGAGTAGTAGTGGAAACCACGCAAGCGGATACCTGGAACGAAACACCCAAGCGAGGCTGAACCATCGAAAGCGAACTAGCACAACTGTCAGAAAAGAAAAAGCGATAAGATAGTACAAGAACCAAAGATGCATCGTTTCGGGTATGGTTTTTCTCTGATCGGATTCCTGCTTTGCAGTAGCGGCGATAAAAGCCATGAGTCCTTGCGGTTCGCTCAAGTAGGAGAGTGCAAATAGGAAGAAAGCAATCATCGCGGCAAAAAGAAATGGGTAGAGGAGAATAAACGGCAATACCAGCCGAACGAGACGATTTCGAATGAAATCTCGTATGCCTCTGCGGGAAATCATCTGGCAGGCAAAGTATCCAGAAATTAAAAAGAACAAGCTCATTCGGAAAAGATGAATCCACCAAATCGATATATCGATGAGGGGACTCGAAGTCGAATCAGTCGCCAACCAGACATTCTGCGAGGGGTAAGCGTAGGCTAGCGCGGAATGCAAAAAGATTCCCAGCATCATGGCGATCGCTCGTAAGTTATCCAAATAATGAATGCGATTCGGTTCTGCCATGCTGGAATGGAATGTCTATTATTCGGTGAGTTCTAAGAGGTAGGACTCCACCAATACGGGGTGCTGCTCGAGGGAGTGCACGCTGTATTGAAGCGTTGGTAATTTACCATCTGTTAGAGGATCGGCAGATAGCTCCATCGCGCATTTAGATAAGAAGCATTCGCTTGAAAATCTCTCGTGCAGGGCCATGTTTCGTCGCTTCCGGAATCATGGGGTCCGCGAAGTTGACAGAGAGGGGAGTTTCGATCATACCAATGCTCCGTAATAGCGTATCGATACGTGTGAATGTCTCGGACTCGGACTCGATGGGTATGGCATCGTGAAATCAGCACTCGCAATCTTTGCACATCCAGATGATATTGAATTCGTCGCGGCAGGAACCCTGCTAAGACTCAAGGAATTAGGATGGTCGATTCACTACATGAATGTGTCGAATGGTTGTCTTGGATCGACGGAGACCGATCGGGAGACGACGGCAGCGATTCGTTTGGAAGAAGCCAGACGATCGGCAGCCATCTTAGGGGCAACGTTTTATCCACCCATTTGCCATGATCTCGAGGTCTTTTATACGTCGGAAAACCTGCGCAAAGTAAGTGCGGTCGTACGGCAGGCAAATCCATCGATCGTATTGACGCATGCTCGAGACGATTACATGGAGGATCACATGGTGACTTGTCGGTTAGCTGTAACCGCAGCATTTGCTAGATCCGTGCCGAATTACATGACTTTACCGGAAGTTCCGATGGTTCCTACGGACGTAGCCATCTATCATGCTCAGCCACACGGAAATCGTACTCCTGATTGCAAAGTCTATCTGCCGGAAAAAGTGGTTGTGGTCGACGAGGTCTTACCGACCAAGCTCAAGATGCTCGAGTGTCACCAGTCGCAGCAAAACTGGTTAAAGTCGACCCAGAAAATGAATTCCTACGTACAGACGATGCTCGAGCTTACATCCGAAGTCGCTCGATTCGCGAATTTGAACGCCAAATACGCCGAGGGTTGGACACAGCACCTGCACTTGGGTTTTGGACCTAAAGACTACGATCCCCTTGGCGAGATAGCGGTAAACTTAACGTAAATGGATTTTCGACTACGAGCGTTCCCATTAGACTCGGTTTGGTTCCGGTCATGAAAAAAATGAACAGGAACACTTGCATGCCATTGCTCATGAGGCATGTTTGTTGGTCTGAGATGGAAAGGGCGAATCCCGCTGCGACAGAGTCTCGCGGTAAATGTAGCTAGACGTTGCTACGGTACAGGGTCACTTCGCCCCGTCTCTTTCTGAAAGAACCTAGACCGAGGACGGTCTGATATACAGCGGGGAGTCACTGGATGTCGTCCCGCGATCACGGATGAAACTTGAACACAGGTTGACGAACCATGCGACGCACGATGCACGCTATTCTTCTAGTGGTTTTTTTGAATGGGGCGCTCCAAGCGCAAGGCATAGATCGTGACTCCAGAGCAACACTGAGTCTCGATTCTAGACAGGTCCCGACCCCGTCTCAAAAACTGCAATTCTCGGTCTCAAAGCAACAGGTGTCTGCGGAAGAGAACCTTTCCGTCGTTCACTCAGCGGGGGTAGAATTTATCCCAATTGGCTGCGATCAACCCTATTCACAGTTGGCAACGCGAATGGCTTGCAGCGATGCAAGCCCTAATCTTTGGGGGTGCTACTCCTACGAACGAGCCGCGCTCGCCGCAAAGGTCATGAAGCACGTCGATTTACAATGCGATTGTACGCATGGCGGGTGTAGCAAGCTGAATTCGGTGGTGTCCGATCCTGCGGTTCCAAGCCATGCGTTCCGATTAGGCGAATCAGCCAAAGCACACAGAGCGAACCGTTATAAGCAACCTGTTTCCGTCCTGTATGGTGTGCCTTCGGCTGACTGCGGTTCAGGAAAGTGTCAACTGGGCAGCAAAAAGACGGACACCCAATGCACTGGGTGTGGCCAGTAGCGACCGAAACCGTGGTTGTCTCAATGGTCCGAGTTTTCAGTATGGGTCTGGAGCGAATTGCTTTTGACTCGTTCCTGGTAGCAGAGTTGGAAATCCTACTAGGTAAAATATAACGCGTGGCGGATTTTGTGTTTTCTCACGCAACCAGGCGATCCGATAGATCTACCAACACGGATTGGGAAGTCGGATCATTCGAGACCACGGATCCTCCGACACAATGGTCATGGTGTGACGATGGAGCGGCATACCATGACCTTTTTTGTTAATGGAATTCGGGAATCTGTTCCCCGGCTCTCTGCGTCAGCATCCACTCCTATTTAGGGCAGCAGTCGTAGACTTTGCTGGCCTGGTAGAGATTCAGACTGAATGAGCCTCCATGCAGGGCCTCCGATCGCCATTCCTAGGGACGGTCGATGCAGCCATCTCCACGGGAACCAAAAGTCTCCCGTGGAACTCTGACGCGGACGATTATCAGGGGGCTGAGGCTACCCTTCTAGAGGATTTAGCCTTCGCAGCTTGTTGCCTTTCCACGATCCAAAGCAATATGGGAGCCGCGATAAAGATCGAGCTGTACGTACCGACGAGAATACCGATCAACAAGCAATAAGCAAATCCATGAATGCCTTCGCCGCCAAAGAAGTACATCAAAAGGATTGCGACGATGGTTGTCGACGAGGTCAACAAGGTTCGGCTTAAGGTCTGTGTGACGCTTGAATTGATCATCTCTTTCGTCAGCCGAGGGCTCTTTCCCTTCACTTCTCGAATTCGGTCAAACACGACGATGGTGTCGTTCAGCGAGTAGCCTATGATTGTTAGAAATGCCGCAACGATCGTTAATGAAATCTTAAAATCTTCAATCTGTAGGAAGCCAAGCGGACGGAATAGCCAGTGGCTGACAGCGATAAATGCCAAGGTGATCAGAACGTCGTGAATCAGGGCAACGACAGCAGCGATACCGTAGGCAAGGTTTTGAAACCGAAACCAGATGTAAGCCACGATGAATATCAGGCTCAGCGCGAGGCCGGCCCAGGCGCGCTGCTGCATTTCTGAAGCGACACTAGCCTCGATTTTACTAATTGACTGCCAAACCGGTTGCGTTCGAATTTGATCCTTCAACTTCGATCCAATGGTGTTCGTGTCCGCAGCGTTGAACGGGATCGTGACCGCCCATTCCTCGGCTCCTAGGGAGGAGTCAGGAGTCCAGTTCTCCAACCCCTTGGGGTAGAGTTCTATTTGAGCATCGACTAGGGTAAAGCCGGCTGCTGTCGCAGCAGCGCTGAGTGCATCGCGCAATTGCTTGGCATTGATCTTGGCTTTTCCGGCGCCGACAGAGCTCTTATGAAAACTCAAATCGACCTTGGATTTAATTTCCGCGTTCGAGGGGGAAGCGACATCTGTCGGTTTTGCGGCAGCTTCTTCGGTCTTGTTTTCCTGGAAGGAAACCAGCTTCGCCGGGCTCGAAACACCCAAAGAAGATTGTGGATTGGAGATCGAATAGTCGACGTCGTAAGTCACCAGTCGTGCTGAAGATTCCTCTGAAAATCCTTTGAGCAATCGACTTGCGACTTCTGCTTGATCTTTCAGAGATACATCCAATTTGTAAACCGAGTTCTTTTCGGCATCGTTCATTTCGACATTGATGAGGGAAGACTGGATTGGCAAGTCGTCTTGGTCTTTATCGAACGCCTTCTGGACGACCGTTCGAACCTCGTCTGCTGGGAGTCCTTTGTCGAGTGAAAAGACAATGGACGTACCACCATTGAAGTCGATATCTAGAATTTGGCTTCCACGGAGAAAGGTCGCAATCAAACCGATGGCAATGAGTAACACCGATCCGGCGTAACAGACGAACCGGTAACTCATAAAGTCAACATCTGCTGAACCGAACAGCGCACGTTTGGCTGAGTTGACATAATCAGCCATTCCCAGCGACAGAAAGCGAGTCTTCTCACAGATCTCAAAAAGCTTGTGCGAGACAAATACCGCTGTAAATAAGCTGATCGCCAAACCGATGATCAAGGTGACCGCAAAGCCCTTAATCTGTTCCGTTCCTACCCAATACAAAACAATCGCAGTAATGAGTGTAGTGAGGTTGGAGTCAAAAATGGTCGTCCAAGCACGATCAAATCCATTGCGGATCGCGAGACGAGGGGTTGCCTTCTTCTCCATCTCCTCACGAATGCGTTCGAATACGAGCACGTTTGCGTCGACACTCATCCCCACGGACAGCACCAGACCAGCGATGCCGGAAAGAGTCAGCGGCTGCCGAATCAGAATCATCACCGCCAGGATCATCGCGAGGTTGAGTAGCAATGCTATGACAGCAACAATACCGCTAAAGCGATAATAAATAATGACGAGAATCATTGTCACAATTAGAGAGACGACGCTGGCCCAGCCTCCCTTGGAGATGGCATCTTGGCCCATATTGGCCCCGATGACATTCTTGCTCACGGGCACTTTATTGAGCACGCCAGGCAAAGCTCCAGCATTAAGAATGTCGACAATCCTCTGAACATCCTTTTCCGTGAAGTTCCCCTGAATAACACCGCTCGAACTGATCGCATCATTCAAGTTGGGTGCGGACTGGACGTTTCCATCCAAAAGAATAGCCATTCGCCGCTTGAAGTCATTGTTTTTGTTAGGGAGGTTGGCACTGGTGAGAGACAACATTTTGCTCGAACCCGGGCCCGACATCGTAAAGGAAACCTCGTAGCCCCCCATCTTCCCGAACGACTTTTGCGCTCGCTCGAGATCGATACCGCTCACGACGGTGAAGGGCTTGCCTCCACGCTGGAGGGCAAGCAATATTTCCACTCTCTCGATTCCCTGCGAGCGAACCCAGCTCGCAAATTCGCCCGGACGGTTGCTCGGGGGAGCTTCGATCAACCGGCCTGTTGATCCGTTGCGAATGATATCGCCAGCCTCGTAGCCTTCGTATTGAAAAACACCGGGTCGGGTCTCTTCGAGAACCAGTTGCCGCCATACTCCAGCGATCCTCTCTTCCCCCGATGTTTTATCGGCGAGAACCACGTTTTTACGAACGCGAACATTTTGATCGTCCGAGTTCGCTTGCTGTACGGCCCGATCGATGATGTCTTTGTGATCATTTCGGTTCGCGACAATTCGAAATTCGAGGATACCCGCCTCGGTGATCAACCTCTCTAAATCGGCGATCTGGGAATCATCGACAGCGGGGACCGTGATTTCGATTCGGTCATCGCCGTTGGGCCTTATGTTGATTTCCAGAGTACCCGATGGGTTCAACCGTTTCATCAAGGGGACCAGGAAGTCTCTAGAGACTACCCTTCGCGCCGCATTCTTATCCTCGGAAGATCGATCAATTTCGTAAATGAGGTTGGTACCACCTGCGATATCTGGCCCATACCGAATCACGGGGGCACTCGGATCAAACTTAGGCAATAACAGGACGAGAGCTGTTCCAAGAACGAAGAACAAAATGACCGTGAATGCCCCGATGTAGGTCGGCATCTTCAACCAGCGTCCCAATCCTTGTCCGAGAAGAAAGGGAACGCCGAGGGCGATCAGGAACAAAAAGACGTTCCAAAATCCAGATCTCCAATCCGCGGCAGTTGCGCTCCCATCACCGAGTGTAGTTTGGGCTAGCAGTAAGAATTGATCAAGCATTGATAGGTCCGTACCAAGTTCCATACGACTCGAATGGTTGTTCTCTCAGTCGCTATGCCTCAACGCTGCGGATGGCTGACCTATCTACGGTGATTTTGGCATTGCTGCCTTCGTCTACCCGCAGAGTGATGGTTCCAGCCTCAGCATTGATGTTGGCTACGATCCCGTGAATTCCTGAGGATAAAACCACGCGATCGTTTTTCTTCAAATTGGCCAGACGTTCTTCCAGGGCTTTCTGTTCCTTGCGTCCAGGCTTGGGCAGCAGCAACAGAACCACGTAGAGCGCCACAAACATCAAGAGAATGAGGTTCAGCGGATTGTTGAGGAAAGACTCAAAAAAGCCTTGCGAACCAGTCCCTTTTACGGGGTTGGCCAACGCACCACGATCCGTTTCCGCTGGACGACTCCCTGAAGAGTCTTCAGATCCTGAGGATCCAGCGATTTCCTGCGATACTCCTCCCGAGGATCCTTCCGCAACTCCACCGACGGCAGCGGTCGTGTCTCCGGCTCTTAATTCCCCGGGTCCCTGCGCGAAAACACCTGGCAACAGTTCTTCTGGAACCGTGGTGAGTACGATCGAGATGGCGAACAATGAAACGGCGAAACGGCCCATGGGGGTGGGTTGCTTCTCTTGAATGGTCCAAATTCTTCGAAAACCACGAAGTTTACGGCCAGAAAAAAATAGTCACAAGTCCAGACTGGGCGACTTGTTGAGCAATGTTGTCCCGCAACAATGAATATGGCTTGTGAGCCACAGCCACACCGTTGGCGAGGATTTGCCCGGAAAATCTCCTAAAAAGCGCTTTCGTGAGGGTTTCATTGTGTTTGCCCAAAGGATTTTTGGGGCGGTGGATCCGATCGAGCCAGGAAGCTTCCCTAACCGTCCCCCTTTCGCCCGAGAATCTTTGAGTCATGAATAAATTGATGGTTTACTGTCCGCTGCTGGTCATCGCTCTCCTTTGTGGCCTGGGAGGGGCGAAATCGACATCCCTTGCGGATAATCCCAGTACTGCCGAGGCGAGGCTGCTCTCGGATTTGCAGTATTTGGCATCAGACGATTTGCAGGGGCGAGCCGCAGAAACCCCCGGCCTCATGTTGGGTGCCGAGTACATCGCCAAGCGATTTGAACAACTGGGTCTCGAAACCAACTTGTTTGACGGTAAACCGTATCAGGAATTCAGCCTCGATGGGTCCTGGGAGGCGGACCCTGAGCATAACAGGTTGGAGATCCTGTCGCCCGACGGTAGCTCGGCCAAGCTTTCCCTGGGAAGTGATTTCCAGCCGCAGACCCTCGGCAGGAATGGGGATTTCGAAGCGGAGTTGGTATTTGCTGGTTACGGAATCACATCGAGGGAGGAGATTGTTTACGACGACTACGAGGGCATCGATGTTAAGGGCAAGGTGGTCATTGTCCTAAGAAAAGAACCTCAGGCGAACGATCCTAAAAGCCCTTTCGATGGCGCCGATCCTTCCCAACATGCGTTGTTTACCACGAAAGAAATTAATGCAGCAAAACATGGAGCAGCTGCATTATTGCTGGTGAACGATTCTGCTAGCGATGCCTCGAATCCCGATGCGTTGATGCCCATGCAATCTGGTGGCGGACTGATCAAGGATCAGGTACCAACACTTTTCTTAAAGAGATCCCTTTTGAAGGAATGGTTGAGGAAGTGCGGAAAATCGCTAGAAGAAATCGAAGCTGCTATCGATCAAGATCTTAAACCTCAATCGTTTCTTTTTAAAGATCTTCGCGTGAAGGGGAATGTTTCCATCTCCCGAAAAAAACTGAGGTCGGTCAATGTTCTCGGACTTCTGCCTGGAAGGGGCGAATTGGCAGACCAATATGTGATTATTGGAGCCCACTTTGACCATGTAGGAATGGGCGGGGCTGGATCTCTCGCACCAGGTACAATCGCGGTTCACAACGGTGCCGATGACAATGCGTCGGGCACGGTGTCACTCCTGGAGAGTGCCAAACGTCTTGCAGAGATCGATGATCAACGCACGAATGAGTCGAGGCGCAACATTTTGTTTATTGCATTTTCCGGAGAAGAGAGAGGTTTGATAGGGAGTCAGTACTATGTCAATCATCCTCGATACGATCTCGAGAAAACGGTCGCGATGCTCAACTTGGATATGGTCGGGCGATTGACAGACAACCAGCTAACAGTCTACGGCACTGGTACGGCAACGGAGTTCGACAGTCTCCTAGATCGAATCAATGAAAGGCTAGCATTTCAAATCGAACGCTTGCCAGAGGGGATGGGACCTAGCGATCACCAGTCTTTCTTCATGAAGGATATACCGGTGCTTCATTTCTTTACGGGACTGCATGATGATTACCATCGCCCGAGCGATGATTTTGACAAAATCAATTTGAGCGGTATGGACCGAATTGCTGACATGGTTACTGAGATTGCGGAAAGTCTGGCGACACGAACGGATAGGTTGAATTTTGTCAAAGTCAAGGGACGTGCTAATCCCCAAGGAAGTCAACGTCGGAGCATTCGGTTAGGAGTTCGACTCGACGGTATAACAGTCGACCGAGTCCTTCCTAATTCCCTCGCTCAAAAAGCTGGCATTCGGGAAGGTGATCGGTTAATCAAGGTAATCGATATCGATATCGCAAACCGAACCGACCTGGAGTCCGCGATGAGGAAGATAAAGCGTGGCGAAGAGATCACGATTGAGGTGGAGCGAGGCTCCGAGAAAGTTGCTCTGAAAGTTGTGGCGACGGAATAGATCGCTATTGCTGCAACGTTGATAAATTGTCAGAATTCGCGGCGATACTGGGTGTAGATATCGACCCTGACTATTCATGGTGACTATCGACGGATCGGTTGTCGCCTATAAGCATGTGAAAAGAATCACGAAGCAAGGAGTGCTAGAACGTGCATTATCGATTATCTCTTGCGACCGTCGCGCTGATGGGGATTGGTTCCGCATCCGTATTCGCACAAGGTCCCTCGGCGCAGCCGCAGGCTGCCCAGCCACAACTCTCCCAGCCGAAGCAAGGTCCTACATCTGTGGCTTTGGTCGATGTGGGTTATTTGATCAAGAACCATCCGACGATGAACGGGGAGATGGAGAAGATCACGGAGGAAATGAAAGTCGCACAGGAGCAGATCGAACAACGACGCAAAGAACTCCTGTCGCAAAGCGAGGCTGTGGGTCGTAATCTCGATTCCTCCAGCCCAGACTTCAAAATGAAGCAAGAGCAGTTGCTGAACGCAGAAAGTAAACTGCGGGTTGATTTCATGGGCAAGGAGAAGGAATTTGCCGAACGTCAAGCCACGGTGATCTACAAATCCTATCAAGACATTACAGAGTCGATCAACACGGTTGCGAAACACTACAACTACGATCTAGTTGTCCGATTCAGCAAAGAGCAATCCGAAATGGATCCTAAGAAGCCGGCAACCGTCAACTTTGGTATTCAACGAGACGTTCTGTATCAATCGCCAGGGATGGATGTAACGGAGATTGTTATGTATCTGCTGAAAGAGAAATACAAGAACGTTTCGACACCCACCGCTCAGGTACCTCGCGTCAGCACGCAAACGACGACACCCAGCGGTAATTCAATTCGCAAATAGTAACGATGTTTCCTACGTAGGGCCCTCGCTAGCCGAGAGGCCTACGGAGGACATGGGAGCGATTCACCGATACTTTGATCCCTACTCAGGTGCGAAACGGAATTCGGCCTCGAATGCAAAGACTTCGATTTCAACAGACGATTGAGCATGTGACGCGCGTTAGCGGACGGGGATACTGGTCCGGTTGTGCGATCAGCTTAACGTTTCTGCCAGCCGACGCGAACTGTGGCATTGTCTTTCGGCGTATTGATCTTCCCGGAAAACCTACGATTCGTGCGCAGGTTGCAAATCGACGTGATACGCAGCTGAGAACGACGCTCGTCGAGGCAGCCGTACACGTTGAGATGGTCGAGCATGTCTTGGCTGCGATTTACGCGCTGGAAATCGATAATTGTATTATCGAGTGCGATGCTCCCGAAATGCCTGGAATGGATGGCAGTTCCCTTGCCTTCGCCATAGCGCTCGAGGGTGCTGGGATTCGTCGACAGTGGGATTCCTGCGAAGAGTATTCCATCGCCTTCCCCATCCGACTGGGTGATGACAACCAATGGGTTATGGCCATCCCGTCGGTGGATCCCGGGCTTACCATTCGATACGAGTTGGATTACGGAGCAAAGAGTTCTGTGCCGACATGTGAGTCGACTCTGGAGATCACTCGAGAAAACTTCTCACAGCAAATCGCGCCGGCTCGGACATTTCTCGAAGAGCATGAAGCGAAGCAACTCCAATCGAAAGGAGTAGCATCGCATGTGACCTACCGCGACTTGTTGGTATTCGGACCGGAAGGACCTATCGACAATTCGTTAAGGTTTGACGATGAATGCTCACGCCACAAACTTTTAGATGTGATCGGAGATTTGTCTCTGTGCGGAATCCGACTGCAAGGGAAAATCATTGCACACCGCAGCGGTCATCGGTTGAACGGTTTGCTCGCCAAGGAATTGTGGGAAGTCAGTAAGAAACAGAGGCTGGATTCCAACTTAAATTCGATAACCAACATGAGGAAAGCGGCATGATTCGTTCGCGAGCGAAACATTCCAAAATCCGCATCCGAATGACATTTTGTCTAGGAAGTAGAACATGCCAACGATAATTGCCCACACCGCTGTTGTGGATCCTCGCGCCGAACTCGATGATGATGTTAGAATTGGTCATCATTGCGTCATCGGCCCTCATGTAAGAATCGGTCGCGGAACCCGACTCGAGAACAGCGTTACATTGACCGGTCATACGACGATCGGTCGCGATAACAGGTTCTTCCCGGGCTGTGTTATCGGAGCTGAGCCTCAGGATCTTTCTTATCAGGGGTCACCGACACAGGTTGCTATCGGTGATTCGAATGTCTTCCGTGAATGTGTTACGGTAAACCGAGGAACAGAAAAAGATGAAGGAATAACGCGAATCGGTCACCAATGTTACTTCATGGCCAATTCGCATATTGCGCATGACTGCGTTTTGGAAGATCGAGTGATCATGGCCAACACAGTTATGCTCGGTGGTCATGTTCGAGTCGAACATGATGCTACCCTTAGTGGAGGCGTGGCTGTACATCATTTTGCATCTATAGGATGCTATGCGTTTGTCAGTGGACTCTCGCGCGTACTTCAGGATATTCCACCCTTCATGTTGGCTGAGGGATTTCCTGCACGTGCTCGATGCGTAAACGTTGTCGCTCTCAAGCGGAAGAACTTTTCTACTGCATCGATTCGAGCGATCAGCGAAGCACACAAATTGCTCTACCGCTCCAAAGTCGGAGTAAAGCATGCTAGGGAGATTTTGCAAGTCAATGGGCAATTGATGCCGGAGTTAGAAACACTCTTCGCATTCATCGAAGAATCCAGTCTAGGCAAACATGGTCGTGGTCGAGACCGACGGAGCTCCAACTCCTCATCCTCCGGCTCGGTCGCTGCATAATGCGGTCATTCCTTTGTCTCCATTGCTTGAACGTACTTTGACTAGCCACGGCTCTTCCCGAAATGATGATCTAGCATGGAAAATCAGACGATCTCTCCTAACTCCTTGCCTCGAGTAGCAGTTATCGGCGGTGGCCATCTCGGACGTATTCATGCGAAATTGCTTGCCTGCAATACGAATTGCAATCTGCTCGGTGTTGCTGATCCATCCGACGCATCGCGGACGATCGTCGAATGCGATCTCGCATTACCCTCCTTCACCGATTATCGAGTCCTTGAAAAACAAATTGATGCAGCAGTCATCGCAGCACCTACATTCCTACATCACGAGATCGGTAAATGGTGCTTGGAGCGAGGAATCCATACATTCATCGAAAAGCCTATCGCAGCCTCTGCGGAGGAGTCGCATGAACTGGTAGCTTTGGCTCACGAAAACAACTGCGTATTACAGGTAGGGCACGTCGAGAGATTCAATCCAGCGTGGGTGACAGCATCTAGTCTTTGTGCACAGGAGTCGGTGCGTTATATCGAATCGGCTCGCGAGGGATCGTATACAGGGAGGAGCACAGACATCGGTATTGTCATGGATCTCATGATCCACGATATCGATTTGATTCTGAGCCTCGTACCATCGACTTTGACCGACATAAACGCATATGGTTGGAGTGTCCTAGGCGAACACGAAGACTTTGCGGTTGCCCAATTGAGATTTAAAAATGGGGCGGTTGCGCAGTTGAGGGCGTCGCGTATCTCCGAATTACCGAAGCGAACTATGCAAATCCATACCGAAGCAAGGATCTGTAGCATCGATTTTGCCTCCGGTTCGTTGAGCATGATTCAGCCTCAACCGGATGTCGCATCAGGAATGCGTCAGGCGGATACGCTTCCTGCAGCGCAGAGACTCAAGGTCAAGGATCGCCTCTTCCAAGAATGGCTGTCCAAAACAGAGATCAAATCAGCGAACGTCAACGCCATTGCGCTAGAACACCAAGAATTTCTCGAGGCGATACAACACGGAAAATCCGTTACCGTCAACGGTCATGCTGGTACGGCAGCCTTGAGTGTCGCCTTGGAAGTGGTGGCAGCCATCCATCATCATCATGGCTCTGGATTGGACCACACGACGGTTCAACCGTTTGCTGCTTGATAGCTTATCTCGATCCGATCGAACCTGGACTTCCGAAGCCATCCGTCCGTGAGTAGATCAGGTTTGCATGTACTTTTTCAACGTCTCGATCGTAGAAAGCAATTGATTGTGAGCGGTTTGCAAGGTGGATTCGGCTAAGTCGTCTAATTGACGAACTTGCGTGCTGGACTCCTGGATGAACTGACCCCACTCTAGAGCCAGTTCTGGGATGAGTCGAGTACGTTGTTCGCAAAGAGACTTGCGCTCGGCTGCTCTGGCCAGTGCTTTTCTCTGCACCGAACATTGGGTTTCGTCTTCCGCACGCGATTTCGCTTCGCACCGAAGCAGATCCTCACGAGCTTCGACCCAGCGTTTCTCTGCTAGCCGAAGTTCATTCCTCCAGTACTCTGGGAGTTCCTTTTCCATCCAATTCGTTACCCGTTGTAGTTGCTCACGGATCTCGTCCGTTATTTTACGAGTCGATGTTCTCAGGCCCGAAATATCATTCGCAAAACGCTCGACCGCGTCGAGACTTTTTACATTTGCATCAGCCATTTCCGCGTTGGTACTCTTCGATTAGTTCGGCTTTTCGGAGCAGATACGGAACATGTCGTTCACTCGACTCGATCAATCGATGCAGCTGCTTTAGTTCATTCTCGAATTCGGTTGTAAATTTCTGGTGCTCTTGATCCCTCCAGGACACGGCCAATTGCTGCATCTGTTGCGACAGCTTGGTTGAGGCGTCTGCAAGTTGTCCGGAAAATCGCTTCAATTGCATCGCGAAATTCCTTAACTGTTCCGGATCTACAATCGCTTGACCCATACGAAGCCTCTCCTTGATAACATGCGATAAGTGACCTATCTCGGGACGGTGGCTGCATCGCTACTTAGAACGGTCGATGATTTTGGGCCGATATCCTAAATAGCAAGGATATGTTAGCCCACAGGTAAGGGCAAGGAGTCTGGATTCGGAACGTTTTGTACAGGATAGAAACGGAGAACTCCACACGCTGGGGAGATCAAGCTCCGCTATCCATTTTGTCGTGCAGACGTATTACTTGGAGTCCTTGCTACCTATGCAAATGAGAAACTCTTGACGCGCACCTTCTTGAGGAAGGTTGGCGCGATAGTAGATTCTGTTACCCACAAAGACAGGTGTGGCTAAGACTTCCTCACCGAGTTGATTCTTCGCGATAAGTTCAAAGGCTTTCGGACTCGCGCGGAAGATAAAAGTTTCGCCGGTTTCGTTGGTCGCATAAATGGTTTCACCGACCAGCGTTGGAGAAGCAGAGAATGTTCCTCCAAGCCGTGATTTCCAGACCTCTTCTCCGGTATCAGCTCTCCAACAGGCAGCGACGCCAGCATCAAGGACTCCGTAGAGATATCCCTCTCGAAAAAGCAACGAGGGAACATAAACGCGATCCTTCGTTTCCCAATCCAATTTACTCGAACCGTCAGCTCGAACGGCCGAGATGTGATTCTTGGGATAGCCACCGCTAGTAAAAATACGCACTCCATCGGTAACTGTTGATGTGACACATTCGGTTGTCGCGCCCGGGGCTTCCCAGAGGGTTGCTCCTGTCATGGGATCGAGGCTGGTTACGAGGTCGCATCCTGTCATGAATAATTGGTCACGACCTGCTGCACGCAGGACGATGGGTGATGGATAGTTCGGTTTGATAGGTCGTTGTCGTCGCCAAACTTCCTGGCCATTCTCGCGATCCAATGCAACGATGGCACCGCCTCCCTTATTATCAGCATTCACAATGACAAGTGATTGGTAAATGGCTGGAGAACTACCGTATCCTTGGTGTTCGACATACTTTGAAATCTCCTTTTGCCAAAGCTGCTTGCCAGTGAGATCGAGACAGGTCAGGAATACTGAATCCGAATTCGCGAAATTGACATAGATTCGTTTTCCATCGCAGGCTGGAGTGCTGGACGCAGAGGTCGATTTTGAGTTTTTTCTCATACCTCCGGTTGCATGGACTGTCGTCGTCCAGATTGGGTCGCCCGAGACTCGATTCAGGGCGATTACCGATTGACTTCCAGTCGTTTCGTTGGAGGTCTCAAAGATGATCTTGTCTCCGACAGCGATCACCGAACCGTAGCCTCTTCCCTCGATCGGAGTTTTCCAAACAATGTTTTCATCTTTCGACCATTTCGTCGGGAGGATTTGGGAACCGCTCGCGACTCCATCGCGTTTAGGTCCTCGCCACCAAGGCCAGTCGGATTCTGAGATCTGGAAGCCATCCTGGACGCGATCATCGGCTTTCAGGGGTTGCAAAATCATCCATGCAGGTGTTGTCGTGAGCGATATTGCAAGCAGTCGCATCCATTGTTTTTTCATAGTAGAAAGCTTTTCCTAAGGTACGTTGGTGGTTGATACGATCATGGAAGAGGATGGGATGGTAAGGCTAGGGCCAGATGTGCATCGATCCGATGACTTCCTGATACAGGCGATTGATTCTCTCTTCCAGTTCGCGCATACGTTGAGGATCTCGTTTCGATAGATCGACCATCTCTGCTGGATCCGATTCGAGATCGTAGAGCGAAAACTCCGAGAGATTTGCGGAACGAACGAGATCCTTATTCTCATTGGAAATATTTTCAAACTTCGGCAGGCTGCCACCATCCGGTTTTGTTAGTTTCGCCAACACCTTCCATCGGCCATCCCGCATCGCAGCGCGCTGTTCATTAAGCGCGTTGTAATAGAACCAAAATAGTGGCTTTTCACGAGCCAATTGCTGACCCTGGAATATGCGTTGTACATCCATTCCATCCAATTCGATATTCGAAGTCGCGACTCGCGCTAAGGAACAGAATGTTGGGAGTAAATCGAGCGAACTGATAGGTTGAGAGATGGTAGTGCCAGGAGAGGTTTTCCCTGGCCATCGAATAATACCCGGTACCCGAATTCCTGCTTCATGGGTCCAAAGTTTCATCCCTTTCAGTTCTCCGGGGCGACCATACGAACGTTTGGCACCGGCGTAGCGTTTGAGGGTTTCGGGACCATTGTCACTGCTGAAATATACAACCGTGTTCTCGCGGAGTTTCATGCGGTCTAAAGTCTCCAGCAGCCTACCTACTGCAGAGTCCATATTGTGGACATTGGCGAAGTACTGCGCCTCATCCTCATTTCGCGCGATCGACCGATACTGTTCAACCAAGCCAGTTGGCGATTGGACAGGTTCATGAGGCTCATGGAATGCGACGTAGAGAAAAAATGGTTTGTTTGGGTTCGCGAATTTACTTTTCTGTAGCCAGTCGATCGCTTCATTGGCTACTAGTTGGCAACTGAACCCATCGAGCGCTCCAACACTCATTCCATTGCGGACAAAATTCTCTGGGTTTTCATGAGATGGACCAGCATTATTTTGAGTTGCAAACCAATGCTCGAAACCTGCATCGTTCGGTTGCGGCTGCTCCGGTCGGTTGAACATGGAGTTGCAGTGCCATTTTCCAGCCAAAGCGGTTGCATATCCTGAATCGCGAAGCAGTTTGGGTAGCGTTTGTTCTTGTTTTCTGAGGTGAACGAGATGCCGACTCAGCTTGCTAGTCGCGGGACCATTATCAGGAGCCTGCGGAATCCAGTCGAAGATTCCCGCGCGATTAGGGCTACGTCCCGTCATCAAACCAACTCGAGACGGTGAGCAGACAGGTGCTGCGGAATAGCAATGAGTTAACCGACAACCGTCACGAGCCAATTGGTCGAGATAGTTTGTACGAATATGTGGATGCCCAAAACACCCTAGATCACCCCATCCCAGATCATCGCATAGGATCACTAAAAAATTAGGACGCTGTTCTTCTGCACGACCGAGCATCTGGAGCATGAATAACGACACATACATGGTCGCAATCAGAGCGATCGTTTTTCTTCTCGTGGTGATTTTTTCGAAATAGTTCATACGTCAACTGCTGGAGGGTGCGCGTGGGATCAGACGGAGATTGTCGAGTGCTATGATCGAAGCGGGGTTCAATTGTATTCTCTCTCAATCCTCTCAAGGTGTGCTGAGTCGGATAAAAAAATTGGCCGAATAGGGTCACCGTTGATACCTCACCGACATGGCATACACCCACAATCCAACGTCGCGGCGCAAGAATTGGGTCAACCAGGTGCTGACTCCGAGGGTTTTCCGATTTTCTTCGACCTGACTGGTAATGATATGTGACAGATCCTGATACGTTAGGTCGGTTGCAGCGAGCATTCTCGCTAAGGGGTAACGCCACTTCGATAGATAGTGATTTTCCATGATTTGATTGAATCGATTCGCGTAGATGGAATTGATTCTTCCAACCTTCCGTCGAAACCACCAGACCCAGAAACCTAGCGAAACTAAGATCGGCGCAAAATCCAAAAAAAGAACCCATGGATTATTTCGTAATGAGTGGTTTACAGCCGTTCCGAGCGATAGGCAGACCAAAGGTACCATGCCGACCAGCAACGCAATCATCGCGCTTCCCACGGCAACCACTAAACGATGTAGAGATGCTAGTTCCTGATTGTTACGCCACAAATGATTGGGAAAGCGGGCGTCTAGCTCCTTCAAAAGTTCTGTCGTTGCCTGCTTGTACGCGACGGGTGGATGTCTTTCATCGATGTACGGATCAAAAAGCGCTCCTGCCTCTTGTGAGATTAAAACCCAGGAAATCAAGATTTCGCTATTTTCGGCAGGGGTGAGTTTTATCTCATGAAATAACTCGTCCGGATGGTCCGCAATCAGGCACTGACACTGAACCATTTTTCCTATCCATTGCTCCTCATTCCATTCGCAATAGCCTCGCAAAACGTCAATCATTTGGCTGCAGATTCGGCCTTTAGCACGGAATGGCTCGAGCTCCATCCTCAGTGCGGAGATCGCTGTTAGCACTTCGAATTCGTAAGCGGTCATTGAATTCATCTCTCCATGAGATGATTCCAATTGTTGCACCATTTTCTCCAACCAATACTTCGGCGCTTTGAATAAGGAAGACCTCAAGAGCTGCACGAGAAAAGCGGTGCGACTGATGGTATTCTCGATACGAAGTTTCGAATCGCATTCCCGGAGAGTTTTTTCAAACTCGCTCCATTCCGAAAGGAGGATATACCGCTTCCATAAAGGTGCGCTCATCGAGAAATAAACGTCGGATGTACTCCGCGCGGCCAGATCCTGTAAAAGTGTTTTTAGCTGTTGCTGATCGAGTTCACACTTGGCTGCATGAGCAAGAAACAATTCCTTCAACCAAAAGTCCTTCGGATAGGACATCACTCCCTCTGCAAGCCAGTTCGTAAAGGAACGCGAATCTGAATCCGATGGTGGATGCAAAACATCCGATAACACAGCCAACTTATAGTAATCTCGGGGGGATTTCGATTTTTTTGCTTTCAAGCGGCAGAACAACTCTTCAGCGGATTTCCCTGAGTCCGGTGGATTTTCTAACTCGGTGGAATCGGAGGGGAGTGCGTCCTGAAATGGATTCGAGGTTGCGAAAGAAGAAGTGTCCGTATTCTCTCCGCGCGGACTACTTTCGTTTCTCGTGAAGGGCGTTTGATTGCGTTCAGCTTGGTCATCGTTTGCAGTTGGAAGTTGAGCCTCCAGCCGTTCGTAGGCTTCACGAATCCTTTGAAATTCCTTTGGAAAATGATCGGGCTTGTACCGTTTGATCCAGGAGTTGTATGCCCGCTTCAGTTGCGTTCGATCGAATGGTTCGGATAGCCTGAAGAATCGTTGTGGATCTGTTTGGAGCAATCTCCAATCAGGAGCGCCTTCGTTCATCTTCGATTCCAACCTTTGACGATAGCCGCAGCAATCAGCAGGAGAATCCAACCTGCAAGTATTAGATTGCGTGGACCGACAAAAGGGATGGCTCCCCAGAGCTTGGGCTTTTCATAAGAGGCAATCTCATTAAGCCATGAAGCTTCTGTCTGATAAATATCCGGGAATTCGAGACGAATGATTTTGCTTCCCTCCGTGAGAGCAACTCGATTTGGACCTTGATGTAGGCTGCGAATTTCGGCTTCTCGACGACTTGCCGCATCTTTCGGAGAAAGGGTAGCTAACGATTGGAGTAATTCAACGAGATAGGTACGTTCTCCAAGTCGTTTGGCGAGCTCATCAAACCGGAAGCGCAGGGCCGATACTCTCCGCAGCTTGTCTGCCAGGATTTGTAGATCCGGCTCGCCCGCTTGGGGTACTTGATCGAGCAGTTGGTTCAATTCCGAATGGGAATATTTCCATAAGTCCTTTCGACACTCCTGAAGCAGCTGAAGAGTCTGTATTCTTTGGATTGCGGACAACGGCTTTTCCTGCATACTTTCTGATTGGTTTTCTATGACCGCTGTCTCAAGTTGCCCGTGGAGGAACTGCCTTCGTCGCTGAATGATCGAAAAGGGTGACTTAGAATCGATGTCGCTCAATGCATATGTCAGATAGTTCTTCAGTCTATCTGCATTCGATTCCTGGTTCACAGATCTTCCCCATGGTCGTAGGAGAAGCCTAACTGGGAAAGGATGATCAGTAGTCCCGATTTGGCGGTCTCAAAAAACTCTCGATCACCGCTGGACATGGCTTGCTCCCAAACATCGATCGCAGACTCTAGTGATTGACGATGAAATGGACTGATCTCTCCGACAATCCGTTCACAGAACGCTAATAGTTTTTGATTTTCGATGTCATCGCGAGGATAAAATTTGTATAGCTGCATTTCCCGTATGGCATTGTCGATCTCTATTGCGGTTAATTTGAAATGGGATTGGGTAAGGACGGTCGAGAATTTTTTCCCCGTTTCAGGAATGACCGCTTCCACTTCCAGAATCCCGCTGCTGTTGTAGGTGAACCGTACAAAGAACGGGCTACCTGCAGGGCCGGCTGGTAGTCCAGATATAGTCAGAGTACCTAGCAGCAGATTGTCTTTGACCTTTCGAGACTCCCCTTGAAAGATACGTAATTCGACGCTGAATTGGTTTGGCTCCGTCGTTGTGAAAAGACCTTCCTTGGAAACGGGGATGGTCGTGTTTCGATGGATGATGGGACTGAAATATCCGGATAGCTGGTTACCACCAATGTCCTTACTAACTTCAATGCCCAACGTGTGGGGACAAACATCCGTCATGACGATATCCGCCACGGCGCGATCTTCCATCAGTAGAGCAGCTTGGACCGCTGCGCCGAGCGCAACGACTTGATCTGGATTTAAATCCGATCTCGTGTTGGTTCCGAGCTGTTCCGTAATGAACTCTTTCATGCAGGGCATTCGGGTTGCCCCACCTACGAAAATGATTTCATCGATTTGACTCATCGAGCGCCCTGAGTCTCGAAGTGCCTTGTGGATCGGATGGAGTAATCGGTTGAGCAACGGGAGCGAGAGCGATGCAAACTCCGAGCGGGAAATCGAAAAGGGTGTCGTTTCCTCTACGAGTTCACCTCGATCGTTGGGCGGTTTGATTAAAACATTCTCTTCAGTCGACAACTGAAGCTTGGCGCGCTCACAAATCTGTCGTAATCGAGATACGCGGAGCGGTTGATGAACTTCACAGTGCTCGATTTGCAAACCCTGAGACTGTAGAACGCGACCAACGAGCCGATCGGTAAAATCCTCTCCTCCTAAAAAGTTCTCGCCGCTGGTAGATACGATTTCCAAGGTACCTTCAAAGACCTCCATGATCGTCACATCGAAGGTACCACCGCCGAGGTCGACCACCATGAGATGTTTTTCGGCGTGACGATCATGGAATCCATAGGCGAGCGCCGCCGCGGTTGGCTCGTTGACGATTCGTCTTACTCGGAGTCCTGCCAATTCGCCTGCGAACTTTGTCGCTCGACGTTGGAGATCATTGAAATAGGCGGGTACCGTAATGACTGCCTCGGTCACCTTATCGGCGAGGAACTGCTCAGCATCGTTCTTCAGCGATTGGAGGACAAAACTAGATAACTGGGGAGCCGAAAATGATTTACTCGCAATCTCGATACGCTGTTCACTACCCATCCAACGTTTGAATCGGTAAGCAGTCCTCTCAGGATGAATCACACGTGTTTCCCTGGCGGCATCACCGACCAAAATCGAACCATCTTTATGGATCGCGACAACCGAAGGCGTAAGAAATCTACCATGAACATTGGGTACCAAATGTGCTTTTCCTTCACGGAAAACGGCGCACAAAGAGTAGGTAGTACCTAGATCAATTCCAACAATCATATGACCTTTCTGAGCATATCTGACTCGACTGATTTAACCCATCATAGGTTGATAGGCTCCGGCTTTCCACCAAAGGAGACCAATTTGCAAAGTGTTCATCTTCTGAGCGTTTACGGATAATGACCTAGAGTTGCGAACTAAAAATAGAGGGGATGTGTGGATACCATTTCGAAAATCCAATACCACCGCTAGCTTAGAGGCTCGGAAATCCTCTCGTCAGCATCCAGACCTGAGCCCATAGGTAGAGCGTTCCGAATAAAGTGAAATGATGGTCTAATGTTTCGGGAATGAACACGCGATTTCGAAGAGTCCCAGCGCTCTCGGGAAGGGCGTCTGACGACTTGTATGCAGGCGCGCAGTAAGCAGGCAAATAGTGGAAGAAACAGCTAAATCAAAAAGTGGTTGTGGCAGCTATGTTTTCATGGTCCTGCTGGTGCTAGCAGGGCTTGCGTTTCTTATCGGTAGCGCCCTTTATTTCGCTTTTCGATCCCAGGAAAAAGTCGGAGCGGCGTTAGTCAGTACGGAACTGCAGAAACTCAAGAAGCAAGGTTTTCCTGTAGATGACTCCAGTTTGGAATCCTGGTATCAGTCACGGACTTCGAAGGAGGATTCTATCCAGTGGGTGAACCTACTCAGCTATTTCGACACACCCGATTTTCAAAACATCTCGAAAGGAATTCCCGTATTCGATGGGTCCATCGTCGATCCCGAGGAGTCCAGTCCTGGAACCCTACCCTACGAATCCAGGTATCGTGAGTTCCTACAAGCGACTTCGGATGTGCGCGATTCGATTCACGCATTGTCTCAATCAGCGAACCCCATTCAGTTTCCATTGAAGTTCCAGTCGTTGAACACCGAGCTGAAGTACGTTATTCAACTGCGAAATATAGCTCGGTATTTGACAGTAGAGTTCGACTTGGCGCTATTCGACAAGGATTACAATTCCGTTCGAAAATCGATCGAGTCTCAGCTTGCCTTTACAAAGGTCATCTCCGAGCAACCGAGCATGGTTAGCGGATTGGTATTGATCGCCTGTCGGGGAATCGTTTTAGGGAATCTGAAAAAAGCGTTGGAACCGGACGTTTTGGATCCAGATGCGCTGAAGTCGATTCTCGACAAACTTCGCAGCTTAACGAGCACGCAAGAAATGTGGGATACGATCATTACATCGGAACGTGCTTTTGGGCTGCCTGTCTTCGATGCCCCTGGCAAAGTACAGGATACCAATCTGAACGCCTTGAAAGTTTTCGGGGTTTCATCGTTCGACAAGCTCCATTACCTACAATTGATGGAGCAAGCAAATCGGTTCGATTTCAGTTCCCTGGATCAGGTATTGGAGTCAGTAGAGGAACTGGAACAGAGGCTAAACTTGAATCGTCAAAACGCAGGTCTGTGGGGAATACGCCAACACATCTTGACATCGCAACTCATGCCTGCCCTTTCCGCATGCGTATCCGCTTTGGTTCGAGACAAAATGATGATCGAAAAATGCAATCTTGCGATTCGATTGCGAATCTATGATAAGGCGCATGAACATTTTCCTACGTCACTCGATGAGCTCGAAGCCGAGTGGCCCTCCAAGTCTGGACGCAGTTCCCTTGGAGGAAAGCAGCTCGGCTACCGCGTCGAAGCAACGGGAGCAAAGCTATGGGGAGTCATCGGCTATTTGTATAGCCGCGCATCGATCATCCCCGCCGAACCGCCCTCGATCGAAGCCGTCGATCCCAGCCAACGCGAGTCTATTCGAGATACAGTTTTTGATTTACGGAAGTAGAAGCAGTCGAGGGGCATGTTTCGTAAACCGTTTTCGCTAAATCACAATCGTTCGAGATCAAGTATTGATTGCGACGGAAACGTTAATCCTCCATCACTCGAGTTCCGACAAGCTCATCCTGTCACACCCTGATGTTGGAACTGTTTTTGTCTACCAACGGAAAACCGAAGTAATCGAATGTCACTGTTGATCCTCATCGCACTTGTCCTCCGTGTTTTGGTTGTTTTATTTGCCGTCACTACCCAATTGGCCTGGACATAATGGGTTAACCTAAGCACCTAGCCGAGAGTCCTTGAATTCCGCGTGTACGGTTTCAAAAGGTTTGCGATGGCTCCGAACTCCTCTCGGAATCATAAAACTTTGGCCAATCCGAATGCCTGCAAGGCAGTCAAATTTTTTCTGGACAAGATTACAGATTGATCGATGGTTGATTCCATTTTGGGGGAAGACTTGGACGAAATTCCTCTCCGTGGCTTGTTCATCACTTTTTAGCCTAGCTTCCTTCATCAAAGGGCTACTCGGGAATTCGATCTGTTGCTTTAGGCAGGAGTTCTGGATTGGTCCGACTCGTAGAGAGGATGAGCAACTCACATTCACACCATCTGGAGCGTCAATCTATGGCTAGTAGTCCACTTCTCCACCGAATCGATCGGGCGATTCAAAGCAGTCCTCATGCGGTTCGCCGGAAAGTATTTCTGGAAAGTGTTCACGGTAAAGTCATCCTTCGCGGAAAGGTCGACTCCTACTACCAAAAACAGATGATTCAGGAGTCTCTTCGTGGCATCGAAGGTATTGAGGCGATCAGCAATCAGTTGGAAGTCGAAACCTGCGACAAATAACGGCTGAAAAGTTCGGCTAAAGTATTCCATGTTGGTAACCATGCTGTTTTCGGTTGGGTCTTATATAAGTCGGGCGAAGTTCGACCTTGCTTAGCTCTCTCATCATTTTCATTTCGGAAGGTGAACGAGCAAGTCAGGTTTCCAAAGGCGAACGGCGATGGCTTGATCGGATTCGCAAAGATTTCTTTTTGCCAGCATTCCCGGTCGACCGATCAAAATCGGAACTCTTCATTGGAGTTTTCATAGACTGGCAGGCATCGATAGTAGACCTCTAGGGTAAGGCAGCACATAGCAGTGACATACAACCTTCCTCCTTTGCGGTTGAATGGATTGCGTTCGAAGAACCAGCTTCCCGACATATGGCCCTGTTTCACCTGGGAGTTTACGAGCAGCTCTCGCATGACAGCATTCCAATTTTGCCACCTTGGACCGCCGAGATGAAACATGAATTGTGTTGCGTAGTAATTGTAGTAAACATCATCGACCGACGGGGCTGCTTTGGCGATATGGCTTTGAGCACGTAAAATGGCTCCGTCGGTAGTAGACCAACCGCGAAAAAGTCGAATGAGATTTCCGATCGCAGTCATGCTATCTGAGACGGCCTGTTTCCGATACTTGTACATGAAGCCCTGAGCGACCTGCGATTCCAGGAATTTGTCGCACTCGCGAAGCACTTCGTAAGGAACAGGGATCTTGGCCGCCGATGCGCTTTTAAGTGCCAGCATTTGCCATCCTACGATGGATAAATCCCCGGGTCCTTTTGGATGATAATTCCACCCGCCGTCCGTGTGCTGTGCGGCGAAGATGAACTTGACGGCTGCCTCACACGCTCCACGAAGGGAGGTATCTCCCGTCATCTGCAGGGCTTCACAAAGAGCCAGCGTAGCCATGCCATGCTCATACATCTGTGCATGAGCTACTTCCGTCAACCAATATCCCTGGCCGTCCGGTTTGAACTGCATCGTCTGGAGTAAAAAGTAAATTCCTTTGCTTACATGATCACTGTACTCCCCTTGGTTCATCGTGTGACCCGCTCCGAGAAAGCAAAGAAGGGCCAGACCGGTACCAGCGATCTCGTGCCGATCCAGTTCCTCGCAACCATCGGTGCATTCACCTTCACAAACCTCTGTTCCCAAGCTCCAGGCACCATTGTTTTTTTGATGCCTCGCCAAATAGGCCAAAGCCATCTCGACTGCCTTCTCGCTGGCGGGGGTTGCACCATGCTTCACCGCGGCGACTGGACGATTGGCGGCTGTTCGGGAATCGAGGGAGAGCTCAAGGAATCCGGTCGCCAGTTGAGGACTGGATGCCCCAGAGAGTTGTATCATGTCTGTCAGGGAGGCTTGTGGGTTCGTATCGACCTCCGCTCCTGGTTCCAAAACCGAAGATTGATTCGACGAGATCGTAGTCGTGGTGAGAGAGGAGGGGCCCGTATTCGCCGAGGACTGCTGCGTATCGTTTTCAGTAGCTAGTTCAACGGTTTCGACCGTGTCGCTCTGCGCGCTCTCTTGCCCGGAATAGATTGTGAGTTTTGAACCGATACCGACTCCTACCACTGTCCAAATCGCTAGAACGATGAGCAAAGCCAGATGCACGATGAAGCTGCACAAGCTCGCAATCCAACGGTTTTTAGACTGACTAGGATTCAAGGCTGAGATCTCATTGAGAAGACGGAACACTGATTTTAGTAGGGATCTCTTTCCAATGCCGGGAAATAGTTGCATGGGAATCGAGACACGTCGGTTTCCCTACCGCAATTCCTTAACTACAACCTAGGGAGCCCGGCTACCAAACGGCCGTTAATGACTATGGCAATCTTTACGAAAATACTGGATAGAAGGAATGGATGAAGCGTATCGATTAGGACAAATGACGGTCCTTCGTTTTACTGGGAGGGATCGTTGCAAAGTTCTGAACAACCTAACTACTCAGGACTTGCGCGGTTTGGAACCGGGCGTGTGCAAAGAGTGCTTTGTGACCGATCCGAAAGGCAAGACATATGGTCATGGAATCGCCATTGCCATTGGTGATTTCCTGCTTTTTGCCACCGTTCCTTCCCAGGCTGAAAAGTTAGAGAAACACTTCGACCGTTTTATCATTATGGAGGACGCGACGGTGAAGAACGTCAGCGACCAATTTACCGCCTGGTTATTTCCGAACCCAACGAGCAGCGTGAGATTCGTGGGGGAATCCGTTGGCGCTTCCGAGTGTAAGGTTTTACATCCATTATCAGGGCAGTCTGTCCTATTTCATGCACCTTGGATTGACGATCTGAGTTGCGTTGCGATCCTCGAACCGATGGCCGACAGCGTACTTCTCAAGAGGTTTGGCCAGGAGGTAGTCATGAGCGACTTCGTTGAACGTAGGCACTGGGAAGGGCTGCGAATCCAACAGTTTTGGCCATGGTATGGACAGGATATGGACGATCGGAACCTCCCCCAAGAACTCGATCGAGATACCAAAGCCATTTCTTTTCAGAAGGGTTGCTATTTGGGCCAGGAAACGATCGCTCGGCTGGATGCACTGGGCCAAGTCCAGAAAAAATTGGTTCGAATATCCGTCAGTGGGAGTCAGTTACCCAATCTTCAAGACCAGCGGGAAACCGTTCTTCGCAGCGGGGAACTGGAGGTAGGAGGCCTGAAATCGGTCGGTTTATGTCATGGAAAAATCATCGGACTCGCCTACCTGAAGCGTAGCCACTTCGCCTGTGGTACCGAACTGGAGTTGGGGGAACGACGCCAGAAAGCCAAGGTTTTTTGAGCATTTGTTGGCGGAATAGCGTTCCGCTAAATGGATATCTCCGATGTTTTTCTTGTTTTTGTTATCTTTCCATCCGGATAAGCGGATGGTATACTAAGGCGTAGCTTGATGGGGCGTACAGGGTTTGAGTCCCTAACGGCTAAGCATCCATTTCGAATCGTTAGCCAGGAGTTTCGTTGATGAGTACGGTAGCATCCTTTTCTAAATCTGGATCGGCAGTTGCCGACAGTTCACGAGTACCTTTCAAAGTAAGGGCCTTCGACCTGCTTGCGGCGGGAAACCGAAAGGAAGCCGAGGAATTGGTAAGGCTCGGAAGAAGTGAGATTCAGCTGGCGGAGGATGAAATGCCAGGCTTGATGGCTCTCCGAGCCCGGCATGGTCAGTCGAAGCCTTTGGCAGGGGCCAAGATCATGGGCTCGTTGCACATGACTGTCCAGACGGCTGTTTTGATTGAGACTTTGGTTGATTTAGGCGCGGACGTTCGCTGGGTCAGCTGCAACATTTTTTCGACTCAAGACACAGCTGCGGCTGCAGTGGTCGTCGGACGGGGTGGCTCGTTGGATAACCCGGTCGGTACACCTGTCTTTGCGTGGAAGGGGGAGACGCTTCCTGAGTATTGGTGGTGCACGGTCGAAGCGTTGGTGTGGCCGGATGGTAGTGGTCCGGACATGATCGTGGACGACGGTGGCGATGCAACACTCTTGATTCACTTGGGAACCAAGTACGAGGCGGAAGGATCCGTACCCGACTTCCATCCGGAGACGGACCCTGAAGAGTGGGGGGTGATCCTAGATACTCTTCGAAAAGAATTGGTTGTTAACCCAGGTCGTTACACTGCGATGGGGAAGAAGATTGTTGGAGTATCGGAAGAAACCACCACGGGAGTAAAACGGCTTTACAACATGGCTAAGACGGGTGAACTGCTGTTCCCCGCGATCAACGTCAACGACTCGGTGACAAAGAGTAAATTTGATAACCTATATGGCTGCCGTCATTCACTGATTGATGGGCTCAATCGAGCTGCTGACGTCATGCTCGCTGGAAAAGTTGCCGTGGTGTGCGGTTTTGGAGATGTGGGCAAGGGCTGTTGCCAGTCGCTGCGCGGACAAGGGTGCCGCGTGATCGTGACTGAAGTGGACCCGATTTGCGCCCTGCAAGCGGTGATGGAGGGGTACGAGGTCAAGACTTTGGAGGATTTCCTCACCACAGCGGACATTTTTGTGACCGCCACTGGAAATCGTGACATCATCACCGCTGACCATATGGCAAAGATGAAGGATAAGGCGATCGTTTGCAACATTGGTCACTTCGACAACGAGATCGATATGGCTGGTCTCGAGAAATTGCAGAAGACAGGCAAGGCAGAGCGTCGGAATATCAAAGCACAATTCGACCAGTGGTACTTTCATGAGACCAAGCGAAGTATTCTTGTACTCGCGGAAGGTCGCCTGATGAATCTTGGTTGCGCGACTGGTCACCCAAGCTTTGTGATGAGTACAAGCTTTGCCAATCAAGTACTCGCTCAGTTAGAGCTTTGGAAAGAAAAGACCTCTGGCGTCTATAAGAAGCAGGTCTACACGCTTCCAAAGCATTTGGATGAAGAGGTCGCCAGGCTGCACTTGGAGAAACTCGGTGTGAAATTGACCAAATTGTCTCCATCACAAGCAGACTACATTTCGGTCGATGTGAACGGCCCGTACAAGTCGGACAATTATCGATACTAAGCGACTTCTCGCCCTATCATGTTCTCAAGGGATCGGTTTCTACCGATCCCTTGATCTTTTAAATGTAAGAGCTGCGATTCGTCCATTTCTTCCCGGAGTCCGAGACGTCGTCTTGGACTCTTTCTCTGCAGTTCTGGTGAACGCAGGATTCTCGCTTAACCTCGGTTAGTTGCGATTGTGTTTTGATTGCTCGACAGTTGAATACGTTGGGTCGTCGGAGGCAAAGGTGTGGGTGAACGCCTACGATTTCTTGGTTGATTTACTCGGCGCTGACGCGCGTGCTAAGAATTCAGAGGGAAATTTCGTTAAACTCGAGGTCTTGTTGATATTTCGATAGAACATCGTAGTAGTCCGAGTGTTTCATCGGGTTCTTCCTGGAGAGGTCATGGGATGTTGCAAGTAACAAGCGGTATCGGCTTGATGGTGATGATCTTGATCGCTTGGTTGTTGTCTTCCGATCGTAAACGTTTTCCGTGGAGAGTTGTCTCAGGTGGAGTGGCGCTTCAGTTCGTTTTGGCGATTCTATTGCTGAAAACACCACAGGGGCGGGAACTATTTCAGAATGTCAACCTGGTCGTTGATCATGTGACGCAATGCGTTATGGCTGGCTCGAAATTCGTCTTTGGTGTTTTTGGAGATGAGCAGGGAGGCCCACTCATCAATACCTTTGCATTCCGCATTTTACCGACCGTCATTTTTTACTCATCCTTGATGGCAGTGCTCTATCATCTAGGGATCATGCAGCAATTGGTTCGTGCCGTCGCATTTGTCATGCAGCGAACTTTGGGCACAAGCGGTCCGGAAACGGTCTCTGTGGCAGCTAACATTTTCGTCGGTCAGACCGAAGCGCCCATTTTGGTGAAGCCCTATATCTCGAAGATGACGATTTCTGAGCTGAATGCCTTGATGATTGGAGGTTTCGCAACGGTCACGGGCTCTTTGCTAGTCAGCTATATTAACTTCGGTGCAGAAGCAGGTCATCTAATGATCGCTTGCATTATTTCTGCACCTGCTGCCCTAGCGATAGCCAAAGTGATGCAACCGGAGGAGGAAGGCGTCGATGTGAACACAACACTTCGACTCTCGAATGAGCGTACGAGTCCGAATGTAATAGGAGCAGCTGCCCAAGGTGCTTCCGATGGACTGATACTCGCTTTGAATATAGCCGCGATGCTCATCGCTTTCCTCGCATTGGTTGCCCTGATGGATCTGCTATTAGGAACGATTGGGAGTATTTTCGGTTTTGATGGTAAGGCTTACCCGACACTGAGTCTTTCACTGATCCTAGGCTATCTTTTTGCGCCGATGGCTTGGATTATGGGTGTTGAATCCGCGGATTGCCTGGCTGCTGGCAGACTCCTAGGTTTACGTACAGTCGCCAATGAGTTCCTGGCGTTTAGTCAAATGAAACCGATGCTCGAGGGCGAGAATCCTATTTCTGAACGAACACGTATCTTGATGACCTACGCGCTGGCAGCATTCGCAAACATCAGTTCGATTGGTATTCAAGTGGGCGGAATCGGATCGATGGCTCCGGACAGAAAAGCAGATCTAGCAAGGTTGGGGTGGCGCGCCATGATCGGCGGTACTTTGGCGGCGAACATGACTGCTTGTATCGCTGGAATTCTTGTTTAGAGGGTAGGCAATGAACGTTTCAAGTGGATAACCGTTCCTAGAGGCTGAATTCCATTCGATCCGCGAATAAATTACCGTCAGGCAGGAGTCTGGCATTCGTCGACAGCCACGGGGATAAACAAACCATTCCGATGGCAGTCTTTCCTGCTTGCGGGACGATAAAAGTTGGTTGTGTATCGTGGGAGTACCGCATATCGCTCCGGGGCTTTAGCAAGGTGAAATCCTCAGGGTAGCGACTGGTACGATGGCTGGCTGGGGATCCTCCGCCAAGAGGATATCGCTGGGGCGGAACACGGCCGGAGAGAGTGCCACACAAGAGCGGAATCGGCCGTTTTCCATCAAAAGCATTGAGTTTAACCAACTTGGCGAGGATGTTGTTTCCTCTCCTTCACGAGCTTTCGTCGGTGGTCCCGAACGTTACCACCATACCCATTCAAAACAGGAATTCGTTTCCGCTCTCAAAGCGATAGTTCGGATGGGTCTTCTTAGGGGCTCCCGTTGTTTGCAAGATCATTCGATAAAGCATCCAGCGTGATTGACCTTGGTGGATTGGCAGTTTAGCATCCTGTATTCTGTTTTTCCGTGCAAATCTTACCAACTGGAACTCTCTCATGAAGTCTCGAATACTTCGGCGCATTCTCGCTGCGGCATGCCTCTCCTTACCACTTCATTTGCCTACTGTTTCGTGGGCTGACGCATTGGTCAATCAGCTGAGTCGTTCGGAGCAACTGAGCGGCTGGAAATTGCTTTTCGACGGTAGATCGGCTGATCAATGGCGTAATTACAAGAAGGATTCGATTTCAAGCGGCTGGAAAATCTCCGACGGTGTACTTTCACGCGAGGATAAGAGTGCTGGCGATATTATCACCAGGAACAAGTATCGTTACTTCGAATTGATTCTCGAATACAAGATCTCCGAAGGTGGGAACAGTGGTTTGATGTTTCATGTTACGGAGAATAATTCAAGCCCATGGCAGAGCGGTCCGGAAGTTCAGATCCAGGATAACGTTGCCGGCCATGATCCTCAAAAGTCAGGTTGGTTGTACCAGCTTTATCAACCCTCTGCACCCAAGTGGACAAAAGAGCAGGGAGTCTTGGATGCGACACGGCCAGCCGGCGAGTGGAATCAGCTTTATCTTCGTATTGCACCCAATCAATGCGAGGTTTCGATGAATGGAGCTGTCTATTATCAATTCAAAATGGGAACTAAGGATTGGGATGAACGCGTTACGAAAAGCAAGTTTGCTAAGTTTGCTGAATTTGGCAAAGCGGGAGAGGGACATATATGCCTCCAGGATCATGGAAATCTTATTTCGTTCCGCAACATCAAAATTCGCGAGTTGCCAGCCGAGGGTGCTCCTCCACAACCGATTGACGGCAAGCTTGCGATCAAGAGCGTCCCGGCATTTCCAAACCTGAAGTGGGAGGGCTGGCAACCCGTCGAGGAGGACGGCACGGTGAACAAGCCGCTACGGGCACTAGAGTTGACCTATGCGAAGGGTGTCAATGATCGACTCTTTGCCATCGATCAGAGAGGTTGGGTCTACACCTTCGAAAACAAACCTGAAGTTGAACTCGCAACACGATTCCTGGATATTGAATCCAAAGTGAACGTATGGTTCGGGCCGGGTGCCAACGAACAAGGACTATTGGGGTTGGCATTCCATCCTAAATTTAAGGAAAACGGGCAGTTTTTCGTGAGCTACACGAAGCGAGAGAATAACCACTCCATCGTTTCTCGTTTTAAGGTTTCTAAAGAGAACCCGCTCAAGGCAGATCCGGCGTCGGAGGAAGTCCTTTTAGACGTCGAACAACCTTTCCAGAACCATAACGGAGGCTCGATGGAATTTGGACCGGATGGTCATTTGTACATTGCTTTTGGGGATGGTGGGTTGAGAAACGATCCCAAGGCGACCGGACAGGACCGTAGTCAATTGTTGGGCTCCATCCTGCGCATCGATGTGGACAAGAAGACCAATGGTCTCGCCTACGGTATTCCTGCCGACAATCCCTTTATCGGTGTATCGGGTATTCGGCCAGAGATCTTCGCTCACGGATTTCGAAACCCATGGCGCATTGCGTTCGACAAGGCTGGGCATTTGTGGGCGGCAGATGTAGGGCAGGACCTATACGAAGAGATCAACATTGTCACCAAGGGAGGCAATTACGGTTGGAGCCTACGAGAAGGAATGCATCCCTTCGGAAATCGGAATCCCTCCTCAGGAAACTCGAATCCTGTCGACCCTGTTTGGGAATATGACCATATCATCGGCAAATCCATTACGGGCGGACGCGTCTACAGCTCCGATCGCCTGCCACAACTGAAGGGTAAATACCTTTATGCAGACTATGTGACCGGCAGTATTTGGGCGCTCACGTATGATTCGTCCACAGGCAAAGTGACGAGGAACGAGCAAGTCATTGAAAAGGGGATTCCCGTCTTGGCCTTCGGTGAAGATCAAAATGGGGAGGTGTACTACATGCGTGATACCAATCGCCCTGAAACGATTTTTAAGTTCGTTGCCGAATGATCTACGAACGGAAGACATAGACACAAAAGAGGACCGATCCTGATCGGTCCTCTTTTGTGAGTAAGAGATCGATCTACAGGCCATCGACAACTACCACCGACGAAAACGTCTAGCTTTTTGTATCCTCGGTTGATTTCACCGTCGAAATTTCATAACGCTCGAGATAACCGAATGCTGGAAAGACTCCCTCTTTCGGTTTCGGCTGTCCCTGCATACCTGCTAAAAGTAATGTCTTTCCGTCTGGATGAAAGTGTGCGGAGGTGATTCGCATTCCCGTCTTGGCTTGACCAATCAAGTCTCCCGATTCACGTGAAAAGAGACCGATATTCCAATTTCCACCCCGCAGTCTTCCGGCCATTGCAAAGTAGTCACCGGTCGGATGCCATGCTAAAACCTCCATTAATCCCTCTCCCGTCTGATCGGGTTTGGATTCCATCTGTTTCTCCACGTTGGTTTGTTTCCAAGCGAACTGCTGCCATCGTTGCTTCCCATTTCCGGCCATGGGGTCATTCATCTCTCCCATACCCGCGGCATACAGATGCTCTCCATCAGGAGAAAAGGAAACGGCATAAATCCCTCCAATGTAACAGTGGCTCTTGATGATTCCCCAGCTCGTAAAGGAAGGAGTTCTCCATTTGGAGATTTGCTTACCGGTCTCCATTTCCCAGACTGCGATATCTCCCATGAGATTCGCTGCGGCTACGAAACGTGACGAAGGATCAATAGCGACGCATTGAACAGAGGGAAGCATATCCAAACTGTGAAGAAGTTCGCCCGTTTGAGCATCGACAATGCAAACGCACGGCTCTTCGGCTGGTAAAGGTGAGTAGTCTTCACTTCCTGCAAGGTACTGTCCGGTCACGGACACTACAAATCGGCCATCGGGCGACATCGCCATGTCCCAAGACCAAAAATTGTGTATCCGTTTCTTGATTCGCGGTTCGATTTCGCCCTCAGTCGGTTCATTTGGGATATCTCGAACGTGAAGGGTTCCGTCATAGCTAGCTGTGACTAACGTCTGGTTGTTTTTAGAAAAGGAGATTCCTGAAACGTAGCTTTCATGAGCTCCGATTTTTTTTGGCTTTGGTTGATCATCCTCGTCGTGATCTCCCACATAACATTCGTAAATTCCGTCCATACACGCAGCATAGGCTGTGTTCCGCTCGACATGAACATCGAGGGCCATGATACCCATCGGAAAGGTAATTCGATCTCGTTTGACAAGCTCTAGGGTCATGGTTTTATTCGGTGAATGATGAAGTATCGTTCGATACGACTTAAAGAAATCTAAAGGAGTAGTTCGTTAACCGGAGCCGCGTTTTTTTCGACTCGATAAAAAGTTGGAAAGTCAGGCAGATTGTAGGTTTCATGGGGATCGAGTCCCAAAGCTCGATAGATTGTTGCGAAGAGTCGACGTTGATCCAACGCCTTATCTGAAACTGCGATACCATTTGGATCGGTTGAGCCGTAGACAACACCCGGTTTCAGGCCGCAACCAGCCATGGCAAGACTCCATGCATTGGGATAATGATCGCGACCGCGGGCTTCATTGAGCCATGGTGTTCTACCGAATTCACCCATGATCAAAACCAATGTATTCTCTAGCATTCCTCTCGACTCCAAATCGTTGACCAAGTGGAAGATGATTCGATCAAGCTCGGGAACAAGCATCTGGTAGGTTTCGTGATTCAGAACATGGCAGTCCCATGGCATGCCGTTGGCAACCATGACAAATGTTGATCCGTTTTCAATCAAGTGACGAGCGAGTAATGTATGCATGCCGAACGTTCCTGGCCCGTAGCGTTCACGATCAGATGCAGGTAGTTTGCTCAGATCAAAAAGAGGTGCAGCTTGCATCAGACCCTTGACGCGTTCAAAAACCGCGTTGTAAGACTGTACTGCCGCCGTTTTCCGATCGTTTTCGAATTTTTTACTGAGAAAGGAACGTAGCATTTCTCGATCGCTAAGATCCGCTTCCATCATGCCTTTTGGCATGTCCGTGTTTTCGATTCTATACTTGCCTCCGAAACGGACAGGACCGTACTCGGCGCCTAACCAACCGGCCCAATTGCCCGCTTTGAACGACTTGAATTCGTTCCCTTCCGGGCAGGGGTCAAGCAATACGAATTGAGGCACTGGGCTGTCGAGATGCCCCAAATGCTTTGCGAGTACGGATCCGAGGATTGGACGGGTAAAAGGGGGCCGTGGGGGCTCACCGCGTGTCAGCATATCAATCGCTTGAAAATGCTCCGTAGGTTCAGTCGACATCGAGCGAACGACTGTGAGTTTATCCAGGATCGTAGCGGTCTTTGGCATCAATTCACTGATACGGATGCCTGGGATCGTCGTGGAAATTGTTCCGAAGGGGCCGCTGGTAGGCCTTCCTGGTTTGGGATCCCAGGTCTCGAACTGACTGGGAGCCCCACATAGCCAAAGCAAGATACATTTCTTTCCCTGCGCCTTTGCTTCATCGGCAAACGTCGGAACGCAGAAGAGACTTTGAAAACTGGCGACCGATGCAGCTCCTGCCAAGCTTCCTTGTAGAAATAATCGTCGGTGCATACGGTGATCGATGCCACCGCAAGGAGCATTGAAGATAGGCTCTTGGAATGTTTCGTGAGCGGGCTCTATAGAGCTGTAGGATGGTGTTTTCATCGTGCTAATGATTGAATCGAAACTCGGCGCTCGTCAACAAAGACCATGCTAGTCCCTCAATCAGCATCGTACTTTTTGGATGGGGTCGGCCCAGGTACTCTGCTGACACTTTTAGCTCATCTTCTTCTGGATTTCTTCCAAGGATGGCCCTGAAGAGTTCTTGGACTATAGCTTCGCTGGTCAATTCCTTGGATACCAAGCGACTCAGTAAGTCGGAGTTTTGAGGCGTGATGAGGTCAAGAAGGATACGGCTATTACTTAAAAGCAGCGATTGAGACACATTGGACATCGATTCCTCGGTCAAAACATCAGGAAACAGCCTGGTAAACTCCTGGCGAGTTATTGGATTGTTCCAGGAATTCAAATCCTTTGGTACCAAAACGGTTCCAAAGGACCGGTGTAACATTTCAGCTGTTAAGGGTTTGGGTATCGAGGAAGAAAACCATTTCGGATCAGCAATAGCCATTTGCCTCGATTCCCGCTGATAGGTTCGAGAAAGAGCTAGGCTGCGAATCAGCCGTTTGATATCGAATCCCGATCGTTCAAAGTCACGACCGAGCCATTCCAATAATTCAGGATGACTCGCTGGATGGTAGGAATCCAATGCATCCACAGGATGGACTAATCCACGTCCCATCATCCAGCCCCACATACGATTCACCATCGATTTTGCAAATAGCGGATGATCCTTCAAAACGTGCTCTACAAACTGTTCACGCCTTGAAAATTTTGGGACTCGATACGACTTGTCTGTACTGTCCAGGTAAAGCTCATCTTTGTCCTCTTCTTTGGAGTCTTTACCTGGACGTTGTTCCGCAACGGATCGGTTTCCTAAATAAACGAGTTCATTAGGTTTCGATTCACCCTCGACATTCGCGAATTCTGAAAACCCTCCGATCGCAGATTCGGAGATACGCGGATTCTTGTGGGACTTATCAACATTCTTTGAACGATTAAAGAATGCTACCAAACCCCAATAGTGTTTCTGTTCAATCTCGGATGCTAGTGGATGATCATGACATTGGGCACAGTCGATACGCACACCAAAGAAGTCCTTGGAGACAGCTTCTGCAATTTCTTGAGTCTTATCGTTGCGAGCGTAGAGATACCAATTCGCGCCCTGCTTATCCGCCGATTCATTACGAGCCAACAAGATCTCTCGCGACACATGATTCCAGGGGCGGTTCTCGCGGATCGCGCGCTGCAAATAATCTATCCAACCAGCTTCTGTTCTGCGTCGTAACTGCTCTGGATTGGTTCGACCGATAAGGATCGCGTCAAAGACTTCAGCCAAGTGAGCAGCGTATTCCTCGGAATCGAGCAACCGATCAATCAGCAACGAACGTTTATTGCTATCCGTCTGAGACAGAAAGGAGTTTGCCTCATCCAAGGTTGGAACTCGGCCTACCAAATCCAGATAAGCTCTCCGGATAAAAAGCGTATCATCACATTCCGGGGCGAGTTGGATCCCCTCGCGGCGGCATCCGTCCTCCATGGCCAAATCGATAACCAGGGTTGGGTCCAACCCTGATGGTAAGGTATCCCAGGGGATGGATTGCCGGGACGCATCATCTTTCGCAACGCCAGGCTCTTCACTGCGCGCGAACTCGGATAGTATGGTCAGGCCTAGGCCTAATGATAAGCAGACGACAAAACGGTCGGAGAACATGAAAGGCAAGAGAGAAACAAGTAGGAGAGAAAAACAGCTGCTTCAAGTATAGCATGGCATCTTTTAAGCCCCAACGGAGAAAGGGGGCAGTACGGAAAGCGAAATCACTTCAGACAAGGATAAGTGGCTAGCCGCTTACCCTCTTGATTCACGTGGAGATGCGGGGCCTCAAGGTGAGTGCCCCGCGATACATCGACCAGGCGATTTGAGAGTAGATCCGACAGAGTCGAGATGACGTTGAAAAAAGAAAGGAAATCTGGTTGAATCCCAAGCATGAATCGATTTGAACATATTCGCCATAAACCACCTGTTGAATTGCAGGGACCTCGCGAACTGGTTTTGGTTTTGGCACCGATGCGTAGCAACGTGAATCTGAGTCGGATTGTTCGACTGGCAGGATGCTTCGGTATTAGGCAGATTATTCAGTGCGGTCCTGGAAAGGTCGATCGCGAAATTGCCAGGGATGCGATTGATATTGTTGAAATCACGCAACGGAGATCGCTAGCACCTGTCCTAGCACAACTGGCCGACGAAAACTATCAACGTGTGGGACTGGAGCAAACCACTCACTCGGAGTCCTTATTCACTTTCCAATTCGTAAAGAGAACCGCCTTGGTTATCGGCAGCGAAAGAGAAGGGCTGAGTTTGGAGGAATTGGGACAAATCGATCGTGTTGCAGAGATACCGGTCTATGGCAAACCTTTTTCCTACAATGTGGCGACTGCAGCGACAATGGCCGTCTACGAGTACTGTCGACAGTTCTCTCCTCCGTGAACAGAGTACCGAATCTAGGATTAATCTCTATCGCATTACTTTTGCAATCAATGGCAAGCGGGATTGGTCTGATACGACGACTCCACCTGGCTTCTCAATAGTTACCGCGAACAATGTGGGATTCGATACGAATAGCTTTGGCTTAATGGCGATGAGAACCTCGCCCTCGTTTCTGATATCGAATACGCCACCGTCAACAGGCTTGCTGTCGCGTTTGGGATCAACAATCCAAAGCTGATATTGTTCCTTGGTCGGATCATTTTTTGCAAGCTTCGTGAAACGAATAAATCCTTCTTGTTGTTTGTCGCTCCAAACAATATCACCCAATGAATCCCTCGAACCGTCTGGATTGGTCCATTCCACGACTAGGGGCTTCGCCTCGGCAGCGAGCAGAGCTTCTCGAAGTTTAGGTATCGATTTTTCGGTATTCGTTTTCGACGCAATCTCTTTACCAATACGAATCGGATACCAGGCTGCAATAGCGACGAGGCATGCCGCGGTCGCAATCATCCAGGCGAATGCTTCACGCATCGAAATTGAGTGTGAGGTTTTACTGCTTAGTGTCACCTTGGGTCGTATCAACGCACTTGCACTCTGTTCGAGGCGATCTTGTAACCCAGTCGGCATGGGCTCCCATGTATGTTTCGATTCCTCCAAGGTTAAGTAGGTTCGCGCGGCAGTGATCTCCAAATCTTTCATCGACTTCAGAATAAGTCTACTTTCATAGCAATTCAATTCGGCTAATTCCTCACTATTTAAATCCCCCAAAACATACCCAGCCAATAACAACTCAAGTCGATCCTCGGCAGGTCGATTCGATCCGTATTTCATGAAGTACCTCGTATTCGAGCATGTTGTTCCATACAGTTCCGCAGCTGGAGCAAACTACGCCGAGCATAGGTTTTGACAGTACCGACAGGTAGCCCCAGTTGCCTTGCAATGTGACTGTGCGAATGGCCTAAATGGATCGT
Source organism: Pirellula sp. (assembly GCA_040396935.1). Lineage (GTDB taxonomy): Bacteria > Planctomycetota > Planctomycetia > Pirellulales > Pirellulaceae > JBKCUI01. The sequence continues at coordinate 150,191 of JBBAXA010000001.1, forward strand.
GCGACGAATAACTTCGCGGTGTGTTTCACCTAATCGCCCTAAGCATTGATGCGCTTTTTCTGACTCGTCCAGAATCTCGATGAGATTGCTGGATGCGGAGACCTCCACGTCGTGTTCCGGTCCCATACTAGTGGTCTCTAAAGAACGGCTGGACTTACGAAATCGATCGATTAGCTTCCTCCGGGCGATCATGGTAATGAAAGTCGATTCTGCCGCTCTGGTAGGATCCCATTTACCAGCTTTTTGCCAGATCTCGAGAAAGATTTCCTGGACGGCATCTTCCGCATCGTTAGGGTTGGTGGTCAGTCGCTTTGCTACAGACCAAACAAGTGAACCATAACGTTCCACGCATTCCCGAAAGGCAGAATCGTCACCCGAGGCGATTCTGCTTAGAATCGTCCTAGAGGAGACTGAAAAATCTTTTATCGATTCCTCCTTCATTTCCACTGCAACGTTCTCTGAGAGGGCTGGACAGCGAATCGCAAAAGCGAAAACGCCACCGTTTATCTTCAACTACTCTATGCGATGGTCTATTATACGCGTGAGGTTTGTTGATGGATTCAGTCCAGGTGTGCGTCGCACCAGTTTTTGTTACATGTTATTTTCACAGTCAAACCGATTTAGCGAGTCCGGTTGGTTTGATCCTATCTACGAGAAGAAAATAGAATCATGTTTTACGCCGAATCGCAATCGCCGAGTCTACGATGAAATCTCCTTGGAATACGTCTGAAATAGCATTTACAGCGGTACTTGAATTCGTTGCTGTTATTGGTCTGGTTCAGCCGGCATGCTATGGTCAGACAGGACAAACCGTTCCATTTGCAGAGGTGCGACGGATACTTTCCGATAAATGTTTCCATTGTCACGGACCGGATCGATCGAAGCGACAATCCAATTTGAGATTGGATGATCGAGATTCTGCGATCGCAGGCGGAGACTCGGGACCAGCCATTCGACCAGGTAGTCCAGAGACGAGTTTGTTGACCGCGCGTATCATGTCTGCAAGCGATTCCGAACGGATGCCCCCACCCGATTCGGCAAAGCATCTCACGGATGCGGAGAAGGAATTATTGAAGCAATGGATAGCCGAGGGGGCAAAGTACGAGATCCACTGGGCTTACAAAAAAATAACGGAACCTCTCATTCCAAATCTGGAGCCGACACTCGCCAGCAGTGCCATTGATTATTTTATCTTTCGTCGATTGAAAGAAGCGAAACTCACACCGAATCCACTTGCAGACGTCTCTACAATCCATCGAAGACTCCACCTCGATTTAGTAGGGCTTCTGCCTGATCGAGTAACCACAGAACTCCACGATGAGGCATCGATTGAAACGCTTGTCGATGAGCTTTTGAACTCGCCCCACTTTGGTGAGAAATGGGGCCGCGAATGGTTGGATGCTGCCCGTTACGCAGACAGTGATGGGTTTGAGAAAGACAAGCCTCGCTCTGTGTCATTCTATCGGGATTGGGTGATCAAAGCCTGGAACAGGAATCAACCCTATAATGAGTTTGTTATCGAGCAACTGGCAGGCGATCTCGTTCCAAATGCCAATCAAGAGACACGAATCGCTACAGGATTTCTACGCAACTCCATGATCAACGAAGAGGGAGGTGTGGATCCTGAGCAATTTAGAATGGAGGCAATGTTCGATCGTATGGATGCTATCGGCAAATCCATTCTCGGTTTAACCGTCGGTTGCAGCCAATGCCATGACCACAAATATGATCCGCTCTCTCAAGAGGATTACTATCGAATCTTTGCATTTTTCAATCGATCCGCTGAAGGAAGTGTACCGGTCTACTCTCCGGAGCAACTGACTCGAATCGAATCGATTGTTCAGCAAATTCGAGACATCGATAGCGAGCTGATGAATTCTTCCAAGGAAATCGATGAAAGGATCGATTTATGGGAGGGAGCGATTCGTGGGAATCAATCGCATTGGTCTGTTATCAGGCCTGCTTGGAATGATCATTCATTAGGCGGATGCAAAATGCTACCGCAAAGCGACGGATCGTTCCTGGCTCAGAGTTATGCACCGACAAAGAGCGAGATGTGGGGATCCGTTCAACTCCATACAGTGCCTGTAGATCGTATACACGCTGTCCGATTGGAATGTTTGACCGATCCCAATCTACCCTTGGGTGGACCAGGCCGAAGTGTCTTTGGATACGGCGCGTTAACGGAATTGAAAGTCTTTGTTGCCCCATCGGAAAACCCAGAATCCAAGAAGCCCGTAAAAATTGTTTCGGCGACTGCAGATCTCAATCCTATTCGCTCACCACTACCATCGCAATTTGCGGATAAGAGCGGCAAGGAACGCTTCCTTGGGCCGATCGAATATGCTATCGATGGGCTCAATGAGACAGCCTGGAGCCTCGATGGCGGTCCGGGGCGAACGAACCGCTCTCGAAACGCTGTTTTTATCTTGGAAGAGCCTATCGAGGACTTGAGTTCGAAAATTCTTTTTGTTCATCTTGCGCAGAACCACGGTGGTTGGAATAGCGATGACAACCAAAATTGCAATCTAGGACGGATTCGATTCTCGGTCACGAATCATCAAGCTCCAAATGCGGATCTAGTACCACGTGATGTTCGGCATATCATCGAAACCATTCCGGTTCGCTCGCGAACTCTCGATCAAAAATTAGCGATCTTCAGCTACTGGCGTTCCTTGCAAAGCGAGTATCATCACCAAACGGAGCAGGTAGAGATGCTCTGGCAATTGTATCCGCAACCCTCCAGTCAGCTCGTCTATCAGGAACTCGATGATGGACGTTCGACCCGAATGCTCGAGAGAGGCGATTTTCTGAAGCCTGGCAAACTCGTTTCGGCGGGGGTCCCTTCATTTCTTCATCCCCTGAAATCGAGCCAGGTGGAGCCCGATCGATTGGACTTCGCTAGATGGGCTGTAGACGACCAATCTCCGTTGGCATCGCGGGTTATTGTAAACCGCTTATGGCAATCCCTATTCGGTGTCGGATTGGTAAGGTCGAGCGAAGACCTAGGATCTCAGAGTGAGCCTCCAACACATCCTGAACTGTTAGATTATCTTGCCTATCAACTAGTAAATAGCGGCTGGGACTTAAAGAGGTTGATACGGGAGATTGTATTATCGAAGACGTACCAGCAGAGTTCGGTTGTCAGCCCCGAGCACTTACGAGTGGATCCGGCCAATCGATTGCTGGCGCGGAGTCCTCGAGTGCGTGTCATGGGTGAAAGCGTTCGTGACATTGCCTTGATGGCGTCCGGTCTATTGGATCAACGTATCGGTGGGGAGCCTGTCTTTCCACCTGCCCCGGACTTTCTTTTTCAACCACCTGTGAGCTACGGTCCCAAAGTTTGGAAGGAATCGCATGGTGGCGATCGGTATCGACGATCGATTTATACATTCCGATTCCGGAGCGTACCTTATCCGTCCCTTCAGGTTTTCGATACTCCTAATGGGGATGCGTCCTGTGTTCGACGGTCCACTTCCAATACACCTTTGCAGGCGCTGACGATGTTGAATGAACCACTTTTTGTGGAGTGTAGCCAATCGCTGGCGAGGCTTTCGTTCGTCAAATTGCCAACATCCCATTCGGACCGCGAAAGACTCCAATGGATGGCGAACCAGGTTTTGCAAAGGCCGTTAACTCACGGAGAGATTTCGAATCTTACACAATTATTGCAAATTGCTCGTGAAAAGATCGTGGACGATTCGATCGCCAAACAGGTAGCCGGATTGGAGAGTTCTTCAATAGGCTTTATCCCTACATCTGGACAGTCGCCTCAGGTGCTAGCTGTCTGGAGTACTATCGCACGAGTATTTCTGAACCTCGATGAAACCATCACCAGAGAGTGATCCGATGAATTGTGAATCCCATTTGGTTCGAGGTGTTGCTCCGAAAACTGTCGCAAGACGCTGGTTTCTTAGAGATTGCGCTGTAGGCTTGGGAGGAATTGCACTCTCCCAAGCGTTTGGTTCTGAAAGACGGGCCCTATCAGCGACGCATGATCTATTAGCAGCCAAGTCTCCTCAGTTCCCACCGAAGGCAAAGAGAGTCATTTACTTATTCATGGCTGGCGCGCCGAGCCAGTTGGAGACATTCGATTACAAGCCGGAATTAGCTAGACTCGATGGTACTTTACCTCCTCCATCCCTGCTGGAAGGGTACCGCGCCGCCTTTATCAATCCGAATTCTAAGTTACTCGGACCAAAATTCAGATTCGCGCAGCACGGTTCGAGCGGCGCTTGGGTCTCGGAGCTATTGCCTCATACGGCGAAAATCGTCGATCAAATTACGATCGTCAAAAGTCTTACTACCGATGCGTTCAATCATGCGCCGGCGCAGATATTGATGAATACCGGAACCCAGCAATTCGGTCGTCCAAGCCTGGGCGCGTGGACCCTTTATGGCCTCGGATCGGAATCGAAGGATCTTCCCGCCTTCGTCGTCTTCAGTTCGGGAAAGAAGGGTCCGAGTGGCGGAAACAGCAATTGGGGGAGTGGGTTTCTGCCGACGGTGTATTCCGGCGTGCAGTTTCGGGGAGCGGGTGATCCGGTGCTCTATCTTTCGAATCCAGCGGGTATCGATAGCCAGCTACAACGAGCTACGTTAGATTCCGTTCGTGCCTTGAATGAACAGAGGATGGATGTTTTAGGCGATCCAGAAATAGCAACTCGGATCAACTCTTATGAGATGGCGTTTCGGATGCAAACCTCCGCTCCAGAGTTGATGGATCTAAGTCAGGAAACCCAAGAGACCCTCGATCTTTACGGCGCTGAGCCTGGAAAACCCTCATTTGCCAGCAATTGCCTGTATGCACGCCGATTGATTGAACGGGGGGTTCGATTCGTTCAGCTCTATCACGAGGCCTGGGACCAGCATGGCAATCTTACCAAGGACATAGCAACCAATTGTAAGAATACCGATCAAGCCTGTGCTGCGCTTGTCAGAGATCTACAACGTCGGGGCTTATTGGACGATACGCTCGTCATTTGGGGAGGTGAGTTCGGACGCACCCCTATGGTTCAGGGCGGCAATGATGGCCGCGATCATCATCCGAACGCTTTCACGATGTGGTTCGCAGGCGGAGGAATGAAGCCCGGTCTAGTCTATGGCGACAGCGACGACTTGGGATTCAATGCCATCA
>JBBAXA010000001.1:155427-387272 GCA_040396935.1 Pirellula sp.
CGAAGATCGGATAGGACTAACCGTCGTTCGAATTTGCTTTCGAACCGAATATCTACCATGAACCAGCGAGGATTCTGCGGAGTGCTTTTCGGATCAAAGTGCGGGTCGGATGGACTCCATGCTGAGTGATCGGGATAAGCCAACCTGCAAACCTCAGCGATGCCGACCACACAGGATGGATCTGCATTGCTGTGGTAGAGCAAAACTCTGTCTCCGAGTTTCATCCGGTCTCGCATGAAGTTGCGAGCCTGATAGTTACGCACCCCATCCCAACAAGTTGTCTGATGGGGTGCTACCATCAAATCATCGATTGAGAATACATCCGGTTCTGTCTTCATCAACCAATATTCAGGTTGTGGATGCCGGCCCAAAGTCGGTACCTTACTCCGTAAGAAGGATATTTTTGAACTGTACCTTCATCGGAGGTCCTTGATGGACCTGGAGTGCGATAATCCCTTCCTTAGATCGTTTGGCGGTCTCATTATCGTCCAGTTCCGACATCAGAACATCGTTGATGTAATGCTGGAGCTTGGACCCTTTGGCAACGACCCGATATTTGTTCCAATCGTCGAACTTAATGCGACTTAGAAGTGCTGTCGCATCACCACAGGTTCCCACTTTCGACTTCTTTCCTTCGTTGTCGACGGCAACCATTTCACCACGTTCGACCATGATACCTCGGCCGCGCTCCTCGTAATTGATGCCCATGTATCGCTTTTTCGAATCGATATCTGCTTGGTAACCACCAACAATGAACTTTTCAGGATCAATCAACTTGCTTCGATACTGGATACCGGAGTTTCCATCCATGATGCGGAATTCCAATGTCAGCTCGAAATCAGATACCTTCCGTTCGTGGACTAGGAAGGTATTGTGCTTCAATGGTTTATCAGCCAGATTCTCTCCTGTAATCGCGCCGTCTTCGACGCGCCAGTTATCCTTGAGTCCGGACCAACCCGCGAGCGTCTTGCCATCGAATAAACTAATCGTTTTCTTCGAACTCTCCTGTGCCTGACCAATTCCAGAAGCCATGAGGACGAGAACGAAAGGTAAACACTGCTTAATAAAGTACCGACGAAACTGCATGATGTTCAATACATTCACGGAAAGGAAGGAAAGTCTGCGTAACACCGCTACAACAGACGTTAACAACAATCAATTCGTTCGAGTCGTTCGTAAACCTCAGTTTGAATCCGAGCGTCTACGTACACTCTCCCTACACATAATATCTGATGCGCTAGGAATTTGGGCCTTGCTGATCCGCTTTGAGCGAAAAATGGCAACGGCCGCGAAAGCTGTCCGCCGCATGATCTCGATATAATTTTTCAAGACCTTTTCTCTTCGAAGCGAAAGCGATGAATAGCCCGGAATCAGGCGCCGAGAAGAACACCCCCTCGCAAGCTCCATCTGATCCGAGTGTCCCCCTGGTAGAGAGTCCACCCGTGCGGACGAAAAAAGCTCGGCGAAGGACGCATCGGATATGCAGGAATATCCATTACTCGTCACGACGAGTCGATGTCGAGACGCATCTCATCGTCGCTGCCTGACGGTTTGGGCGCCTTCAAGAATAGGGTTGTGTGATCCATTGGTTACCGAGAATCTGCCCGTTTGCATTGGAAGGTTGGATCGCAACTCTCTGCAAGCATGGAGTTCGAATCTTGCAGGCCGAGGTTTCAGAACGAAGGCTCGAGGTCATTTGGGTGATTCCAGCGAATGCGTGCCAACTGCAATTCCCCACTGTTGTTTGCTTTCGGAGACCACGACCCGTCGGTGACCCAGGATTCGAATGGACTAACATGATTGATACCGAAATTACCCATAAGGGGGACCATTGCACCGTCTTGAACTCCATCCCCAACCAGAGGTAGTACGATTTGTTCAGTGGATCGGATCAGCCGCATGCTGGCCAAGTCAACTTGTGCGATCCACAAAGGGGCGCGCCAGCGGCTGACGTGGGTGTTGGTTGTATCTTTACGAGTATAAACGAGAAACAAAGCTTGCGAGTGGTTTAGCCAATGTTGTTGCGTTGTCGACATTTCTAGGATCTGACCATCGTTCCAGGTCCATGGTACTTGGGGCTCATAATGCAGTCCATCATCACTCACGGCAACATAGCCTCGATTGTCTTCAGCCCGAATCGTCATATAGAAGCGTGATTGGAAAAAAGTGACAGACGGTTCGAGCAAGCCTCTTCCGACTTTGTTTTGTAGAACGTTACCGACGTCTTTCACCTTTAGTTCATCGCCGTCAAATGAGCAAAGAACTCCAGAGACGGATCGGGGCTTGTCGCGGACGCCAAAGGTGAAGCTCATCGCAATATCTCCATTGGGCAGCATGACGCGTTGGCCGCAACCGTTCGTATAGATATAGCTGCCTCGAGGATCATCCCATTCCAGTTTTCGGCGAGGTCCCCATACACCGTCACGCCAGACTGCGTAGATCGGCCATCGGGGGGGCTGATTCCGGTCGAACCTATCACCCTGGTAAAAAACGTTATGTCCGAGCGCTAGGATGCTTTGCGTTCCTGGGTGGAACGCGGGGGTTACATCGCATACACCTTCAAAACCACCTGTGGGTTGCGGTACCCAGCCTAAAGAAGGGATGGGACGAAAATCACGCCAGGTTCTTCCAAGATCCCGCGATTCCGTCCAATGAACGGGACCAAAAAAGTCTGAGCCTTTGATGGTTTGAAGGGTCATGATGGCTAGGCCGTTTGCCATACAGGCTCGAGGGTGAAACCATGTGCCACCGGGGACAGCTGGAGAATCCAGCACAACCTTTTCGATCGCCCCTATCCAGACGTCATTGCGATTCTCTTGGTCTGCAAAGGCAGGAAACGGCCATTCTAACGCGGCCGATGTCAAAGCACTTGTCTTCAAGAAAAACCGTCGACTCGAACCCATTCTATCCTCCTGGGTAGAACCCTTCATGATCTGCACTCAATCGCTCGCATTCTGATACACTTACCGCTCTTGTTTCAACGCCTATTAGACTGATTTTATCCCAGTCATTTTAGTTCTCCGATCCGCCTTGTTATGCAAAACGATTCCCCATCGACCTCCGTTCCTTGCTTTGCATGGATTATTGTTGCATTGCTGGTGCCTGTTGCGTTGCTGAACTACTTAGACCGTCAGATGCTGGCGGCTATGAAATCCTCCGTGATGAGCGATGTGAGTAATATCGGAAAGGAAGCCGATTGGGGTTTGGTCCTTGCACTTTTCAAATGGACCTACGCTTTTTTGAGTCCGATTGGTGGATTTGTCGCCGATCGAATAGGAAGAAGAATTGTTATCGTAGGTAGCCTGTTTGTCTGGTCTCTTGTGACCTTCATTACGGGCCAGGTTCGAACGTATGAGGAATTGCTGGCAGCTCGAGCACTCATGGGAATCAGCGAGGCGTTTTATATCCCGGCTGCACTAGCACTCATATCCGATTACCACGTCGGGCCTACCCGTTCACGAGCGGTGGGGCTCCATCAAATGGGTATTTATGTCGGGGTCATTCTCGGGGGGTTTTCAGGTTACGTCGCTGATGACCCGAGACTGGGTTGGCGATCAGCCTTCGTTGCATGCGGCTTGATAGGCATTCTCTATGCGATACCTTTATTTTTCACCCTTCGAGATGTGCCTCGTGATGAAGATCCCAAGACCAGCACCCGCGCGTTCACATCCTTCCATGAACTACTGGGAAACCCTTCGTTTATTTTCCTAGTGCTTTATTTCACGTTACCAGCGCTAGCAGGTTGGGTTGTGCGCGATTGGATGCCATCGATCCTGAAGCAGGAATTTGGCATCGGCCAAGGGCAAGCAGGAGTCTCTGCGACGCTGTACTGGCAGGTTGCGGCTATCCTCGGGGCGATCCTTGGGGGGGTTTTGGCCGATTCCTGGATGAAACGATCGGTGCGAGGTCGAATCTATGTCAGTGCCATCGGAATGTCGATGATTGTTCCAGCGATGTTCGGAGTAGGTTATGCACCTCAGACAGGGCAGTTGTGGGTTGCTATTGTCTTCCTTCTTTTGTTTGGATTGGGCTGGGGGTTTTTTGACTGTAACAACATGCCCATTCTTTGCCAAATCGTCAGACCTGCTCTGCGCGCGACTGGGTATGGGCTGATGAATATGGTGAGCATCAGTTGTGGTGGTTTGGCCGACTGGGGTTTTGGAATCATGAAGGACAACCAGTGGCCTCTGTATATGATCTTTGGGGTCTTTGCCAGCGCAGCGATCGTATCGATCTTTCTGGTTTTAGCCATTCGCCCTCAAGCTTTCGAGCAAGATTCGGAAACTCAGAACGGATAGCTTCGAACCATGACGGGCAACACACCACGATTGGAATCCCTCGAAGGACAATTGGAACTACTACGCACGTATCGCGAAGGTCTATTAAACGATACGGTACCTTTTTGGTTTCCTCGATGTGTCGATACTCTCCATGGAGGTTTTCTCCATTTGATGGACCGGGATGGAGCGATCATCGATGATGATAAATCGGTGTGGGCTCAGGGCCGGATGGCGTGGATGCTCATGACGATGTACAACGTTTACGAACATCGTCCCGAATGGCAACAATGGGCTGAGCAAGGACTGAGATTTATCGAAAAACATTGCTTTGATCGTGATGGTCGCATGTTTTTCCATGTCGCTAGGGACGGAACCCCCATTCGCAAGCGGCGCTACGCTTATAGCGAATCATTCGCAGCGATCGCGTTTGCAGCGCATTACAAAGCGACTGCCGATGCTCGATCTGCGGAACGAGCATGTCAATTATTCGAGCAGTTTGTGCGATGGAACTTTACACCTGGATTGATGCCTCCCAAATTTACGGATGCTCGGCCCTTCATCGGTTTGGCGCCTCGTATGATTACTTTGGTCACGGCACAGGAATTACGCGCGAACCTAGGGGAGGATCCCACTTTCCATTCCTGGATTGATCGTTGTATCGGGGAAATCGAAAGTCTATTTGTCAAACCCGATCTCGAGGTTGTCATGGAGTCGGTCAGTCCGGAAGGAGCAATCGTGGATCATGCTGACGGTCGATTGCTGAATCCTGGGCATGCGATCGAAGGTGCCTGGTTCATTTTGTGGGAGGGTCAATACCGAAACGACTCACAACTCATCCATCTCGGGTGCAATATGCTCGATTGGATGTGGAATCGAGGATGGGATGAGGAATTCGGTGGTCTTTACTATTTCCGGGATGTCTTTGATCGTCCCGTGCAAGAGTACTGGCACGATATGAAGTTCTGGTGGCCGCACAACGAAGCAATCATCGCGACCTTACTGGCTTACCTTCTGACTGGAAATTCCCGATATGCATTGTGGCATGACCAAGTCCATCGGTGGAGCTATGAGCATTTTGCGGACCCGGAGTTTGGTGAATGGTTTGGATACCTACACCGCGATGGAACCCCATCCAACCACATGAAAGGAAGTCTTTGGAAAAGCTTTTTCCATTTCCCTCGTATGCAATGGATTTGTTGGCAGCTACTCCAAGAGTCTTTAGCCAAGACAACGAAACAAAACTAGAAGGTCATGGAATGAACACGGTGGGACTAGGCTGAGATCACTCGAACTAGCGTTTCCTTGCCATATCCATGAAGAGTTGATATCGCGCTTTCATCTCCTCCAAGCTGTCGCCCCCGAATTTCTCGACGAAAGCGGCTGCGATCTCAAACGCGACAACATGTTCGACGATAATCGCTGCCGCAGATACGGCGCAAACATCACTTCTTTCATAGCTAGCGCGATGCGATTGTTTATCTTCCATGCGAATGGAGTCGAGCGGCTTGCGCAGTGTGCTGATCGGTTTTTTGGCAGCGCGCAGAATGAGAGACTGGCCATTGGTCATGCCACCTTCGAGACCTCCAGCGTTATTGGTGGGTCTGGTATATCCTAGATTGGGAGAATCGACCTGAGCCGGATCATAATGAATTGGATCATGGACCTGAGATCCAGGTCTGCGGGCAGCCTCGAATCCCATACCGATCTCAACGCCTTTAATAGCCTGTACGGCCATCACGGCTTGAGCTAGCTTCCCGTCTAGTTTTCGGTCCCACTGGGCATGCGTTCCAAGACCAAAGGGGAGGCCATCGACTCGAATTTCAATAATTCCCCCGAGCGTGTCTCCTTCATCCCCTGTGCGGTCGATGTATTGTTCGGCTTCTGGATCGCGTGAAGGATCGACCGAATAGATACTACTACTATCTCGTACGGTGCGGAGGTCTTTGATCGATTTTTGAAGTGTATCGCCTCTACCGATGGGCATTTGTCCTAGTTCATAGACGTATCCGATCGTCTCGATTCCAAAGTGGCTCAGCAATTGTCTGGCTAATGCTCCCGCAGCGACTCGAGCGGCCGTCTCACGCGCACTCGAACGCTCGAGCACGCCACGAATAGACCCCAAGTATTTAATGGATCCTGTCAGGTCTGCATGCCCCGGTCTAGGGCGTTCCAGTTCCTTGAGTCGTTCGAGTTTGTAGTCATTGTTGACAACCTGCATCGTAATTGGGGAACCGAGGGTTGTGCTCTGCCAAACCCCAGTGAGAATATCGACGTGGTCCTGCTCCAATTTTTGGCGTCCACCTCGTCCGTAACCTCCTTGGCGAAGCTTGAGTTCGCGATCAATCATGGAGGTGTCGATCGTCAAACCGGCTGGAAATCCATCTACTAACGCCAGCAAAGCCTTTCCATGAGATTCTCCAGCGGTCCAGTAGCGAAGCATACAGAAGTGGTTTCTTTAAGTCGTCAACTCGGCTAAAACCTCTAGTTTAGTTACCTCACGCTTGTAGCCAAGTCGCAATTGATCTCCTCAATCTCTTTGTTTCCATGAACCGAACCCTCCACAGGATCCAAACGGGCTACTGCACGAACGTCCATGCAGGGAGAGAGCTCGCAAGTGTTTTGGACAACCTTCAAAGTCACAGTGCCGATGTGCTTGTGCGAATGCGTGCCGACCGATCAGGGAATCGATCCGAGGAACTGGGTGTAGGGCTTTGGTTTTCGGAGGTTTCGGCGAAAGAGGCGCTCGAGCCAAACAATTTGCTTCGCTTAAGCAAGGAATTGCATCGCCTGAATCTGATTCCATTCACACTCAACGGCTTTCCGCAGGGGGATTTTCATCAAAGTGTCGTCAAACATCGTGTATACCTACCGACCTGGTGGGATGAAGCAAGAGTCCTCTACACCTCGAATCTGATTTCGATTCTTGATGCGCTACTTCCGACCGGTTCCGTAGGGAGCATTTCAACTCTACCTGTCGCATGGAGTAAGCCGTCACCATCCGTGGAGCAATTGAACCAGTCGGTCGCGAATCTCCGCACTATCGCGCAACAGCTCGCGCAGCTTTATGACCGTACCGGACGCTACATCACCCTATGTCTCGAACCTGAACCTGGCTGCTTGTTAACAGACAGCCCCTCGTTCAGACAGTTTTATTTGGATCATCTGTTACCATCCGCCAAAACGGCGAACGATCGAAAGATACTTCTGCAACATATCACTTTATGCCATGACATCTGTCACGCTGCCGTGATGTTTGAGGACCAAGCTATCGAGTTAGAGGCCACAAAGAGGGCTGGTATCAAGATTGGGAAAGTGCAGGTCTCATCGGCGGTGCAAGTCGATTGGTCGTCGCTCCATGGATCGCAGCGCGAACAAGCCTGGAAGCAGCTTTCGGGATTTGGTGAGGATCGTTATCTGCATCAGACTTGCTTGAAAACTCATGATGGAATCCAATTGATTGAAGATTTACCGAAGCTGTTTGAACAGTACGGAGGAAATGCACCGACAGAAGGGATTTGGCGCGTTCATTTCCATGTGCCGATTTTTCTAGAATCGCTCGGATCACTCGAGTCCACACAGTCTGAGATTCAAAAGTGTTTGGGTGTGCTCTTACCAGAAGCTGGTAAAGAGTTTTTCCCAACAGGCCATTTAGAGGTAGAAACCTATGCATGGCCTGTACTCCCAAAATCCCTTCAAAGCCCACTGCTCAGCGAAGGTATCGCCAAGGAGATGATCTGGTTTGAAGACCGGATCGATGATTATCAGGTAGGAGCCAAAACTTGAGGTCAAAGAAGTGGTCATATCCCATTGGTGGAAGCATCGAGCTGTACGATTTATCATTTGATGATACTCTCCCATTGCAGGTTCGAATCTCGCCGCAGCTTTAGATCCAGCGGAGTTCATGCTCGTGAGAGTCGTTGAAGAGTCAGAAAGACACGGCACGTATCCAGACGAAGCTGAAGTTACCGAGTCTTCCTAGAACTAAAAAGTTTATTCACTCAAGAACTCTACATCCTAACAAGTGCCAGTTTAGGAGGGTTCTTTGCTGGGATCGGCAGGTTCAGCCGATCACGGAATCGCCCTTGCATTTTCCCGCTCTGAAACTGCGGTAGAATTCGTCTTGTCTCGCAACCCTTGAGGGAATGCCAAATCCGTCTCTCCCAACTCGAAGCTGATAAATCGTTATGTTCTTCAGTCATCTTGAATGTTCGCTTCCTTGTGGGCGAGCTCCTCGCGACCCGAGGAGTTGGAATTTTCTTTGTGAATGCGGCGCCCCTCTCCTGGCTCGTTACGACATGCGAGAGGCGAGACGTTGGCCTCGCGAGTCGCTTCGCGATCGCGAGCCGAATTTGTGGCGTTATCGCGAAATGCTACCCCTTTTCGAAGGGGAGCAACCCGTCACCCTGGGAGAAGGCTTTACGCCCTTGTTTCATGCCAAACGGCTCGGCGGTGAACTGGGGCTAGACTGGTTGTTCATCAAGGATGAATCGCTCAACCCGACCAATTCGTTCAAGGCTCGAGGACAAACCGCTGCAATCACGCGTGCAAAAGCGCTCGGTGCCAAGACGATCTCTCTTCCCTCTGCCGGCAACGCTGGAAATGCAGCCGCAGCATACGCCGCTCGGGCTGGACTCGAATGCCGTGTGTTTTTGCCTAAAGACGTCAAAAAACCCTTTATCGATGAATGCCGGCTTTATGGAGCCGAAGTGACTCTAGTCGACGGCCTAATCACCGACGCAGGGCGAATCGCCGCGGAGACTGGCAAGCCACTAGGCTGGTACGATGTTTCGACACTCAAAGAACCGTATCGAGTCGAAGGAAAGAAAACGATGGCGTATGAGCTAGCTGAGCAAATGGATTGGGAGTGGCCGGATTGGATCATCTATCCAACAGGAGGAGGTACGGGGCTGGTCGGAATGTGGAAAGCTTTTGAAGAGATCGAGCAACTCGGTTGGGTTAAGCCACAACCTCGACCGCGAATGATCTCAGTGCAAGCGGAGGGATGTGCTCCAATTGTTCGAGCGTTCGAGCGGGGACTGGACTATGCGCCTCTGTGGGAAAATGCACAAACCATAGCCGACGGTTTACGCGTACCCAAAGCGGTTGGAGATCGACTTATGCTGCGTGCTCTACGTGAGAGTGGTGGATCGGCTCTGGCCATCGGCGATTCGGATATGTCTCGCGATATGGTTGAGATCGGGAGATTGGAGGGCATTAGTGCAGCTCCTGAGGGAGGTGCGGCATTAGCCGCCATCCGTCGGTTGGTGAGCCTTGGTACGATTCGACGAGATCAATCGGTTGTTCTCTTCAACACAGGGGGTGCTCTGAAGTACTTTGACGCTTTACCGAAATAGTCCTGGTCAAAAACGGGTATGAAAACGACAATGGTGATAGCAGGAATGTTAATGTAGCAAATTGGACGAATAGACCCTCATCCAACGTGACTCACCAAAATTCGGTATGTCGATCGACTCAGTACACGATTCATCTTCCCAAAAGTCCTCGTTGAAATCATCTATTCTCGAAGAGACAGTCGATTCACTGACGAAATGGCTCGAACAACGAGAGATTCCGCGGTATCGGTCAAAGCAAATCTTCGGCTGGATTTATCAGCGCAGAGTTAGCTCGTTCGATGAGATGACCGACCTGCCGAAACAGCTTCGGTTGGATTTGGCGGAGCATTTCGAATTGTTTTGCTCTGAGACCGTAACGACTCAGAATTCTGATGATGGCACCCAAAAACTGCTTTTGCAGTTATCGGACGGTGGACGAATCGAGTGCGTTCTCTTGCGAGACGGACTCAGGCGATCTATTTGCGTGAGTAGTCAGGTTGGCTGCGCTATGGGTTGCGTTTTCTGTGCCAGCGGATTGGATGGCGTCGAGCGTAACTTGACTCGAGGAGAAATCCTGGAGCAAATGCTCAAACTTCAGCGGCTGTTACCTTCCGACGAACGTCTAAGTCACATCGTTATGATGGGAATGGGTGAACCCCTTGCCAATCTTCCTCGAGTCTTGGATGCACTCGGAGTCGCCAAAGATACGGAGGTTGGACTCGGGATCAGCCCACGACGGATCACGATCAGTACGGTGGGTTTACCAGCATCCATAGATAAGTTAGCTGAGGACAAGTCCCCTTTCCATTTGGCTATAAGCCTCCATGCACCCAGTGACCAGTTGCGAAATCAGCTCGTCCCCGTGAATAAAAATATCGGGATTGATTCGATCCTCGATGCAGCCGACAGATACTTTGCAGTGACCGGCCGAAGATTGACTTTCGAATACGTGCTACTACGAGGCATCAATGATTCCAAACAATGCGCTCAGCAATTGGTTCATTTGCTCAGAAATCGTAATTCGATGCTCAACGTCATTCCTTACAATCCAGTGCCTGGGCTTCCCTACGACACTCCTCTGCCTGAAGTCATCCATCAGTTCCGGAAAACTCTGATCGATAGTGGCATCAATGTGATGTTCCGTCAAAGGAAGGGGGACGATATCCAAGCGGCTTGTGGTCAATTACGGCGCCTCCGCGAAAAGGAACCAACGCTCGTCGAATTAAAACGCTAAACGAAGTGATACCACAACCATTCGATGAGGACCTCTTGCTCGAAATCGGTAGGGATGCAATGGCCTGCCGATTCGAGGTTTTATTGCACCCAGGGCAACCCCCCCAGGGACCGGAGATCGCTTGCAAAGCGCTAGATATAGTTTCCTATCTAGAACAGCTTTGGAGCGTCTATTTACCGACGAGCGAGTTTAGCATCATCAATGCGCGGGCCCATGAAATCCCAGTGCAGGTTTCAACCTCAACCTTGCTTTTACTGCAAAAAGCGATTCAGATCTGGAAGGAAACTTCAGGAGCCTTTGATATCACAGCAGCCAAATTGACCAAAATTTGGGGTTTTCATCGTCGTCAAGGAGTCATGCCAAGCGAGCAGGATATTCAAAAATCGCTCCTTGAAGTCGGAAGTCAGAATGTGGAATTGGATGAGTCGACATCCACGGTTCGATTCACGAAGCGAGTCGAATTGAACTCCGGCGGAATCGGCAAGGGGGTTGCGATCGACGAAGCAACTACGATTCTGGACCAAGCGGGTATCGAAAACTATGCAATTCATGGAGGGAAAAGCAGCATACGATGCCGAGGAGCCCAAAAAGTCACCCAACCCGAGTCCGGATGGAGTATCGCCGTACGGCATCCCGAGCGGTCGGAGGTTATGCTCGGAACACTGCGGCTGTTCAATCAGGCACTCGGTACTAGTGGTCCTGCAAACCAGTTCTTTTACTTTCGCGGCAAACGTTACGGGCATATCATCGATCCTCGAACCGGATGGCCCTGCGACGGCATGCTAAGTATCACAATACTACACCCTCAAGCGGGCTGGGCGGACGCTCTCGCCACGGGCTTGTTTGTTATGGGCGTCGACAACGCCATTGCATACTGTCAAAAAAATCCGGATACATCGATGTTGGCAATCTTGCCGGGCAAACGCGATGGACAAGTAGAAGTCATTACATGCAATATGCGACCCGATCAATGGATTGTCGCACCGCATTGAATTCTATGAAAATAGTTGCAGTCGCTCGGAATTAGGGTGTAGGATTAACCATGCTCGGAATGTTCTCTTCCTTTCCTATTCCAAGAGGTTCGATTGTGATTCGTTACTGTTGTGATCGATGCAAACGCGAAATCGATCCCGAAATAGATTTGCGTTACACTGTCACTATCGAAATCGAAGCCGCTCTCGATGGCTGCGAACAGGAGTTGGTCGACGACCCAGACCATCTTGAAGAGCTTCATGATCTGCTCGAATCCGCTGATGATTTATGTAGTTCGGTATTTAACGAGGAAGTCTATCAACGAAAGCAATTCGACCTTTGTAAGGATTGTTTTCGTCAGTACACGAAGAATCCGCTCGCGAAAGAAACTTCCAATTCTCTTGGGTTCAGCAAGAATTAGCGAGGCGATGAGTACTTTGGTGCTTTGCAAGTCCGTCGCGATCCATCGATCGATCAGGATTTTTGCATGCAATTGCTAACGCGTGATGCATTGTCAATATGGCAAGCAGGCGTGGATGCGGTTCGAGGAGATCGACTTGTCGAGCGGTCGCTTTCAATCTGTGGACATACACTCCGAATCTCTGACCTCGATCCATTCAACCTGGACGATGTCGATCGACTTATAGTACTAGGAGGAGGTAAAGCCTCCGCAGCGATGGCATCGGCTCTCGAGTCCATCTGGAGGGTCGACGGGCCGAGTTCTATTGAATTAACGGGATGGATCAATGCTCAGCGTGGCAGTTTCGACGAATCCCCTCAGGCTGCTGCGACACGAAGAATTCACATTCATCCCGCTAGAGATCCAGGGATCAACGAACCCACGAAGCATGGAATCTTCGGGTCCGAACAGATGCTAGCCATCGCGAACTCGGTTACGGAACGAGATATCGTTCTATGTTTGATTTCCGGTGGGGCTAGTGCATTGATGCCCTTGCCACTTCCCAGAATTGGGCTAGAAGAAAAGCTGCTCGTAACTCGTATGTTGAGTCGAGGCGGAGCGAACATCGAAGAACTCAATGAAGTCCGGCGAACGCTAAGTCAGCTCAAAGGTGGCGGACTGGCTCAAGCCTGCTATCGAGCCAAGTATATCATTTCCTTGATTATTTCCGATGTGCTCGGAGATCCTTTGCATATCATCGGTTCCGGACCCACGGTAGGTTTTCCCGAACCATCGCCGACGAATGCGTTGTCGATCTTAGCAAAATATGATGTTCGAGGTGAGCTACCAGCGGTTATTTACGATGTGCTTCGGAGCGATCCATCGAAGAACCGACAGCATCGAACGAACCCTCCCAAAGTGACCAACCATATCTTGGCTAACAATGCTACCGCTGTAGATGCAGCCGGTGTTGAGGCCGTGAAACGTGGATATGCCTATTGGTTGGAATCAAGTCGGACAAGCGAACCGGACGTCGGTTCCGTTGCAGATCGGTTGTTTCGCGCTTGGAAAATCTCTGCGACGAATCCCGATAATCCAAATTGCATCATTAGTGGTGGTGAGCCAACGGTGCAGCTCCCAACCGGGAACTGCGGTCAGGGAGGTCGGAACCAGCAGTTGGCAATCGAACTGCTAGCGCGTTGCTCCTCGGATGACTCACCCTCCATCCGAGAGCTGAAGGATATGGTAGCTGTTGCCGGTGGGACCGATGGCGAAGATGGTCCAACAACGGCGGCTGGAGCTTATATCGATCACGAAACAATGATTCAATGCCGTAACCGACAGCTCAACATTCGACAATATGCAAGTTCCTTCGATGCATTTCATTTTTTTCGTGAAGTTGGCCAACTGTTGGAAACAGGTCCTACTCACACGAATGTTTGCGATCTGCGAGTCTTGTTAGTCCGAAAGCCACGCTGACTCGCTTTCTTTGGACATAACCGATTCTCGGTCTTCTCCATCTATTCAACAACAGATTTCGATATCTGCAGTCTCTGGGTTCCTATCTGGTAGGCTGGTTTAGGCTACTTGCCTTACGAGTCGGACCGGCCGTAATCCACTTCTGCTTCAAGACGATTTCTTATGCTGTTTCTTGCGTAGGAGTCGCTCGTTCCGTCGCCAGGTGAAGGCTAATGGCTCGTGGTCAATCCACCCCAAATCCCGTAGACTGGAGATGGATGGATAATGCATTGCTGGCAGCCGTAGTCCGATATCACGACAGGAAAGAATATGGTACGAGTTGGGTTGGCGGGAATTGGTTTTATGGGTTGGATTCATCAGCTCGCTTATCGTCGTAGTAAGCATGCGACGATGGCAGCGTTTTATTCGCGCGATCCCAAAAAGCGAACCGGGGACTGGCGAGGCATCCAGGGTAACTTTGGTCCGCCCGGCGATCATATACCCGTGGAAGGACTAGAGGTTTTTTCGACTCTGGAAGAGTTGGTTCGGTACAACGGTATCGATGTTTTGGATATATGTTTACCACCTCATCTCCACGCAAGTACGGCGATATTAGCCCTTGAAAATGGTAAAGACGTTTTCTGCGAAAAACCATTGGCTCTCACCGCGGAGGATGGTCAACGCATTATGGATGCGGCGAAAGCGAATGGCCGTTTGGTGATGGTAGCTCATGTATTGCCGTATATGGGGGCGTTTGCCTATACAACGCAGCTTGTCCTTCAAGGGACTTATGGAAAGCCGATCGGTGGGTATTTTAAAAGAGTGATATCCGATCCAACCTGGATACCTGATTTCTACGACCCGGCGCGAGTCGGAGGCCCTTTGGTAGACTTGCATGTCCATGACTTGCACTGGATTCAATTGCTATTCGGACGACCTATCGAGGTGCAAGCGGTCGGTCGAATGCGAGGAAAAGTTGCAGAGTATGTCCATGTTCTCTATCGTTTTGCTTCCCCAAACATTTGTGTTTCCAGCAGTTCTGGTGTGATCGACGCACCGGGAAGACCGTTTACTCACGGGTTTGAGTTGCATTTGGAAGAGGCCGTGATTCAGCATGAATTTGCTGCATATTCGGATGGATCCGAGACAATGCCTTTGAAAATTGTCACTCGTGGTGGTGAGGTAATTCGTCCTGAACTTCCTGCCGCTGACGAGGTAGATGCATTTGTCGGAGAGATCGATGATATGGCGGAGAGTGTTACAACTAGAAAAATCGCTCCGCGACTCGATGGGAAACTCGCAAGTGAGGCAGTGGAGCTGGCATTGAGAATTCAGCGACAACTGAGTCTTTGATTTTCATCCGCTCGGATAGTGCCCCAAAAAAGATATGTGGAATATTCGGTCAATCAAACAATTCGACGCCGATCCTATCAAAGGTCGGACACAGCGAAGGCTGCCATATTTTTTAATATCCTGCCTTTTCGTTTTGACGGGAACGTGCTCTGCCTTATCGCAATCAGTACGCAAGAACGAACGGGGTTTGAATGAGCTCGATACTGAGAATATGACACTCATTACGGATCTCGAACTCGATGAAGAGTTGCGTGCATGGCCACTTTATTTATCGCAATCCATGCGGCAGTGGAAGGAGATCTTTCGACCACCAGACATTAAGTTAAAGGGGCTCAAGCCGATCGTCTATCTGGTAGGTAACAAGCAGCAATGGTCTCAGCAGGGCTGGCTGAATGAGTTACCTGGTCTTGAGGATGGATATCAATACGGAGATCGACTCTACATTGTCGAACAGCCATCCGTTTATTATCGCCGTTTGCTTTTTTTGCACGAGGCCACGCATTGGATCATGTCTCGGTGGCAGGGCGGAGCTGGAGCGCCGTGGATCATGGAGGGTATGGCGGACTACCTTGGCACCCATCGATTCCGGAATGAAACCATTGAGCTAGGATGGATGCCCCAGTCCGTTGAACAGGTCCCAAAGTGGGGGCGATTGCAATTGATTCAAGAGACTATTCGTAGCCGAACAGCGCCGCAACTGTCAGAAATCTTCGCATTCCGCGAAATGCGCACACAAAGAATGGAACGTTATTCCTGGAGTTGGGCCGCGTGCACCTTTTTTACAACTCACCCGGAATTAAAACAGGATTTCCAAGCCATCTACCGAGGTCCGTTGGATTATTCCTTGCAATCAAGCCAACAACTTTTTGAGACACTGCGGTCGCGTTGGGACGGACTTTCCGTTCAGTGGAGAGCATTTGTGGACGACCTGGACTTCGGTATGGACTGTTCGAGATCTGCGTTGGAGTTGAGGGGAAATGATTTCCGCGGACTTGGTTCAAATGAAAAGATCTCCATTCGAATTCGAGCGGATCGAGGTTGGCAATCCACCGGAATCGTTGTCCCGAAGGATACTCAGTTACGTATTCGATCTCAAGGTTCCTTTATCGTCCGAAAAGAGGGCGAGGCGGATCCTTGGATTTCGGAATCTCAAGGAATCACGGTCCAATACTATCGTCGTAACCCCCTCGGATGTCTCATTGCTGCATTCGCTGAAATCGATGAAGAGCAACCAAGCATAGAATTTGAGCGTATTCGCGTGGGTAAAGAGTCCATGCTTCGCGCTCGCAGTAAATCGTTGCTTCTCCTGAGAATCAATGAGTCATCCAACGGCTTGCAGGACAATGTGGGTGAGCTCGCAGTTGAAATATCCTCGGATTGATTCTCCATCTGACAGAGTTGATCCCGCGTGGTCATTCCAGTTGAATTCAACGCAGGTAAAACGATGGCTCTCAACGGAAAAAAGAAACGGTCCGTTTGGCAGTTCGCCATCGATGGCGATAGAGAGGCTGCCAAACGGACCGTAAAAAGCTTTTCAATGAATCGGCTAAACAACGAGCTCTGGATCCCGACCTGGAACTGGAACCCAATAGGTTCCGTCTGTCTCCGGTTGGATAGGTGCTTCGGCTTTAAATGAATCCATCGCATCTGTGTTCGCCAGCGAAATCTTGCTGTTCAAACACGCATCCCACTTGAGTAACTTGCCAGTGTAAGTCGCCATGCGTCCCATGATGGATGTCATAGTGCTGTAAGCACCATAGTCTCCTTCATTGGGCCTTTCACCACGACGAATAGCGGCAAACAAGTCAACGTGTTCCTTTGCCCAACCGTCTTCGTTTTTGGGGGCGGTCCACACGAGCTTCCCTTCGCGATCATAAACCTTACCTCCACCGATGTCACACCATCCTTTGGAACCGTGCGCGTACTCGCTAACACTCGACCAGCAGCCTTCAATGTGACGGCACTGGCTGAGCAGTTTAACCCCGTTTTTGTAGGTGAATTCAACGAAATGGTGATCGTAGATTTGACCGGTATCCTTCCCAGTTCTGACTTGTCGGCCACCTTGACCTTGGGCTTCTGCAGGTGGACCATCCATGAGCCAATTGATTACATCGAGATTGTGGATGTGCTGTTCGCAGATATGGTCACCGCTAAGCCAATTGAAGTAGTACCAATTATGAATTTGATACTCAAGCTCGGTTTGTTCCGGTTTGCGATCCCGTTTCCAAACACCGGCCCCATTCCAGTAAGCGCGACACAAAATAATGTCCCCGATGATTCCATCTTTTAATTGCTTGATGGTCTCTCGGTACCCACTTTCATGATGACGCTGGAGTCCGACTGCGACGGCGAGGTTCTTCTCCTTGGCAATCTTGTTCGCTTCCAAAACACGACGAACCCCCGGTGCGTCGGTAGCAACCGGTTTTTCCATAAATACATGCTTGCCAGCTTTGACTGCGGTTTCGAAATGCAGTGGTCTAAATCCTGGTGGCGAGGTCAGAATTACCAAATCGACGTCGCTATCGATCAGTCTTTTGAAAGCATCGACACCAACGAAAATCTTTCCGTCGACAGACACATGCTCTTTGTGCTTTTTCTCGATCGAGGAAAGAGACTGCTCGATTCGATTTAAAAACGGATCAGCGACGGCAGTCAAACGTACGCGATTCGCATCGCTGTTCGTGTCGAGCGCTTGGGTGGCCGCTCCCGTTCCACGACCACCGCAACCGACAAGACCAATCTTGATTTCGTCGTTGCTGAAAGTGTGGGCAGCACGACTCAAAGGGAGCGTTCCGGCAATGGTCACTCCGGCAGCGACAGTGCTCCCAGCTTGAAGAAAAGATCGCCGGGTTTCGTTCTCTGGTTGATCGTTCATGGCTGTTACTTGAGTTGAGGGATGTAAGTTGCGAGTAAGTGAGAAATGTGTTGTTTAGAAGGAGGGCAGGCACTCCACGCAGACCCTGCAAGGATGGAGGATCCCCGCAAAAGGAGTTGAAGAGCAAAAAGGCTTTATTGAGGCCAACGTGGAGCACCGGCGGGACGCCTGCCGTGGCAACGATAACGCCCACAAGTCAGGCTAAGGGGTTGGTTTTCACCAACCGAACAAAATATAGTCGGATAGCTTTGGATTCGCAAGTCGTGACCCGCTGTTCAGTTATTCGAATGGAACCGAAATTTGCCTTACTCTGCATTCATTGGATTAATACAGTACACAAACAGGCCTTGAGGAACCCACTAGCTAGAGATAAGTTGCTGCCAGGTAATGGTTTGTAAAGAAATACGTGAATAGAGTTCGTTATGCATGCGTACAGAACGCACCATTGTTGCCAGCTCAAAAAATCGGATGTTGGAGCAACAGTCAGATTGTCTGGTTGGGTCTTTCGCGTACGAGATCACGGAAATGTTCTCTTTATCGATCTTAGAGATCATTATGGTGTGACCCAGGTCGTTATCGACAAAGACAGTTCCGCATTTTCCCTGATCCAAACCATCAAACTCGAATCGGTCATCAAAGTCGATGGCTGCGTGTTGGCACGGAGCGAAGACCGCATCAATCCAAACTTGCCAACCGGTGAAATTGAGGTTCGGGCGGCCGTGATCGAAATCATGTCGGAAGCTGCCGATCTGCCGCTCCCGGTAGCCGGGGCATCGGAGTACCCCGAAGAAATTCGACTCCGAAATCGATTTCTGGATCTTCGGCGAGAGAAATTGCATGCCAATATCGTTTTGCGAAGCCAGGTCATAGCCAGTCTTCGGCGCCGAATGATCGATCAGGGTTTCACGGAATTCCAGACACCCATTCTGACAGCGTCTAGCCCCGAGGGAGCGCGCGACTTTCTGGTTCCCTCGCGACTGCACCACGGCAGGTTTTACGCTCTGCCGCAAGCTCCTCAAATGTTCAAGCAGCTTTTGATGGTAGCCGGCTTTGATCGCTACTTCCAAATAGCTCCCTGTTTTCGAGATGAAGATGCTCGCGCCGATCGTTCTCCGGGAGAGTTCTATCAGCTCGACTTCGAAATGAGCTTCGTAACGCAAGAGGATGTCTTTCAAGCGATCGAGCCAGTTTTGCACGGAGTCTTTGAGGAGTTCAGTCAAGGCCGCGATGTCACTCCTCCCCCTTTCCCGAGAATCGCCTTTAAAGATGCGATGTTGAAATATGGAAGCGACAAGCCTGACCTTCGCAACCCGATAGAGATTTCCGATGTCACCGAGGTTTTCCGCGGAGGCGGTTTCGGTGTTTTTGCGAAGGCGGTGGAGGATGGAGCTGTCGTTCGCGCCATTCCCGCACCGGGAGCTGGAGTGCGACCCCGAAGCTTTTTCGACCTAACCAATCAATGGGCGAAGGATGAAGGGTACGCTGGCCTCGGCTACATCAACTTCAAAGGTGGTGAGGGGGGTGGAGGAATTGCGAAGAATTTAGGTGCGGATCGCCTCGCCAATCTCGTTGCGCAGCTTCGATTAGGGCCAGACGATGGAGTGTTTTTTGCGTGCGGGAAGCAAGACACTGCAGCCAAGCTAGCAGGTTTGGCAAGGACGCGCATCGGGCAAGAGCTCGAGTTGATTGAGAAGAACACATTTAAGTTTTGTTGGATCGTCGACTTCCCGATGTACGAATGGGACGACATCGAGCAAAAAGTTATCTTCAGCCATAATCCCTTCTCGATGCCACAAGGTGAAATGAAGGCATTAGAAACGATGAATCCGCTCGACATTTTGGCATATCAGTATGACATCGTTTGCAACGGAATTGAGCTTTCTTCCGGCGCGATCCGGAACCACAAGCCCGAGATCATGTACAAAGCGTTCGAGATTGCTGGCTATGACCGTAGTGTAGTGGATGAGAAGTTTCGCGGAATGATCAATGCATTTAAGTACGGCGCTCCGCCACACGGTGGTTCCGCCCCTGGTGTGGATCGTATCGTCATGCTCCTGGCCGATGAGCCGAATATTCGCGAAGTCATATTGTTTCCGATGAATCAGAAAGCGGAAGATCTGATGATGGGCGCACCGTCCGAGGTCACGCCGAAACAGTTGCGAGAGCTAGGTATTCGATTTATTGCTGATTCGAAGCCACAATAGTCCAGTAAGCATCGAACGAAAGTATCGGCTAATTATCGCTGAACCTCGGGGGGAATTCGCTGCCCCGTCTTGCTGAAGGATATTGGCTAGAAGCTTTTAGTAAAGGCAACTCCTCCGCGCTGTCCGGGTTTAGTTGCGTCATGAGCAGTTCGTATCGAGCGATAATATTTGGCTCCCCCAGTAGCGATTGTTTGACGTCCGGAGGCAAGTTAACGGCATAAGCGATGATATCCGTCAAAATACCGAGGGGCAGTTGCTGAGTTAGGATGTCGCCAAAGGTCTTTGAATTCGCTGCATCCTCAGGAATCATGGCTCGAAAAATACTGAGCAGTCTGGCTCGATACTCCTCAATGTTGGGCTCAAACTCCTTGGGAATATACTCCTCAATAAGTTCAACGTGCGCCTGGCGAAAGCTAGTTGGGACATCGAGCTCCCTCAAAATCCTCGCCCGACTTACGCCTGCTAGCAGGATGTTGTGGCGGCCATCATCGGTTGGAGTGTGGGAGATGATACGACCAATGCAGACGACATCACCGATCGTTGGTTTTCCTTGAAAATCCTGCTCCCAACCGGGGGTCAGCAAAGCCATGGTGATCAGGTGGTCGGATTCGAGTGCTTCGGTTAGCATTTCGCAATAACGGGGCTCGAAAATGTGCAGCGCCTGGATGACATGCGGAAACAAGACTAGATTCGGAAGCGGAAATAGGCGCACCGATCCCGTGAAATCGTCCGGTAGACCAGCGCTCTCCCAATGTCCCATGCCAATAACCTCGAGTCGGGTGAAGAGAAGCGAGAAAGTAAAAACTTTACACAAAAAAGTCCTCAGGAATCCCGTTGGACTGCAACGCTCTCTACAGCCGCATAGTATAGGAATGCGACTAGTTGGCAACCGATACGGTTCGGGAATGCCTCAGGTGTCTGCGGAATAGTGCCTTAAATCGTGCAAATCCACGAACTCCAGCGTGGAGATATGGGTTGATGCTAGAACGACCTTGGGAGCGACACCAGCCTCAAATGCCTCTTTCCATCTTAGGACACATAGACACCAGCGGTCTCCGGGTTTGAGCCCTGGAAAACGGAATTCGGGAACAGGTGTGATGAGGTCGTTACCTCGTTCCCTAGAAAACTCAAGAAACTCCTCCGTCATGACGCTGCAAACCAAGTGCAGCCCGAGATCCTCAGCCCCGGAGCGACAGCATCCATCACGAAAAAATCCAGTCACAGGATTCAAGGAGCAATCCTGCAGATTCTCACCGAGTACGTTTTTTGCTGTTGCCAAGGCAAGCTCCCAAGTTGGTTAAAGACTAATTCAAGCGATCAAGGCGGTCTCGAAATGCCGCAATCAGGGCTTCAAGATGGATTTGACCACAGCTCCCGAATGCATTTTCTCGAAAGCATCATGCCATTGCTCGATCGGCCAAACACCTCCAATGATTGGCCTGACATCCAATTGCCTACTCGCCATCATGGCGATGACTCGCTCCCAAATAGCCCAGTGATGACTAAAACTTCCTTGCAACTTTACATTTTTTTGTACTAAAGGATCGAGATTGAAACCGAGTGGTTGCGGGCCCCAACCCACTTTGCTAATCCACCCCGCAGGCCGCACCAAATCCAGAGCAATCTTCAGTGTAATGCTGGCACCTGCTGCATCAATAATACCATCTGCACCTAAGCCATCGCGTTCCATAGACCAGTTTCTCGCGTCGCCAACAATCGCCGTGCAGCCGTAATGCTGAGCGGCAATGTTCAATCGCTGACGGTCTGCTTCCAGTCCTACAAGCGCGACTTCAGCACCACACAATCTAGCCATCGCTGCGCATAGAATACCAATTGTTCCCGGACCGAGTACAACTACACGATCCCCCGGCTCAATACGCGCATTCTTTACCACGGCGTTGTAAGCTACGCAGCACGGTTCCGTAAGACACGCCTCCTCAAACGGTACGTGCTCAGGCACGCGATGCAGGATCCGAGATGGAACTCGTACAAATCGTGTCATCGCTCCATGAACCCCATAACCGAATCCCTTTCGAGTCGGATCCAAGTTGTATCTACCCTGACGAGTCATTGGATTATTCGTATCAATGATCGCAGCGGTCTCGCTAACAACGCGCTCTCCGACGTTCCAGCCGACGACACGACTTCCTAATTCAACAATCGTGCCTCCAAATTCGTGCCCGAGAACCACTGGATAGTTTACCGGCCAGGAGTGATCCGCAGACCATTGGTGGAGATCGCTCCCGCAAACACCGACATTGGCAACTTCTAGTAAAACATCATCATCACCGATTTTAGGTGTGTCGAGCTCGCGTATCTCTACAGACCACTTCTCTGGTGCAAAATTGACGACAGCGGGTGATTTCATGGACTCAGCGTTGTAAAGGTGATAGGAGTGAAACTCGGACAGGCAATACCCTTGAGGTATTAGAACATACCCATTTAAGCCACGGAAATGCCCAATCCTCTGATCTGCTCAAAAACGACCCACTCCGATAGATGCAGTGATACGTCGTTTTGAAGACTCTGAGACCTGAAGTCCAAGTAGCCAGAGTATACTAGAAGGGCTCGACTGTGTTGCAAACGCATTTCTTTCTTGGCTAGTTCCCATGTCCCGTCGCTTTTGGTCCGTCGGACTTTTCATCCTCATTCTTTCGGTTGTCAAGGATCCATCCGTATGCGCCTCCCCAAATGGTGACATCGCGAGCGAAGTCTACCGCATCCTGAGTCGGACCTGTTTCGAGTGCCACGGTCCAAAAAAACAAGATGCAGGACTGCGTCTGGATAGTATTCAGCAATTGAAACTGGGTGGAGATAGCGGCCCTGCTATCGATACGAAGGATTTCTCGAAGAGCGAGCTGTTGAGAAGGATTCGTCTACCGGTCAATGACTCTGAACGCATGCCAAAACGAGGAGATTCTATACCCCCTGGCGAGATCAAAAAAATCGAGTCTTGGATCGCAAACGGTTTACCTTGGCCATCGGAATCCTCGGTAGCGAAACATTGGTCCTACCTACCTCCCTCGAGGTCCTCCATCCCCGATGCACGGTCGGTTCAGTCCCCAATCGATTATTGGGTCTCGAAACAATGGAAGGAGTATGGTTTCGCATCATCTCCGGTAGCCGACCTCTATGTTTTAGCTCGACGAATTTATTTCGACACGATCGGAATTCCACCGAATCCCAGTGAAGCCGACGAGTTTGTCGCAGCTGCAAAACAGGATGTTCAAAAAGCGGTCGATCAATTGGTCGATGAACTTCTGCAATCCCAGCATTATGGCGAGAAATGGGCAACGCCATGGCTCGACGCGGCGCGATACGCTGATTCTCATGGTTTTCAGAGGGATGATCTGCACGACTTATGGGCTTACCGAGATTGGGTCATTCGATCCCTGAACGAGGATATGCCATTCGACCAATTCACCATCGAGCAGATCGCGGGTGACCTGCTCCCCAATGCCACCGAATCTCAATTAATCGCTACGGGTTTCAATCGGTGCTCTCCGTGCAATGTAGAGGCAGGTACCGATCCCCAGGAAAACCGTTTCAATCAAATCGTCGATCGTGTCAACACACTAGGTTATGTCTGGCTCGGGTCATCCCTTGAGTGTGCTCAATGCCATGATCATAAATACGACCCGTTTACGCAGCGCGACTACTACGGATTATTCGCGTTTTTTAATCAGACGGAAATTGAGGCAGAACGCTCCAATCCGAAGGTGCCAGGCTCGATTCGTTTTGTCGGTCCTTACATGGACCTCGGATCTCTGACCGAACAAGCTGAAATCGCCAGTCTCGAAAAGAGGATTGCGGAAGAGAAATCGCGATTGGATCATTGGACTGCATCGCAAGATGCAGAGGATTCTTCCCCGTCTCGCTCGCCAACGACCCCGATGAGAGCCGTTGCATTTGAATCATCCGATGGATCCTCACACGAATTTCTGAGTGATGGCTCGGTTCTCATTCAGGGCGATCCCGCCGATCGAGATACCTATGCAATCACTTTTGAAACCAAGTCTCGAGTTGTTAACGGCTTCTTGCTGGAAGCCATGACCCATCCTTCTCTACCAGGAAGTGGACCTGGGCGCGGTGATGCAGCTAAACCCAATTTTGTGTTGCAAGAGTTCAAAGTATTTCATATCCGTGATGCTGGAGCCACTTCAGTTCCCTTGAAGCTGATCGAGGCTAAAGCCTCGTTTTCCCAGAAGAATTACGATGTGAGCGGTGCCATCGACTCCAACCAAACAACTGCTTGGGCTATCGCACCGCAATTCTCAAAGCCACACTGGGCCGCTTTCCGTTTGGAATCTCCAGTGGCATTCCAAGAAGGCGATCGAATTCAAATCGAAATGATTCAAAATTTTGGTTCAGCCCGAACCATCGGGAATTTCCGAATCTCTGCGATCGACGGTGATTTCACACAATGCCTCCCGACTCCGAAGAAGGAGTCGAAAGAAATCGCGGAAATTAGAAAAACAATATCTGGCTTGCAAAAGCAAAGAGATGCGATTTCTCTCCCTAAAACACTCGTCATGCGGGAACAGAAAGTCCAACGTACGACGACCATGTTTGCACGCGGCGATTTTCGGAATCCAAGTGCTGTGGTTGAACCTTCGACACCCGCGGTCCTGCATCCCTTTTCGCAGATAGAGCGCAAGGATCGATTAGGTTTAGCTCGCTGGCTTGTATCTCCAGATAATCCCCTCGTGGGAAGAGTGATCGTGAATCGTATTTGGTCCGAGATTTTCGGCACTGGATTGGTCTCGACTCCCGAGGATTTTGGTCTCAAGGGTACATTTCCATCCCACCCGGAACTTCTCGATTGGCTGGCGTGCGATTTTGTAGAGGAAGGTTGGTCCCAGAAGAGACTGCTGAGAAAAATTCTCACGTCTGAGACGTATCGACAATCCTCCCGAGTTAGTCCGTCCATTTTGGAGCGAGATCCGACGAATCAATTCCTAGCTCGTGGTCCTCGTTTCCGCCTAAACGCAGAATTCATCAGAGATAATGCCCTATCCATCGCCGACCAACTTAGCTTGAAGCAATTCGGGCCGCCCATCCGCCCCCCACAGCCTGACGGACTTTGGCGAAAGGTAGGTGGCCAGCAGTACGACTATCAGATAAGCCCAGGGGATGAATCGAAACGGCGTGGGGTTTACGTCGTTCTAAAAAGAATGTCGCCCTACCCCAGTTTTATTAATTTTGATTCCACCTCGCGATTGGCTTGCCGCGTCAAACGCAATCGCTCGAACACCCCCTTGCAAGCGCTTAATCTACTGAACGATCCGGTCTATGTGGAGGCAGCAAAAGGTCTAGTTCGTCGGGTGCTCCAGTCAAGCCCTGACGGTACTCTGGACGAGCGGATCCAATTGGCTTTTCGCTATGCACTGGTTCGACCACCCTCGATCGAGGAAATCGAAATCCTGAGAAAGCTCTACCTTTCGGAATGGAACCCAGGACAAAAAGCGAGTGCTGGCGATGAAGAGCATGCTTGGTTCGCAGTCGCTTCAGCGCTGATGAATCTCGATGAAACCATCACCAAGGAGTAAGTTTATGGATTCGACAGCCCATGATTTTTCTCGGCGTTCGCTTTTCAGAAATGCTTCTTTTTGTTTAGGTTCAGCCGCACTTAGCTCGCTCTTGAACTGTGACCGCTTAGGGGCTTTCTCCACGACGCAGACTCAGGTCGTGCAGCATCATCCACCGCGGGCAAAAAGTATCATCTATCTGCATATGATAGGCGCTCCATCCCAATTGGACTTGTTCGAGCCGAAGCCCGAGCTAACGCGACGAGACAGCGAAGTGTGCCCGAGCAGTTTGCTCGAAGGTCGGCGTTTTGCATTCATCGGTGGCGAACTCCGCCTATTGGGATCCAAGAGAAAATTTTCACAGCATGGGGCCTGTGGGCACTCCTTCTCAGATACTCTGCCAAATCTAGCTAAGGTTGCTGATGAACTATGTTTTGTTCACACAATCCACACGGAAGAGATCAATCATGCCCCCGCTCAGATATTCCTCCACACCGGATTTGGACGAGGCGGCCGACCTTGTATTGGTTCGTGGGTAACCTATGGACTAGGAGCCGAGACGAACGAGTTACCAGCCTATGTCGTTCTGCAAAGTGGACCCCCCGGGGGAGCTGGAGCGAGTATGCATTCCAGCGGTTTTCTACCAAGTGTGTATCAAGGAATTCCATTCCGTTCCGAGGGTGAAAGTGTCCTGTATCTAACGAATCCGGAAAAGCATTCCACGGAAAGTAGACGCCGCGTTCTCGATGCGGCTCGATCGCTCAATGAAGTCCATTTGGCCGATGTTGGTGATCCCGAAATTGCCACTCGAATACGTCAATATGAAATGGCTTTTCGGATGCAAAGCAGTGTTCCAGAGTTGATGGATATTCAGCAAGAGACACAGGAGACACTCGATCTTTACGGTGCGAATCCTGGCAAGTCGTCTTTTGCCAACAATTGCTTGTTGGCCAGGCGCTTGGTGGAAAGGGGGGTACGGTTTATCGAGCTTTTTGATAGCGATTGGGATCACCACAGCAATCTCGCCAATCGAATCGAAGCCAAAAGCAAAGATATCGATCGAGCTTGTTTCGGATTGATTACTGATCTAAAACGCCGAGGCTTGCTCGAACAGACATTGGTCGTGTGGGGAAGTGAATTTGGACGAACACCATTAGCTCAGGGTGTCGACGGTAATGGAAACCAAACGGCCACAGGCCGCGATCATCATAAGGACGCATTTACGTTTTGGTTAGCCGGTGGCGGAATCCATGGCGGTGTATCTTATGGAAGGACGGACGAATTTGGATTTAGCCCTGTCGAAAATCCTGTGCATGTTCACGATTTGAATGCGACCGTTCTTTATCTGCTCGGTCTAGATCATGAACGACTTACTTTCCGGTTTCAGGGGCGAGACTTTCGACTTACCGATGTGAGTGGGACGGTAATGCAGGATTGGATTGCATAGTCAACAGGAGCTGAACGAACTAGCGGTTAACGTTCGCCTATTCCGTGCTGGAAAGTGCAATCGTCCGATGAATGTCTGTCGAATGGATTGGCATTAGGCGAAGACTTCAGATGCAAGTTTGGGAAGGAGCCGCCTACGTTGCTGCTTGAATGATTTTCGACTGCGTCGCTTCCTCACGCGTGAATAATGCACTTTGCCGTCCTTCATTGAGTACCATGATGCGATCGCTCAAGGTTAGTATCTCAGGCAATTCGCTACTGGTTACGATAACGGCAATACCTTCACTGCAAAGTCCTCGAATGATTCGATAAAGCTCCGCTTTCGCTCCGACATCGACTCCGCGGGTGGGATCGTCTAGCAGCAACACTTTGGGGTGAGTTAGCAACCAACGTCCAACGATACACTTCTGCTGATTGCCGCCACTAAGACTACCGATCGGGGGCGTAAGTCCAGCGGTTTTGATGCGCAATTTACTGACCATCGAATCGCTCAATCGACGTTCTCGAGAACTGCTTAGCAGTGGTCCCGCGGCTGCCTCGTGCAATGAGCACATCGAGATATTCTGACCGACGTTCATGGAGTTAAAAACTCCTAAGCGTTTGCGATCCTCGGTGACAAGTGCGAGACCGGCTCGTTTGGCTTGCGATGGATGCCGCGGCATGATCGGTACACCATCGAGGATGATTTCTCCGGTAGGAGGGAGCGACGACGCACCGAATAAGCATTCGAGCAGCTCGGTTCGGCCCGCTCCCATGAGCCCCGCAATCCCGAGAACTTCACCTTGATAGAGTTCTAAAGAAATATCTTTGAGACGATAACCACGGGCATGACCAGGCCATTCGAGAGAAAGATTTCGAACTTCTAAAACCTTCTTGCCTCTGGAACTGCGAGGGCCGAGATCGAGCGACTCGATGTCGCGCCCCACCATCAATTTTGTGATCTCCCCCGCGTTGGTTTCCTTGGCGTTGCGAGTTGCGATGAATTGACCGTCTCGCAGAACAGTGATCCGATCGGAGAGGTGAAAGACCTCATCCATTTTGTGTGAGATGTAAAGAATCGTGGTGCCTTTGCTTCTCAATTTCGCGATTACGCGATAGAGACGTTCTACCTCAGCTTCGGTCAGTGCACTAGTCGGCTCATCCATGACCAAGATTCGGCTGTTAAGGCTGAGGGCCTTGGCAATCTCGATCAATTGCTGATCTCCCACTCTCAATGAACCTGCGAGTCGAGAAGGTGGGATATCGCAATCGAGCGACTTGAGGAGTTCCGTAGCGGCCACCTCCATCGCTCGATCGTCGCAAAAAACACCTCCCCATCGCAATTCGCGGCCAAGGAAGATATTGGCAGCAATGGAGAGTTGCTCCACGAGATTCAGTTCTTGGTGAATGATGCTAATACCAACCGATTCCGCGTCCCGGGTTCCGCTGAACCGCGCGGTTTGACCGTCGATTCGCAGCTCCCCTTCGTAGTCAGTAATCACCCCTGAGAGGATTTTCATCAGTGTGCTTTTGCCAGCACCGTTTTCCCCGCAGATCGCGTGAAGTTCGCCGGGCAGCACATCAAATGAAACCTCATGCAGCGCACGCGTCCCGCCGAAACGCTTACTGATCTTCTCGATCGCAATGATTGGCGGTGTCATACACGGCTGCTCGAGTTGGTGCGAGACTCCAAGACAGCGCGCACAGCAAGCGCCCCGATAACGATCAAACCTACGAGAATCGCTTGGTAAGGAGCGTACCACTCCCGCTTTCCAAAGAACAACAAATACGCCAGACCCGAGAGTAAACCAAGGGTCGGAATGACACTCCACCCGATTTCATCCGAGAAGTATCGCTTTCCAATCAATTTGCCTGTACCGCGTTGACTGAATGTGACCGCCACGACGACTACGATGCCGACGATCATTCCTTCAAAGACGTCCGCACCCGCACCAACGATCTTTTGGACAGCATCGATAATCGTGCGCAGAAAGAGACACCCAAGTATTGTCCCAGGGATGGTGCCAATGCCCCCTTGGAGCGAGCAACCGCCGATAACCGATGCAGCGATCGCATTGAGTTCATACCCTCGCGCCATGATATCTGGTTTCGCGGAACCCTGATCAGCGAAGAAAATGATCCCAACGATCGATGCGGATACCGCGCCGATCACATAGGCAAGCCATTTCAATCGATCGGTTCGGATACCGCTCAACTTGGAGGCTTGTTCGTTTCCACCCATGGCCTGCAAGTGGCGACCCGTTACCGTACGACTCATCAAGAACCAAAGAGCCAACGCAAAGACGATGAACAAGATTGTGATCGTGTTGACGTCCTTCAATGCATTGCGGAGGTTGTCGTCTGGGAAATCGATTTGCGATTTGCCGCCGGTGAGAGTGGGTGTTAGACCACGGCTGAAGCTGCGCAGCCCGACCAATGTCGCGAGGGTCGCCACGAAGGGTGGCAAACCGACGCTGGTGATCAACCAAGCATGGAGGGTGCCTACCATAGCACCTACCAGAAGGGTACCGGCGATACTCAGGATCACTGCGGTCGTGTAAACATGCCCGGCCTTGAATCCCTCTGGATCGAGGACGATCATCAGCGACCCAAAGACCGTCGCACTCATCGCGATCACCGATCCGCTTGAGAGATCAATTCCCCCTGAGATGACGATGATCGCGCTCCCGAGAGCAAAAAATCCAAGCAATACTGTCTGACGAAGGACGATTTGCGCCGAGTCCGCCGATGCGTTCCAATAGGTATGGTTGGAGTCGAGCACCATCGTGGCGATCACGACCAACAACCACGACAGGATCAACTTGAACTCAACGCTCGACCACAGGCGCCCGAGCAGGCTCGGTGAATCGTTGTTCATGAACTCGTCAGGTCGTATTGCTTAAGCCAGGTTTGGAAAG
Organism: Pirellula sp.; assembly: GCA_040396935.1. Classification (GTDB taxonomy): domain Bacteria; phylum Planctomycetota; class Planctomycetia; order Pirellulales; family Pirellulaceae; genus JBKCUI01. The sequence goes on from JBBAXA010000001.1 coordinate 185,408, forward strand.
CGGGCAAATCGAGGAATTCGACACTTTTTCCGAAGGATTCAAACATCTCTGCCTTGAGCGGTGATCCGGTGGGAGCAACTACCTTGAGTCCAGTATCGAGAATATCGCCGCCGGGCTGCCCCATGTTCGGGAACATGCTCTTCAGCGTATCCTGGTCTCCCTTCGCTTTGGCGAACGCATACCGTACCGACTCGTATCCCATCGCAAAGGGGTTTTGTACGACCATCGCGTCGATCATCCCTTCCTGCATCTGCTGGATCGCGATCGCTTCGGCATCGAAGGTGACGATCGTGAATTTGTCGCGAGCGTTTTTCTCTTTGACGACATCGACAATCGCTGGCGCATTGTAGGACCAAATGCCCACCAACAAGGAAAGGTCCGGATACTTGGTGATGACATCTCGTACGTTATCTCGCGCGCGATTGCGATCCGCATCGTCGAGCTTGCGATCCTTCTGTGTGAATTTATCTCCCACGGCCGATGTGAAACCATCCATTCGCTCGATCGCGTTTTGTTGGCTATCGACACCGACGAATTGAACATACGGGGCTCCGTCTGGTTTGAGCAACTTGGCAGCAGTACCGAGAACCTTACCGCCGGCGATATTATTGGTACCTACATAGAACTCGCGATACTGCTGGTACTTGGCATCGAGGTCGCTATCGAAACAACCGATGGTGATTCCCTTGGCCTTCAGCTTCTTCAATTCATCCGCGATCGCTGGATTGGTTGCTGATATCGGAGAGATAATGACCGCTGCAATATCGCTTTGGGTACCATACTGTCGGAGCTTCTCGATCTGGCCCGTCTCTGTACCGTCGTTGGAGTCCATGCTGGCAGTGAAACCGACATCGGTGAGCTTGAGATCGTTTTGTGCCTTCTTGATACCGGCTCGCGCAGCATCCCAGAAAGGAGAATCCGTATTGTTGAGTAGCACGATACGTTTCGTACCAGAAATTGTCCCGGATGCAGCGGAGCCCGCTCCATTCGTTCCCGTTCCCGTTTTGGTCGATGACGAATCGCAACCCAAACTGACGGTAACCAGCAGGCCCGCTAACAGCCAAATCAAGGAGTATTTTGAGGATTTCACAAATGGTTCTTTATTGGTGAATGGGGGACGAGAGGCCAAAATCTGGCATTAACCACCGCATCATGGTAATTTTCGCCACGAGCGATGACAAGCTACCGAGATGCATTGGTGAAATTAGCTAGTCTGAGCTACTATTTAGTTGGATTAGTTGGAGCTACTCTGAGTTGGCCTTGGTTGAAAGCCCCAGGTAGTGCTATCCAGAACCAAATCGGCCGAGGGCCCGGGATATTCTCCCCAAGCAAACCTGGGAAACTTTACCCAAACAAAACAGTGCTCGAGTCTTGATGATCAAATCCTCTTTTCCTCCCGGACGGTGAGCATCGCCGTACTACAGGTTTCAGCTCTGCCGCAACTGCGATTTGGCGAGTCATCCTCTCTTTGTATCTGATGGCAAACATGAACCAGAATGATAAATTTCAGCTTTTCCATCTTTCCAGCGACGAGGTGGGACTCACGCTTTCGACTCTGCTGAAGCATCGCATGGTCGGAACTAGTTGGGGGGATATTCGATCGGTCATCCTCAAGCGCCGCGTGCAAGTGAACGGCAATCTTTGTCTGGATGCAGCGAGAAAGCTCACAGTGAAAGATGTCATCAAAGTTTGGAACGAATCTCTGCCGAAACCAGTTGACGCAGCCAGAATCAAATTGGCTTACGTCGATGACTACCTCATTGTTGTTGAAAAGCCGCCTGGAGTGACTTCGACACGTCATTTTGAGGAGAGAGATCTTCCAAAAAAACGTCGACAAATTCAACCTACTCTCGAGGAATTGCTTCCACAGACCTTGCTTCTTCACTTTCAACAAGTCCGGAAGCAGCCTTTGAACACAGCAATGAGACAGAAACCTGTCGAGTCTGAACGACAACGCGAACATCGAATGAAACGTTATGCCGTCATCGCAGTACATCGTTTAGATCGAGATACCAGCGGACTGATGATTTTTGCGAGAACACCCAGCGTTGCGCAGAAACTCGGGCTCATGTTCCGTAAGCATGAAGTGGTTCGAAGGTATCATGCTGTTGTTCATGGACATCCCAAAGCTCAAACCTTCGACAATTACCTGGTACGCGATCGCGGTGATGGTTTACGGGGAACTAAACAGACCGATATGCCTGATCCCTCCGCGCAACGAGCGATCACCCATATTAAGCCTCTCGAGGACCTCGGGGCCTACACGCTCATAGAATGCCAGCTCGAAACGGGCCGAACACATCAGATTCGAATCCATCTATCGGAAGCCGGTTATCTTCTTTGCGGAGATCAAATCTATGGGCGACAACGGGACGGATCTCTAAGGAGTGACCAGAGTTGTGCGCCTCGTCAAGCGTTGCATTCCGCGACTTTAGAGTTCCACCACCCCATCAGCGGTGAGCAACTCAAATTCAAAATGCCTTGGCCACCAGATCTCTATCTCTGGCTTCAGGGCTTGCGGAAATCCAAACCGACTAGAAAAGCTAGCGAATGATCGAATGATTCGTTTCGCTCGTTTCTGTTTTGTTCAACAACCTACAGCGAATACATAGCTAGCGATGAATCTGTAGGTCGAGTGCCGTAGATTTTACCTAGATGGATTCCTGTGCCTGCGCGGCATGATGATTTCCACCCTTACGAATAGAAGTCGCTCGAAAAATAGCTCGCGTGCCGATGGTTTAGAAACAGCGAATTGTTTTGCGCAGGGCTGAGTATATGCCTACGCATCGTCTGAAATATCGCCAAAACCAATGGTGTTTACATAGTGAGTTTGCTGGGAAGGGGTTCGCGATGCTGTTTTCGAAACGTTGGCTTCTGTGTTTAGTCGCTTTATTGACAGCGAGTGATTCCTTACAAGCTCAGATGGGGAATTCGTGGAGAGTCGCACCATTCAATTATTTCGCGCGCTTTCATGGTTTTGGATACAGTGATGGATATCATTCCTGTGGTACCGAGACTTGCAAGCCGCCGATCGGATCGTCCCACGCAGAGGGTTTTTCAACCTACTATAGTCGTCCGAGTGCTCCTGTATCGGATAGGAATGATCGTCCCCGGCCTAGTTATGTTACCCATCAATTGAGTCAGTCCGCTTATGGTGCGTTCTCGAAGTCAAGCGTCTATGCACCATCCCAAGTAAATCGGGAGCAGTTCAAAAGCACTTCCGAACATGATGGAAGGATTTCTCCCCGGCAAAAAGATAGGGTTGTTCCGTTGATCGAACAACTGGAGGAACTACAGTTGCCTCAGCCGATGGCACCAACTCCGACGTTCCGTGATCTCAACCCCTATGACCTCCCTAATCCCAAGCGTGCACCGAAGTCGCAGTGAGGCACGCCGGTACAGCCGATCAAGCATGAAATGAAAACCATGCTTCCTAGTGGGAACTCGACGATGAAGTTCGCTGGAGAAGTTTTCTAGAGGATCGCTAAACAAGTCGACGAATCATTTTGCTGGAACCTCTGAGTCGCGTTCCTTGAAATGGCGCGCTTCAACGCTCGGGTGTTTGGGATCCTATCATGACTGTGGGATCAGCGATTCATTGATGCAGTGATCAATCTCTAGGGCCAATACCTGTTTCCTGCGGATTTGTATAGTCAAAGTTGCTTGATGAGAGTCATTCGACAAAGCAGTTAGTTTATGGCATAACAAACAGTATCCAGATTTGAGGACATCCTGTACCCCGATGCTTCGCGATGCCTGTAACACAAGAAAAGTCTGTTCTTCCAGTCGAGCAAACTTGGCACGCCATCGATTGGAAACACGTTGTTTCAATCTTGGGGAGTGACTTGGAGCGAGGATTGGGACAGTCGGTCTTTGATCAAAGACTTCGAACGAGCGGCCCCAATCAGCTCACAGAAAAACGAGCGAGACCTTGGTGGATCGATTTTCTATTGCAGTTTAGTGAACCACTGATCGTTATCCTAGTTCTGTCGGGATTTGTTTCTGGACTACTCGGCGAATGGGTAGATGCAGGGGTGATTTGGGCGGTTGTTCTACTCAACGGAGTCGTTGGGTTTCTGCAAGAGTCTAGAGCAGCGAAAGCGATTGACTCCCTCTCGAAAACTATGGTGTCGGAGGCAACTGTGATTCGAGAGGGTGTTCGCCAACGTATCGATGCGAGAGAGTTGGTTCCAGGCGACATTGTGCATGTAGCGAGTGGCGATCAAATACCCGCTGATCTCCGCTTGATTCGTGTGCGAGAATTGAGGATTGCCGAAGCTGCTTTAACAGGTGAGTCTCTCCCAATTGAAAAGGAGTCTGGGATCCTGCCATTGGATACTCCATTAGCGGATCGTATCAATATGGCATTTGCTTCTTCCCTTGTTACCTTCGGAACGGGGGATGGGATTGTGGTTGCTACGGGAGATCAGACGGAAGTCGGGAAGATTTCATACCTGATTCAATCCGCGACAGATGTTTCAACCCCGCTCACGCGAGAAATTGCACGTTTCAGCCGATGGCTCTTAGTCGTTATTTTGACAATGTCGTGTATTACCTTCCTCATTGGCATCGCTCGGGGCGAATCAGTGCAGCATATGTTCCATGCTGCAGTGGCTTTAGCTGTCGCCGCGATTCCGGAAGGCCTGCCTGCTGCCGTGACGATCGTTTTAGCGATCGGAGTTGCCAGAATGGCACGACGCAACGCGATCATTCGAAGGCTTCCTGCAGTCGAAACACTTGGTAGTACCTCAGTCATTTGCTCCGACAAGACAGGTACGCTCACAGAAAATCAAATGACAGTCCAAAGGATTTTCACGAACGGTCAATGGTTTTCCGTCACGGGCTCAGGCTACTCGCCACTAGGTGAGATATGGAGCAAGGATACAGCACTATTGAATGGAGGATTGGTACAAGTACTAAGAGCAGGTGTTCTGTGCAATGATAGTCTGTTAAAGGAAATAGACGGAAGATGGGAAGTGCAAGGAGATCCTACGGAGGGAGCCTTGTTAACGGTCGCTATCAAATCAGGAATGGATCTGGAAAGCCAACATCGATCGTTTCCACGTATCGATGCCATACCTTTCGAATCCGATTTCCAGTACATGGCAACTCTTCATCCGGGAGTTGTTTATATGAAAGGATCGGTTGAAAGTGTTCTCGCGCGATGCACGTATGCTGAGGACAGCTCGATTTTAGAAGCCGCTGCAATCATGGGTAGAGAAGGTCTGCGGGTATTAGCTTTTGCGATGATGGATGTGTCTGAGGGGTTCGTTAGTATCAACCACACCGATGTCGCGAAGGGACTGACATTTCTCGGGTTACAAGGAATGATTGATCCACCACGACCCGAAGCGAAACAAGCTGTGCAGACATGCATGGAGGCCGGTATCCAAGTCAAGATGATCACGGGGGACCACGCGAGTACGGCTGCAGCGATTGCAGAACAGATTGGAATCGAGGGAAAAAAAGCAAATGATCGATTAGTAGTCATCAATGGTCAGCAATTGGCAGGTTTGGAAGATGAGCAATTAGATACGGTAGCGGAAGAGGTTTCGGTATTCGCACGAGTTAGTCCAGAGCAAAAACTAAGGCTAGTCAAGGCTCTCCAAAGGTGTGGAAAAATCGTAGCCATGACGGGTGATGGAGTGAACGATGCGCCCGCTCTTAAGCAGGCCGATATCGGTATCGCTATGGGGATAGGTGGGACCGATGTCGCCAAAAATTCCGCTGCGATGATTTTGACCGATGACAACTTTGCATCGATTCAGGCGGCGGTAGAGGAGGGGAGAGGAGTCTTCGATAACTTATCTAAGTTCCTCGCATGGACTCTTCCGACCAATGTCGGAGAAGGTCTCATCATTTTTGTTTCGGTACTTTTTGGGGCTACCCTGCCGATCATTCCTGTACAGATTCTTTGGGTCAACTTAACAACGGGTATACTCCTCGGGATGATGCTGACTTTTGAACCCAAGGAGGCGGGGCTTATGAAACGACATCCTCGGGATCCGAAGGAGTCCTTTCTTACACAACGACTCCTCATAAGGATTGTCATCGTTGGGCTTGTCATGTTGATCGGAGGCTTTGTACTTTTTGAATGGGAATTGTCGCATGGAGCAAGCGAAGCCTATGCACGCACGACGGTCGTGAATATGTTTGTCATCGTCGAGACCTTTTATCTGTTCTGTTCCCGCTCACTAAGGACTGCCGTTTGGAGGATCAACATCTTTTCCAATCGCTGGTTGCTGATTGGAGTCGGGGCAATGATCGTATTGCAATTGCTTTTTACCTACATGCCCTTGATGAATGTACTTTTTCATACAGAGCCAACGAATCTTGACTCGTGGTTGAGCGTCCTTTTTTTATCATGTATCACGATTGTGGCTGTCGAAATGGAAAAAAGATTCGGTTGATCGAATAGCCAGATTCGTCGGTAAATGCATTACTCAACCTGAGCAATATCCTCTGTCTGATCGCTTGAGATCGCGTTCACACCTACACGATCAGCGGAACGTCTCCTGTTTCGAGCCGCTCGGTTGCTCTGAAGTCGTATGAAACACGCCGTCATGCATTGGAGCAGCATGATGATAGGTCCTAATTCGACCGAATGATTCAGGCTGAATCGAATTGGATTGCCATGAATACTTGTGCATCAAGGATGTTCGGACCGCATCCCTGAAGTATTGATGGTAACGACCGCATAGTTGTGCTTTGCTCCCGATTTAGCAGTCGTATCTATGTATTTCATCTCTGCTAATGGCTGCGTGGGCGTATCGCTATAAGAATTGTTTTGAAAGATCGGACGACCGAAAGGATTCTTGCCTTGGGCTGGAATAGTCGCAATTTCTACTCCGTCTCGAATGACGACGAAAGAAGCAATACCACTCTCTAAATCAGCTTCGGCCTGCCATGTGATTGTATTACCTTCAATGCGAATAACGCTCGGTCTCGGTGGAGGCGTCGTGTCCGAAACTTTGGTATCTCGAATGTACTGCATCCATAGTTTGGCGGTGGTCTCATCGGGAAGCCAAGTCGACTCCTCTATGTTCCCCTTAAACTGAGACCGCGGTACAGCGACTGAAGCAGTTGGATCCTCTGAAAACATCGGAGCCAACCACGCTTCGCCGCTTGGCATTTGCATCAAAGCGTTGCTATCAGGTTTCAGTCGCTTTTGCATGCAGTAATCAAGCCATGGGATGGCAAGATACCGCTGATTGCCACATTCATGACTGGACAAGGGATCGACAGCAATTCCAATGAGCGAGCCCTGCTTGCGCATCTCCCGAAAGAAAGTCTCTACACCACTCCACACACGAGCAAATCTTCCATCTTTTTGAGTGACTCCCTCTTTCGTCCCTAGATTACAAATCATCGGTACTGAAAGTGAACCGTCACGGATGGTCCATGAATCGGGACGTCCTTCAGAGGGTCGAAGTGGAGGAACGCCTGAGCGAAGCCATGCTGCAACCACTCGTTCAGGATGAAGGAATGTCATACCCCCTACCCAATGCCCGCCACCGCTATGTCCCCATAGTATCCAAGGTGCAGATGACAACTCGGGATGATTTGATAAGAGTCCAAGATCTTTCAATCCTCGTTGGAATGCAAGATCTGATCCCTTTCGAGGGTCGCACCAGCGAGTGCAATCCTCTTTCTCAGGTTGCTCGTATACTGGTGAAAGTAATCCGCAGTCATGTTTCCTGGCTAACGCTTGCCAGTGCAGATCCCAGGCGCCGGTTTGCCCCGATCTACAGGATCCCTCACCACAACCATGCTGATGGACTACCACACCTCTTAGATTTTTGACATTCGGTGGAATCCACAGCGTGTAGCTCACAGGATAAACGAGTTCGCCTTCATTCGAGGACCCAGGATAACGAACACGGTAATAAGGTGGTTCGGCAACTGGTGGGTTTTGGTAAGCGGAGTCTTGTCCCTTTGCGGCTACAACGAAGACCAGGAGCAAAAAAGGACAGTAATGGATTGCGCTTAATTGTTTTCTTATAAACATGGAAACTTAGAGCATCCTCTTGGGAAATGATTTCTTCGATCCGCGGTGCATGGATCACGGACATCTTACACGAAAGCGTAACAAGAAAGTTTGTTTAGGGAGTTTTAGTACCGATACAATAGATCTGTGTTCCTCAGAGCAAATGATGTTGTTTTAGGTATTACAAAGTTGCGATGGTTCGAAGAGACCGAGATGACTTTTGGGGATTCGCTCAATCTCTGGTCTTCTTAGTATCAATTGGTTTGCTGTACGAGTGATTGAGGAATAGGTAGTTTGTTTGGTTTTAAAACCGTAGGAAATATTAACCGAGGGTAGACGTCGGCAGGATTGGAATTCGATACAATGGGGTCCGATCGACTGAAGACTACCTAATTGCCCGCGGTACCTCCATGCTTGCTCAGCTTCAGACATTTTCTCTTTTAGGAATCGAAGCATTACCAGTGGAGGTTGAAGTGGACCTTTCCTCAGCGACCTTGCCGAAAACAATTCTAGTTGGGCTACCTGAGCAGGCGGTCAAGGAAAGTACTCACCGTGTTGAGCGAGCAATCGTTAATGCAGGTTACAGGCTTCCGCATGATCGACTGGTAATCAACTTAGCTCCTGCGGAATTACCTAAGCAAGCCTCTAGTTTTGATCTTCCAATCTCGCTGGGTATTCTCGCGGTGTCGAATCAATTGCAATCCAGCTTGCTGGGTCAATACGCTGCCGTTGGTGAACTTTCTCTCGAGGGACAGATGAGAAAAGTAAAGGGAGTACTATCGATGGCGATGGCTGCGGCGAACCAAGTTGGAATTCGAGGACTGATCGTACCTGCTGAAAATGCGCAAGAGGCTGCCGTTGTTGAGTCGATTGAGATTATCCCCGTACGAACGCTTCAAGAGGCGGTTGGGTTTCTCCGTGGAGACCTACCTATCGAGCCCGTTCCCTCCAAGCTCGATGAGATTTTTCAGACGTATTCAAAGTATGATGTTGATTACAGTGATGTACGAGGACAGGAGATGGCAAAAAGAGCACTGACCATCGCTGCCGCTGGATCCCACAATTTATTAATGCTCGGCCCACCAGGGTCAGGAAAAACGATGCTTGCCAAGCGTCTGCCAAGTATCTTGCCTACGTTGACGGCGCAGGAATCAATTGAAACAACTCGAATTTATTCGGCTTTGGGGCGTCTAAAATCTGGCCAAGCGCTGATGGTCCAAAGGCCATTTCGATCACCGCACCATACGATATCGGATGCAGGACTTGTCGGTGGGGGTAGCCCTCCAGCCCCAGGGGAAGTGTCCCTCTCGAATCACGGTGTTCTTTTTCTAGACGAACTACCTGAGTTCAATCGGAAAACATTGGAGGTGATGCGTCAACCTCTCGAGGATCGTGTTGTCACTATCTCTCGTGCGATGCGTAGCACTACCTTCCCTGCCGATTTCATGTTGGTCGCTGCACTCAACCCCTGTCCATGCGGATATCGTACCGATCCAAGAAGAAGTTGTAACTGTACTCCACCCCAGATTGAACGTTACATGTCTCGTATTTCCGGTCCACTTCTCGACAGAATTGATATACACATTGAAGTTCCTGCTGTACCCTTCAATGACCTGTCCAGTGGCCCAGCTGGAACCAGCAGTACAGTCATTCGAGAAGAGGTTCATCGTGCTCGTTCCATTCAATCAAAAAGATTCGAAGGTTCATCCATTCGTACCAACGCTCAGATGAGTAGTCGACAGGTGAGAGAGTTTTGTCCCCTAGGTAGGACTCAAAGCGAAAGAATGCGGACTGCGGTCACGGAAATGGGACTCTCCGCTCGTGCACATGACAAAATTCTGCGAGTCGCTCGAACTATTGCAGACCTCGAAGTGGCAGGAGTAATTGAACCGCACCATATTGAAGAAGCGATCAACTATCGAATGCTCGATAGAGATATTTTCAGGTGAACTAATTACTTTGAAAGTCACTCGGTCACATTACTTCGGGCTATGTATTTCTGGGTACGTCGACGCGTTATTGTAGATCTAAGGAAGTAGTGCTCTCAGGTAAGCGTCTGAATTCGTCTGATTATCTGTAGCGATCGATCTATTGGATCCATAACACAAACTAGACTCAATCTCGATCGTCAGCCGTGTCCATAATCACGGTTGACGGTAACAGTCGATGTAAAACCTGTTCAAATCCCTCGGGATTTCGCTGCGCTTGTCCGCTCTTCCCTGAGGACCGTCCAGACTAGCAAACTCAAATACTCCTCCCACGGTAGACCTAGGAATCCCGTATCGCTCGCTCTCATGTCTCCCTGACGGACTGCAGGGTCCTGAGGCGAGGGTTTAGATCAATGCGCTACCCAAGTATCTCGCTTCACGAAGGCCCCTTTTCGTTGCAGGAAACCATCCGCTTGTGTGCCAGTTGTTCTGGCGTACATGGACTTTGTAGTTTGCTAGTTTCGTCCTAGCGAATCTTTTGTATTATTACGGCAGATGATTCGGTCATCCACCGTTGCGATGCTCTGGATCGTTAGCGGCTACCGCATTTAATGGGTAGCACTGTTTGATTCGTAGCACTGTCTTGCTTTCGGCTCTGTTAAAAGCGCTTGCCAAGACCAAAGTTAAAGAAGAAATTCGGTGAGGAGTCATTCAAACCCCATCCGGAACGCCAGCCGACTTCGAAATCCCTTGACACCAAGTAATGCAATCCTGGACTTACAAAATGCTGTGACGTCTCCACTTCACGCCCCTGGGTTCGAATTCCGAAGTATTCGATGTGACCTTGATAGCGTTCGCCTAGCGGGAATTTCAAAACAGTCGATGGATCCCACAGATTAAAAGTATCCCCGTCTCCACCACTCGTCGAAAATCGCAAGGCTGAGTCCCAAGTCCAGCCGTTTCGGAATCGCCAGCCTGTGACGGGAACGATCGCGAGACTCGTAAAATTGTTTTCACCGCTCGTCGGCGTTGATCCTTGGATGATGATAGCGCTGTGAGGGATGATACCCTCTTGCCTGGTCAAGCTTCGCTTCACCCCGAAGAGAAGTCGAGAGGCTTGCTCGACTTCCGATCCAGAACCGAATTCAGCAATCGTTCCGTTCCCGCTCACGATTGAATTCTCGGCGCCAATTTCATAATTCCATCCCAATCGCAGCTCCCATTTTTCGTTGAGTCCGTATCGCCAAAGTATCTCGGGGAAACTGTGGGTCTCGTACCCTGCTCGATTATCGATGAAAGAGTAGCTCGCTTCGAAAATGGTACGGCCTTTGTTAACAGTTTGAGCCGAAGGCGTGAATGAATCACGATCCGTCACAATTTCATCTTCCTCCGGCTCTAATGCAGTCGGCGCGGATCTCATCGTATCGCTTGGTTGTTCCTGCTGCGCAAATCCAACCTGGGCCGAGAGGGATAATAGGCCAAGCCCAAGTAGTTTGCAGAGTTGACTACTGCTAACGTTTGATGACACTTTGCTCTTCCACAATTCTAAGAACATGGGCGAGGAACACCCTTCATGTGAGACCCGCTACAATGTAGAGGAAAATCGTCGTATCGATCTCTCGAGCGAATCTCCTAATCAGCCTCGACACTGGCTACCAATCGAGAGTATCGACTTTCCTAGCCGTAGGCTTTGCTATTTCCCAAGCATCCAAGCCATTTATCTTGTGATGAAGATGATTGGTATGCTTACTGACCGGAAGATTCGAAATGGTCGTCTATTGCTATAGCGTATCTCTTATTCCTATCGATGAGTTCAGGCATTTCCGCTTAGTGTTATTCAGAGGCTGTCACTCGCATGCCTTTTAAAGCTCCCTTTTGCTCGAGGAACGTCTTTGCTCCTCATTCTTTCGACGTTGGATTGATTCCATTCTTAGCTTGTCAATTACTGGCGTATCAACTGAAATGCTAGCAATCTTTGTAGCTCATTTTCCGATCGACGGAGTCTCTGGTCGTGGCTTAGGGACTGGAGGGTTGTTGCAGTTGCTAGGGAATGGTCGCGTAGGAGGATCTAGAAATACGAACAGAACTGCCATCTCGAAGTTTCTCTGGCGGATAGACGACGACTTCATCCCCAGCCAAAATACCGCTTATTACTTCGCACACAGAGCGGTTGGATTTTCCGACTTTGATAGGGAGTCGACGAACTCTTGGTGCGCCGATGCCAGATGGTTGAATCTTGTAAACAAAGTAGTCCGATCCATCCCTTTCCAGTGCGGCGGTTGGTACTCGGGTGATCGTTGGATCGCTTGTTTCAACAATGATTTTCGCTTCGACTCGGAATCCATCACCGAGTTCTTTTCGTTCCTCCCAAGGAGTATCGATATCGATTAAAACCAGTACACGTTTTTCCTCCACACCCAAGGCAGAGATCTTTAGGAAAGCCGAGGGTTCCACGCGTCGAACGCGACCCATGAGCGGTCGCTCGCTACCCCAGCTTTCGATTGTGACATGATTCCCTGGCCGTACAGAAACCGCTGCCGTCGATAACACATCAATCTGGATTTCCAATTCCCTTGGATTTCCGATTTCGAGAAGTGGTATTCCCGATGCGACAACTCCTGCATCCTCACGATACACACGAAGAACAACCCCATCGATCGGAGAGTGAATTTGGATGGGGTCGCTTCCCTTGCCCTCACTGGAAAACAATGCTGCATTGGCGATTGCAAGCTCATGTTCCGCGATCGCCCTCAGAAAATTAGCAGCTCTTAACTCGGCTTGTACGATTCGGTATCGATGATCCGACTGATCGTATTCCGCTCGTGAAATCGCACCACTTCCCAATAGTTCTTTGCTACGCTGCCAGTCGTGCTCGGCGAGTTCGACTGCTTCCACTGCGGCGGATGTAGCTTGGTCAGCTCTAGCGATAGCTGCTTCTGCTGCCTTGACACGTCCTTCGTTTTCCATTCGAGCTCTTGCATCGAGCAGAGAAGGATCGAGCGGCTCCAGGGTTGCTATTTGCTTGCCATTTTTTTCGACTTTGTCGCCGGGATGTACATCCAATCGTACGAGTTTCCCAGCCATAGGTGCGGTGATGGTATAACGTTCTCGCACGCGTGTTTCGCCGTCGTCTTCGACGGTGATTTCTACTGTCCCGGAATCGACAGTTACTATCTCGATCGAGATTGGCTTAGGTATCCAGAGCGCATAGATCAATCCACCCAAGCATGACACGATGACCAATGCTGCGATCCATCGAATGCGTTGTGAGTGAGAAGATTTCAATAGTGAGTCCTTTATTCTCGTACTTTGAGAACAGAGATCAGATCCATGCCTTCTATCAATCGAATCACCAACCATCCACAGATCAAGGATGATCCAAAAGTCACGGTGATCGCGTACGCAATTGTTTGTCGATCGATGATTAAAGGAAATCGGTGACTATCGGAATCCAGTGCGACCGTCATTCCGTAAGCAAATGTATAACCAAGGGGAATACCGATAGGTAGGGCTAATAGCGTAATGCATACAAGTTCCAACAAGAGGACCCATTTGACTTCTGCATTGCTGTAACCTAGCACACGCATCGTAGCTAAATCTCGGGCGCGTTCGGTGAATGTGATCAAGGTCGAATTGTACGCGACACCAAATGCAATCAACGCGGCAAATACGCCATTTACAATCCGCATCCAGCCTGTGCTCTTGGAAAGTAATGCCCGGAAATTAGCAAGTGCTGCTCGTTTGTCCAGGATACCTGAGATACCAGGTGTATCCTTGATCATACGATAGATATGTTCCCGGTATGTCGTATCGAACGTGAGAAAAACGCCGGACACTTGCTCACCTTCCATCATCATGCGATGTAATTGCGAACGAGGCAGATATACTCCTGGTCCGGTGTAATTCGCTATGATCCGATCCACGGGCAAAGCGATCTTCCGTTCTTGTCCCTCTAGTATGTCGATCTCGACAATCTCTCCCAGACCGACTCCTAGTTTGTTAGCTAATTTCTGAGTTAAGGTCAGGCCTGATTGTTCACTGAATTGTATCGGTTGATCGTTATGGTCTAAAACTCGAAACAGCTGTGAGTGAGGTTCCAAGCCAAGAACAGCTAGCCGCTCGTTTTGTAATCCATGATGCAGACGAGCAGGTACAGATCGGAAACCTTCGACGCGCTGAACTCCTGTCCATTGCTCGATCGAATGCAGGCAGGATTCAGATCGGTTCTCGTAAAAAGCGAGTTGTAATGAATGGCGTTGTGATTTGGAGAATTGATGTTCCAGGACGTAATCAATTGTTGATTCCATGAACGAACTCAAAACCAGTAATGAAATACCCAGTGCCATTCCCAAAATCGAGAAAAGGGATAGCCATGGATTACTGACTAAGCGAATAGCTACTAGTCGACTCAAGGAGGGAAGTAAATGGATCCAACGCAGGTCCTTAACCCATGCTGGTGGAGACGCGGTGCTGGTTCCAGCCCGCATTGCTTCCGCCGGCGGTAGTTGCATAGCACGGTAAATGCCGGATAAAGCTCCCAAAGATGCGACCGACACGCCTAGAGCGACAGCGAGGATCCACTCCCATCCGAACCGTACCGCTACGATTTCAGGAAATCTGAAAAAGAGTTTATAAAGCTCATTGAGCCCGGAGGCTAGTTGAAGTCCCACGACGATTCCGAGGAGCAGACCAATCGTTATCCAGACAGAAACAAGTCGCAGATAATGCCAACCAATCTCCCATCGTTGATATCCAAATGCTCGCATGGTCGCAATCTGTTCAGTTTGTTGTGCGACCATTCTGGAAAAGACCATATTCAGTAGAAATGCTGACACGCTGAGGAAGATCGCCGGAGCAAGAAATGCCATCGTGCGTAACTCCTTCATTTCGTCACGCACCCGTGCGTGTGATTCCTGGTCCTCGCGGTCGTAGGATCCCGTACCTCCAAAAGGTTCGAGAAGCCTGTCGAGTTCTGCTTTAACGCGTTGGATATTCCCACTCCGCGATACTCTCGCGTTGACCTCGTTAAAAGCCCCCTCCATATTAAATGCTGCAGCCAATTTGGCTCTCGGCACCCACAGAATACCGTAGAGACGATTGTCAGAGAGAAGAAGTCCCGGCTGTACGACATAGATTGAATCGGGAGATAGTCCGATTCCGACGATATGAAGCGTTTCACGTTTTCCACCAAGATTCGCGACGATCTTGTCTCCAATTCCTAGACCTTGAGCTTCCGCGAATAATTCACTGATGACAACTTCCGTTTCTTGTGAGACTGCCGGAAAGCGCCCTCGACGCAGGAACAACCCATTGATTTCGAGGTTCGGGTCGCGGTCGATTGAGATCAATTTTGCGGAGGCTGGTTCAGGTATCGACGGGAAGTCAAGCAAGACGTGTCGGACGATTTTTCCAGAAGCTTCCTCAAGACCAGGAATGGCTCGAATGTGTTCGAGCAGACCATCGGGAGCGCGTACCAGCGGTGCCCAAAGATGAGAGAAGCGATAGTGTGCATAATACAAATCGCGACTCGTCTCAAGTGAACGAATCGTACTAGTCGACATAATGAACGTCGCCACTCCGCAAACCATCAATCCCACGATAGCGACCCCTTGTTTCCAAAGTCGCTTCAAATCAGAGACTAATAATCGAACAATAGCCGTCATCGAATCCGCCTCTAGCGATTACCACACCAACTCATTAGCTGAAATAGGCTGATCGTTTTCACGAATCGATGTAATGCGCCCATCGGAAATATAAATCACACGATCAGCCATAGATGCTATGGCTGCATTATGAGTAATAACAACGACCAAAGTTTGCAGCTCTCGGTTGATACGAGCAATCGCATCAAGAACGACAGAGCCTGTTTTTACATCGAGGGCCCCGGTGGGTTCATCACAGAGCAAAACATCCGGACGCTTGCTTATCGCTCGCGCAATAGCCACTCTTTGTTGTTCGCCACCGGACATTTGAGCTGGATAATGGTATTGCCGGTGTTCCAATCCAACCATTCGTAACGCTTCGCTTGCCGGCATGGGATCAGTCGCGATGTCAGTGACCATTCGAACGTTATCTAATGCGTTCAAGCCGCCAATTAAATTATAGAATTGAAAGACGAATCCGACATGCTCGCGGCGATACTGGGTAAGTTGGAATTCGTCGGCCCCCGTTAATTCATGATCCGCAAAACGTACGCTCCCAGACGATGGTGCGTCCAAGCCGCCAAGAATGTTCAACAGCGTCGATTTACCACTTCCTGACGTACCGAGAATCACGACGAATTCTCCAGCAAAAAGTTCCAGGTCGATGCCGCGCAGAGCATGAACCAAGACATCGCCCATAGAGTACGTCTTCGTCAAGTTTTTTGCTTGGAATACAACTCGCCCTCGCTCATTCATACTACCTATGATAACTCAGCTTGTTTCGTAGGACCAAAAGGGTGCGTATTAGTATACAGGTAGCTGCGGATATCAAACGTCTCTTGCTCGATTCGAGAACCATCTTAGGTTTCCCAATCCGTACGATGTGGCCTGGACTTCAATCGATTCGCTTCCGCGTCATCGACAAAGGATTCGGTTTTCGGATCGAACTTGAGTGGACGTTGCAAAATCCAAGCGATCGCAGCCGCATGACACGCAATATGGGATCGTCGCATGACGGTTGAATTCGCTGCTGTCTGTTTGCGAGATCGCATACAATCGAAAAAGTTTCGAGCATGAAGATCAACATCGAGACCATTGCGACGTGCGCCGGATCGACTGATATCCGTGGGCGCATTGCCAATCGCAACATGGATTTCACCGCTGTCTCCCGTCTCAACCCAACCTTTGTCTCCGATAAAACGTACGGGACAAGTACCATTGGACTGGATCCACCCGAGTCTTTGCCCAAACGGTGTCTCAAGAAACTCAATCTCGAGCAAGACGTTGTTTGCATACCGACAGTCGATCCCTTTTTCCTTTGGAATGTAGTCGGTGGGCATGGTATCGTCGGCCAGGTTGGCCCACTGGCATAGATCTACCGTGTGAGCGCCCCAATCCAGAAGTCGGGCCCCCGAATCAAAATCCCAATGTCCGCGCCACTTTCCTGCAACATACTGTTTGTTGTACGGCCGCCAAGGAGCAGGTCCCAGCCACATATTCCAATCAACCAACTCACGACTCGGGGTGGGTTCCGTCGGTAGCCAAGCGGTTTCAATGGTCGGAACATAGACCGAGGCTACTAGCTTCTCTAATTTCCCAAGTTTTCCATCGTGCACCATTTGGATAGCCTGTTGGAAATTGGGAACACTTCGTCGTTGGGTCCCTGCTTGGAATACACGACTCTTTTCGCGGACGGTCTTATCAATTTGCTGGCAGTAATCGATCGTCAATCCGCATGGTTTCTCGCAATAGACATCTTTGCCAGCTTGCAGCGCGAGTATGGAAGCAGACGCATGCCATCGATCTCCGGTGGCGATAAGCATAGCATCGATGTCTTTCCGGGCGAGGAGTTCTCGAAAGTCACGAGTGATTTTGCAATCCTGATTTCCATAGGCTTCGTCGACAAGTTTCTTTCCTTCCTCGCGTCGCGTCGCTTGGACGTCGGAGATAGCCACGCAGCGAACATCATCGAAGCCGAGCATAGGCTTGATGACGTATTTACAACGCGGACCAATCCCGATGACACCAAAGTTGATGCGATCGTTTGGAGCGACGTTACCATGACGGGCCAGGACAGTTGAAGGAACAATTGTCGGTACCGCGAAAACAGCTGAGGCTTTGGTAATCGCCGAAATAAAACTACGTCGTTGCAGATTGGAAGATCGAATCATTTGGAGATATCCTTTATTTAGGGAGAGGTGATCTTGTTTGGTGTAGGTAAGCCAATCTCATCATTCAATCGTATTCCGGTTTGGTTGGATCAGCATTCGATTCCAATAAAAAACGTTAAGTCACAACACGCAGTTTCTACGAAAGTTTGCTGACGATCGTCGCATTCATGTTTGTAGACAGGATTGTCTGCGATTGTTTTCAGTACTTAGCGGAGCCTTGTGTGCGGTCACCAATCTGCTCGGTGTGTCTCCTTGCCATAGGGATCAAGATGTCGGCCGGTGAGTTTCGGTTGTCCTGAATCGTAATTTAGCGTCAGTTCCCAGTAACCTCCACCGACTCGTAAAAACTGATGATAATCTTTGCGGAAGTCATCTTTCTTCCAACCACCAGCGTGACGATTGCTTATGGGACCAACGGAAAACTCGTTGAGTTTCGTCGCAGGATCGATGCTGTGATATTGCCAGTGTCGATCTCCGCAAACGACGAAAGTACCTGGTACTGTTTTCAGAAATTGCCTGATTTCCTCACCTTCGTATTGGAAGTTGGAGTTCGAGAGATTGTCTTTTTTATTCTCACGGTCGGGTCCTATGATTGGAGTTGGTGAGAGAATCATCCGATACTTTGCCGACGATTTCTCGAGAGTCTGTTTCAGCCACGCCTTTTGCTCTTTTCCCAAGATGCTTTTGTCGGGGGAATCCGGGTTGGTATTGGGGCTACGGAAATCGCGTCCCTCCAGCAGCCAGATCTGGAGATCTCGGCTCAGAAGGAACGTGCGATAGGCGGGGGTTGGAAGACCCGTTTGTTGGCGAAAAATGCGCTGTCCATCTTCGAAGGTGAATGCATCGGTCCAGTCGAATTTCTTGTTGGGCCAACTGTCATTCACGTATGTATCGTGATCATCCTTAAGGAAGTAGCTCGGAATTTGTTTATGGAAATGAACGAGCGTTGGTAGCCCATAGGTCCGCTGCCAATGGTAATGAGCCAAGTCGTTGCTGCGGGCCAATTTGTCGTAATAAACAACGTCCCCCGCCATAAAGAAGTAATCCGTTTTCCGTTTTAGTATCGTGCGGTACGCATCAAACCCGTGGGGGCCATCTCGATCGGTGAATTCCTGGCAAGTTCCGACGGCGATTCGTACCGACTTTGCATCGTCTGGGCTCGGAAGAGTTTTGAATTGCCCGGCTGAGGTAGAGGAGGTTTCGAGAGAGCCGATACCGCGTGCCTCTACGCGAACTTCGTACACAGAGTCATCCTTTAGGCCCGTCAAAGTGTTGTGTAGCGAATAATCCGACTCTGGATCAACGAGTTTCCAGTCTGTAGCCATCCAAGGATCGTTCAAAGAGTCGCCGTCGATACGGTGGTAACGAACACGCATCTCTGCACGTACTCCGGGACAGGCAAACTGCAGTCCTGCGGTACCGTCTGTGGGTAGAATCGCTCCTGAATTACGATTAGCACCTGTACGTTCGTCCTTCGCGAACGTAATTTCCGCAAAGTCTCCTAAATTTGGCAATGGCCAGCGAGTCGCGCGGCTCCAGACGACGGCTGAATTCCTAGTCACCTCGACGATCCGAATCCCGGTTGCTTGCTGCGGACTAGGGGACGTGTCCACTAAATGGTTTAACGCCTGGTTGGCTGTTGAACGTATGAATTCCGTAGGGACGGAATTTCGGGCAGCTGTGAGCAATGTTTCCAAGTGGATATTCTTCAGCATTCCAGGAATACAGGAGACGAAGCGTGGATCCTTCTGGAGGTCGCTGAGGATAAGACGCGTGATTCTTGGAAGAAGGGAGGATTCAGACTGAGATTCGATTCCAAGGATGATTGCTAACCATCCAGATCGATGATGCCCCATCAATTGCAGCTCTCTGGATTCTCCTGCTCTCGATCCAATCATCGGGAGCATTGCGATTGCGTCATTCATTTGTAGCAGCTCGAGCGAATCACCGATCAAATAAAATCGACGATGGACTTGCGTGAGCTTCCGAGGATTATTTACCTCGGCTGCAAGATCCCAGCCGCGTGGGAGTAAGATCACGTGGGTGGCATCCGGTTGTTGTCGGATGGCTTCCGAATAAGGACCCTCGGTGGTTAGTTTCTCGAGCTGTAACGCGTCGATCTTATTCAGATTTTCGAAACCGCCCAGATGCACGACAACCGGTCGATTCTCTTTTGGGGAAATAGCGGGTGTGATTTCGATCCACCGAGGATTCCAGTCTGAGTCCAACTGGAATTCATTCAACTTGTAGTGAAAACTTGTTGATTCCAAAGTCAATAATTGTTTGAACTTCGGGGAATCCTGTTTTGAGGTACGGGAGGCATGGTCATGGACCAATCGTTTACAAAATTCCCTTGCTGAGGACTGGGCCAGATTGGAGTCTGCAACCGGAGGTGCTTCCTTCACGAACCATCCTGCGGCTGAAGTGACTCTTTCGTCGATGGGAAGCTCTTGAGGAAATGCGACTAGTTCGTTGGTTTCGATTTCTTTTTTTGCAGCTTCCTCGACCACGATCTCATCGCCTGTTAGATGCTTGATGAGCCATTTGAAGGCACCTACCTGCAGTTCCTGTGTGTCTTTGTGAGGGCCTGGGCCAATCAGAACACCGTAGTTATTAGACTGATTCAGTCGTCGATAGACATCAGCAACCTGGTGATGGATTCGCATGACGCCGTCTAGTGGAAAAATCGAATCGGAATCTGTGTTCGTTAGCAAAAGTGGACGCGGTGCGATAATAGCTGCAAGTTTTGCATAGTCCCATCGATAGGCATTCACGAAGTACATACAGTCGCAATGACCCTCGACACAACCATCGATCACATGATTTTGGAGGTCGGTGATTCCGGCAACCGGTACAGCAACTTGGATACGATCATCGAGAGCTGCTGCGAACCAGCTATAGGCACCACCTCCGCTCCGTCCTGTGATCCCTATTTTCCGTTGGTCGATCTCTTCTCTGGAAACGAGGTAGTCAATTGCGCGAATGGCATTCCAAGCTTCCACGCCAGCTGGAGTGTAGCCACGCGTGATCCAATCCCATCGACCTAGCTTGTAGGTACCGTGATGTTCACCATGGAATTCGCCGAGCTGGATCGTATCGATGATCAGGCAGGCGATTCCGTGTCGGGCGAGCCATAGTCCATGATGCTGATAACTGGTTTTGTTACCGCGGAGTCTTCCGTTTTCGGTCACATTCGCATGACCACATACGTAGAGCACCGCGGGCCAGCCGCTTTTCGGCCTTTGGCTTTTCGGAAGATAGAGGTTGGCGGCGACATAAAGTCCTGGGCTAGATTGATAATGGAGATTCTCAATGGATACGCCATCGACTTCGAATCTCCTGGAAATCGTTGCTTCCAGAGATACCTTGTCAGGCCATGGCGAGAGGCCGAGCATGTCTTGTAATTCCGCACGCCATTGAATTCGAGTTTTCGACCAGGATTCGCTGGTGATCGCTTTCAGGTCCAACTGATTCCTGTCCGCTAGAATCTTAACCTGGTCAGTCAGATAACGCTGCCATGGCGGTACAGACTGACCGAAGAGTTCAGACGGATCGAAGAGTGGGGACAAGAAAGAAAGCGCAAGGAATAAAGGTGTCAGTCGATGCATGATGGGTGGGGATCTTGGGAACCCAGAGGATGGTCCGAGCAATGCTGCCGATGGGTTACCTCTGTAAATAACAACCTAAGAACAAGTCTAGTTTAGCGTCTGAAGGTTTGCCAAAACACACCGTAGATGCGAAGATCGAAGTATGAGGCAGTTCAATTCTGTTTGCGATTTTGATTTGTCGTCGATTTCACCCCTGAAAATCGGTTCGGTCGCTATTGGTTTTCCTGTGGTACAAGCGGCATTGAGCGGGTACAGCGATTGGGCGATGCGTGTCATCGCCCGCCGCCTCGGGGCTTCCTATTCCCTATGCGAGGTCATGCTCGATCAGTTTTTGGTCGGTTTAAAGGATCGCAAGAGGACTCAGCATTTCCTTTACAATACACCCGAAGAGCATCCGGTAGCTGGACAATTGATGGGAGCTGAACCTGAACAGTTCTCATTAGGAGCTCAAAAACTGGTCGAGGCAGGTTTCGCGGTCATCGATATCAATTTTGGATGTCCGGTTCGCAAAGTCCTGGGTCGATGTCGTGGCGGCTTCCATTTGAGCCAGCCGGCTGTCGCATTGGAAATCGTTCGGCGAACGAGGGATATCGTACCTTCTCATATTCCAGTCACCATCAAAATGAGACGTGGGATCGACGACACCGAGGCGAGTCGAGAGCGTTTTTTTGAGATCTTGGATGGAGCCTTTGCGTATGGGGTTGCCGCGGTTACTGTCCACGGTCGAACCGTTGAGCAGCGGTACGTTGGCCCCAGCCGTTGGTCATTTCTTGCGGAGGTGAAGAGACATGTCGGCTCTCGCGTGATCTTAGGAAGCGGTGATTTGTTTAGTGCACACGACTGCTTGCGGATGATGCAAGAAACAGGAGTGGATGGAGTGACGGTCGCTCGAGGTTGTATTGGTAACCCGTGGATCTTCCAGCAAGCTCGGGCGATTTTTTCAGGACGTCCCTTGCCGGCTCCGCCGTCACTGTTTGAGCAAAGAGAAGTGATCCTGGAGCATTTTCGCTTAGCGGAACAACTCTACGGAGAGGAACGAGCTGGGGTGCCGATGCGTAAATTCGGCATCAAGTATTCCAAATTGCATCCTCAAAACTTGGAGGTGCGTTCAGACTTTGCGCGTGTTAAGAATCTATCGGAATGGAAAGAGGTACTTAGAAAATGGTACTCGGAAGATCGCCCCGGTGTTTATCCAAAACATGATGAACTCGAGTCCGAATGCGAATAGATTGCATCGAATCGATCTTTCGAATCGAGCTGCATGGATTCTGTCTCATAGTGATTCAGGAGATGGTGTAGCAGTTCGAAGATTTCGATGCACAACTGGCATGCAGGCGGTACGGAAAGTCGTGCTTTCTGTGGAAACTTCTGCTGCACCTCTAGACATCGAACTCAATCAAGCGAGTATCTTAACAACTAGCGATCCGAATTCCTTTCGATTTGATATTACGACCAAATTGAGAGATTTTAATTGCATAACGATACGATGGGCGATCAAAGGTTCACGTTTTGATTTGCTCGACTTTCCTTCCACTTTAAACGTTGTTCTCGAGATTTACGAATGAAAAAGTATTGTTTGCTCCTACTGACAGTTCTAGGGATGGTCCTGGCCCCGACCTCGGGAAAAAGCGAGGATCAGTTTTCGATCGATGGATTACTTGCGGCCAGACTCTCGGATCAAGAGTTGGAGCAAGGTTGGATCAGGCTTTTTGATGGCCAGACGTTGATGGGTTGGGAAGATGCCGGGAAGGCAAATTGGCGTGTTGAATCAGGGGCAATCAAGGCAGATGCAGGAGAAAACGGACTGCTGTGTACGACAGTTCCGTTTAGTAACTATGAATTAATGATTGAGTTCTTTCCCGCTGAAAGGACCAACAGTGGTGTCTTCTTGCGAACACCAGGGAAACCAAAAGATCCAGCTTCAGATTGTTTCGAGTTGAACATCGCTCCAACAGACAACCCGTTTCCAACCGGCTCCTTTGTCTATCGTCAGAAAATATCTGAACAAATAAATGCACCAAAGCCTAACGAGTGGCATGAATTCAAGGTCCTACTTCAAGGGGCGCATGCCGAGGTTTGGCTCGATGGGCAAAAGTGTGTCGATTATCAGGACACGACGCAATTAAAATCAGGTTTGATTGGACTCCAGTTCCGAGAGGGCCCTATCGCATTCCGCAACATCAAGATTCGACCGTTGGGCGACATGATTCTTCCGGGGAAAAAGGAGGATTTCCAAGCGGCTGGAGATCTTCGTACAGAATGGAGTGATCGCGGATCTTTGACCATGATTGGTGGTAAGGGACGAGTCGAAACAAAAGCTCAAGTCGGAGATGGTTTTATCCAGGTTGTTAGCGAGCTTTTGGCGGAGAAAGTGAATTCCGGTATTTTTTTCCGTTGTATTCCTGGTGAGGATATGAACGGCTATGAGTGTCAATTGAACCATGCGATCAAAGAGAATCGTCTCGTACCTCTGGATGCGGGTACGGGAGCCATCTATCGGAGACAAGTCGCAAGGGCTGTTTTGTCGGATGAGGGGAAGAAGACCTACACAACGATCGTGGCAGCAGGTCCTCGAATCGCAACCTGGGTTCAAGGAATTCAGGTCGTTGATTGGGTCGATACTCGAAAGCCGGATCCTAATCCACGGAAGGGACTGAGGACCGAAGCGGGGACGATCATGCTGCAAGGGCATGATCCAGGATCCAAGGTACGGTTTGATCTTATCCGTGTTGGTAAGATCAACTGAATCGGAAGGTGCTGGAATCTGCAAGGGACAGGGCGAGACCGTTTCGGTCTTGGAATCGGTTTTCTCAATCGAAGCGAAAAGTATTGCAGCTGTATCGATGAATCTTTTCGATCGTTGTTCTTAGGAGAGATCCTGCGCGATCGGAGTGGATTCATGAGTCGTCTGCAACAAGGCTCCTGGGGCAATTCAGTCACCGAGAGTTCGATCGGTAACTTGATGCGTTGTAGTCACTCGCTGGAATCGATTTGCATGAGCGTCCATGTAGCTTAAGGAAATTTGCAAGTATCTCGTAACCACACTCTGTGAGAATGGACTCTGGATGAAATTGGACTCCGAAGATGGGATACAGTCGATGCCGAATGGCCATGATGACATGATCGCTGGTCGTAGCGAGTACTTCAAGACAATCGGGAAGATCCTTGTCATCGATGATCAGAGAATGGTATCGCCCGACCAGAAGTGGTGAAGGAATGCCTTCAAAGATGCCGGATTGATTATGCAGGATGAGGGACTGTTTTCCGTGAACGGGTTCCGAACCGCGGATTATTCGTCCGCCAAATGCGTGCCCGATGGCTTGATGACCGAGACAAACCCCGAGGGTAGGAATGGATCTCCCAAGACGGCGAACGACTTCTACAGAGCAACCTGCTTCGTTTGGAGATTTGGGGCCTGGCGAGATTACGATTGCATCAGGTTCTAGCTTTGCGATAGCTTCCACTGCAATAGCATCGCTCCGAATAACGACGGTGTCCTGTCCCAGTCGCTGCAGATATCGATCCAAGTTATAGACAAAGCTGTCGTAATTATCGAGTAATAGGATCATGTCATCTCTTGTTGCGACAAAGCCTTTTCGCCAGCCTCGAGCAATTGAGCGATTCTCTCGTAGTCATAAACACATCCTCCCCAGGTTCCTCCGCTCGCACGCGTCAATGCTGCCCACAGTTTCGTGTCGACCGGTAATCTTGGATCGGGTTGGAGATTAGGATGCAACGATCGTCTTGCGAGGATGCGAGCACCTTCCTCTGGTGAAAAATCTCTCCCGTCGCATCCGACGAAGTCAACGTGTGCTTTGAGCGACGAGCGATCGATCTCGATTGCGATGCTATCTTGATCGCGGAGCTTTCCAATCGGTCCGCCTGCGAGGGCTTCCGGACCTGCGTGTCCGATACATGCTCCTGTGCTCACGCCTGAGAAACGTGCGTCTGTGATGACGGCAACATGTTTTCCGTAGTCTAGGTGTTTCAGGGCGCTCGTGAGTTGGTAGGTTTCCTCCATTCCTGTACCCATGGGTCCACACCCCATCAGGATAACAATATCCCCCGGCTTCAATGGATTCGGATGCCTTCCTTTGGCCGCTGCGACGGCTTCTTTTTCACTTGTGAAGACTCGTGCCGGCCCCTTCTTTCGATAGATACCGTCCGGATCGATGACACTTGGGTCGATAGCCGTCGACTTAATCACCGAACCGTCGGGGCATATGTTTCCTCTTGGAAAACACACAGTGCTCGTCAGGCCTAGTCGCTTTGCTTTACTCGGAGGTAGGATCACATCATCTGGATCAATCCCATCTTGGCGTTGAAGGGCTTCTCGGAATGCAGTGCGTCTGGCGGACACGTACCATGCATCGAGTATCTCATGCCATGTATGTCCGGTAATTGTCCTTGCATCGCATCGAGCGAGCCCCAACTCTCGGAGATGCCACATAATCTCAGGAACACCCCCTGCCATGAATAAGCGTACGGTAGGGTGATACATGGGGCCATTGGGGAGTACATCGACGAATCGAGTTACAATCCGATTGATACTCTCCCAGAGATTGATATCAGGTCGTGGAAGATTGGCTGCGAAGGCTATCGCAGGAACGTGCAGGAGAAGATTGGTGGATCCGCCGCAAGCAGCGTGGACAGCGATCGCGTTATAGAATGAGTCTTCGGTGAGGATGTCTTTTAGAGTGACTTTTCGTTCATATTGGTCCCATAATGCAGCAGCGGATTGACGAGCGATTTCAAACCAAACCGGTTGTCCGCTAGGTGCGAGAGCCGCATGAGGAACGGTCATGCCGAGAGCCTCGGCGATGACTTGACTAGTGGCAGCCGTTCCGAGAAATTGGCATCCACCACCGGGCGAGCCGCATGCGCGGCATCCTGCTACTGCTGCTTCCTCCAAAGAGATGACCTGGTTGGTATAACGAGCACCTATCGTCTGAACTTTCCCAAGGTCTTCTGCTTCGCGCGCAGGAAGAGTCACCCCGCCTGGTACCACGACACTCGGCAAATTGGAGGCGCCTGCCAGAGCGATCATCATGGCAGGCAATCCTTTATCGCATGTTGCAATGCCTAAGACACCTCGCCGTGTCGGAAGCGATCGGATCAATCGGCGGAAAACGATCGCAGCATCATTCCGATACGGTAGTGAATCGAACATTCCAACGGTGCCTTGTGTTCGACCGTCGCACGGATCACTAACGAAGCCGGCAAAAGGGACTCCGCCTTTTTGGCTGATCCACTCGGCAGCGGCTTTCATTAGCAAACCGACTTCCCAATGGCCGGTGTGGTAGCCGAGCGCGATAGGACTTCCATCTTCTGCTCGAATACCCCCTTGAGTGCTCAGAACAAGAAACTGAGGGCCCAGCATTTTTTGAACGTCCCAACCCATCCCTGCATTCTGAGTCCATCCGAACAAATCGCCACTGGACCACTCCGTAAGCATTTCGTGCGTAAGTGGCAGAGCTCCTTGAGGACCCTCGCCCTGAGTCTTAGTGGAAGCGAAAGTGTTCAACCACTGTTCCAACGAGTAGGTAGAATTCATGAGACGACGGAGGGGAGCCTAGAATCGAAATGAAAAACAGCGAAGGCAGTTCGTTGAACTGCCTTCGCTATCGAATGCTCAATTGTAATTATCGTCAGATATCTGTGGATCGCTATCGGTTCAGAGCGACGCCGAATGTGAATCCCGGCATGATCAGATGCTGATCTTGTGCGAATTGCGGTCCTTGGGAGGTGACTGTCGATCCTCTCCAAATTCCCCTACCGAAGTAGAGCATTTGGAAACCAGCCCGGAAATCAAGGTGCTTCGTCGCCTTGTACGCTCCTTCTACTCGGATGTCGAATCCCACCGTGCTCTCACCATTCCGACGCCCTGAATATGTTGTCCCGCGTCGGTCGACTTCCTGGATTGGGTCATCGCCAGCGGCAACATCGAGTCCGAAATAGGCGTTGATTGATTCGCGGATTGTATTTTGGCTCTGGTAAACGTGACCGGCAAATACCTTCGCATCATTTGAGAAGGTCCATCGCCTGACAAATTTCGTATATCGGAATCCAAATTGCCCGAGAAGCATGTGATTGTGCGTGCTCACTTGGTCTCGGAGGAGAGTCTCCTGGCCAAGATCGTCTCCGAACTCGTTCGCCACTGGGAAGATAACGCTGTACGTGTCGTTCCTAGCATAATCCATGAAGTAGGCGTAGCGTAGTCCGATCATAGGCTCCAAAATTCCACCGTAACGGTATGGCTCGAGCCTCCATACTTTGTTCGCTTCAAATTGTCGAAACTTACCAACGTTGACGCTATCCGCGATCTCGTAGATATGCGCGAGTTGGTCATATGTCGGAGGGTTGGGTGTCGCGGGTGATATGATCTCGTAATTGACTCGATGCTGCTCGTAGATGTTGTATTGATTAGGTCCAGAGATGTTCATCGCCGAGAACATCCAGCCCTTCTCATCATCCTTCATCCATCCGAAGTCCCATCGGTTCCCCCAAGTCCAGTCAAGCTGGTAGGAGGCACCCTCAATTTCCGGTCTGGTAACACCGATGTTCATACGGTCGTAGGTCAGGTAAAACCCTTTATTCGCTCGTTGCCGAGCAGTAAGGTCTTCCATATCCTGCAGTTGGACAGGTGCGAAAAACTGCCAATCCGGATCGAAGTTCATCGGTACGGCAGAAGGATGATATCCATTTTGCGAAAACGCAACTGGACTAACGACAGCCATCGCTGCCAAGACAAACAATCGAATCGTTCGTTGCAACACGGACATAGTAACGCTTCCACCGTTCCCATAGGCTTAGCGCGATTCGCTCGGTCAGTCCGAACGAACGCAGAAAATCGGGTTGTGCTGCTAGTATCGGAACTGCCGGTCCGCGAAATTGAATCGGTTTAGGTAAACCCTAGCGAAAAATAGGCCAAAAGAACGAAAGAGGCTATTGCTAGCAATCAAGCCATGCCAGAAAGATAGGATTTACTGGAGCTTTCCGCAGATCATGGTCGCGTTATGGCCGCCAAATCCAAAGCTATTGTTCATCGCAATACGAACATTCGCCTCACGGGGCGTTTTGGGCGTATAGTTCAGATCGCATGACGGATCTGGTGTTTCGAGATTGATGGTTGGAGGAATCGTGTTGTGAAAGCAAGCAAGAACAGACAGAATCATTTCGATACTGCCACTAGCTCCTAAAGCATGACCAAGATGCCCTTTGGTGCTGGAAATCGCCACGCGTTTTGCTGCATCGCCAAAAACGAATTTCACAGCGACGGTTTCCGCTTTGTCACCCAAAGGTGTGCTAGTACCGTGCGCGTTGATATAGTCTACGTCCTCGGGATTGATGCGGGCATCACGTAGCGCGTTCGACATCGCTCGTCCGGCACCCCGCCCCTGCTCGTCGGGCGCGGTGATGTGTCCTGCATCACAAGAGCCTCCGTAACCTAAGATCTCTGCATAGATCCTCGCTCCTCGTTTTCGAGCGTGTTCGTATTCCTCGAAGATCAATACTCCACACCCCTCGCTCAATACGAATCCATCTCGATCTGCATCGAAGGGGCGGCTTGCTTTCTCAGGAGCATCATTACGGGTTGAGAGAGCTTTCATATTGGCAAAGCCAGCGACCCCCATCGCTGTGATGGCCGCTTCGGTACCGCCTGTGATCATGATGTCAGCTTCGTCATACTGGATGGCTTTGAGTGCATCGCCCATTGCGTTGTTGCTGCTGGCACATGCAGTTGCAACAGCAAAGTTCGGCCCTTTCAGACCGTACTGGATTGCAAGATTCCCTCCCGCAGCATTCAGCATCATTTTGGGAATAGTGAAAGGACTGACGCGATCGGGTCCTTTACTGAAGAGGCGAAACATTTGCTCTTCAATTTCATTCAACCCGCCAATGCCGGAGCCGAGAATGGCTCCGCAGCGGAAAGCATCCTCTTTCGAGAAATCGAGACCAGAGTCCACCACTGCATGATATCCGGCATACATGGCGAACAATGTGAAGCGATCGAGACGCTTCACTTCTTTTGCGTCGACGGTTACTCCCGGATCGAAATCCCTTACGTCCCCACCAAACGTCACTTTCTGGTTGGATGTATCGATGATCGATAGCGGGTGTATCCCACTTTTGCCATCGAGGATTCCTCTCCACAAACCGGGGATATCGCAGGACATTGGCGTAACACATCCAAGGCCTGTGACGACGACTCGACGCTTCATTCAAAACTCAAGAATCAGCGGGTAGCTCGAAGAGGCGAAAACAACTAGGCTTGTTGTTTTTCTATGTAGTCGACAGCTTCTCCGACGCGCTGAATTTTCTCAGCGGCATCTTCGGGAATGCTGATATCGAACTCTTCTTCTAGTTCCATGACCAATTCGACCGTATCTAACGAGTCCGCTCCGAGATCATTCACAAAATGGGTGTCTCGGCCGATCTTGTCTTTCTCAACACCTAGTTGCTCTGCAACAATATCGATGACTCGTTCCTCAATCGATGCCATAACAGGGTGCTCCCCTCGCCTAATTTATTTTTAAAGTCTAAAACCAATAGAATTCGCAATTCCAAAATTATTGGAGTGCGAGAAAGTAACGGATTCTAGCAAAATAGGTCAAGTCATGAAGGGCCTAGAATTGTCGATAAAGCCCTTCTATTTGTAACTTTCCCTGGGAAATCTATGCCTCGCCCCTGGGAACGCGTTTTTCTCAGAGGACTTCGAGACTTTTTGTTCTTGCCGCGATGCTCTGGGAAACCAAGCTTGCCGGACCAGTCTGTTTGACAATTCGAGACCAGTATTCCCAGTCTCTGGTCAGTCGATGGCCTAGGCTCAGCATCGAATACGCCGACGTAATCCGATGACTGAGGGGCGTTTGACAAGGACTAACGTAGTTGATTGGTGGGAGGCAAGCCTGGATTGCTGTTGGGAGTGCCGGGCAATCCACCCTGTGGAAGTCCCGAGGGGAGACCCGATGGAGCCGGGAGTCCCGATGCCATTGTTCCCGGAGGAAATGCAGGTGCTGAGGTCGGCGGGCCCACGGGTGGCAATCCGGCCTGTGGCATGGACAAATTCGCCGGTGGAAGCTGATTCAAACCGGTAGCCTGAAGATTATTGGTCGGTAGTCCGTTTTGCGGGAACGCGGACGCAGGAGCTGGACCGGTCGCGGCCTGAGGCAACGAAGCGACTCGGCTCGCAGGTTGAGCCGGCGTTTCCTCGGGTTGTTCTAGTCTTTCGAAATTGACGACTTCGACCTCTTCTCCAGTTCCGGGGTCGACCGCCATTTCGCAAACCCTCCAACCGGCGGATTCCTTGCGGAGTACCCAAACAACTTCCATTTCCTGCGTTTCGCCACCTTGTGCAGTTGGCGGTTCTTTCCAGAGCGATTCAACCAGAATGGCGTCGCCGTGTGTCTTCAAATCGCCAATCTCAAAGATCGCATTCGCGGATCCGGGTGGTTCAATTTTGATTCCGTGTTTTTCGATTTCGATACGAGCATTGCTTGAGAAGAGTGCTGAAAGCTGTTCCCCGTTACCAGCACGCATCGCATCGAGAAAGACTCGGACAATCTCCTTGGGATCTGTCGGGACCACGATTCCAGGTTTGCTTCCGTTCGATGTGGATCCAGAGTTGCTCGATGGAGCGTTAGAATTCGCTACCGGTTTTTCACTACCTCCGCAGCCTACTAGGAATGCTAGCGATAGAGTAACCGGGGCCCACAGTAGTCGTTTCATTTTGGGAATCCGTTCCTTGCAGTTTTTGGGTCTTGAAAGCCATCGCTTTCCACAAGCAGTGGAATAATGCCTTCGCGATTCAAAAGTCAATACATGTTCCAAAAGGAGACTTCCTCAGGAACTACTAGATTCGGCAATTTCCGAAAAGTTGGTACAACCCGCAAGTTCGATTCAACATTTAGTCGGCCAAACTCCGATGCCCAAGGGAGTATGTACTTACACGACCGTGCTATCCGATTGCGGGAATTCGACGATGATTCAGCACAACGCGCAGAAGCTTGCCGTCTGCTTCGCCTTTTTGGTTTTGTCGTTACCGTCGCTCTTGATGGGGCAACAGACGGATTCCCGGATTCGCTGGATCGATGACTTCAACACGGCAGTCCGTTATTCGACAAGCAACAATCTTCCTTTGATGCTCCATTTCTACGGCGACAATTGCCCACCATGTCGATTGCTTGAGAGAAGAGCCTTCCAAGATCCCGCATTGGTTTCCAAAATCAATGGCAGCCTCGTTGCCGTGAAAATCAACGGCGAGAAGCAGGAAGAGCTGCGTGTACGGTATCAGGTGACGCGTTGGCCGACCGATATTTACTTGTTGCCTACAGGGGAGGAGCTCTATCGAACGGTAAGTCCCCAAGATCCAGCAGTCTACGGACAAATCGTCGATCGAATTGCACTGCGACACAGGGATTGGAAGGCAGGAGAGCTAGCGAAAATCGATGCTGAGGAGCGACGTATCGCAAATCGAACTAGTACTCAAATTGCGCAGTCGGCCCCTGTTTCGTCTTTCGCTGCGTCTGGTCCAACGACTCATCCAGTCTCTACGTCAGGTGCTATGGCAGCGAGGATGCAGGCGATGCAGCAGACCGCCTCTCCGCAACAAACCCTTTCGAATCCTCATGTGAACGATCCTAGCGTTGGTTTATCTACAGCACGCCGAACACAAGACCAACAACTATCCGCTCCGCATCCGTCGGTTCCGGCTGTCTCGGCACCGGCAATTCACGTACCTGCGGCTTTAGGCTCTACTGCTCCGGAGACCAAGGTCGCCAGTAGTCCGAGCAATGTGCCCAAGTCGTCAGGGTCTGCACCAATTCCAGAGTCCGTTGCGCTAGACGGATACTGCCCTGTGAGCCTGCATAATGCAGCCTTGCGAAAGTCGACCGACTGCTGGGTGGACGGCTTGCCACAGTTTGCAGTGAAGCACCGAGGGCGTATTTATTTCTGTTCAAGCGAGGAAGCGAGAAAAGCCTTTCTAGAGACACCCGATAAGTATGCACCGTACTTTAGTTGCTTTGACTTGATCCAGTACATCAAGACACGGCAGTTTATCGACGGAAAGTGTGAGTATGGAGTTTTCCAATCAGGGACAGGTCGTGTTTTTCTCTTCGCCAGTCAAGAGAGTTGTGACGAGTTCCGAAAGTCCGAAGCTTACTTTTCGCAAATGGTACAACTTCAAGCTGAGGGAAATGAACGCATCGCAAATCAGCCCGATAGCAACTCGGTCCGCTAACGTGCAAATCACTGACTATTGCATGATTGTAAATGAGCGATGAGCACTATGTTCCATGGTAACTCCTGTGCGCGTTATTCACTTCTTTCTGCCTCGAAGCGAAAGTGGATATCCGCACTACTCTTTGGTTGTTTGACGTGGAGTGCCCGCATTTCCAATGCTCAGGATGCTCAGGTTGACGGAATTGTCTTTTGGCCTCGATTAGACTTCGTCATTCCATTTCAAGTGGATGCCAATGGACAACAACCGCGCGAAGTTATCCTAGAGTACTCTGACACTCAGGGGCAG
Organism: Pirellula sp.; assembly: GCA_040396935.1. GTDB lineage: Bacteria > Planctomycetota > Planctomycetia > Pirellulales > Pirellulaceae > JBKCUI01. Next base: position 218,274 of record JBBAXA010000001.1, read on the forward strand.
AGTTGGCAAGTTTACGAGCGAGGTTCGCCCAGGACACGCCAATTTCAATTTTTGGCACCCGGGGATGGGCTCTATCTATTCCGTCTCAAAACGGTCGATAGCGAAGGACGGAAGTTCAACAATCCTGGAGCCCCGTTAAAAATAGCAGTAGATACGGTGAAGCCTGTTGCGAAACTGATCGTCGATATGGATCAACGAGGTGCGTTGCAGGCGCAATTTTTGGTCTCAGATACGGCCCTGGACACCGAATCGATCCAACTGGAATACCAGACGGAGTTTATTTCAAGTTGGAAGCCGATCCCATTTGAATTGGCCCCGAGCACGGCTCTCGGAGAATGGACTGGTTTCGGTACTTGGAGTTTAACTGACGATTCAAAACAGTTGGTTGTTCGAATTCGAGCCAAGGATAGGGCAGGGAACGAGACCGAAGCCACTCGTCTACCTCAACTGCCTAGAACCGCCCTAGGTAATCGACCGGTCACTTTAGCGAGTCAAAATCGGTCAACAGGTCTGGATACGCGAGATCCAAAGTCCAATGCGAAGCCAGCAATCGGCTCTGGTGTTCAAAATCCGATGAGTGAACTGCCCCGAGTCCAATCGATCGGGCAGTCCCAGCCAACGAACCTGTCTCTGGATACCGAGTCGGCGGGGAAACCGCGGGTCGATGAGGACTATTTGATCAACGAGCAGCGAGAGAATATGCGGCAACAACGAAGAAATCTGGGATCGGAGAGTAAGTATCCGATTCCCGTGAATTCGACGACTTTGGATCAGCGATCGCTTCCCGATCAAGGCGTGTCTCTTTCCCAATCGAATGCATCGATGAAAGAGATGGTAGATTCAAAAACGGTCCCTTTGCCTCCCGTACCGGGTCTGGGTAATCAGAAGCCGAATTTTCCTTTGAGGGAAATGTCGGAATCCGAGATCGAGGCTGCAAGTAGGAGCGAAAATTTTCCATTCGCTGGGTTGCGAAGTCAGCCAGCCGTTGAAGTGTCTGAGGCACTCCCGAGCGGATCCCTGTCGGCGATCAGTACACGAGAAACAATTGGCGTTGCCGAACCCCGACCGCTGAACGCTGATCGATTGCCTTATCCATCCTCCCAAGCGGAACCTGGATTGAGCCGCTTGACGGAGTCGCGAGAGATGAACAGGGGATTGTCCGTTGGGAAAAAACCGATTGAGCCACTTTGTTCTAATACGAAAGCATTCAGTCTCGACTATCGCATTGAAAATGATCTCGGTGCCCCCGTCGCGGAGGTTGAGCTTTGGGGAACAACGGACGACGGAAAAACCTGGGAACTTTGGGGGCAGGATCCCGATAGAAAAAGTCCGTTTGACATCGAAGTGGAGTCCGCGGGTCTTTTCGGCTTTCGGATGGTCATTGTAGGTGTCAACGGTTTAGCATCAAACCGCCCTCGCAATGGCGACAATGCTGACGTGTGGATTTTAGTCGACTTTAAGACTCCTACCGTAAAGTTATCTCGAGCCGTTTACGGGACGGGGCGAGAAGCTGGATCGATGATTATCGAGTATCAAGCACAGGATGAACATTTTGGGGAGCGACCCATTTCGTTTCACTACAGCGAAAGTCCCGAAGGTCCTTGGCAAGTGATTTCAAAGGGAGTTCGTAATCAGGGGCGATTCGTGTGGCCTGCGGATCCCAACCTCCCGCCGAGTGTGTATCTCAAAATAGAAGCCGTGGATGCGGCTGGAAATACGGCTGAGAATGTTCTCGATGCTCCTATTCGCATCGAGGGGATCGCACCAAGAGGCAGGATTCAGGGATTCCGACCTATTCGACCCACCAATTGATCTCTGGCGGTACATCGGCTCTTTAGCCAATTGGAATCAAGTCAGCGGAAACTGCTTGAAGGCGATTGCGATGAGGATCTAAAACGAGGCTTTATTAGCCTCAGAGCAACCAACTGCGAGACTTCGATGCTGGCGCTGTTCCTTTCCGAGCTCAAGGGTTCGGACTTAACGGCGTTTTGTTGGCAACAATCCTTGTCATTTCTTGAGTGAGTCGCTGGACTATATCTGGATGCTCCATATAGAGGTTATTCGACTCTTTAGGGTCCCATTGAAGATTGTAGAGTTGACCAACAGGTTCACCCGGTTTGGGAACGATTCTCGATGGCTGAGTGAATCCACCGGATCCTAGTTGATCAATCAGCTTCCAAGGACCATTTCGGATCATCATGGCATTCGTGCTCCCGGCTCGAATTACGATGGGACCGCGAATCGGTATGCTCTCTTGCTGTCTTGCAGTAAGAACCGGCAAGAAACTAGTACTGTCCAGCCTATTGTTTCGCGAGATATCGACACCGGCTATCTCTGCCAATGTCGCGTAAACATCGGTAAAGCAAATCGTTTGGGCACTTATCGATCCAGGTTGGACCTCCCTGGGCCAACGGACGATCAATGGCATGCGATGACCCGCTTCCCACAGATCAGCCTTCATGCCACGCCATCCACCCGCGCTATCGTGACCGAATTTCTGAGTATTTTCTGGGTACCACGTTGGTCCATTGTCTGATGTGAAAAGTACAAGCGTATCCTTTACCAGTTGATGATCGTCAAGTGACTTTAACACGCGTCCGATTTCGGAATCGACCATCATCGCAAAATCCCCGTAGAGTCCAGCTCCGCTCTTCCCGACAAATTCCGCCGATGGCAACCATGGAGTATGAGGACCGGTATAGGCTAGATAAAGCAAAAATGGATTGCTGCCTGTGGGTTCTTGTCGTGTGTGGTTGTGAATGATTTCGATGGCCTCATTCGTAAAAGTCTCCAAAACCCTATCCAATTTCAACTTGCTTGCAATTCGACCTGCTCTCCAGAAAGCGCCTTGAATGGGAGACCAATCCGGCGACTGGCTGCCCGCGATCGATAGAGTGGGAGGTTCTTCGGCCCGATCGCCTCGAATGAAAAAGTAGGGTGGTATATCAGTCGAAGCCCGCATCCCGAAAAAGCTATCAAATCCTCGGTCCTGCGGTCCGCCCGCAAGTATTTTGTCGTACCCTAATTCCTCGAATCCAAGATGCCATTTCCCAACCATCGAAGTTCGATATCCGGCCTCTCGTAGCATTGACGCGAATGTCGATTGTTCGGGTTCGATGAGAGGTTGAGTAGGCCATTTCGAGATATTGGTACGAAAAGGATACTGGCCAGTTAGCAAACCGTAGCGAGAGGGGTGACATAGTGCTCCTGGTGAATGAGCATCCAGGAATCGCATTCCTTCGCGAGCTAAACGATCGATGTTTGGTGTCGGTATCTTGGACATGGGATTGTAGCATTGGGGATCTCCATAACCCATGTCGTCAACTAGAATCACGATGATGTTCGGTCGCTGTCCATTCATTGCAAAGAGTTGCACCTGAAAAAAGGTCGTCAACAGGATCGATCCACTAGCGAGGATAAAATTTTTCCATCGTCGACTACTTCCGTCGTACCGTGGAAAAATCTCCATCGCGTTTCCTCCGAAAAATGCTATGAGGTTTTGCACAAACCAATTCATCGCTTCGCATCCTTCATCGTTTTGGGACAGCCAATACCTCTAGTCGAGTTATAGATCATTCGTGTTTTCCTCCGCAAGGAATGCCTATTTGCTTCGCTCGGAAAGTGGTATACCTTCGCATGGATTCCGATCCATTACCCGTTGGAATTCCTGCTCCGTGTCTTCCATCATGGAGTCCTCGAGAATTGAAGTTCGTAGAACCAAAGATCCTCGTTTGGCACATCTAATTTGAGTTCCACGAATTCGCCTCGCACATTCGGTACAAAAAGGATGCTCCCCTGGTCAAACCACGCGAATCGGGAGCGCCAGTGTAGTACGAATGTATCGTAATGTTGGTGGACGAGGTCGGCGACAAGATCTGGGTTGGAGTGGATTCGAAAAACCAATTTGCTATCCTCGAGAGCAATCGATGCTTTGCCCATCAATGGGCAATGAAATTCACCGGTATAGGATTCGATGGGATGGCTGGGCTTCGTGCCTTCGGCCCGAACCGCAGTCACATCGTCTATCTTTTTCCGGAACTCGGTTCGCGACTTTTGAAATCGCTCCAAGTTTTCGGTACTCCAGTCGCGATCGGGCAGACCGATGGCCAAGTCGATGGCGCGATAAGCAATCGAATCAGGAAGCGAAGTCATACTATTGGTGAGAACCGTAATTCCGAAGTTCTCTTCGGGAACCAGGATTTGATGAGAATACATACCATCGTAGCCTCCACCGTGTGATACCAGCTTGCGGCCTCCGTAATCACCCAATCCCCAGCCTAACCCGTAGGAACGAAAGTGAGTGGAAGGAAAACGCTGGGAGGAAGCCGGAGTGATCTTCATATTGGTGTAGGCTTGCCACATCTCGGCCGAGGCGTCCTCCGAGTAAAGCCTATGTTGATGGACTTCTCCGCGACCGAGTTGCAATCGCATCCATTGAGCCATGTCCCGGGCGCTGGAAATGATCCCGCCGGCAGCTGCCATCGAGTCCCAGTTGACCCAGGGGATGGGTTCTGAGCGATCCTCAAGAGTTTTATGGGGAGTCGCAAAGTTGGATTTGGATACCAAATCACGTACCGAAGTGATGGATCGGGTCATCTGAGCAGGTACGAGTATTCGATCTCGAATGAACTCTTGCCAGGATTGTCCACTCACCTTTTCAATAATCAGGCCAGCCGCCAGAAACATGACATTCGAGTATCCGTAGTGGGAACGGAATGCCCCTGAGGGTTTAAGCAAGCGACACTTTTCGACGATCTGTTGTGCGGTAAAGGATGTTCCATACCACATCAAATCTCCGCTGAATGTGCCCAGGCCGCTGCGATGGCAAAGTAGATCGTGTACTCGCATTTCCTGACTGACATATTGGTCGTAGAGTTGGAACCAAGGTAGGTGGGTTTGTACTCGATCGTCCCATCGAAGCTTTTTCTCATCGATCAAAATGGCTAATGCAGCAGAGGTGAATGCTTTTGAATTCGACGCGATTGCGAAGAGCGTGTCTCCATCAACAGCTTGCTGTTCGCCAGCCTGTTTGACTCCATAACCCTTGCAGAGCAGAACCTGATTATTGTGAACGAGAGCGACTGAGACACCGGGAACGTTCCATTGAATACGAGAAGATTCGATGTAAGCATCGAGTTTCACGATACGTTCCAAAGCTTCAGCGGAGGTCAGGCTGGAGAATCCTGTCCGATGGTTGGTTGGCGGTGTCTTCTCCTGTGCGAATCCGTAGGAAGCTGCACAGACGAGAAGTATTCCGAAGATGTATCGGTGATATTGTTTGAACATGTTAGACCCATTATGAAATAATGATCGACAGACGATCTCATCATAATTGGGACGCAAACACTCGGGGCCTGGATCCTGCGTTGCAGGCATAGATTAGCTAGCAGGAGGTTATTCACGAGGCCAGAACACCGTCTGGAATTGAAGGGTAGAGGTTTTGGTCGAAGCTCTTCTCAGATACCCATGTCGGCTAATCCCTCAGCGAAGGTCGAAATTGCTTTGGTGAGTTGAGGATAGCGTATCTCAAAATCCGTTATCCAGTCCTGAATACGTGTCGACAGGGAATCAGAGGCCTCGACAGATTCATCTTCCGATGTTTCTGTTTTGCGCGTGAGAGCCTGTGCGATATCTTCGGAAAGCACTTTCAAAGAATCGAGTGTCCTTGGATCTAGGTTAGGGTGCTTGTTTAGCTCCTCATGAAGATTTTCCAGGAGATGTTGCAGCTGAGTGGACATACGGTTCCTTACGCGATGATGGAATGGATGACATGGCCATGCACGTCGGTGAGTCGCATGTCTCGACCACCGAATCGAAAGGTGGATTGCGTGTGCTCGATCCCGAGCAGATAAAGCATGGTCGCATGCAAATCGTGCATCTCCTGTTTGTTTTGAATTGCGTGGTATCCCCATTCATCGGTTTCGCCATGGATCGTGCCGCCACGAATGCCTCCGCCGGCGAGCCAAATAGAAAAACCGTGAGGATTGTGGTCTCGACCATCTGCTCCCTGGGCGAAGGGTGTTCGGCCAAATTCGCCTGCCCAGACGACCAGCGTGGAGTGGAGGAGTCCTCGCTGTTCGAGGTCCTGAAGGAGTGCTCCTATGGGTTGATCCACCGCTCGAGCATTTGCTGTATGGCCTTCGCGCAATCGACCGTGTTGATCCCATCGATCATGGCCTACGCTCGGGCATGTCAACTCGACAAACCGAACACCTTGTTCGACGAGCCGCCGGGCCAATAGGCATTCCCTGGCAAAGATCCGGGTAGGTTCGTAGTCGGATTCAATTCCGTACATGCGAAGTGTTTCCTTCGTCTCCGATGAAATGTCGCATAGTTTGGGAACCTCCACTTGCATGCGGAATGCCAATTCGTAGTTAGCGATGGCTGCCTCGACAGCATCGCTCTTTCCAAAATAGTCCTTCGTTGACTGGTCAAGAGCATGGATCAATTCCAGCTTGCGCCTCTGTTCGTCAGGAGACCTTTCGAGTGGAGTGACATTTGCAATGCTCTGTCCCGTCGGGCGCAGTACCGATCCTTGGTACGTTGCGGGTAGAAATCCGTTCCCGAAGCAATCCAATCCGCCAGGCGGGGTCAATCCGCCATTCAAAACAATAAATCCGGGAAGGTTTTCGTTCTCCGTACCCAGTCCATATGTGATCCATGCCCCCATACTCGGACGGCCTTGTAAACCACTTCCTGTGTGTAGGAAGTAGTTTGCAAACGTGTGTTCTGGAAACTGCGATGTCATCGAGCGAACTACGGCCAACTTGTCGACGTGTTTGGCAATGTTCGGAAAGAGTTCGCTGACCGGTATTCCGGATTCACCATAGGGTTGGAAGGCCCATGGGCTTCCCAGAAGCTTGCCGTTGTTGTTGAACTGCGTGGGTGAAACCTTGAAATAATCTCCCGGATCTCGTCCGTGTTGTTTGGTGAGCAGCGGTTTGGGGTCCCATGTGTCCACTTGCGACGGTCCGCCATCCATGTAAAGAAAAATGATGCTTTTGGCTCTTTGTGGATGTTGCAATGCCTTGGTTTGGAGAGTTTCTGCCTGAGCTCGCTGATGCAACATTGCGAGAAGTGCTACGGATCCAAATCCGTTCGCGGAACGCGATAACCAATCACGCCTGGAAAGTCTCAAATTGACATCCTTATTTGAAAGGCTCGGCCGGATACCGACCGTCGAGACGTAATCGATGGAATCGTACTATCGATAAAATCTGTTGGCATCTGTTTTAAATCAACCGATCGACAATGGAAGCCGCCTTCGGAATAACCAGCAACAGTCGTTCGGTTTTGGGTAAACCGGTATTACCACTGCAGGTATTCTTCCAATGCTTCCCGAACCGTTTCGAATGGGGGATTCACCCCTGTCCAGAAAGCAAAATTGGCACAAGCTTCGTGAGCAAGCCATTCTACTTGCTCTATCCAAACGAAGCCACGACACTCCACGGTTTTGCGAGCGATGCTTCGTTTCTTTTCAAATATTGCCGCGATCGTCACAAAAGGGCTACCCTCGACACAACTTAGGGATTGAATATGTTTTCGCCAAGATTCGAAATCATCTTCTAGTACCATTGCATGGATAGGCCCGCGTTCGCGAGCGATACGAGCTGCATCCCATCCCTGTTCGCTCGGTTCTTTGGAAAATGGCAGCACTTCCCACCGATTCGATGGCTTTGCTACACTCAAGCACCTTAGCATGGATTCACTTCCTGCAAACAAGAGAGTCTTCCGCTCATCAGACTCGTTGTTGATTGCTTCCGTAGAAGGCTCCATCCGTGGTGCCACGGATTGCCAGAGGGCAGATGCTTGAAGGTTGTCGCCAAGCCAAGAGTTCCCATCGGATCTTGCGACTGTAACCTTGTTTAAGCAAAGCGCTGTTTCGGTCACCGTGTCCAAAAAAGGAATCACCGCCGATTGGTACGGATCCAGGATTGCAGCGCCTTGGAGTCCGAGAGCCTGAAGTCCGCGGATAGCTGTTTCGAAGTCTTTGGATTCAACCTGTGAGGTAAAGAACTGCCAGTCCAGCCCACAAACCTTTGCCGCGCGCGACATCACGAATTGGGTGGGATTACCCGCGACAGGATTGCCCACACAGCAAACGTGCGGTTGTAGCACACGGTAAGTATCCATGGCGGATCAAGTATCCATGGTGGATGATCGAATGGCTTAGAATCTCAGCGCCAGTGCGCCAATTCGACGCTTGGTCTCCGACATCATAGCGTCTTCCGCAGCCTCGTCATTTGCTTCGTAGGTGACAGAAAACCTCAGATGAGGACCCGCATCATCCCAGGGTACGGTGACCATGGAATGTTGTGTGATAAAGTATTGCGATGCTTCCTCCGCATTTGCGAATTGGGGTCCCCCCTCAATTCCTTTCGGGGCTTTCGTGTATAGAAAATAACTTCCTCCAGGAACATCGCAACTAAAGCCACATTCCTTCAAGCACTGCACCAATTTTTCCAATCGCCTTCTGTATTTTCGCCGTATTCGATCAGGGATTTCTGGTGCATCCAAGCCAGCAATTGCCGCTCTTTGGATCGCTCCAAACTGACCACTATCGCAATTATCCTTCACATCCGAGAACGCCTGGACGATCCGATCGTTGCCGCATACCCAACCGATGCGCCAGCCAATCATATCGAACCCTTTGCTCATCGAGTGGACTTCCACACCGACATCCATCGCCCCAGGTACCTGCAGGAAGCTAATTGGATTGCCGCGGAAGGTGAGAAGGATATGCGCCGCATCCTGCACTACGACAAAGCTCTTTTCCTTAGCCAACTCAATAATGCTTTCATAAAACTCACGAGTCGCTACTTGGCCCGTCGGGCTGTTTGGGTAGTTGATCACCAATAGTTTGGTTCGCTCCCATACGTCGTCCGTGATCTGGCTGAAGTCGGGGTAAAATCCGTTTTCAGGCAGAAGTGGCAGACGATAGACAGAGCCACCATAGTATTTGGTATGGGTCCCGGCGACGGGATATCCTGGTACCGTCATCATGGTGATGTCACCAGGGTTTATAAAGCATGCGGGGAGCATTGAGAGAGCGGTTTTGCTTCCGATGCAGTGGTTGACTTGAGTCATTGGATCGAGATCAACATCGAACTGACGTTTCATGAATCGCGCAGCTGCTTGCTTGAAGTCTAGCGTTCCGTTATCCATGTAACCCCGGTTTTCGGGACGGTGAATTTCCTTGGACATCTGCTCACGGACCTTCGTATCCGCCATCGAATCGTTTTCTCCGATACCGAAGTCGAGCAGCAGACGATCCGGGTAATCGGAGATGGCTTTTCGCTTTGCTCTTTTGATTTTTTCGAACTTGTAGATCTCGTTTCCTTTACCGTAGGAGATCCCGCCGATTCGTTCGGCAAAGAGTTTTTGAAAGTAGGGATCGGTAGAGACGGGCTCGGTTACAGTTGCCATGAGTGGTAGATCGGTATTCACAAGTGGTTCGAGAGATAGACGGTCATTCATCATAGGCGATCGATTCCATTTGTCGATTATTTCGCCTTGGAAGTCGGAAAGGGTTCCGTACCGTGTTTCATTTGGATCGGTGGGTGCGCGTGGCTAGGAAGAGAAGACGCATCTGAGATCCGTGGCCTTCCTGAACGATAGCCACCATCTTGCGGGGGAAGGGAGGTTCCGAAAAGCTGCCGGAATTAGAGGCTTGAAATGTATTTAGCGCAAAAAAAAGGACTCGAGTGAACTCAAGTCCTCGTGGATCGTGGTCGCGATACTACCGGAAGCCTATTTCTTACGATGGCGAATTCTCGCGCGCATGCGTCTCTTCTTTCGTCCAATCTTCCTTCTTCCACGACCGGTCTTCTTCACACCCACGAGCAGTAGCTCCCAAACATTCAAGAAATTTGACGGTTACAAGCTCCCCACTTATTTCAAGAGTTGAGCTGGCGATCTCTATTGGATCGTTAAAAATCTAGGGGGCAAAAGCGTAACGGGCATCTTGCGATTCGGCAAGCCCCAAAAATACTTGGATTTCATCCAGAATTCGGCAAGATGCGACGATCGCCACCGAGCGAAACGGATCGTTTCTCTTTTCTGGATCGATCGTCTGCTAGGGTTTTGAACCAATCGGCCGTTGTTATTGCGACCTAGTGCTTCGTTCCATCCTAATTTTAGGATTAGCTGCCGTGCACAGTACCGGTTCGCGTTGGGAAATCCGGATGGTAACGCGTTCCGGCTAGTTTTTCGCAACCCTGATTCTTAGCTGGCACAAAGCACGAGCGTGATATGGTCGATTTCCACCTAAGGTTTGAGTGATGTCTACGTCACTTCCCAGGGCGACCGCTACCTGATTTCCCTTGCGTTCCGCTGGAATTTGTCGATCCCGAGCCAGGACGCGATGGTTTTTGACTTACCGGAGGCGGATTGTTCGAGGATCCTGATTGTTTGACAGGTTGGATCTTGGGTGCATTATTTCCGGAGGTATTAGCACTCGAGGTCTTGGTGGGAGGAGTCGAGTTACCGATCAAATCATCCAAGGCTTTTTCCATATCCTGCGTAAAACCGGAGGTTCTCTTCACGACCTTCCCAGAATCATCAATCAGAATCGTGACCGGGACGCTCAGGACACCGAGCCCTGTCGCGAGGTCACTCTCAAATCCATTTGCTTCGTGGATGTGAGGCCATGGAGCGATGCCCGTTTTCAGAGCTGATTCTGCCGACTTTGGGTCATTATCCAGATTCACCCCTACGATTTGGAAGCTTCGAGGGTTCTTGGCAAGTTCCGATTTTAGTCGACTCATATCGTTCTTGCAGGGTTCACACCAGGATGCCCAGTATTGGATGATCACGGGAGTCCGAAACTGCTTGGTATCCATTGCTTTTCCATCGAGTGTTTTGCCGGTCAGGCTGAACTGACGGCCTTCCAGGCTCAAGCGAGCAATCGCACCTTTGGATTTCTTTCCCTCTCCGGAAGTCGGGAATTTCTCAACCACTTTCTTGTACCAATTGATGGCACTCTTTTCCTCACCGGATAATTCATAGTTAAGAGCGATCTGGATCATTGCATCGGCAGCATCCGGACTATCCGAATACTCGTTCGCGTAGGTCTCAAGATTCTCCATATGATTGGCCTGAAGCTTCGAGAAATTGACTCCTTCCTCTTGGCTCTTCACTTGGTATTCCGTTGTCAAGGTTCGGTAAGCAACGTATGGCATAAGGCTCTTACCGCCTGGCAGAATTGGTAACTGAGACTCGAAAGATCGGAGCGTACCAAGTCCTTTAGGGAATTCCCCCTGCATCGCGGCTGAGCTTACGGAGTCCACAAATTGTCGGACCCATAGTTCCATCTCGTTTGTGCCTTTGGTGATGGTTACCAACTTCGTGAGTACTTCTGCTCTCTCCTCGTGAAGAGCGGCAAGTTTCTCATCTGCCGCACCCGTGGATTTGATCTTCGAATCGATTCTCTCCAATTCGGTCAAAAGTCCTTGCATTTCAGTTGATAGACCGCCGCCGTTGTTGCTGACCATTCCGCGATTGCTATTTGCTGCGGCTGGGAAAAAGAATCCTGCATCTGCTAAAGAAGCACCTTCGCTGACCAAACGCGGAAGGTCGATGAGCTTCCAGGATTGATCGAGCTGCACTACCGTACCAACCATCACTTGTTGACTGGTACCCTCATTATCGATGATTGCAATAACGTTTTCATACGCAGTGACATCCTTCGTCGAACCATCGGTGCCGGCAGCGACGACGCCTGGTTTGTCCGCAGCAAAGTGTGCCCATTTCGAAGAGCTGTCGATCTGTTTTTGCGTTCTTGCAAAGTCTGTAAATTCTCTGCTTGCCAACTCCACACGTTCTAGCAACTGCTTCGCCTTCTCCTCGCCGAGTCCTAGTGACTGAATCTCTTGTTCGGTGACGAGTAATCGTCGGAAACGATCTTCATCACGGTTTTTGATGGCTTCCACTAGTTCCATCGTGGCTTCCTCAGAGGAGAGGGATTTCCATGCATCGATCTTGCCATCTTCGTTTGCATCCGTTCCCCAACGGGACCCCCCAGTCCCCAACCATCGATACTGATCGGCAATTTGATTGAAGTTACTGTCGATATCTCGATAAACCTCGATACCATCTTTGTAATAACACCATTGATCGACTTTGCCGTCTCCATTGACATCGGCAAATCGGCGGAGCATCTGACCCTCGGGTCCCAAGATACTCAGCGCGTCGATCTTGTTCTTCGAATCGCGGACAGAAGTACACCTGTCCAGGTCTTTATCGCTGACTTGATCGAAGACGACGTTGGCTTGCCGGGGCTTAAAACTAAGACCCTTCACAGCTTGCTCGTCCTTAACTGCCCACGCTGGAATTGATGACCAAACCGCCAGTCCAAGGGCGATGGGAATGGTCCGCGATATCTTTGGAATATTCCAAACGAGGTTGCTAGCGACACATCGAGATATCCAGGTTCTGGGCTTATGACACATTCCGACTAACTCCAGGACAATTGCAAATCTGTCAACAATTCCTTTGTTCGACATCGCAGCGCGAACGTGTCCTCGGACGTACGCGCTCCCGCGGGAGTTTAGCAGAACACGATTCCTCAATCCAAGAGCATTCGCTATGGCAATTGTTTGGGCGTTTGGAATGCGAGTAATTGGTGTTTGCCAGCTTTGTAGGCCCGACTCAAATCCGAGAACTCGGTCTCTCCATCGGTTCGATCCATCCACTGAAATACGGCTATCGCAGCAGTTGGCATTTCCCGTTCTTGGTTTGCTAGCTTGCTCACGAGTTCACCGATGCCAGGATTGTGACCCAGGATGAGAAGCGAGCGGCAGTCAGGGTAGAGAGTCCAAAGATTGCCGATGACTTTCCATATTGTTTGTGGAGAAGCCAAATACAGCTGGGGTTCGAAGAGGACTTGGGGGGGATTGGAGGTATTGGACTGGTCGCATGCATTTAGCATGAGATCGACCGTTTGTTTTGTCCGAATGGCGGTGCTCGAGCAGATTAGTTCTGGCCAATAGTTATTTTTAACAAGCCAGCTGGCCATCTTTGGAGCTGCATTTCGGCCTCGTGCGTTCAGGGGTCGGTCGTGATCCGACAATCCGGGCTGATCCCAGTCACTTTTAGCATGTCGCATCAGTAGAAGTGTTCTGGTCATTGTCTTTCCGTGAAGAGGACGAAACGAAACTTGAGTCGATAGCCAAAGCCAATGCCAAAAGAATCAGGAGTTCACCGGGGCCTATAACCATCGTGGTCTATCATCCCTAGGAACGATTTTTAAACGGCTGCCCCTTTTTTTACTTCGATGAGTTTATCCAATTCCTCACGTAGTTTGACTAGGATTTCATCGTAGGGATAAGAACCGAGCGAATCACTTCCTTTTTTAAGATTGACCCGATTGGGTCCGCACCAGAGACCTAGATCCGCATCATCCGTTTCACCGGGGCCATTCACTCGGCACCCCATGACAGCGATGGTGATGGCGTAATCCTTCGCATACGAAGTCATCTCTTTTACTTCTTGAGCGAGCTCGACAAAGGCCTCGTTCTCCACTCGAGAACAGCTTGGACAGGAAATAATGTTGAGCTTGGAGGGATCCAGGGCGACGACCGATCGGAGGCGACCGTTGCGAATGTCGTCAATGATTTGCATGCCGGCTTCAATTTCCATGGACTTTTTGGAGTTAGGAACGGTGAGGCTGACACGGATGGTATCTCCGATTCCTCTCCCTATCAGTTGCTCGAACGCGATTCGGGTTTTGATAATTCCGTCAGGGGGAAGTCCCGCTTCGGTAACGCCTAGATGCAGAGGTACATCTGGTCTGTTTTCTGCGAATCGACGATTGACCTCTACGACTTTGGTAGGATCGCTATCTTTGAGAGAAACGACATATCGTTCAAAACCCATCGAGTCGAGCAATTCACAATGCTCAAAGGCTGAGGCTAGCATCGGTCCGATGGAGTCCTCTGCTGAAAATTTCTCCTTTTGGGCAGGATCGACACTTCCACAATTGACGCCGACACGCACAGCGCAATCATGGGTTGCCGCGATTTCGGCGAGATACTTCACTTTGTCTTGCCAGGGGCGATTTCTCTCGTGATGGTAAAGATGCCCTGGGTTGTAGCGAACTTTATCGACATGGGGAGCAACTTTCTCGACAAGTCGATAGTTTTCCTGCAGGTCTACCGAAAGATTGGCTTTCGTCTGCTTGCGAATTTCCGCTAGGGCAGCAGCATCCTTATCGCTGTCGACCGCGATCCGGACGACATGGGCTCCAGCGCGTTCCAGATCATTGACAAGGGCAACGGTTGCATCGATATCGGTTGTGTGTGTCGCAGTCATACTTTGAACAGCGATGGGATGGGCAGAACCGATGTAGATGGAGCCAATTTTGACGGATCGAGTAGGATTGCGCTTGATTTCCATAGGATTGCTCTGCGGGTTTAGGGTTGCATCATACTATACGCGAACCTTCGGTAAGTGCAGCCTTTTCTTCGGCAGCACTTCCTCGAAAATAGCGAGGCGAAACAGAAAATGCATCGGTGACTTCCCCGCGATTCCATTTCGATCGTCCTAACTTTGCCACGGCTTCCGCGTGTGGAATTGTGTAGGGTTGGTGGTTTAAGATCCACTGTTTGGATGCGAGAACGATTTCTTCGGCGGCTTCGCTGCTTGTCAGGTAGCGTTGAACCCGTTCGATCCCTGGTCCGATCAGGATATGTCGATTCCCGGTTTCGAGTTTCACAATATCGCGAAGTGCGGCGTCGATATTGCTGGTGCACGTTTGTGTTGGAGTGCGCGCGGGGGCAACCGATCGGATGAAAAGTTGTCCTCGATACGCATCCAAGATCGAATGGACCCATGCGTTGGATGAGGGATTCGCGTAACGCCACTGCTCATGGATAACCTCTAAGGTATCCAACTCGACGATAGGAATCCGGTTGGCGTAGGCTAAAGCTTTGGCAGTTGCAACGCCAACTCGTAAACCTGTGAAGGATCCTGGACCGCTAAGCAATGCGATGCACCTAAGCTGTCTAGCTTTTAAACCCATGCTTTCAAGAAGAATAGATATCGAATGGGCCAAGCTACGAGCAGAACCCGAAGTCGTTGGTAGATCCCTCGTCTGGATAGTTCCCGTTGGATCTGTGACAGCTATGGAACCATACTTACCGCTGGTTTCTAGGGCGAGAAGGTAAGCATCTGCGTCGGATGGATCGGACAATTCGAAAGGGGATTCTATGATCACAATGAGCAAAGCAATTCAGCAAACGTTCGTACGAGCGTTCCTGTTCCACCCGCATCGCACCACGGTTTGGATGTGTCCAGGAAAGCGGGACCTGCGATATCGATATGGGTCCATGGACACTTTCCTACAAACTCCTCGAGGAATTTTGCGGCGGTGATTGCTCCTCCCCATCGCCCTTCACCCATGTTTTTGATATCCGCTACTTTACCGACAATCTGTTCGGAGAAAAAACCGTGCATAGGCAAAGGCCAAACATATTCACCGCATCGATCGGCCACTGTTTGAATCTGCGATTGCCACTGGCTGTCATTGGTCATCAGTCCGGAAATATCGTTTCCTAAGGCTACGACACACGCACCGGTCAATGTTGCAAAATCGACAATCTTTGCAGGTCCGAATCCGAGAGCGACATCGAGGCAGTCGGCCAAGACTAATCGTCCCTCGGCGTCCGTATTGTGAATCTCGATCGTTTTTCCGTTGCGGGCCGTGAGTACATCGCCGAGTTTGAATGCGTCTCCGGATACGAGGTTTTCGACCAGTCCAACGATGCCCACAATATTTACCGGAGCATGTAGTCTCGCAGCAGCTTGAAGGATACCGAGTGTTGTAGCTGCTCCCGCCATATCGCATTTCATCGTTAGCATGCCATCGGTCGGTTTGAGGGAATAGCCTCCGCTATCAAATGTGACCCCTTTCCCAACGATTGCGATGGGAGCTTGCGTTGAAGCCGCACCTCGATACTGCATAATCACGAGACGTGGCTCACGGGCGGAGCCACGCGCCACGCCTAGCAGCGAGCCGCATCGTTCCGACTCGAGTTTGGCTTTATCCCAGATCTCGATCTCTAACTGGTACTGTTGGGCAAGCTTCTGTGCCTCGTTGGCGAACGTTTCCGGGTACAAGTAGTTGGGTGGAAGATTGACCAATCGTCGAGTGAAGTTTACCGATTCGCCAATCGCGAATCCTTTTTTGATTTCTTCGTCCTCAATGTCAACCCATTCGATGAACTCTGGCTCGAAAAGGGATTTCTCTTTACGAAATAAGTCTTGGCCAACACAGCCAACCATGGCTCCGCAGATCGCAGCACGTTGTTGTTCAAGAGTACCGCCGAATCCGCAAAACCGAATTTTTTCTCTGGAACGGATGGCGACAGATTTTGATGC
The DNA here is from genome assembly GCA_040396935.1 of Pirellula sp. GTDB lineage: Bacteria > Planctomycetota > Planctomycetia > Pirellulales > Pirellulaceae > JBKCUI01. The sequence continues at coordinate 234,651 of JBBAXA010000001.1, forward strand.
ACTCGCCGCTGCTCGATAGGCAGTCGTGGCATTCCATTCTGTTTCAGCACCCAAGCCGACGAAGACGAATTGCTTGACCGGCAAGCCTAGAGGAGCGACGACCGAAGTTAATTTGCATGGTTTGGTGCTCACTTCACCCGAATCGAGCAGCTTGGAGATCAAACCGGCGGAGGCTCTGTCGATTTCGGCAACGACTGGAGCTGTCCTCCAGTTTTCAGGTATTCCAACGACGAGGATATCGCAGGGAATATTGGTCCAATTCGAGAGTGCGCGTAAACACTGCATTGCAAACCATTCGTGGAAGGGTATGGAACGTAAGCGAGTTGATATTCGGTGTTAAGGGCAGATTTTACCGTTGGTAGATCGGAAGATAATGGTACTTTACCGAGAGACTCAAAATCGCTAAAGCCGTGCAATAGACCTTGCCGGCGTTTTGTTCCTCTCCACCCGGAGAAAGCCATGATCCATCGGCCTGTTGCTTGTCTAGCAGCAAAGCAAGAGCCGTTTCCTCCGCGGTTTTTGCAGCTTGCCCGCCGCGCTGGTGCATCCCTTGAGTGTAGTAGTAAATGCCATAGAGGATGAAGCGATCGTTCCATTTCGGAGGATGGTTGAGTAACCATTCCGTTGCGCCACTGACTAGTTCCGATTCGTACTCACCGCAAACCTGCATCGCGAGTAGACCTGCAGCCGTCATGGTGAAGGTCGGGTTGTCATTGCTGGCTTCGTAGGAGAATCCGTTGTTGCGGACTTGGGGGCGCCCTTGGGGGTCGACCGGGGAGGTAAAGGATCGAACCAGGTATTGAATCGCATTGTCGATGGTGGAAGATGGGACTTCCATTCCATCGTTCTTCGCACTGCGTAGAGCCATCATCTGCCAGACGGAAACCGATAGATCAGAATCATTCGCATCCGGAGTATACCTCCAACCACCCTTTGCAAAGGCTGGCTTCTTAATTCGTTGACTTTGCACGATCAGATCGATCGCTTTTTGACATCGGTCGTGGATTTGGCGATCGATCGCATCCTCCCAACCCATGCCCGACATTTCCGTTAACATCAACGTAACGATACCATGCCCATACATGCGTGAACCATCACTTGCGCCAAAGTACCCTGATTTGTCTTGACGATCCTCGTTCAAGATAAATGTTAGAGCAGACCTCATCGCCTCACCTGCCGGTGTTGAGTCAACGGGCTGATGCCCGACTGAAGCGAGAGCCATGATGAAAAGGGAAGTCATGGCATTTTCATAACCGCGATCCACAACAGCGCCTGACGTCTTTTGCTGAGTCATCAGGAATGAAACAGCGCGATCCAAAGCCTCATCGACTCCATCCCGCTGCTGCCCGTCGGCAACTGAATAACATCCGAGAAGCAAGGCTAAACCAAAAAACGAGCCTTTCGGGAATCGGACTTTCTTCATGGGAACTAATTGCCAGCACCAAAAGGTACGGGGGTGAACGTTCCATTATTTTCGTTCGCAATGAATTCGAGAGTTTGATAGCCGATCAAGCTATGCAAAAGAATGGTGTGTATGGGGGCTAATGTTTGCCATCGACCATCTTCGGTTTGCTTTCGATTGTAGAGTCGCAATCGTTGGACAGTGTCATCCTGGATTTCGCCATCCGACAATAGAAAGATTGCATCGGGCTTTAGGTACAGAGCCATCATCAACGCAGAGGCTGGCAAGGTATTGCTTCCCAAATCAAGACTTCTCAGCCACATTTTTACACGTTCGATCGATCTTTTAGTCGGTTTGAGAAAATCCCCTTCCGGAGGTGCGAGACCGAACATCGGATGAGGCTCTGTGTCAAAGCTGATAATAAAGAATTCCTGGTCGGGTGAAAGCGTTTTCAAGACGCGCTCTAATTCCGTTTTTAATGCTTCCCATCTGGGGCCCCGCATAGACCCCGAAGAATCGACGATGAAAACGAAACGATTCCCGAAGGCCTCCGCTCCAAAAAACGAAGTCTTCGCTTCACCAACGCTTCTGCTCACTTCTCGCGATAACGATGCTCGCATACTAGCGACACGTCGGATATCGTCGTGTCGACTGAACTCAACTGCAACATCGGATTCCTCCATTACAGATTCAGGCGAAGAATCCAAACTGGTTTCGATATTCGGTAGGTCCTGAACCGTTTCCAATGGAACCTCGATTTGGTCCGGTTCGAGGGTTAATAAATCAACCTCTTCAGCATCGGTTTCGAGAGCACGGATCGAAAGGAGCAAACCGCCATTTCCTCCAGCACCGGTACCGATGAGTACAATTGCTAAGGCGATTGCTGCAATAAAATGAATCGAAAGGCTGACAAGGAACGAAATCCACGGCATCAGGGTGGTCGATCGTTCATTGGACTTGAGGTTCATGTGCCTATCGTTTCGATTTCGTAGCGCGCTCAGGACGAGGTATGAAGCGATACGATCCAAGGTTTTCGTTTGCAACCCGCTTCATGGCGACGGCGAATTCTTCCTGGAAGAAGTGAATGACGTGAACCGGGATTTTCGGTTCGTTCTCTGAAAGTATATCCTTACTTCGATTCACTTGTCCAAGATGTTTTGAAATGTCCGCACGTGTATCACCATCAAAGAGCAGAAAGATACCGTCGGGTTCCATACGAAGAGCGATGTCGAGTGCATCGTTCGGTGGCCAGCCTTCTTTTTGAATGGAGATTCGCTCAATCCACTCCAACGATTTCCTGACGTTCTCAGGATTTGCATAGATAGGGTAGGACTCTGGACGCCCAGGAGCCAATTCCAGGGTTTCTACTTCTTTACCAAAAAATAGGATGAAGAATCGCTGGGTCGCTTTCATTTTTGCAAGCGATAACACAATCTCGCGTTTCGCTGCGTCGATGGCACCGTCTTTTCTCATGCTCGGCGAACTGTCTACGATATAGACAAACGTATTGCCCGTCGCGCTCAGTCCAAAGAATTCAGCGCCCGGCATCCCCGGTCGGGAAATGGACTTGGACGACTGAATTGCAGACGATAGCGAGTTTGTCTGCGTATTTGATTCTGGAGATTCCGCGCCTAATCCCGACTCCAGAGCAATCGAATCGATGGTTGGCAGACTCAGATCCGCCGGGGGCGGGTTTTCCGTGCTTTGAAGCTCAGCCCCTGAATCCGTTGACTCGAACAGAGCTTCCTCCAGGATCGTCTCGGATTCCGAGGGTGTCGAGGTAATGGCAACCAGTGGTGGCTTTAGAATCCCCGGGAAAACAAGAAATGCCAACGCGATCACTGCGACCAAATGCAGGAGGAGACTTACCCAGACACCTGGAGAGGCAGCCCACTTCAGCAGCGAATCACGCGTTTTCAAGGATTGTTTTCTTGCTGCAGGAAGACTCAAAACAAGAGCCGTTTCTTTCTCATTCGGTCGCTCGGAATGATTCCGCTGCTCGGATCGCATCACTTGCTTTCGCGTCCGAGTGGCTACGGCGTTGGCCATGGCCGACCAATCGAAGCGTTTGCTGTCGAAATCGCCTCGCGTTTCCTGCTGGCCTGGACTGTTTTCCCGAGTTGGGAATTGGTTTCCGGAATCGAGGGAGAGGGGGATACCATTACCGTGGCTAGAATCGAAACGTTCGGTTGTAGATCGATCGTCGTACATCATTCCGCGAGTTTGTTCCGCGAAATCGGCGGAATGCGCATCCAGAACTGGGCGAATGTTTTTGTCGAGTCCATCGCTCCAGAGATGTGGATCGCAGGAAGCGAGTAGGCTGCGATGATGATCCAGCCACAGAGCGAGCGGCTGTGACTCTCCCTGCTTGGCAGTCAATAAGGCGGCTTGCAGATCTGATGCTGCTGCATGGTAGAGAGCGGCCTGCTCTCGGTAACGGAGAGAGGAGAGGGCGAGTTCCCCCTCCTCGAGGAGCGTAGTTCGTTTCTGATTTTGCATGGTGCAACCGAATCGGGGCAGCGATTCAAAGCAGGGCCAGCAGGATCCTCTACGATTTGGGCTTCCTTGCACCGGAGGCGTTTTCACAAGAACCGCTATTGTCGAGTGGTGGTTCGACACCGTCAAGCAATGGAAGCGGATCTTGAAAAAAAGGGATAAATAGCGGTCTTTTGGACTTTGGCGGACACAGGAAATGGCTCAAACGAAAGAAATTTTCAAAAAACGGGATGATTCGCGAGTACCGATCGATGGATGGTCGCGCTTCCTCTAATCAAAATGGTCTCTAAGCCTCTTCTATTTGATCTCAGGAAAAAGCGATGCGCAGACAACTGGGATTTACACTTGTTGAATTACTCGTCGTTATTGCTGTCATTGGGATTTTAGTCAGTCTGCTATTGCCGGCTGTAATGTCTGCCAGGGAAGCGGCGAGGCGACTTCAGTGCATGAACCATGTGAAGCAATTGTCGTTAGCGCTTCATACCTATCATGATGCTCACCGCAGGTTTCCATCTGGATTCGTTCGGCAACATTACGACCCCGAGCAAAACCGATTCAAGATCGGCTGGGGGTGGGGTTCTTTCATCCTGAATCAGATTGAGCAGGGGCCTCTTCAGACGAGCGTCGACCGGGTTGTTCTTTCGGATCCGATGTCGCAGGGTTCGATTCGTAATCGTTCCTTAGAGGTTTGGAAGTGTCCGAGTGATAGTGTCACTGGTTTGACTTGTGTGCCACGGGTGGGGCAGATCGATCCTCCTCCCGAACCTACGCCCAGCAATCCGAATCCAACCGACATTCGCAGATCCTGCCTCGGTTTTGCTGCAAGAGCTAGTTACGTTGGTAGTTTTGGCTCTGTAGCGGTGGGTGCGGGTGCGAGGGGCAACGGGGTTTTCTTTGTGAATTCTCGGACCGAGATGCGTCACATCACAGATGGTTTAAGTAATACGATCCTCCTCGGGGAGAGACGCGTTGGATTGGGCCAATCCACTTGGGTCGGCGTGCATTGGGGCGAGAGCATGCCGGGACCACTGTTCAATCCGGAGAATCTAACGACATATTCGGTAGATTCCTTAGTGGTAGGCAGTTCGCATGTTTCTGCAAATCCGAGGAATAATGATTCGAGATCGTATGGCGGTAGGCATCATGCTGCAATTACGAATGTAGCGCGCGTCGATGGTAGCGTGTGTTCGGTTCCTCGCGACGTGGATGTCGTACTATGGCGAGCTATCGCAACGATCCAGGGGGGAGAGGTACACGGGAATTTAGACTGACTCAACGGTTACATTTTCAAGGATCGGAATTCAAAGTTTGAAGGGTTTGGATCCAATATGGATTTAGCCGACGTCGCTCAACGAAGCGAAAGCGCCATGTTTGTTCAGGACTTGTTTTCGCAATCGAAACCATTCGGGGCTCTCGAGGCTCGGGTCAACGTCCACGATTTTTCGCGCGATACGCCTCGCTGCTAGCAATAGTTCCATGTCTCGGCTCAGATCCGCTATTTTGAATTCAGGCGTACCTACCTGTTTTGTACCCAAAAGGTCACCAGTACCACGCAATTGGAGATCTTTCTCAGCTAGTTCAAATCCATCGTTTGTATTTACCAAAGTTTGTAATCGAGTACTTTCCTTCGGATCGATACCCACCGATGGAAAGACACAGACGTACCCCGGGAAACTGCCGCGAGCAACTCTACCCCGCAATTGATGCAACTGTGCTAGGCCTAGTCGATTCGCATCGAGGATAGTCATGACGGTCGCATTGGGGACGTCGATTCCAACCTCAACGACCGTTGTTGCAAATAAAACCTGTGTTTCACCTCGTTGGAATTGCATTAGTTTCTGCTGCTTCGTTTCACCATCCATCCGTCCGTGCAGAATGTCGGCGCGGAACCCTCCGAATTGACTGCTTCCCAATTCAAGAAAAACTTGCTCTACCCCGCGAGCATCCTTATCTTCATCTGTGTCCACACGAGGGACGACAACGTAGGCTTGCCTACCCTGGTTTAGCTGATTTCTTACAAACCTCCACCACTTCTCTTCTTGCTGTGATTCGCCAATGTAGGTGTGTACTGGAGCACGTCCGGCAGGTTTGTCTCGCAGTATCGAGAGATCTAAATCCCCAAATTGCGTCATGGCGATCGAGCGAGGAATGGGTGTGGCGGATAGAACCAGGTAATGGGGAGCGATACGAGAATCGCGTAGGGTGGCTCGCTGCTCGACGCCGAATTTGTGTTGTTCATCGATGACCACTAAGCCGAGAGCATGAAATCGTACGTGCTCACTCAATAAAGCTTGCGTTCCGACGACAATGTCGACGGTACCGATTGCAATTCGTTGGTGCAGCTCGTTTTGTTCCCGTTGGGAAATAGAACCTGTCAGCAATTCGATCATGACTTGACTGCCTCGCAGCTGCGATCGAAGCGTTTCGAAATGCTGTCGTGCTAGTAGATCGGTTGGAGCCATGAACGCAGCTTGGTACTTATTCGCGACAGCGCTCAGCATGGCATATTGTGCAATGACGGTTTTTCCGCTCCCTACATCTCCCTGGAGGAGTCGATTCATGGGGATTTCCTGCGCCATGTCCGCGCGTACCTCCTCGATGACACGCAATTGATCGGATGTGAGGGCAAACGGGAATCGATTGAGAATGCGCGCGTGGATCTGGCCATTGGTTACCACTCTCGGAGAGGGGTGTTCATGGCGAATTCGGTAGTGTCTGGAAGCGATCGCCAATTGATACACCAACAATTCCTGAAAAATGAAACGTTGTCGGGCATCTGCAGCTTGTTGCAAGGTTTCGGGTTGGTGGATCTGGCGGAGTGCTTGGTGAATGCCTAGTAGCGCCGTAGAGTCCTGGGTTTGCTCTGAAGATAGGAGTTCAATAGCTCGACGTCGGAGTGTCTCGGGAAGAGCCTCTTCGACTGTTGGAAGCAAATTCTCGAGCACCGCATGGATCGCTTGATGGATGTGTTTCTGTTGCAACCCATCGCTCAGCGGGTATACGGCTAATGGCTTCGGAGAGGGCAATGGTTGATCGTCTGGTAAAACGATCACGTCGGGGTGTCTCATTTCAAAAGTGACGCCGGTCGATTTAGGGATTCCAGTTGCAACCAAACGCATGCCTCGTTGGAATTGGTTTTTGCGGTACATCTGATTGAACCACACGCACCGCACGTAACCACCACCCTCGATGGCTAGCAAAACGCCAACAGCTCCACGGCCATCGAATCGATGCTTTTGATCTATGTCCACGACTTGTCCGACGACGGTAGCTCGAATGCCTGGAGTCAGCTCGAGAATGCCCTGATAAGGAGCGATATCCTGGTAGGATCGTGGAAAAAAGAAGAGCAGATCGATGGGGCGAAGGATTCCGAGGCGCTGGTAGGATGGCAATCGTTGCGGGCCAACTCCTGGGACGAACTGGAGCGGCGTGTTCAGCTCGATGGGGCGCGCCGTTCCACCGACCGATTTCTCGGTTTCTGGCGTCGGATTCGCTTCGCGCGGTGCATTCGCGCCGGACATATACATCCACCCCTAAAGCAAAAGCGTAGTTGTCAGTTTGAAATTCCCCGGGATAATGTGCGGCTTACGTTTGTTCGATTCAAGGGAGTGAGACGCGTCGTGATCGTAGCTGCATCCACTGGTTGTTTTCCTGAGATTCCAATCCCGGAGGTCATTGATGTCCTAGCGGACTTGGAATTTACCGCCGTCGAAATTGTCCTGGATGACAACGGGATTCAAATGCCTCCTGCGAGATTGATCGACGATTTCGATGAATGTCTACGAATTGTACGCGACACGCATCGACTGGATATTTGCAGTTATAACGTCAAGATCTCGGCGGAGGGCGAAGAGCATTACGCGCGATTTGAGAAAATCTGTGATCTAGCCAAAGCGACCAAAGTGGTCACTTTGACGATTCCGAGCGGAGAACATGGAACGCCGTTTAATCAGGAGGTTGAACATCTCCAGCGCATGGTTGCGATTTCAGAGAGTCGGGGTGTGCGGGTTGCGATTAAGAGCCAGATAGGTTGTCTCAGCGAAGATCCCGACACTGTCAAAAACCTATGCGATTACGTACCTGGTGTGGGTGTGACCTTAGATCCGAGCCACTACCTGTGTAGCAATAATCGAAATAAAAACTATGAGAAGCTGCTAAAATACGTTTACCACACGCATCTGCGCGATTCCAAAAAAGACTCATTGCAGGTGCGAGTCGGTCAGGGTGAAATCGAGTATGGCCGTCTGATCACCCAATTGCAAAGTGTCGGTTATGACCGTGCCTTGTGTGTCGAGATGACCCCGACACCGGATATCGACATGCGGCAAGAGCTGCGAAAGCTTCGGCTGCTCCTGGACAGTCTGCTCTGATCGGTTTCTCCGCTTGCTGTGGATCTCTTGATCGTGGAATCCTAGGAGTTCTTCTGAGGGTTTTCGTAGAGCCAAGGCTGGGAACCGGGATCTGAGCTCGTACGGGTTCAGTAGGCTTCTGGCCCAGATTGCAGGATTTCAGAAGGTATTTTCGAGTTGTTTCGTGTGGATCGCATTTTGTATCAGGGTGGGGAAGCCTGATACAAATCGTGAATTATTGGGTAGGTCAGCCAAGCAATTTGCTTCGGGAGCGAATCCTACTGACTGGTTATTTACCAGGTTTAGTCGCTTGCGACCATTTTTTGCTTTCGTACCATTTACTCGGGAGTGCGGTTTACTCGGGAGTGCGGTTTACTCGGGACTATGATGTCTGGGCCAGAAATAGGTATCGAATGAATGAAACGAGAAAACGATGGCGACGGCCATAAGTGTTGAGAACTTATCCAAAACGTACACGGAGGGGTTGTTATTTCGACGAAACCATAAGGCGCTTCAGAACGTCAGTTTGGACGTTCGACATGGTGAGGTCTTTGGATTGCTTGGACCCAATGGGGCGGGAAAAACAACACTCATCAAAATCCTGTTGGGAATCCTTCATCCCAACGAAGGTAAAGCGAAGGTTTTGGAGATGGAGGCGGGCAGCAAGGCTGCGCGACGAAAAATCGGATACCTTCCAGAGAATCTCATCTTTCCGCGTCATCATACCGGTCGAAGCGCTCTGTACTTTTACGGTCGGCTGAGCGAACTGAGCGATTCAGACATTGCTGCGAAGGAAGACGAACTATTCGCGATGGTGGATCTGAAAGGGAGGCAGGACGAGGCTGTACGACGCTATTCGAAAGGGATGCGGCAGCGATTGGGTCTAGCTCAAGCGATGCTTCATGACCCGGACCTTCTTATATTCGACGAACCAACCGATGGACTCGATCCGATGGGAAGGTCGCAGATCCGCGATTTGCTGACGAGACTTAAGGAACGAGGAAAAACCGTCTTCTTGAACAGTCATATTCTCCAGGAAGTGGAATTGGTTTGTGATCGGGTTGCCATCATGGCGCTGGGGCAACTGCGGGGAGTCGGGACGATTGAAGAACTGATTCAGCAAAACCCCATGGCTCAACGTGGTACCGTCCATTTGGATATACCGATAAGTCAAGGGAATATTCGGGAGACGTTGAATGGATTTAAGATCGGATCAATGCAAGTGATCTCGGGTAATGAGTCGCTTCAACGAATTGAGATAGAAGCTCCTGAACAAGCAGATGTCGATCGTATCGTCGACACGTTGCGCCATCATGGAATAAGTATTGTGCGTGTGGAACGCTATCGACCTAGTTTGGAACAAGTATTCATGAGCATCGTCGGTTCGGTGCCACCTCACATCCAATCTTGATGGATGCAAAAACGAAGTGACCCTATGAAGCCATACCTTGCTGTTCTCTACGATAGTTTTCTCGAGTCCGTAAGATCTCGTGTTCTTTGGATCCTCTTAGGATCCTGGGTATTGATTTTGCTCGCCCTGTTTCCACTCTCCTTGAGGTCAGGCGAGAGTTACCGTATCGCTCGGTACAATTTCGTGAATAATGGAGCGAAGACTGTCATGGATGCGTTAGCCGACGCATCCGGAGGTAAAGGCTCTCGAGCACAGCGCGCAATCTATCCTAAGCTAAGCGAAGACTTTCGAACGGTTCTAAAACAACGCAAGGAGAATGGGAGACGTATTTCGGTAGGAACCTTGACAGATGAGTTCAATCGCTTGCTCTCCAGCAAGGATCTTTATAACGAAGAGGCATGGCCGACGGCGGTACGGCGCAAAGAACTCAAGGAAATCATCGATAAGGAAAACAGATCGGAAGCAGAGACAGAAAAACTCAATCGGAAACTGCTTGAGTTGGCATTTCCGAATGCTTTGAGCTCTTCGGGAGGTCAAGCGACCGCGATCACCTATCTCGGGATAACGCTTGGTTCACCTCTTCCGATGCCGATCGATCTTGTGAGAAATCTCGCAGAGCGAGCCGTCTTTCCGCTCATCATGCGTTATGGATTGGGGCTGGCAGCTCTGCTGATCTCCATCGTTATCACCAGTCCGATGATCCCTGATATGTTTCAAACGGGATCGCTTCATCTGCTTCTTAGCAAACCGCTATCCAGAAGTTTGTTGTTCCTCACGAAGTTTCTCGGAGGCTGTATCTTCGTTGCCTTGAATATGTCTTTTCTCATAAGCGGACTCTATGTTTATTCGGGGATTCAGCTCGGGATTTGGAACAATGGAATACTTTGGTACATTCCTTTGTTCATCTTTATCTTCATCGTTTACTACTCGGTCTCGGCACTCGCCGGTCTCATCTGGAAAAATCCAATCATCTGCGTTGTCGTGACTGCCCTGTTTTGGGGTATTTGTATGGCCGTGGGTACGATTCACTTCTTTTTTGATATCAACCTCAATATCAATCCACAGACCAAGCAGATTTATGCATTTCGCGATACGGTAGTAACGGCTAATCAACAGGGACGCATTCTTTTTTGGAATGGCGAGGATCGTACGTGGAATACGGCCTATGGGGATGGTGGTGGTCAGCAGATCCTCGGACCTGTTTGGATCGATTCAACCAAGTCCTTGTACTTTGGCCGTACTGAGATGATACCTTTCGGTTTCGGGGGGCGAGGTCCAGTCAGTCTAGAGGCTGCCAGATTACCTGATTTGGTCGATCCAGACGACAAGACCTATCAATCCAAGCCATGGGCGGATGGAAGATTAGATAGTGTTGGGGAAATGCCCTCCTCGCCGATTCAGGTCGTTCCATGGCGGAATACTCTGGCGGTATTGAATGACGATGGTTTGTTCGTTTTTGACCCTTCCATTAATGTTTTCGACGAGAAACAACTGCCGGGGATCGGTTCAGTCCTGAAGAGCTTTGGATTAGGCACGAAGAATATCGTTTCTGCATTTAAACCGGTTCTCACCGGTCTCGAATTACTCAAGCCGTTCGATCTGAACGTCTCCCCTACCTCTCAAACCTTTGTCGCCATTAGCAAAGGGGAGTTGAGGATTTGGAGGCAAAAGGATGATCGCCTTGAATTGATGGGCTCATTGACTTTGGAAATGGACAAGGATGCGGCGACGGTCATCGGCTGCAACGATGAATATGTTTTGGTATGTCCCAATGGTGAGCAGCCGATTGTCGTCGAGATACAAAGTCAGAAAGTAGTCAGGACCCTGGAGGAAATGGGGCAATGCTCGGTCAAGCAAGTCCGGGTGGATTCCACGGGAGGATTCGCCATCCTGGACCGAGAACGAAAGGTTTGGGTATCGGATCGTCAGCTGGCGAAGATTCGAATGCCTAGCTTGCCTGGACAGTCGAATGCGCTGGCTATCGGATTCGACTCCGCGGACCAATTATGGGTTGCTCACACGGTCAAGCAGGCGGATCGATGGGACTTGAAGGAAGGAAAATCGACGCGATCGATTCGCCCAAAACTCACAACTCTTGAGTACGCATTCCACTATTTCGTGCATCCCTTTTATTTCGTCAATCCAAAACCGGCTGCGGTCAACGAAACGATCGATTACATGCTCGAGAATCCAAAGAATAAATCGCTTGCACTCGATCGCAGGGATTTAGAAATGCCGACGGAAAAATCCGACCCTTGGCAACCTTTGTGGAGCAACGCCATTTTCATCGTCGTGATGCTGGCAATTAGCTGTTGGCTACTCTATCGACAAGATCTTTAGTTCTGAAAAGCGCCTCGCCTCGCGAGCGGATGCACTCTGTCTAGGAATTCGAAACGAAGGAAACTGTTTTGCATACCGTTTAGGTCGGAATGTGAACGATCGCTGCATTGTTACCTGGCGACGAGGAAAACGGAAATCGATCCATTTGCTCGAACGAGGTCGTATACTCGAATTGCTTCTCCTGCTGGAACCGAGTCTTCGGGATCGATGATGATCGGTACATCGTTACGAACCTTGAGAATCGAATTGAGCCGTGATGCTATTTGTTCGAGTGAATCGATATCCTCGTTTTGTAAAAAGTAGCGTAGTTTTCCTTCACGTTGACTGATCTTGATTACCAAATCACTCAGATCGGTTGGCTCGGCAGCGGAGGACTGACTGGCTGATCCGGACTTGGCTGTTTCCGGTGAAGTTGCAGAGGCACTCGGGAGTTGTTTTTCAAGTTTTTGAAACGAAGAAGTCGTTAGGAAGAAGATCAAAAGTAGAAAGACTACATCGATCATCGGTGTCATCATACTATCGACCGTTGGTCGGGAAGACTCGTTACCATAGGTTGTTTTCATGGTGCTTCCTCATCGTATACCGCAAAGACGACATCCGAATTGCTGGTGATCGAACAGGTCTGTAATACCGCAGCGACGTACTGATAGGGTGTTCGGCTATCCATTCTCAGACGGACTCGCACCGGAATTTCCTCTGTTGAATTACGCTGCTGGAGTGCTCGTCGAATTTGGTCGAGGGCAACATCTTGCGTTCCGTTTCGGTACGTACCGTTTGCGAGAATCTGTAGGGTGAATGTTGGTTTCTCGGACAGATCGTTCATGCCACTTCTGGCATTGGGCAAATCAAGCTTGACGAAGTTTTCCTGTTTTGCGAGATGGCTACTCACCAGAAAGAAGATGATAAGAAGAAATGTTACGTCGATCATGGGTGTCATGTTGATTGAAACACGACTGGTTCCACGATACGTCGGAATGCGCATTTTATGTCCTGATGATCTTCCTCATGAGCCAAGCACCGACGATGGCCAATACCAGATTGCCTAACCATAAACTGGCAGCTGGCCACGTACCCTTTTTCGACAATTCTAAGGCCAAACCGAACAATGGATAGTAGATCAAGAGAATGGGGATAAAGCACAAACCGAAGCTCCACCAATAGTCAGCGCTACGAATCAGGATTGCCATCGGAACCCCCATCCATACAAATGCCAAACAGCTAAATCCGAGTGACCATCTTCGCATCGGTTCCGTTTTTAATTTGGAAACGCGTTTGTCGGTTTCCTGGATTTGATGTTTCAGGTGATTGGGGAGGGATTCATTCAACGATGTGTAACGACCGGTTCCCATGGCAAAGGAGAAATTGGTCGCCAATTGCTCTCTCCGCCGATCGTTCAACTCTTTCTGCATGGCAAGTTCCGAGGGGATTTCGCTCATCGCATAATTGGAAGGGCTTGTTGATGCACTACCGCTTTTCGAGGCTTGGAGTAGGGGTAATTCAATGACTTCTGGGCGATTGAGTATCAATTGCTTATCTTGATTGACATCCACATGGGAATTGACCAACTCGAGCGTCAATAAATCCCTCTCCAGGTTTACCGAAATCCGGGCCTTCTCTGATTGGATGGTGATGAGTTGCCCCCCACTTCCAGAAAACATCCAGATGGTGGGTTTAATCAACCAGCGATCCTGTACATCCTCGACATGGATGGAGAATCCTTTTTCGGATGTGTATGCCTTGTGCGTTTTGAGGGCCGGGTAAAGGATTTCTTCAATACTTCGAAGGACCACCTGCTGCATTCCAGGTCTTGCCCAGGAGACCGCTTGGTCGTTTAGCCAAACCGATGGCAGGCTAACAACGAGCCCGAGAAACCAAACCGGTCGAAAAATCCGCATTGGGGAAATCCCAGCGCTTTTGATGGCGACGATTTCGTTGTCCGCAGAGAGCCGACCGTAGACGCAGCAGACCGCAAAGAGAAGGGTGGCCGGTACCGAGTACTGCAAAGCTATAAGGAAAATAAACGGTAGCAACTTGACCACCGTCAGGTAATTGATCCCTTCAGCAACCAACTGCTGCCCGACGAACATGAGCGAGATCACCAAGGTCATGGAGATCAGCGTCAAAGAAAACATTTTCAATACGTCCCAAAGAACGTATCGCGTGAACTTGCCGGGAAACATGAAGCGGAGTTTAGCGAAACGGTTCGGCAGGTCCGACCCCAGTTTTTCTTGCCCGAAGGAGCAGAACCAGGCGATCTTAAGCTCCGGTATAGATCGAGAGATGCTGGGTAAAGCTTTCAATAGAGGCTGAACGCCTATATTCTGTGCAGCAATCTGCTCGCAAGTTGAGCAGGCAGCGTGAATGCGAGCAAAGCAGAAAGCCCGTCGCTGTCTCGTATGAAATATTCCTGAAATTTCAGCGGACGCCGCGGGGCCCAAGCTTCACATTAGTGCTTGCTAAAACGCCATTGAGGCTGCTCTGACTCCCCTTGTTCGCGGATATGTTTCCTGAAAGGACTTTCTGCGGTACGAAGCGTGCTACCTATTCCTGTATGGGAGTTTGACGTCGAGACGTGTGTGTGAGTGGAGACGATTTGACTCCGATTTCAAAGAATTACACCGCAATCGACTCGGAGTTTGCTGGAGGAGGGAGAGGACCTTCGGCTGGTTCTGGGCTGATTGCGGTGTTTTTTTATTTTGGTAGGTTGGACGGAGAACAACCGCTCGAGGTCGGATTCCTCGAGCCTTGGCTAGAAGGATGAACGGGAATTCGCCATTATCCCTTTCGACGCAAGCGACGGACCCATCACTGGATCGACTCTCCCTAAGTTGAGGGGTACTACCCTACCTAGGGTTTGTGGACGCCGCGAAGTTCGGCAAACGCGATCATGGAAGGGTTGCCGACGGGAACGTACTGGCCTGTGAATTGCAATAGTCCTGTCGATGCGTCAACGCGAAAAACGGTGACGTGATCTGCTCTCTGATTGCAGCAGAAGAGGAACGTCCCGGAAGGGTCAAAGGAAAAGCTTCGAGGGTAATTTCCGCGGGTCCATTCATCCGCAATGTGGGTTAATTCACCATCTTTTCCTACGGAGAAAATCCCGATGCTATCGTGTAATCGATTTCCTCCGTAGACAAAGCGACCGTCTCGAGAGACAAGAAGCTCGGAGCAGAAGTTGCTGCCTGCATATCCCTTTGGCAGACTCGATATGGTTTTTCGATGCGTCAACAACCCATCTTTCGAGTTGAAATCAAATAAAGCGATTGTCGATCCCTCTTCTTGAATGGAATAGAGCCATTTACAGTTCGGATGGAAGTAGAAATGACGCGGACCATCTCCGGCTGGAAGCGAAACAAAACCTTGCTGGGTGGGGTTCAATGTTCCCCTTTGGGTATCGAGAGACCAAACGTAGATACGATCTTGTCCCAGATCGACATGGAGAACGAAATTACCAGAGGGGTCTGTTTCGATCATGTGAGCATGCGTTCGGTCATGACCGCTAAATGCATAGCTACCAGGTGCGGCGTTGACCGCCTTGGTCGGGCCAATACTGCCCTCGTCATTCTTGACATCCGTTGCTTGTCCGAGTTGACCGTCGGCTCGAATAGGGAGAACCGTAACGGAGCCGCCAAAATAATTCGCTACTAGCAAAAATTTTCCAGACGGATGAATACTGACATAGGTCGGACCTGCTCCTTCGGAACTCACTGTATTGAGCAGTTGTAGTTTCCCTGTCGATGGATCGATGGCGAACGAACTCACAGTCCCATGTTTTTCTGCTCCCAGTCTGTCTGTTTCATTAGCCGAATACAGCCGATGATTCACGGGATCGATCGCCAAGCAGCTAGGGCTTGTACCCATTTCGAAAGTATCGATTGGAGTGAGTTCGCCTGTGGTTCGATTCATCCTGAAGCAATGGATTCCACGACCATTTCCTGGCGGCAGGTCGACTTGAGTGGGCAGCACATCGCGAAGAGGGGAACTAAAAGTTCCAACATAAGCGATCAGTGGTTTGGCAGGCTCGTCTGAGTAAAGTGGTAGCGAGGAGAATAAACTCATTGCGAGAGGGGAAATAAAGCCAAGAAGTTGCAAAAAAGGTCGCTTCATTTGGATTGGCATGGTAAGGGCTCGAGGGGCAAAAGTCGTGGATGGTTTTGGGTGGGGACGGATACGTCAACTGACTGACCCGAATCCCGTTAAATGATATGGAGTCAAATCCTCACCCAACCGATAAAACCGAAAAAACGTGCTGTTCTTGGGGCGAGATACGTGGTCGCGACTGCGCTGCATTTTATCAACCAAACGCAAGCAGCAATGGGTCATTTTTGTTATAGTGATCGAACGAAATGACGTATCGGAGTTCCTATTTTTTCGAGCCATGTCACATTGCAACCCATCATGGCGGCATCCGCAAGTATCTCGTCGAATTGCCATGCAGGCAGGGGCGATCGGTATTTTGGGGCTCGGTACAAACCATCTGTCAGCCCTGCGCGCGGCGACGCCTGCTAGCCATTTTGTGACAGCTGCCAAAGCCAAGTCATGTATTTTCATATTCTTGTCTGGTGGTCTCGCTCAGCATGAGAGTTTCGATCCGAAGCCTGAGGCACCTGAGGAAATCCGCGGCGAATTCCGTCCCATTGCGACTCGGACCGACGGTCTGCAAATCTGCGAACATTTACCGCTGTTGGCTCAACAGAGTCATCTTTGGTCACTCTGTCGGTCGTTAACACATCCATCGAACGACCATTCGGCCGGACATCACATAATGTTGACCGGTCAGTCCAGTGTTCCCGCTGGATTCAATCCGAGTCTGCCGAGTCGGAGCGACCATCCATCGATTGCCTCCAAAATAGGTTATTCGCTTCCTGGACAAAACAATTTACCGCCGGCGATCGTTCTTCCGGAACGATTGGTCCACAACACAGGACGAGTCATTCCTGGGCAGCATGCAGGCGTGATGGGGCAGAATTATGATCCCTGGTTTATTGAAGCCTCCCCATTTCATGCCAAATCCTATGGTGCGTTTCCAGAGTATGCTTTTGACCATCAGGAGCGTGGCGATGCAGATCAGCGAGTTTATCAAGCACCGCAGTTGACGTTGCCTCACGGTCTCGGTTTACGAGACGTTTCCGACCGACTGGAGTTGTTGGAGAAACTAAACGTTCAACGAAGAAGACTCGATCAAGTCGCAACATCAGCGGGATTCGACGCGTATAGACAATCCGCTATCTCACTGATGTTGGATCCCAAGGTGCAACAAGCCTTGGACGTCAATCGGATGGAGCAGCGGTGGCTCGATCGCTACGGTCGGAATTCTTTTGGATGGTCTTTGTTGATGGCGCGTCGATTGATCGAAACAGGAGTGCCGTTGATTCAGGTCAATTTGGGCAATAACGAAACTTGGGACACCCACGGTAATGCGTTCCCGCATTTGAAGGATCGGTTATTGCCTCCGATGGACCGCGCGGTCTCTGCGTTATTGGAGGATTTGGAATCCTCTGGACTTCTATCGGAAACCTTGGTCGTAATGGCGAGCGAGTTTGGACGGACTGCACGGATTTCTCATTTGGCGCAGCACTACAAACTTCCGGGAAGAGACCATTGGGGGGCTGTCCAGTCGGTCTTGTTTGCGGGGGGCGGTATACGGCCAGGCGTTGTCGTAGGCCGCTCGGATTCGAAGGGAGAATTTCCCTTGGATTCCCCGGTGAAGCCTGAAAACTTTGCTGCCACGCTCTACCATTTACTTGGAATTCCGGCAGAAGCGGTGTGGAAGGATTCTTTAGATCGTCCCCATGCAATTTATCATGGTGAACCGATCGATGGATTAATCTAGAATAGCGTCCGTTTCCACCTCCTTTCGATCCGGATTGTCAATTGGCCCCGCTAGGTTGAGCCAATTCCTCCCCTCCTTACCCACCCACAACACCATGCTTACGAGAGCTTGCTTGCTAAGATTGCTGGTTTGCTTTCTTTTTTGCAGTTTACCTTTTTCGAAGGCGATTTCTCAACTCTCGGTAAGTGAGGACTCCCCATTTGGATTGGTGCCTGGCGTACCCACGCGTTTGGATATTATTGGCAAGGATTTGACAGAGCCATTGAGATTGCGTGCATCGGTGCCCTGCCAGTTTCGGATTCTCGCAGTCGAACCCACAAAAGCTTCGATTGAGGCCACCGTAGACAAGACGGTATCCTCTGGTCCATTTGGAATTTGGATTGCGACTCAGCAGACGGTTTCGGATCCGTTCCTTTTCGTAGTGGACGACCTGCGCACTTTTCGAGATGTTGGAGACAACCACAGTCCTGAGAAATCGCAGCGAATCGAGTTGCCATGCGCGATCGATGGACGTTCTGAAGCCAGTAAAACAGATTATTACCAGTTTTCAGCCGCGAAGGATTCTCTCTGGAGTATTGACGTAGTAGCCCAAAGAATGGGTTCGTCGCTAGATTCTGTCATTCAGATTTTCGATACGACGGGGCAATTGATTGCAGAGGCAGATGATACCCCGGTCGGTCCGGATTCTCAGATTCAATTCCGAGCACCCAGCGATGGAGAGTACCGTCTCTCTATCAGAGACAATCGTTATCAAGCTGGAGGCCGTTACCGATTGCGGGTCTCCTCCCAGTCCATCAGTGAGGTGGCTTATCCTCCTGTCGTACCACGAATTGTTGACGAGCAGCAGGTTCAATTCCTTATGGGGGATGGCTCTTCCGTTCGGTCGAGGTCATTCCATGTTTCGACGCATCCGTTTGCTGATCGAATGTCTGTTTCGTCGTCCGATCCTGGAACCCGATGGCACGATATTCTGGTGCGGGAAGTGCCTATCTTTGTCGAGCCTATGGAATCCGTCGATCGAAACGAGCCGACGGATTTGGTCCCCATTCCCTGTGCGGTCGCTGGTCGACTGGCAAGCTCGAAAGAGGTTGATGCCTACTCGATGATGGGCACAAAGGGGCAAGCGATACGAGTTGTTTGCCACAGTCGGAGCTTGGGTTCTCCAGCAATGCTCCGCGTCGAATTGTATAGCGAAGATGGCAAGAAGGTAGCGGAATCAGCAGTCACGGATCAGGATGAGCCGACGCTCGATGTAACTTTTCCTGAGTCGGGAAAGTATCAATTCCGTTGTTTCGATCTTTTAGGGCGAGGTGGGCCGACCTTTGTATATTGTGTTGAGTTGCAACCAAAAGATACATTCGCCTTGTCGCTGAAAGCCGATGCGAAGAGCGCGGAACAAAAGCTTCTCGAGGAGACCAGCGGGGCCATCGCATGGGATTTGGTGATTCAGCGGCTTGGTTACGACGGACCGATTATTTTGAATATCGCGGGTTCATCGGATCAACTCCGTTTACTCAATCCGGTGATTCCTGCGAAGGCCGTTGCCTGGCGGTTGTTTCTGAATCGGAATCCTGCGCAGTCCTTTGGGGAACTACTCCCAGTCCAATTGGTAGGTAGAAAGCAGGAGGGGGATTCCACTGCAGTGCCTGTCAAGTCGACTGCGTTGCGAAAGCTAAAAGAACCTACCCAACCTTTTCCACAGCCTTGGAGAGACGGAGTATTTGTAGTAGCTCCGGCGGCATCATCGGAAGCCATGGTTGGGGTGGATGCGTTCAAAGCACGAATGGCTAGACCGTTGGCCAAGCAAGATATTATCGTTCCTTTGAAGCGATTGAAGGCGGACTTTAAAGAACCTTTAGAACTCAGTCCTGAGCAGGACGGAGTGGATGGCTGGAAAGTTGCCAGAACGCTCGAAAAAGATCAACTGAGAATTTCCATGGAACGGGATGGTAAGACCGACGGTCCTTGGATCGAGTCGATACCTGTTGCCCTGTTTTGTGAATACAAAGGTCGGGGACGAATCGATCACCTCAAGATCCCTGTGGATTGGTATCAACCTCTCGAGGTTGAAGTGGACTCTCCTAAGATAGCTGCCGCTGGAGGAATGATACCTGTTCGTATTCAAGTCAAAAGAACCGATGAGCTGAGCCAGCAAGCGGTTGAAATTGTGGGGGGCACTCTTCCGACTGGAGTATCGTTGGACGGAGTGACACTGCAGCCCGGTCAATCGGAAGCATATGCGAAAGTGCATCTCGCCAACGAATCGAATACTTTTTCTGCATTCAAGGTTCCGGTCGTCGCGAGGAGCAAATTTGGAGATGTTCCGATCGAGGTTGAGGCTTCATCTCGAGAGATCACTCTTATACCTCCCCCCATCCGCTGGGAAGCCTATCCACAGACATTGAGCTTTTTAAGAGTAAGCGATAGGCATCAGATTGTGGTTACAGGTTGGGATTCTCAAGGATCGACGCGCGACTGGACCCATGACGCCATTTGGTCAACACAAAACCCCGAAGTAGCGACCGTTGACCGAGGCGTAGTAACACCAAAGGGTGATGGGAAAACGGCGGTGGTTGCTACGATGGGGCCTCACCGATTGGAAATCCCCGTGTCTATCGAGGGAACAGGGCGAACGGCGAGAGTCGAGTTCGAGAACGAAGTCTTGGTCGCGTTATCGAAGCAAGGCTGTAACTCAGGCGCATGTCATGGTTCCCCCAGTGGAAAAGGTAGCTTTCGATTGTCTCTGCGCGCCTTTGATGCCGTTCTGGATTCTCACACCCTGGTAAGGGAGGAATTTGGTCGTCGTATCAACACGCACGAACCCGAGCAAAGCCTTCTTCTCAAAAAGCCTTTGATGAAGGTTCCTCATGGCGGAGGGATGCAGCTTCACAAGAGTGATCCTGCTTATTCCATACTTCGGGAATGGATAGCCCAAGGCGCGCCTCTGGATCCTCCCGATGCTAGTCGCTGTATCAACTTGGAAGTCTATCCGAGAGAAACGCGAACCTTGCAGCTTCGTGATGGAGTGCAGCAGCTATCCGTGGTAGCGAGGTTTGCAGATGGAAGAACGCGAGACGTAACCCATATCGCTTCGTACGACACTTCGAATACGTCGGTCGCTACGGTTTCAAAATCGGGTTGGGTACAAGGTAAGACTAAAGGTGAAGCGGTCATCCTGGTTCGTTACCTGGAGCACATTCAATCCATTCCCTTTTTGTTTACGGAAACCGATTCCCAGTTTGAGTGGAAGCCTCAACCAACCGTGAATTTTGTCGATGTGCGAATCGATGAAAAGCTGAGGGTTTTGCAGATCAATGCGTCTCCGATTTGCTCCGATGAGGTTTTTTTAAGGCGTGTTTACTTGGATGTTTTGGGAGTATTGCCAACGGTTGAAGAGACCGTGGCATTCCTCAAAGATGGTGCAGAGGACAAGAGATCAAGGTTGATCGATCAGTTATTGGAACGTCCTGAATATGCAAAGTTTTGGGCACTGAAATGGGGTGATCTACTCCGGCTGACCGCTAAGAATGTTTCTGATGAGGGTGTCTACAAATTTTATCGATGGATCGAAAAATCATTTGAAAGCAATCTTCCAGTCGATGAGTTCGCGCGTCAATTGATTGCTGCGAGCGGCAGTACCTTTACGAATCCACCCGCAAACTTTTATCGGGCTGCTGGGGACATGAACGATTGTGTCGAAACCATCTCCCAGGTCTTTATGGGCGCGAGACTGCAGTGCGCGAAATGCCACAATCATCCCTTTGAGAAGTGGACACAGGACAACTACTATGGCTTAGGCGCATTCTTTCAGCGGGTGCAACGAAAGAAAACGCAACGGCCCAATGAATTTTTTGTCTGGGGCGCAAGTACAGGAGATACCATTCAACCCCGTACCAAACAGATCATGAAACCATGGGTGCCTGGAGGGGTGGAGGAGACCGACGAGGATTCAGGAGATCGACGCATCGGTTTTGTGAACTGGCTAGTACAAAAAGAAAATCCTTTCTTCGCCAGAGTCGAGGCAAATCGAATATGGAGTCAGCTATTCGCGCGAGGTGTCGTGGATCCCATCGATGACTTCCGTGATTCCAATCCACCTACTAATCGACCACTTCTAGACGATTTAGCAAAGTTTCTGGTCGACTCTGGTTATGATCGGAAAGCCCTGTTGAAGCTCATTCTCCGGAGCCGCACCTACCAAGCATCGTACGAACCGAGGACTGACAATTCCCAAGATCTTTTGTATTTCTCCCATCAGGAACCAAGATTATTGGGGGCCGAGCAGTTATTGGATGCTATCAATCAATTAACCAATACGGAACAATCGTTTGGTAATCTCCCGAAAGGAACGCGGGCGACCCAGTTGCCAGCACCGGACCTTGTGAAGGTCGATTTTCTGAAGACATTTGGGCAGCCTGATCGCGCGACCGTTTGCGCTTGCGAGCGATCTGAGGATTCCAACCTGGGGATGGCAATTGAACTCTTTAACGGTTCCACTGTTTACGAAAAATTAAGGAACCCGAACAATCGTTTTCGTAAAGCAGTCGCCGAGGGAAAGGCTTTGGAGGAGATTATAGGAGACCTCTACTTAGCAGGATTGTCGCGTTTTCCTAGCGAGGAAGAAATAGCTCGGGCCAAGCAACATTGTGAATCCAAAGAGGACCCAATCAAAGGACTTGAAGATCTTTGCTGGGCATTAATCAACACGGATGAATTCCTTTTCCAGCACTAATATGGTACTGACATATTTTCGGCAAATTGCTCAGGACTCGATTGGATTAGCATCCTTGCTGCTCGTCTGCTGCACCTGCTTGAGCACGCAAGCAAATGCCGAATCGATTTCATTTAAACAGCAAGTTGCCCCGGTTCTATTGCAACACTGTATTGCGTGTCACGGTCCGAAGAGAGCTGAAGGTGGTTACCGACTCGATACGATTGAGCAATTGCTGAAACCTGGGGACAGTGGTGAGAAACCGGTTGTCGATACAGCACCACTCCAAAGTGAAATATACATTCGGATGACATCGCATGATGAAAATGTTCGCATGCCTGCCGATAGTGAGGCTTTAGGAAAATCGACGACTGAGATCATCCGCCAGTGGATCGCAGAAGGCTCGAAATTCGATTCGGAATCCAAGTCCGAAGCATTGTGGTCGTTGATACCACCTGCGAATTATCCAACTCCCGTTGAAAGTTACCCGCATGGCATTCCCGTGACAGCGATGGTATTCAGCCCAGATGGTAAGGAATTGTATACATCGGGTTACTACGAAGTTCTCGTTTGGGATATCCCCTCGGGAAAGCTCGCTCGGCGAATTCCGAATCAAGTACAACGTATCTATGCCATCGAATTTATACAGGACGGTTCCTTTCTTGCGGTCGGTGGAGGAACGCCGGGCGAATTGGGTGAGGTGAGAATTGTCAATCTCGCCGGTCATCTGGTCGAAAAAGTAATTGGGCGCACTTACGACATGGTACTGGATGTCGTTCGTCACCCTAACGCCTCGGAAATCGCGATCGCGTCCGCAGACAACACGATCCGCATCATTGAATTGAAAACAATGACTGTCAGGAAAACATTGCAAAGCCATGCAGACTGGGTGCTGCAGGTGGCCTTTAGCGACGATGGTACCCGTTTAGCATCCGCCAGTCGTGATAAGACCGCCAAGGTTTTTGCAGTTGAGACGGGGGAGATGGTGGTTAGCTATCCTGGTCATGCTTCAGGTGTGAGAGGAATTGCATCGTGTGGGGATGGTTCGCAGTGGATATCGGTCGGGGGTGATAATCAATGGCATCGGTGGAGTGTTGATGGCGCAAAGAAGATTGCATCGGTTCCGCTCGGAAGCGAACCCATTCGTCTCCGGCGACAGGGGGAGTTTGCATGGGTTGGCTGTGCTGACAAGAAAGCACTCACTTTTGACCTGAAAAAGAATGCGATCCATCAAAAACTTGAATCGCTTGAAGATGTCGTTTCCTCGGTAGCCGTCGATTTGTCGTCGAACAAAGTCGCGACTGGGTGCCATAATGGGAAAGTATCGATTTGGAACGCTTCGGATGGTTCTTTGGCCATGAGTTGGATGGCGAAACCGTAATCTCTTTGTTTGTGGACTTTCAGACGATTTGTTCCGTCTCTGGAAAATCAGTCGCTAGGTCATTTGGTTCAAGTGAATCCTTTCTCGTATACACGTCCCTTTGATCTTTCAGATATTTTCTGGGTTTTGAGGTATCCGAAGCCGAGTGGATCGCTCTTTTTCGGGCATCGATCAGCTCGCTTGGGCTAAATACGAAATCGTATCGGCTTCATTCGTACCGAGTTCATCGTTCACACAAGACAGCCACGCCTTGCTAAAATGCGTGGCAGAACTGGCAATGGTTCTGGAATTATTGTGGTTCTTGAATTGATGTGGTTTGCGTCGATGCCCCATGGGTTGCATGTAGGTTTTCCCGTACTCGCATTTGCAGCTGGCTATCGAAGTTCATTCGTTAGATCTTACAAGGAGTTTGAAATATAGTCGGCAAAGCATCGGACTCAGAACGATACGAATGGAATGGAGTGGTATCCGTTTTTTCGTGGCAGTCTCTAACGATGAGTCTTTTGGGATGGATGAGTCTTTTTGTGGAGTATGTGCATGCGGCTGAGCCTGTCCACAGGGATCTCGTATATCAGACGATTGGCGATGCCGATCTCAAGCTCGATATTTATCACCCGCAGAAGGCTGAAATGAAATGGCCCGTGATCATTTGGGTTCATGGAGGTGCTTGGAAATCAGGTTCCAAGTCGGATGTGCCGATTTCTGGAATGCTCGAACATGGTTTTTCCATTGTGAGCGTCGATTATCGATTGTCGACCGTTGCAAAGTTTCCTGCGCAAGCGCGAGACATACATGTTGCCATACGATATGTGAAGCATCACAGCGAGAAATACTCTCTAGATCGAGATCGTTTTATCATCGCGGGTGCTTCGGCAGGGGGGCACTTGGCAGCGCTGGTTGGCCTCACCGCGGGAAATGAGGAGCTTGCAGGTGGCGTGCCGATAGCATCGAGAGATACTTCGGAGGTTCAGGGTATTGTTTCTTTCTTTGGAGCATCTAATCTGGAGTCGATTCTTACCCAGTCGACACCCTTTGGACTGACGGTTCGTGTGCCTGCGCTGGAATTGTTACTCGGTGGGCAACCCGAAAATCTTCCAGAACTTGCGAAGCTTGCAAGTCCTACGAGCCATGTAGGGAAACGCTCTCCTCCTTTATGGCTCTATCATGGTGACCAAGATCCCCAGATGCCCATTCAGCAATCCTACGAACTCGACAGGAAATACCGAGAGTTTGGTTTGACCTCGAAATTACGGGTCATTCCCGGCGGAAAACATGGTGGGAGAGAGTTCTTTTCCGATGAGCTTTTGGGTCAGTTGGCCAGCGAGCTGAAAAGAACATTGACTGAAAAATAACTCTTGTGACCTTTGACTTCGATGATGACTTCCTTTAGCCGTTTTGTTCGTCACCCAACGTTGAGTCTAAGTTGGGTTTGGATTTGTTGGGTCATGATGGCATCCTTCCATAATCTATGGGCGCAAAAGCCGTCGACTCCATTTGACGAATCTATGCCTAATTTGGATTCCTTGGCCGTTGGAGAATGGTGGACTAAATCCGCAAAGGGTCAAAATGCTCCTCCGAGTATGAACGTCCCGCGAGATCAAGTGATCGCCTTTGCGCTCTACACCCACGAGGGAGGGGTGCTGAAGCTTACGGCTCAACTATTTCCGCTTCAGGCTGATGAGTCGGATATTGTTCGTCTGGAAATCAAGAAGGCTGATGCATGGTTTCAGATCGCAACAACGACGATTGTTTATCCTGGATGGAGTGCGCACTTCCGAATAACCGATTGGGATAATCGGTTGGATGTCCCCTATCGAGTCAGACATGGAGATAAAGCGATCTTCGAGGGGGTGATTCGTCGAGATCCCATCCATAAGGAAGAGATCGTCGTCGCCTCCATGTCCTGCAACTCAAGTCGGACAACAGGTCTACGGTCTGAGATTGTCGACCGATTGCGAGCACTCGATCCGGATTTGCTGTTCTTTGCGGGGGATCAGACCTATCGGCATACGGAGCATACAGCTGGCTGGATCGAATTCGGGCTTCAGTTCCGAGATGTGATCAAAGATCGTCCGACGGTCACCATCCCGGATGATCACGATGTTGGCCACCCTAATCTTTGGGGAGAAAATGGAAAGAAATCGACGCTCAGTGGAAATGCGGATGGCGGATATTTCTACCCGGTGAGTTACGTAAATATGGTCCAGCGTCAGCAAACCTGGCACCTACCCGATCCCGTGGATGCTCAGCCCATCGAGCGAGGGATCAGCGTTTACTTCACAAGATTGCATGTTGGTGGGATTGATTTCGCGATCTTGGAAGACCGAAAATTTAAAACCGGGCCGGCTGGACGAATTCCCAAACAAGGCCCACGTCCAGACCACATTACGAACGAGTCCTACGATCCCAAGTCAATCGATCTAGCAGGTTTGGAATTGCTCGGAGCGCGGCAGATGCGGTTCCTCAAGGATTGGGGGCAAACCTGGGATGGAGCTCAAATGAAAGTTGTCCTATCCCAGACCGCCTTCTGCGGAGCAGTTCATATGCACGGCAAGGTCAACGAGAGACTTTTGGCGGATCTGGACTGCAACGGTTGGCCGCAAACGGAGCGAAACAAAGCTTTGGCAGAACTGCGCCGCTGTCAAGCAATCCATCTATGCGGAGACCAACACTTGGCAGTCGTGGTTCAGCATGGGATCGATACGTTCGGAGATGGACCGTTCGGATTTACTAGTCCTGCTTTGGTAAACACCATTTATGGACGCTGGTGGCATCCGAAGAATGAATTGGCAGGCCCCAACCCAGTCAAAGACTCTCCGCTTCCCTGGACTGGGGATTTTCTTGATGGACTCGGAAACAGGATCTCGATGAAAGCTTACGCAAACCCAGCGAATGTTCAAAATGAACGGCAACGAGCTGACGGTTTCGGGATCATACGTTTTCATAAGAAACGCGATACCATCCGGATGGAATGCTGGCCCAGATTTGCAATGGATGGTGTTGATGCCCAATTTCCAGGTTGGCCCGTAGAAATCCAAAGGACTCAAAACGATGGTCGCGTTCCGAAAAAGTGGCTCCCCGAGGTGGAACTACAGCCACAGGAGCGAGTTGTTCAAGTGGTAAACGAATCGACGGGCGAGATCTTGTACACACGTCTAGCAGGCCCCGGCCGTTTTCGGCCCCCCGTCTTTGGTCCAGGAAGGTTCAAGGTACTGGTCGGAGTCGATCGACCCCAGCGGGAGCCCTATCCCCCAGTCTCGATCGAGTAAGCAACGATCAGGACCGGTCCGAAATTCCAATGAAGAATCACTTCTCCCGACGAAACGATCGATTTCGTTTGTGTGTTTCCAGCGGCGTTCCATGAATCCAATTGGCACTGTGGCTGTTTTGAGCAGGTACGAATGTAGCTCTTGGTGAAGGGCGTTCCTTGCGGACGGCTTTCAGCATGCGGCCTAGTATCGTGTGTCAAATCGTGAAAAGTTCCTAGCATTCTGCTCGGGTATCCTGTTTTGCCGTGAGCGAGGCACCCCTGGAGTTCTGCAATCAGGGATGGACAAGGAAACGGATACTGAGAGGTTTTTAGTAGTAAAAATAATTCAGATGAATTGGCTAGCCGGCAGTTCCCGGGGTTTTTGGTCTGAACCTGGTCATTAAAGAGAGGGAGAGGAGCGATCCGTGACCGACTCGATGGCTTGCTTTCGCGCTCCTAATGCCTGGACTTTTGCTGAAGTGGCATGAGTCTCAGGTTTTTCAGCGTATCCCTGAGGGGATCCTAATCCCGAGGGCTGCTACCTCGACCTTCAGGCATGATCGAGTTGCGAAAGAAGATTTTTGTGACGGTTGGAACTTCTTTAGCGAATGTTCCTCTAATAGACGGATTTCCGGCAAAAGTGTTAAGGACGGCGTATCTGGCGGCCAGCATGAATCGACTGGTGAATTTGGGCAGTCTGGGTAAGTTCCTGATTGAAAACCAGTTCGACGCCAAGTACCCTCACTATACGGGAGTTTAGAGGGAAAATCCGTGTCTATCTAGTTTTCCCGCCAGCCATTCCTTTCTTGTCTACGGTGGAAGAATCAATGACTGTTTCGCCAAAACGTCGAGCTCGCAGAACCAGTGGTGCACTCAAGAGCGAACGTTTCATTAAGCAGAGTTGGCTCAAGCGGGCTCTCAGGTTGGAAACTCTCGAAAGAAGGGAGTTGATGGCGGCAGATTTGTTGCCTTTCCATAATTACATCTATCCCCATGATGTCGACGGGGATTTTCAGATATCACCCTTGGATGCTTTAGTTGTTATTAACGAGCTGAATGCGTCGGGCTCCGGTTCTCTGGCAGACAAGCCAGCGCCGAACGGCTTTAACCAGAATGTGGATGTCGACGCTGATAACATCCTCAGTCCGTTAGATGTATTGGGAGTTATTAATTTTCTGAACAACGGAGAGGGAGAGCTACCCCCGGTGGTTCAGGTGAAGTACCAATTCTTCCGTGTGAATGCGGACGGAACGGTAGGGGCCCAAATCCCAGATGCGGATACGACCACAGCAGAACCAGATGCGATCATTGGCACCAATGAGCGTGTGATCGTTCGGACCACGATGAAGGATCTTCGGAGTCCGACCAGTGGTACAGGAACGGCACAAGGGGTTTTTAGTGCCTATCATGATTTGAACTTCTCGAATGAGGACGGCTCGGGAGCTGAGAAGTTGCAATTGCAGTGGGGCGAGTTCAATCGACTGACGCTCAATCCGACGATTACAGGTGGTTCTTTCACACTTCGATACGGTACACAAGAAACGGCATCGATTACTCCAGTGATCCGCTCGGGTGCTATCAGCGGCTCTTCAACCAGGCCGCTGGTGCAGACAGCTCTCGAGGGTGTTTTTGGTGCGGGTAATATTCGAGTCACTCCGGCCGATCCGGGAAATCCAAGTTCGCCAGACTATGCAATTAGCTTTATTGGGGCTCTTGCCCGCCGGGAAATAACACCTGAGGGATCGATCGGTGCGAATTCATTAGTCGCTTCGAATGGTAACGCGAGTGCTACGTTCCAACCGTTGGTGAATCCAAGTCCGGTTGCTGACGTGGTCGCTCGAGCAGCGATGAATCACAATATCGACAATGGTGTCTTCGAAGTCGACCCTGGTCCTCCGCCTCAAACGGTTCAAATTGTTCGTTACACCAACGGTCCGGCGGGATCCTTGCTGGATCAGTCACCTGCCAATAGCCCGACCCGCACGATTCGTCGGCTTGGTGGATTCGCTAATGTGACCACCCCTCAGGATTCCGAAGTCGCTGCGCGTTTCCTCGGGGTCGTCGACACATTGTTTGTAGGAGCCCAAACGGGCACCATCAAATTGAATGGAACGATCACTCCTTTGCCAACGCAGGGTCAAGGAGACAATTTAGGAATCTCGCTTTTCGGTGCACAGGCTCAGTATTTGACGGCGAATCAAGTCGTTTTACCCACGGGAACGATTCGTATTCTCGATCGATTAACGGCAGTCACCGATGTTTACAACGGGTTTACGGAGGACGACCCTGTCTTCCCAACAACCCTGAATGTGATGCAGAATGATATCGACCGATTCGGTTCGTCCCGTTCGATTATCGGAGTCACCCAGCCAACCGTGGGTGGAAGCGTCACGATCGTGAATGGTGGTTCGCTAGTGCGTTTTGTCCCAACTGCTGATTACAACGGGCCAGTCGTCTTTACGTACAGCATCCGAAACAATCTCAACGATGAAGCAACTGGTACGGTGACAGTTAACCTGGCGCCAGTGAACGATCCACCTCGAGTCATTCAGACCAATTTTTCGGTCAACGAAGATCAAACCTTGGTGCTTTCTGCCGCGAGCGCCTTCAGTCCAGGGCCTGCTAATGAGTTAACCGAGGTTCCCCCACAAACAGTGACCTTCACAAACGTGCAGTCCACTGCGCAGACCAACGGTACGGTCAGCTTGGTGAGTGGTCAGATCTCGTACACACCGACCAGTAACTTTTTTGGTACTGCCACCATCATCGCAACCGCTCAAGATAGCCTCGGCGCAAGCTCGACCGCGACCTTGACGATCACAGTCAATGCGGTGAACGATGCTCCAGTCCTGTTGCAAAGCGCATTTACAATCATCGAGGATGTGGCAAAAACCATTTCTGCTAGCGAAATATTTGCTCCAGGACCAGCGAATGAATCGAGTCAAACCGTTTCGCTCTCGGTCATTGCACCACTCGCACCCAGCGATCAATTGGTAGCGACGATCGACGGTTCTGGTCAGCTGTTGTTGACGCCCGCGGCCAATTTCTTTGGCGGTCCAGTGTTCGTTGTAGTTCGCGGAACGGATAATGGTACCAATCCTAATAACTTGTTTACGGATGCTACGCTCACGATTACGGTGACGGGTGTCAATGACAATCCGATCGCAGAGGATGACGCGTTTTCGGTCGTTGCATTAGCAGATGCCAATACGCTCAATGTTCGTGCTAATGACTTACCAGGCCCCCGCGGCGAGTCGGAGAACATCTTTGTTCGATCCGTTTCTGCCGTTGCGCCGTCTGCGGCGGGTTCGGTCGTTGTTGGCCCGAATGGTTCGGCGGTCGTGTTCACCCCCTCGGCCTCTCCCCAGTTTTTTGGAAAGACGGCGACCTTCACCTACGTTCTCGAGGATGAGTTTGGTTTGACCGATACGGCGTTGGTAACGGTTACCATCCTTCCACCCGCATCGCCTTTTGCGGTTGACGATGATTACCGTACGAATGCTAGTCTACGAATTCCGGAAGATACTTCCGCAACTTTTGATGTTTTGGCGAATGACTATTCAACCGGAACCAAGTCGCTAACCGTTGGTACGACGACTCCTCCGCAACCGCAGATCATCAGCGGTCAAGGGGCTGTATCGATTGAAGGAAACCTCATTCGATACACACCAGCACCGAACTTCTTCGGAGAGGTTGTATTTACGTATGCGATGGATGATACCGATACGGTGGTGGAAGCCAACGAACGTCGTGTTGCAACGGTAACGATGTTGGTCACACCGGTCAACGATGCACCCATTGCAGTCAATCGAACGTTTAATGGAACGGAAGATACACCGCTTGCGATCAGTATTGCTGATCTCAACTTGAGTAGTGGTCCCCTCGAGAACGACGGACTGGAATTTGCTTCGGCAACCATGCTGAGTCCAACTGCTGGAAGCGTGCAGATTGTCAATGGTTTACTTCGCTACCAACCGGCTGCAGACTTTTTCGGTCAAGCACTTGTTCTGTACTCTGTTCGAGACAATGGAACTCCGAGTTTAACATCTAACGATGCAACCATCACGATTGACGTAGCGGCGGTCAACGACCCACCGATTGCGAATCCAGACCCGGTACAAACAGTGGCCGAGAGCACACCGACCTCGCCTACGAATTTGCGAATTGTTATTGCCTCGCTGCTTGCGAATGATTCTGCTGGACCAGCCAATGAAGGCCAAACGGTATCCTTTGTTCCTCTGACGGGGGTAATCAACACACAGAAAGGGGGAACGGTCACGCAAGAAGGACCGGACCTCGTTTACAGGCCGGCAACCTCCTATAACGGTCCAGACTCCTTCACGTATCAAATTACCGATGGACAACCGGTAAACGGCTTTGCGACGGGTACTGTGACGCTCAACGTGACGGAGGTCAATGATCCTCCTGTCGCGTCGACACTTGTACGTGGAGTCTACGCAGGCTTGCCCGCGACGTTTGATCTGACGTCGGACTTGGCTCAAATGCCAAAGGGACCAGCGAATGAAAGCGGGCAGACACTACGAATTGTCCAGATCATCCAGGGGAGCAGTCGTCTCGGTGACGCAGTTCTGAATGCGAATGGAACCATCACGTTTAGTGCACCGCTCGGTACGAGTGGGCGGGAAACATTTGAATATGTAATTCGAGACAACGGTACAACCAACGGAGTCGCTGATCCCAAAGAAGCGCGTGGAACTTTTCATGTCGATATCTCTCCTTTTATTCCAAGTGAGTTCAAGGGCTATGTCTACGTCGATGATAACGCCAATGGTCGACTCGACCCGAATGAGTTACGAATCGGCGGCGCCGATGTCACGTTAGTGATCCCTGCAAATCCTGCGATTCAGGGGTCGCGAGCTCAAGAGATGAAGGCGGTTACTCGCGCCGATGGCAGCTACAGTTTTGACCTGTTACCTCCGGGTATCTACAGCGTTTCCTACGCGGTTCCTATTTTGACAACGGACGCACCGGAAGCGAATCTGTTTACACGAACGATTGTCGCGCCTGGGGGTGTATCGGCTGAGTACAACTTTGGTGTGTTAGGAATTACCGCACGCTATGCGAACCTGTTGGAAAACCTTTCTTCGAATCTCTACAGCCGACCTGGAAGTGAGGACCTGCGGGTCAAAGGTTTGTATGCATCGATTGGTGCTGACGGTAAGTCTGAGTGGACGATCGCACGCGGGAGTTTCCAATCGGATTACTTCCATGAAGTGGTGATTAGCGATGACGGAACAAAGGCCTTCCTCACGGCGGTTCGAGGACCCGATCGTGGTGTGTATACGGCGGTTCTCAGCAGAACCCAGTTTGTTCATGTTGTCGATCAGGAAACCGGCGCGCGAGTTGTTCGAGTGCTCGTACGTAGCGAGGATCTATCCTGGCAGAGAGTCAATTTGGCGACACCGCCTCTCACCTACAATGCTAAAAAGTATCTCGATGCTGTCGATGATTTCTTCATGTCTGAGGGGTGGCATAGCTCCTAAGGTATCGAATAATCAAGAGGCGCGAACCGCCCTAGCGGGTCGAATTTTCTGAACTACGAAGCGAGGTACGCCTCGCTTTTTTAGTTGCAAAACTGTTGTAATCGCTACAGACCACATGGGATCGTGGTAAGTCTTTGGGCTGCAAGCAAATCGTTCACTCGGCGCTCCGTCGATGAACTAGCCTCGCGGAAGACGTTGTGTTCCGGAGAGCTCGCCCGGCACGTCCTTACTTTTTTTTGCTGTTTGAAATCGATCCAAGTTTTTATGAGTTCTGTTGCCCCGGCCCCATCTTCTGAGCTAAGCCCGGGTGTTTTTTCCAGCACAGAAGCAGTGACGGACTCTTTGATTTCGGGATTGTCGTTCATGCTCTTGGCAAACGTCATCCAGCGTGGATTCGGATTCGTTAGAAACCTTAGTTTTTGTCGATTGCTCGACGAAGATGGTCTGGGGCTTTGGGCTCTAGCGAGCAGTTTCTTTATTTTGGCAGCCCCATTGGCTGTTTTAGGACTGCCTGGCACCTTCGGACGATTGATAGAATCCTATCGAGTTCAAGGTCAACTCGCTTCATTCCTTCGACGAGTGTCGATCTTCTGTGCGATCGGCACATTAATGATGGCTGGGGTTTTGCTATTCGGGCATACCTGGATTGGACACCTGTTGTTTGGTATCGATATCTCGTTCGGTACGATGTTGTTGATTGTATTCACGTTAGTATCGATCATTCTGTTTAACACGATTACCGAGTTGCTCAACGGCTTGAGACGGGGTCGAATGGTATCTTCGATGCATACCTACAATTCCCTCTCATTCACAGTGATTAGTTTGATAGGATTGGTATTCATTCAGGATTGGCAAGTGGTGGTGGTGGCATTCGGATTGTCATCGTTGATAGGGCTTATTCCAGCTGTGTACTGGTGGTTTGACAAAGATCTGGCTTGGACCTGCTCCACGAGACCACTATCTTTTCAGAAGATGTTTCAACGTGTGATGCCATTTGCGTTGAGCGTCTGGTGCATCAATTTACTAGTGAATCTATTTGATGCGGTCGATCGGTATATGTTGCTCTATTTAGCTCCGACAGAATCCGAAGGTACTGCATTGGTTGGTCAGTTCCACAGCGCCAGAATACTACCTTTGTTACTAACGAGCCTTACCCTGATGGTCAGCTCCTTGGTCTTGCCCTATTTGGCTACGGATTGGGAGACTGGAAACCGTGATCGAGTGCGAAAGACGATGCAGATCACATTTAAATTATCGATCGTCTTCTTTTTTGGTACGTCGATCCTAGCACTGGCTATTGCGCCATTGCTGTTTGATCATCTTCTAAGGGGAAAGTACGAAGATGGTTTGAGTATTCTACCGATCGCCTTGATTCATTGCTGTTTTTCAGCCGCCGCTACACTACTACAAAATTATTATTGGTGTGCAGAAAAAGGTCGAGTCATCGGATTGGTCACCGCGTGCGGTCTCATTTGCAATGTGCTCCTCAATATTTGGTGGGTACCTATACACGGCTTACACGGAGCGATGGCTGCAACTGCGGTCTCCGGTGCCCTCATACTGCTTACGACGGTCGTCTCCTTGCGTCGGTGCGGCGTGGTTTTCGATAGGTCGTCGGTCTGGATCGTACTTCTCCCGTTATTCTTGATCCTGGGGGCGGTTCCCAGCATGATCGTTGCGGTTTTATTTACAATCGGTGTCAGTCGACTGGATTGTGGGCTAACTCGGGAAGAGAAAGATCAGATTGATCAGGTAATCAAGCCTCTGTTTCAGCGATTTGGGATACGGATGCATTCGATATGGCACTGAATGCAAAATCGTTAGAACCGTCATAATCATGGTAAGAGATGGATCGGGTCCTCTACCAGCTGACTTCTCATCAACCTCATGTTGAACTGGATTTTGAGCGAGTTAGCATAACGTGGAGGCGGCGCGAATACATTTCCCCGAACCTCTTTTCCATTCCCATATTGAATCCTTACCCAGAATGATTGCGACTACGTCTATGGCGAGCTCCACACGGATTTGTTGTATCGGTGCTGGATACGTGGGAGGGCCCACGATGGCGATGATTGCTAAGCAGTGCCCCGATATTGATGTGCATGTCGTTGACCTGAATCAAGCTCGTATTGATCGTTGGAACTCCAACGAGCTACCCGTCTACGAACCTGGTCTTGATGAGGTTGTTCGTGAAGCAAGAGGACGAAATCTCACCTTTTCTACGAATGTGAAGCAGGCGATCGAGGATGCGAACATCATCTTCATTGCTGTGAACACACCGACGAAATCTTTTGGTGTCGGGGCAGGAAGAGCCGCCAACCTCGAATTTATCGAGAAGTGCGCGCGCACCATCGCGGAATGCTCCAAAGGGCATAAAGTAGTCGTTGAGAAATCCACACTTCCCGTTCGTACGGCGGAAGCTGTTAAACGGATACTTCACAGCTCTGCACAGGATGCGACCTTTGATGTCTTAAGCAATCCCGAGTTTCTCGCCGAAGGAACAGCGGTGCAGGATCTTCTAAATCCCGATCGTGTATTGATCGGAGGAGAATCTACAGAAGCCGTAGAAAAGCTTGCGGATGTTTATGGGCGATGGATACCGCGCGACCGCATCCTAACGACAAATCTTTGGAGCAGCGAGCTTTCAAAGCTGACTGCGAACGCCTTCCTGGCACAACGTGTATCCTCCATTAACGCCATTTCGGCTCTGTGCGAGGCGACTGGAGCAGATGTCGACGAAGTGGCTCGAGCGATCGGAACTGATTCGCGGATCGGACCAAAGTTCCTAAAGGCATCTGTGGGTTTTGGCGGTTCCTGTTTTCAGAAGGATATCCTCAATCTGGTCTATCTTTGCGAGCACTTTGGACTTCGTGAAGTCGCCGAGTATTGGGAACAAGTCGTAAAGATGAACGACCATCAAAAGCGAAGATTTTCAACAAGAATCGTTCGCACGATGTTCAACACGGTCTCCGACAAACGAATCGCTGTATTTGGATTCGCATTCAAGAAAGACACGAACGATACGAGGGAATCCGCAGCAATCCATATTTGTCGAGACCTCATCGATGAGCGGGCTCGAGTTGCCATTTACGATCCGAGGGTTCCCGAGGTACAAATCCGCGAAGACCTGAAGCAAGCGTTTACCAATTCGTTGGGCCATGTGTCAGATACACACTTGGAGTTGATCGAACGCAATGTAACAATCCATAAGACTATGTATGATGCAGCGGACAATGCTCATGCATTAACCGTCTTGACCGAGTGGGATGAGTTCAGAACTTTTGATGCAGAACGGGTTTTGAAAAGCATGCACCGACCCGCTTTTGTCTTTGATGGCAGGAATATCGTC
Source organism: Pirellula sp. (assembly GCA_040396935.1). Classification (GTDB taxonomy): domain Bacteria; phylum Planctomycetota; class Planctomycetia; order Pirellulales; family Pirellulaceae; genus JBKCUI01. The sequence goes on from JBBAXA010000001.1 coordinate 270,677, forward strand.
GATCGATATCGATTAGCTGAACTGGGTTTTGAGGTCCACAGTATCGGACGTTCAGCCGTGATTTAATTCGGAATCGGGATCTTAACCCAGAACGGGTGTTGACGGTCGACGCGTCGATGGACATCCTCGAGCATCACTCGGGTGTCCAATTTAGGTTCGACTCGTTTCGTTTTACCTTTATGACTGACGGTCACTATTTTAGTGACATCTAGCATCTCTGATGTCAAACAGATAGTGTAGGTGTCTGCAGGAACAGTCTCCATCGAAACACTATTGGTCACTTTATTGATCGAGCCTTCTATTTTGTAGCCGTCACCATCGCGATAAAGATGAGGATGTGTAATCCGAGTTGTGGAAGGAAGCAGTTGGTCGGTTGCAAACCACCAGAAAAACTTGTCTCCGTATCGACATGTTTCTACCTCAAATCGCTGCGGCGCAAAATTGCGTACGTGGCTGGAGGAATTCATCCATTGCATGATGTGAGGCAGTTCCTCCTGGAAATGGTCTAGTCCACGTCCATTGTAAATCTGGATCATCACATCGAATTGCCTGCTGCGCAGCAGTTTATCCCACTCCTGCTCATTGAGCACGACATGCGATTCCCCATTGTCAGCTGCTTTCTCTCCTGTGACAAAGTACATAGGGACATAACGTGCAGTTCCAAAGTACTGCTTGACGTACTTTTCGCCCAGACCGCAGATCACGATGCAACCGGCCCATAGATCGGGATGTGCTAGAGCGATATCCCAAGTGGCACTGCCTCCCATCGAATGTCCCGAGAGAAAAACACGATCTGTATCAATGGCAAACCTGCGTTTGGCATCTAGCAATGAAGCCAAGACCATAGCATGTTCGTTTTCCGTGTAATAGTATTCAGGTTGCTTTTCCTTGGCCCAAAAAGGTGCGACGACGATATAACCATTACGGGAAGCTTCCCCCCAGCAACGATTTGTTTTCGAATCGAATGGACCGCACCACCAGTTGAGTTGGTCTTCAGGCGTCGAGTACTCGCTATGCATGGTAACGACGCATGGATAACGCCGATAGGGATTGTATTCTGGTGGTAGTTGGACGAGGTAGTAGGCTGTTTGACCTTGCAACTGTCCCCAGAGAGGGACTTCTAAAACATATCTGCCTGGGACAATCGTTTCGGTAATCTTCTCTGGTTGACTCGGATCTGGGGAGCGAATGGGATAGAGCGAGGATTGTGGGGTTGGAAATGAGGGTGCCATGTTCGCGACAATACGAGAGACGTAGCGAGGCGTTCCGGACTCGAGGCGGATGAGATCCTCGAGTACCTGATTGTTGCGAGTGGGCTTCGACAGATATTCAGCAATCAGTTGCTTAGCCTTCACGCCTGAAGTAACTAGCGGTAGATTATCATCGGCGAGGCCAGCTCCGTAGATCCAGCCACCGATCGCGAGAGCGGCCCTCTGTTCGCTTTTTGTGTTCTCTCTTAAGCGGCGATAATCCGCGAATCGCCCCTCGGTATCGAGGGTAAGGAAAGTCCGAATCTCATCGAGCACTCGTTCGAAATCGCTTCGTATCGCTGGATCGTTGATGGCACCAATATCCATCGCGATATTTTGAACCAGTTGCTCATGATCCTTCCTTTCGTTGGCCAGCTTCTCTTTTTCAGCATCTGCCTTCAACCGAGTTTCCAGGGATAGCACATCGTAAGGGAGTTGTTCCAGGATTCGTTTCGCGAGTTGGTGTTGTCCTGATTGCTGTCGGGCTTTGTTGGCGGCAGCGAATAGTTGATCGGCCGCGCGTTGGTCGTATTCCTTCAATTTCGATTTGTTGTTTTCTAGCTCTGGAAATTTCTGTATCGCATCGACGAGAGCTCTCCTTGCAAAAACAAAATTCCCAGCGGTTTCGAATAGTTCGACAATATCTCGATAATCACTCCAGGAGTTCGGTTCCGCATTACGAACAAGAATACTGTAAAGAGTTTCAGGATCGATGGAATCAAAGGACATCCTCATATCCCATGCCAACTCACCCGCAGGTCCTCGAAGTCCTTCTACTTTGATGTATCGAGGGGTTACCTCTGTGATCCCCTGAACCACCAACTCACCTCCGGGAAAACGATAGAAACGACGCCCTAGATCGGAGAATGGGATCAATTGAGGGGCTGCGCCAAAAGAACGCGGTTGAGGAGCATTGGTTGCTACCAAGTCTCGATTGGCTGTCAAAACGATCGAGACCTCCTTGCGAGCGATCGTCCAATTCTCCTGCTGACCATCTTTGAGTTGAATATCATGAAACAAAATAGTGCGTAGACCGTCGTCAACCTCACAGATGACCTTCGCACCACTATTGGCATTTCCATGAATCTCTCCCTGGCGTTTGATCGAGTCCTTTTTGGGACGCATCAAGACCGATTCAAGAGACATGCCATTTCTCAACTGCATATTGACACGTTGTCCGTAGCTAGACGGAATCCCCGTCAGGACGAACAGTGCGGCGAACAGAAGAGTCTTTACTAACCCGAGTTCGGTTATCTCGAACCTTGGTGGAGGTAATTTGTTGTACGTCGAATCGGATCCAAGAATCGGCGAGATCATATTGACTTACTGAGAAATGACAGTCCCATGGACTACTTCAGCCCGCGTCGTACCAACAACGCATCAACAGAAGGCTCCTGACCTCGAAAGTCTCTATATTGTTTCATGACCTCGCGAGAACCGCCACGGGAAAGTATTGTGTCTCGAAATTTTTTACCATTCTTAGCGGTCAGACCCCCGAGATCTCGCATGTGTGCGAAAGCATCCGCTGCCAAAACCTCGCTCCATAAATAGGCGTAGTACCCAGCGGAGTAGCCACCAGACCAGATATGGGCAAAGTAAGCGCTACGATATCGTGGGGGGACGGGAGCGTAATCGACACCGTATCGACTGAGCAATTCCCGCTCAAACGCTTCCATGTTCTCGACTCCCGCATCTGCTGGAATCGAATGCCATCCCAAATCCAACAAGGCCGCAGCTAAGTACTCCAGAGTCTCGTACCCACGATTGAATTTGCTCGCGACAATGCTCTTCTCAAGAAGTTCTCGCTGAAGGGGCTCTCCTGTTTTGTGATGCTTCGCATAACTTGCAAGAACTTCTGGATGAATTGCCCAGTCTTCGTGAAACGTTGAAGGAAACTCCACGAAATCTCGAGGGACTGAAGTACCAGCTAGAGTGGGATACTCGACCGCAGAGAAGAGTCCATGAACGCCGTGTCCCAATTCGTGAAACATAGTCATCACATGATCCAAACTCAGTAAGGTTGGGTCGCCTTCCGCAGGTCGTGGAATATTCATCACGTTGATAACCACAGGTAGCTGATGAAGCAGTCGTGATTGGTTCACAAATGCATCCATCCATGCGCCGCCTCGCTTGTTGTCACGTTGGTAGTAGTCTGCGTAGAAAAGTCCAATCTGTTTTCCATCGGCATCCAGTACATCGAAAGTCCGAACCGTAGGATGGTAGACAGGAAGATCATGCCGCTCGCGAAACGTGACACCATATAATTTGCCCAGCGTAAAGAAAACACCCTTGGTTAAAACGTTGTTGAGTTCAAAATAGGGTTTGATCAGATTTTCGTCGACTTGGTATTTCTCAGCTCGGACTTTCTCGGCGTAATATTCCCAGTCCCAGGGCTGCAATTCACCAGGGATTCCATCTCGGTTCATAGACTGCTGTATTTCGCTCGCTTCGCTTTTGGCTTTGGCAATCACACCGGGGACTAAATCCTGAAGCATTTTGAAAGCGGCCTTCGGATTGGAAGCCATTTGGTTCTCAAGCGTTAAAGCGGCATGACTTTCGTAGCCTAGGATTCGAGCCTTCTCAGCGCGCAACTTGGCTAACTTCAATACAAGGGGACGGTTGTCGATCCCTCCTGTTTCACCCAACCCTCGGTTAGCAGAAGCCTCCCAAACACGCTTGCGCGTATCCCGATTTTTCAATGAGAGCAGGATGGGTTGGCGCGTTGTGTTCGTTATTTGCAGCAAATACTTCCCCTTTTGGTCGCGGGCTGACGCCGCTTGTGCTGCTGCCGACAACTCCGCCTCGCTCATACCATCCAATTGGCGAACATCGTCGATCGACACGGATCTTTCCTTGGTCAATGCCAGCAAGTTATTCTGGAATTGGGTCGTTAATGTTGACATCTCTTCGTTGATAGACCGAATCCGCTTCTGACTTTCATCGGACAATTTGGCTCCGGCACGAACAAAAGATTCGTAATACTCCTTCAATAGTCTCTGTTGTTCCTCGCTCCAGTCGGTGAATTGGGAACGCTCATTCCAGAGCTGCTCAACACGACGGAATAGCTCTTTATTCAAAAATATGTCGTCGGAATGCGCAGCCAGTTTGGGAGCGACGATCTCCTCTGCGGACTGTATGGAATCGTTGGTGTGTGCCGAAGATAGATTGAAAAAGATCGATTGAACACGCCGGAGAGTATCCCCGGATCTTTCAAGTTGGACCAATGTATTTTCAAAAGTAGGAAATGACCTTTGGTTGGCGATCGACGCAATTTGTTCAATTTGCTCTTTCATACCAACTTCGAAGGCTGGCAAAAAATGCTCGTTTTTGACTTTTCCGAATTCCGGAGCTAGGAGAGGTAGGGTACTAGGAGAGAGTAGCGGATTGGATTCGATCATAGAAACAAAAGAGGAACGTGGGAATTCGGTGGATTGGGCGAACAGTGGACTTGCGATGATCGGTGTACAGAGGAGAAATGTGGCTTTTCTTATTAATCGCATAGATCTCGGTCCTGAAAAGGTCGGTAAATAATTTGCGAAGCAAAAATGCTATGCATGATCATACAGCAGAGTTCTCGGGAAAAGGAGCATTTGGTAAAGCCCTCTATCGACCAAAGGGGAGCGGATTCCTACTCGTTTTTGGGCTCAGTGAACAGGATCTTTAGGCCTAGGGGTTTGAGAGACGCATTTTGATGTTCCATAAGCAGTAGTCGCGAGGGATCTGCATTCAGTTTCCCGTTCCGAAACAAAAAAACGCTAGTTCCCTTGGGCCTAAGGTTTAGGAATTGGGCTTCCTTCCACGTCCCCCGAAAACAGGAAAGTTTCTGGTGGAGTTCATCACTGAGGTGTGGGTAGATCACGGTCTTTCCGAAGCTTTTCCGCCAGACATAGAACATATCCGTGGGGTGCGGTGATCTCGAATTCACAAAGTCCATAGGGCATGCGTTCTAAACGGCGGTTTACCAATCCTGCCGCTGACATCTCGTCGTAAAGATCCCGCAATTCCCCACCCGCCAAACGGAGATAAATGTTCCAACGATAAGGTTGGGGCGATAGATTGGGTACTTCGTCAGCAGCCTGAAGCATGATCTCGGTTTCACCATGACGTAAAATAGCGAATCGGTACGGCGGTTCAGGTGGGAAGGGATCGGCCTGAAATCCTAGTCGTTGCCGGTACCAATCGATATTGAAGGCGACGTCGGAGACCTGAAGTACTGGTACAGCCTGAAAGATATGCATCATGGTTGGAATAAGAAGAGGATCATCGCCGAGGCGGATGAACGATTTTAACTGAAAAGATATGAGACGACGAAGATTTAATATTCAACTAGCGAGCTTGTTGACAAGTTCGGCGTGCTGGTCGAGATCCTATTGTTTAGAGCTCGGAGCAGACTCCTTTATCGAAGCGGAGTTATCCGGTCCAAGGAATGGTCCTTGGCGCCGGCTCTTTCTCGATTCGGCTGTCATCGAACAATCGTCGATGGTCGAAAAAGTCTTTCACTCCGCGACCAAGTACGAGGCCAATCCAATTCTGGTGGCAGATCGTCCCTGGGAAGGGAAGTCTGCGATCATCGGACCCTACGTGTACGGGACGGTTTTTCATGAAAGTGGTCGATTTCGTTTATGGTACCAACTGCTCTATCAGGGAAATCATGTCGGCTATGCGGAATCCGACGACGGTATTCATTGGAGGAAGCCCGATTTGTCCTACACACAATTCGAGTCAAAACCAACGAATCTATTGGTGTCGGTTTTTCAGCCGGAGTCTGAAGGGAAAGGTATCTGCCATAATCCGAGCGTGATTCTCAGACCGAACGAAGTGGATCCTCAAAAGCGATTTGCCCTGTATGGTTTCGATTCCAGCGTAGGGCATCCTCGAGTCGCTTTTTCGCCGGACGGATTGAAGTGGACGTATCCAGAGGAGTCGCGACGCAAGCCGCTTTTCAGTTCCTCGGACGTGGTCAATTTCTTCTATGATCCGTATCAGGATGCCTATTTTTGCACCTGGAAGACACGAAACCGACGAGGTCGCGCCGTTGGAATAGCAAAGTCGAAAGATGGAATCGATTGGAACAAGGTCCTGGAAAATCCGGTTTTTTCAGCAGATGACCTGGATCCTGATGATATGCAAATTTATGGAATGCCTGTTTTTCCTTACCAAGGGCTCTACATGGGCCAACCGTGGATGTACCGAGCACGCTATTTCCGATACGGAGATTACTCGGTAAACAAACTACACGAATCTCAATCGGATTCCCCCCGTACCATCGAGCCGCAAATGACTTGGAGTTGGGACTTGATTCAATGGACTCGACCACCCAATCGACAGCCATTGATTCGTTTGGGAGAAAGAAATCAGTGGGATGGAGGTATGATCATTACGGCTCGTGCACCGATCATCGTGGGAAATGAACTATGGTTCTATTATGGTGGTACGGATAAGGTTCATGACGAAAAGCAAGTCAAAGCGAGTATTGGTCTTGCCAGGATGCGACTCGATGGATTTTGTTCGCTCAGATCCGTACCGAATTCGTCAGGATGGTTCATCACAAAGCGGGAACCCATGCTCAGTCCTCGCATACGGATTAATGCGAAGACTGGAAAAGAAGGACGGATTGATGCCGAGTTGCTGGATCGGAACAACAAGGTGATTCCTGGATTTGCGAGGAAGGAATGCACTCCATTTCGTGGTGATTCCGTATCTCATGAGTTGGCTTGGAACCATCGGGAATTTCCGGAACGATCGAAGTATCCGGACGTGAAAATCCGTTTCTATCTCGAGGATGCGGAAATATTTTCTTACTTGCCGTTGGCGTTAGATCCCGCTCAATCCGATATTGCCCGATTCCAGACAACGGGACCTTGAACCGTAAGAAGAAAACGTGTCGATTCCGATTTCGCTTTGGTCGTGAGTCCCCGAAAGATTTCGCGTTTTGGGCTTGCCGATCATGCATCATCGCTGGGGCTAATTCCTGTGGAATGCGTCATTTTTAGTCTGCGATTTTGGAGAGTTACGTCGAGGTGACGAAAATGGATTCGCAATGTTGTCGGAGTAACGGAACACATGAGAGGGGCAGGACGAGGGAGCGTCTGGCTCTACGAGAAGATGGGTGGTTGCTAACTCACAACCCGTAGATAGTCGTTAAAATGAGTGGACATCCAGACAGCAATACTTATCAAGGAGATTCTACCGTGCCTACCATTCACCGCCGTCTATGGATTCAAGCAGGACTGAGCGTTGCCGCTACCGCGCCGATTTCTGGTGTGATGAATGCATCCAGTGATAGTTTGGCTTTGTCGGATCCCTGGCGCGGCCTCAAGTTTGGCGTAGCTACGTATACGCTTCGAGAACTTCCGATCGAAGCGGCTATTCAAGCGGTCAAACGCGTCGGACTGTCTTATGTTTCGATCAAGAACGTCAAGAACCATATCGATATCTCTCATTCGAAAGAGGAAAGGCAACAGCGATTGCGAATGTTTCGCGATGCTGGTATCACCCCGCTCAGCGTGGGTAATATCTCTATGCGCTCTGGTGAGGCAGACATACGCAAAGCGTTTGAATACGCAAAGGAGCTAGGGATCCCAACGATCGTTTGTGCACCCAGCCATGATGCGATTCCAGCACTCGATAAGTTGGTTAAGGAATTCGATATTCGACTCGCAATTCACAATCATGGCCCCGAAGACAAGGGCTTCTTTCCATCACCTTATGACGTCATGCGGGCCGTTGAGCAATATGACAAGCGTATCGGTCTATGTATCGATGTCGGACACACAGCGCGAGCGGGAGTCGATGCAGCAGAGTCCATCCTTCGATGTCAGGAACGGCTTTACGATGTGCACATGAAAGATATCTATGCGTTGGGCGACAAAAATACTCCTGTCGAGGGTGGTCGTGGTATTTTAGATACCAAGTCCATTTTGGCTGCCTTGCTCAAAATCAAATATCAGGGTTTGGTCGGCTTTGAATATGAGAAGGATGGCAAGGATCCGTTGCCAGGTTTAGCTGAGTCGGTAGGCTATTGCAAAGGTATCTTGACTGTTTTGTAGTCAGTGGCCGAACGATAATCGCTAGCGAGATTCGTGTCTAAAGGCTTGTTGCAGTAAATCGAAATGGATCTGAGGTAGCAATCGGATAACCTAGGTCTGCAATCCCTTTTAACTGATCGATGTTCGATCGTACGGGATTCTCCGAGGGGTCCACTTGGAGTGAGGTATTTTTGAGTCGGCACGATTATGCGTTGGAGGTCGTTGCTGGTTCCCGCGAACATCGCCCGTAGAGCCAAGTCATCTCGGCTAGGGATTCAGCCGTGATTGTGTCGAGAACATTCGGTGGGCAACGCCATACCCAATTCCCTACCGAAGTGCCTGGCGTATTCATGCGTGCTGTGCTATCAAGACCCAGTAAGTCTTGGACGGGTGCGAGCGTCATGGTGGCCACGCTACTCCAAATGGATCGCATCATCCCTAGGTGGATGTCCTCTGCATTGCAACACAGATAGCGTAACGCGAAATGCTTCTCTCGGTCGATCTCCCATTGTGTCCGGGTGCTTCCCTCCCCGACTTTGCTGTGAAACCAACCGACTACGGTATCGTTGTCATGAGTTCCTGTGTAAGCGATACAGTGTGGGGGAAAGTTGTGCGGAAGATCATGCGAAGAGCTATCCCCAGCTCCAAAACCGAATTGAACAATGCGCATGCCAGGAAAGTGAAATCGATCCCTCAAAGCATGTACTTCTGGAGTGATAAAGCCGAGGTCCTCAGCAATGACTGGGAGCTCGCCACCTCCTAGTCCGCGGGAAAGAGTTTCAAAGAATTCCTCTCGAGGCCCGGCTTTCCATTCTCCTATTCGAGCATCTGGTAGATGTGCAGGGATTTCCCAGTAGGCTTCGAATCCCCTAAAATGATCAATCCGCAGAAGATCGCACTGCTCGAGCATACGCCTAAAACGTCGCATCCACCAATCGTATCCCGTTTGTTTGTGGACATCCCAACGATACAAAGGATTTCCCCAACGTTGGCCGGTTGCTGAGAAGTAGTCCGGTGGAACCCCCGCAACCACGTTTGGGTTTCCTTGCTTATCGAGCTCGAACAAATTCTGCTGAGCCCATACATCCGCGCTGTCCATCGCGACGAAGATTGGAATGTCACCAATCAAGAAAACCCCCTGGGATCTCGCATAGTTGCGGAGATCCAACCATTGCCGATCGAATAGAAACTGAATGAAGGATTCGAATTCGATGGCAACGCGGAGTTTGTCGCCCCATTCAACCATCGCATGAGGATCCCGCTGGGCTAGGGCGGAGTCCCATGCATTCCAGGCTTTATCCTGATGATAGTTTTTGCATGCGGTAAACAAACAGTGATCGTCGAGCCAGGTATGATGCCTATGCCTGAAAACCTCCCAGTGTGAGTGCATTTCGCTTCTCTGATTTTGGAAACGTCTGAATGCGATTCTGAGAAGTTCGATTCGCTTGCTCGCCGAGATTTCTAAGTGGCATCGTTCCCAGGTTCCGTTTGGGGGTAGATGTTTCGAGGCATCATGCCACTCTTCTAGTCTTAGGAGGCCGTCGCGGACCAAAAGCGCAGGGCTGACCAAAAGCGGATTACCCGCGAAAGAAGAGGGTGATTGGTAGGGAGAGAATCCATAGCCTGTTGGGGTGCATGGCAAAACTTGCCACCACTTTTGTTTTGCTTTGGAAAGGAAACGAACAAATTCATAGGCGGAGGGCCCCAAGTCCCCAGAGAATAGATCTCCGGCAGCCCACATGCCATCAGAGCCGAATTCCCCATTGCCATGAGGATCTGTAGTCGCTGGCAGCGAAGTGATATGGAGCAACAAACCTGCCGAACGATCGAAATAACTGGACATTCGAATGGGGGTACGAGTTCAAACAATTAAAACTCACAGTTACCTGGAGTTCTAGGAAAAGGGATGACATCGCGTATGTTCGCCATACCCGTAGAGTACTGAACCATCCGCTCAAGACCTAGACCGAATCCCGCATGGGGGACGGTGCCAAATCGACGTAAATCCAGGTACCACCAATAGTCTTCCGGCTTGAGTCCACTATCCTCCATCCGACAAGTCAAAACATCTAGTCGCTCCTCACGTTGGCTCCCTCCAATGATTTCACCAACTCCCGGTACCAAGACATCCATGGCAGCCACGGTCTTTTCGTCCTCGTTGAGGCGCATGTAGAACGATTTGATCTCCTTCGGATAGTTGAAGAGAATCACGGGTCCTTTCACATACTGCTCTGTAATATATCGTTCGTGCTCAGCCTGCAAATCAACTCCCCATGCGACGGGGTAGTCAAACTTTTGTCCACTGCGTAATAAAATGTCAACAGCTTCCGTGTAGGAAAGATGGGTAAACGGTTTCTCGAGGACTAATTGCAAAGCGGCTAGCAAACCTGGTTGGATTCGCTTCTCAAAAAACTCCATATCCTCTGGACATTCCGTTAGGATCGAGTGCAGCATGAACTTGAGATAGCGTTCGGCGAGAGCCATATTGTCACTCAATTCGAAGAAAGCCATCTCTGGTTCAATCATCCAGAATTCCGAGAGGTGCCGCGATGTATTTGAGTTCTCTGCACGAAAGGTTGGACCAAAGGTATAGATCTTGCCCAAAGAAGTCGCGTAGGCTTCTCCTTCGAGCTGGCCGCTCACGGTGAGGTAGGAGGATTTCCCGAAGAAATCCTGGGTCATATCCGGCTTGCCCTGGCTCATCGGTATTTTATCTAGGGGCAGCGTAGTAACGCGGAACATTTGTCCCGCACCTTCGCAATCGCTGGCGGTGATGATCGGGGTATGTACATAAAAAAATCCCTCTTTCTGATAGAAGTCGTGCGTAGCAAAACTGAGTTGATTACGCACCCTGGCTACGGCTCCAAACGTGTTTGTTCGAGGACGTAAATGAGCCCATTCCCTCAACTTCTCAAATGTGTGTTGTTTCTTTTGAAGTGGATAATCCGTCGCGCTTGCAAGTCCCAGGATTCGCACTTCGCTGGCCAGCATTTCGGTGGCTTGACCTTGGCCTGCGCTGGGCTTGATCTCTCCCGAGATCGAAACACTACTTCCGACCGTCAAGGATGTAATCTGCGATGCGTAATTATGTAGTGATCCATCGGCGATGATTTGCAGGTTTCCAAAACAACTTCCATCGTTGACTTCAATAAAACTAAATCCCCCTTTGCTGTCGCGTCGGGTACGTACCCATCCTCGAACCTCGACGCTCGAGCCGATCGATGTTGCTTGTCTCGCCGCTTTGATGGAGATCCAGTTGCTTGTCATTTTCAGTCGGTCTTGTAGTGGATGTTCAAAAACAAAAAGGAAACACACTTATCGTATCAGAAATCGAAATTCCTACACTTTGGGACAAGCATCGACTCGACTTGATAGAAGTTGGGACCGTGCTCGCACTCTCTGGATAGAAGCGTTATATCGTTGCAAATTCAAAATCGATTTGAAGGGCTCCGATGAAGTTTTACAGTCGCACCCTCAAAATCTGCCTGGCTCGAGGTCATGGCAGGATCCATTTGAGGTATCGTGTCGTAGGACATCGGGAACTGAAACTGCGAGGATTTAGGCCAGACCGGTCCCCAAACGATCGCAGCTCCCTCCTTTCCTAGATCGTGTTGCACGAAGAACTCTTCCGAAAACGAATTCGCTCCGCGCGAGAGTTGCCAATACATTCGTTTCTTTCCAGGTGGAGTAAAGCTCTGATGATAGGATTCATGGATTCTTAAATCGCTGGCATAGACTAGGATTTGTCGGAACGTTTCTTGGCGCCATATTTGCCAAATAAGGGTACTGAATCCTGACAATCGGGAGTAGCACTGCCGCCACTCGCGAGAAGTCAGTTGACTTGTTGCGTTATAGCCGGTCTGGATACGACCAATTACTTTCGTGGTCGCTTGAATCGATGGAGACAACTCCATGATGGAGATGGATTGCAATTCATCGAGCGATTCGTGCAAATGCAAATCGTCCCAAAGGCTGCTTCCCCAGGGCCAATTCCTCGTTGAATTCGGACTTTGCGAACAAGGAAAATCGAAAATCGCTCTGCGTCTTTCCGCTTCGATAATGTGCAGCCACAGTTCGCCTGGCGCTCGACTTCGTTCAGCAATTTTCAGAATGGTAAGGATAGACTCGGTCGTCAGTATGCAATCCTCCAGGGCTGACTTCCAGTATAGGTAAGCCCTTTGGCGAGTCCCCAAGAACTCGATAGACTTTATCAAATCGCATTCGCGAGGCAAGATTTCTGCGCATCGAAGAAGAGAGACTATCGACTTGTTGGCGTTCTCTAAATCCCCCAGTTTCAGAGCGACAAGATAATTCAACTCCATCAACCCGGAAGCTGTCTGAAGCGATAGAGGATCCGCTCCTTCATCTATCGACTGTTGGCCCACCACAAGATCTCGATGTCGTGGACGATTCGTTTCTTCCAGGGCAGAAAATAGTACCTCGCGGATCCTCGTGGAGATCTCGAGGTACGTGAACAGTTCTTGGTCGCTGGCATCTTGGAAACGCGACAATAACGAACGCGTTTTCTCGAGTACCTCAAAGCTGTCTGGATCGTGGATGATCGACTCAATCGCGACCGTGATTGGTGCAGCCGGTATTCCAGAAGGAGCATTTGCCGCGAGCGACGCTATTTTTCCTTTGAGCTTACGCAAAGCCCTCTGTTCGTGTGCCGCTGACAAGCAAATAACTCCGAGGGCTATCGCTCCAAACAAGAAAGCGCTGACGAGGCATGTGCACCAGGTGTATCTCGCCCAGGTCCAATCCTGGTTGACTTTGGCTGAATTCAACGGAACAGTTCGTTACATGGGGGGAGTGGATTTCAAATCCCGAAGCGATCCGAGAACAATCGTAAAATTACCTGTCTGAATCGCTGCTCCAGTGGGCTTCATCGGATCGATTGGTTTCTTTTCGAGACTTGTGGTGACCCCATCTCGTTGTGCGACATTCAACGCCATGTAGATCTTGTCTCTACGATTGAATTCTTCGTTTTGTGAAAAGTAGAGTTGCGTGATGAGTTCCGACCGATTCTTGGCAACGATACGAAAGTGGATATGCGGAGTTCGACCGGGATATTTTCCAGGTAAAATGGTCTTGAACCGAAACTCCCCATTTTCACCGGTCATCATTCGTCCCCAGTATTGGAAATTGGGATCGAGAGGTTGGGTGTTTTTGTCTTGGGGGTGATTGTAGCGGCCTGTAGCACATGCCTGCCAAACCTCTACTAGCGTGTTGGCGATGGGCTCTTCGGAGTGTGTGATCACGTTCCCCGCGATGGCGATGATTTCTCCGTCGGCGATAGCCGAATCCGCCGATTTCCTGGTCAGGTCGACATCGAAAAAATCTTGTTTTTCTATTTCCGGCACAGGGTAAAATGGGCCGAGCGTCTGTGCAGGAGTATTGACTCGGTCATGGGAGAAACCTCGTCTTGCCCAGAAAAGAGCCAAAGCGCCGGCGGATGAGGTCGCTTTTAAAAAAATTCGCCTTGCATTATTCATTCGAATACTCGCTGACTCATACCCTTGGAAATTTGATCGATTATTCTAATTATAGCGATTTCCTTAGGAAACCAAGCATGTACGGGGTTACGGAATTCCACTTCTCTTTGCGGAATCGTATCTTTGACTTAAGGTGTTAGGTAGTTTTTTCAGGACATCCCTGTTCATGTCGGTGATTTGACACGTGCGCCCTTTATCCGATTCAGATCTTACCAGTGACCAGCCCGAGCGGCCGAACCAAGAGAGTTCAATCTCATGGAGCGTCGTTGCTGCATCGAGCCGTCGAGAAAAATCCTTCGAAGGCCTGCTGTTGGGTTGTGCTGTGGGGGATGCTCTCTCGCTCGCCCGGGATGAGCTTTCCAGAAGAAAAGCCTTGAAGATCTTTGGGCGTTCTCCCATTCAATATCGTTTTCAACCAGGAGTCGGAGTTACCGGCGAGAGAACTCATGGTTTGCTGATGACGGTCCAAGCGGTTCTTGAGTCCAAGGCAGATCATCGTTCCTTTGGAAGGTATTTGAGACGCCGTTTGTGGTGGTACCGTCAAGCGTTTCCGATAAGGAGTTTCGTCCGAAATATCGAACGTTTTCAGAAGCTCTTTAGCGATGTACCTATCCCTTGCGGGTTAGCGAGTGATCCGCTCGTAAGAGCTATCCCTCTAGGTCTCATGCTCCAAGGAAATCAATACGTTCAGCCATGGATCGAATCGAGCACTCAAGCATCGACTCGCGAGGATCATGCGGTAGATGCATGCATGCTCATAGCACATGCGGTTCAATTGGCTCAAATGCTTGATCCAACGGAACGTATTTTGGATCCCATCTCTATTCTGGATCAATTGATGACTACGGTCAGCGATCCCGATCTACACTCCTTGCTCGGGAAGCTTCGAGTTTTGTTAGCCAAAGGCGCGAGCGTTCATCACGCGGCCACGTCGCTGGGTTGGGGGGATGGTATTCCGCCCGATCTTTACGCAATTTCAACGATGGGAATTTATGCTTGGTTGCGACACATTCATCGATTTCGGTTCGCTGTCGAGCGTGCGGCCCTGCTGGGTGGCAAATGTGGATCAGTAGCGAGTGTGGCCGGCGCCTTGGCTGGAGCTTCCTTAGGGAAGCGGAGTATTCCTCCGGAATGGCTGAAACGATTGAGCTTGTTTCCGCACGATAAGGAGTGGCGAGAGAAACTGATCGATCGAGTCAAAGATTGGCCACATGGAGTGGAAGATATTCAAAAGGCCCGTGCACAACCCTCGCAGATCATAGGCCAAATCTTTAGAAACTCTTTTTACACGCTCTTCCGAGCGATCCATGTCGCCATACGAATTCCGGCTTGCATCCGAACCTATCCCGAGCAAGGTCGCTGAGGGGAGTAATCGGAGGTAGGATTTCTGTTGGAAAGTCCGCTGGAGTTAAGGATTCCCGTTCGCTTTGAACGATGCACGATGAATCGAGCTGCTGGGATCACCTCTGAGGTTCATTGCGAAGTTGTGGGTGGATGGGTAATATGGGCAGTCCGGATGGTTTCTGCAAAAAAGTCTAGGATTGCCGTTTTCGACGAACCGAACTCCTAAGGAAAGGTGTGGCAGATATTCCGTTCCTCGCATCTCGAAACTACCAATGGCGTCCGATTTTCGACTCAAAGAACAGCTTCCGAGGCTAACGGATGCAATCGTTCGCACCTACACGCCTACGGATAGGATCAACCATTTAGGGCACTGTCCACTCCCTAAATATGAGGTAGTCCAGGAAATCATTGAGGACCTGAAAGATATTCTTTACCCAGGTTTTCGCCGACGCGAGGGTCTCCACGCTGGTAACGTCAGTTACCATGTCGGCGATTTAATCGATCGACTGCACGACAGACTTACGAATCAGATCGCCCGAGCTTTGCTCCACGCAGACCGAGTCGAGAGTAAGTCTCGGCTGATCAATCCTTGTGATTCGAAAGTCGACTACGAAGCGCGCGGCCAATTGATTGCGATTGCATTTCTTGAGAGGATCCCGGCTTTGAGAGCCGCGCTTTCCAAGGATGTCGACGCAGCTTACGAAGGGGACCCGAGCGTTACCAATCGCGACGAAATCATTTTTTGTTTTCCAGGCTTGGAAGCGGTTACGATTTACCGAATCGCGCACGAATTGGTTCATTTCGGCGTGCCGTTTATCCCTAGAATGATGACTGAGTGGGCTCATAAGCAAACAGGAATTGATATCCACCCTGGTGCAAAGATTGGGGAGTATTTTTTTATCGATCACGGTACGGGTGTCGTGATTGGCGAGACGTGCGAGATCGGTGATAGGGTAAAGATTTATCAGGGCGTGACTCTGGGAGCCCTCAGTTTTGCTACGGATTCCGACGGTCAGTTGATACGCGGTGCGAAACGCCACCCAACGATCGAGGATAGGGTGGTCATTTATGCGAATGCCACTATTCTGGGTGGTCGTACGATTGTTGGTCATGACAGCGTTATCGGATCTAGTGTTTGGGTGACTAGCAGCGTGGCCCCCCATTCCACCGTCGTGCTTGAGAAGCCGAAATTGCGCATTCGAAGTACCACGGACGAGTTGATGCCTGAGACGAATTACCAGATCTAGGAGCATTGGGTGTCGAATTTCGAATCGGCAAGCTTGATAGTCTCAGATGATGATATTGTGGTCACCGGATGGGGCGCTATAACTCCTTTGGGACATGACCTGGAGTCTCATATCCTGGCATTATTGAGAGGCTCATCGGCAACCAAGCTGCTTCATCCTGAAGCCGGAGTCGATGGCTATCGATGGATAGGTGCGTGTATCGAAGGATTCGATCCTAAGGTTCATGTGCAACCGAGAAAAGCAATCAAGGTGATGTGCCGTGAAATCCAGCTTGCCTTCGGTTCGGCCATGCAAGCCTGCAAAGGAGCGAATATCGAGGCAGGTACGGTAGATCCCGATCGTATCGGAACGGTATTTTCCGGCGAAATCATTCTAAGCGACATTCTCGATGTTGAAGACATAGTCAGGAGATGTAGCTCGGACGGTGAGATGAGGCATTCCGAATGGTCTACACAGGCCATGGAGAACATGTACCCGTTATGGATGCTAAAAGCTTTGCCAAATATGGCGGCCTGTCATGTAGGAATTGCACTCGATGCGCGAGGTCCTAACAATACCATTACAACTGAAGGTACAAGCAGCCTTGGTGCCATGCTGGAGGCTATCAATGTGATTCGGCGCAACAAGGCAGACGTCATGATCGTCGGTTCCACTGCGTCAAGAGTTAACCCCTCGAGACTTTTGCAGCGACACGAAGAGGACTTCACGGCGGATTGGAACGACCCGGCAACTGCTTGCCGGCCATTCGACAACCACCGAACAGGAACTGTTCCCGGAGAAGTGAGCTCCGCAATTGTCTTAGAACGGAGAAGTCATGCGATCAGACGCGGGGTCAAACCGCTAGCATGGATTCGAGCGTGGTCTAGTGTTTTCTCTCCAAATACCGCTGGTCGATGGAGTGGCACGGAGCAAGCGACGAGAAGGACATTGCAAAACCTGTGTCAGCGCGGAGGCTTGTCGGCGGCAGAGATTGATCATATCAATGCATCTGCCAATGGTACGCGTGCAGGTGATTCCGCCGAGGCCAAGGGTATTCAGCAAGTCTTCGCTCACAAGCCGACGGTGTCCTACAAAGGAGCCTTGGGTGACTCGATCAGCGCGTCTGGCTTGATCGAATGGCTTTCCTCGGCGGTCGGTATGCGCATGGGGCAAATCCCGCCAACTATCAATCATGTTTCCCGATCTCTGGACTGCCCGATCGATGTCATCGCGAATGACCCTAAAGCGAGAGAATCGTCGAGCTTTATCAAGTTATCCCAAACGCCTGCGGGACGGTGTATCGGCGTACTTACACAAATCGAATCATGAAGCTGGAACTCACCGAATAGACTGTTTGCCATTCGAGTGCTCGTTCAGTCGGATCAGGTAGATGAGACCTGTATCTGAAGTGCAGGCTGGATTCCTGGTGTAACGCATCAAACGCTACGAATACGAAGAGCTCATTGTGGCGGGAAGTTTGGCTGGGTCGTTCCGCGATCGCGTGTTTCGAATCACCGAAGGGATCGCTCGGTGCTTCTCTGTGGGAAGGACGAGGTATTCGATCGCCGCTCCGACGAAAAAAAGAAGCTTAGGAGTTGATAGCTCGGGGGAATGTATGCGATCCATCTCGACGCTTGCTGAGGGAATCGCTCTGGGGGTGGTGTCACCAAAAGGAAACGGACCGGGGTGTGCAAAACATTGCCTTTCGCGATTATGAAAGCCGGGCGTCTATTGCTAGGATCCTTTTTGATCGGGGCAACGAAACCGACCGTTCTTAAACGACCGTTTGAGATTGTGTTTTGTCGCACGTCCAGCTGTCCGCTTTCGCCACATGCGGAAGGAGCTAGACTTCATTTCGCTTCGCATCAACTCGATTACTTGTCCCTGTGAAAGACCAAACTGTTGCTGAATCGCGTCAAACGGAGTTCTATCTTCCCAAGCCATTTGGATGATACGATCGATTTGTTCGATCGTGAATAATGGTTTACTCTGGCTGGGCATCAGGTAACTCGCTTGTTTCAGTTTCTAGAGAATAGCATTTTAGTTTTTTGAATTTAACGGGATCATGTTTCACGGATTCGGCTACTTCGTAGTTGCATCAGCGGAATCAAAAGAGTGAGAAACATTCCGACCAAAATGAGCCAGCCTAACCAATCCATCTCGAATCGTCCTAGTCCCCTCAAGGTTTGTGCGAGTGCGTATCCTAACCAAAGCATATGTGCTAGTACGAGGGAATGCACCCAAATCAAAGCATTCTGTTTTGTCCCATGCTCGACCAGCCATCCTATGACCGCGAGAACTTGTATTGCATGCAGCGATGCTCCATGAGGGAATTTGAGGATGCCTCGTGCATTCCAAAGCGTAGGAGAGTTCCCGAGCGAAATCTGCTGGTATCCGAGATGGTTAATGAGGTAACCAATCGCACCCGATACAACCAGGAAAAGCATCCCCCAACGAGCTGCTGAACGCATAGCGATCGATGTAGTATCGTGGGATTTGGATATCCAGATCCGGATCGTAATCCATAAAATTCCGAGCATCGCCAACGAAATACATAAAAGCATCCATACTTCAATGGATGCATCCAAAGTGCTTTTATGATTGAAATGACTCTCGTGACCTCGCCATGTTTGCATTGTGATAAGGAATACTTCTAAAACGAGAGCGACACAGAGCAGTGGGCGAATGGATAACTCGATGGTTAATGGACGAACCAGTTGCAGAGTCCAAAGGCAGGACCAGAGGGTGAAGCCAGTAGAAATGCCGAATAAGGTGGCTTTACGAAACGAGAGTGGATCCTCCCAAGTGCGATGTCCCAAGAGGAAAAGAATTCCATGTACTCCCCCACTGAAAAGCAGGATGGCAATTGCAAATTTTTCGAAGGGCTTGATGGTGAATCCTGCATCTTAAAAATTGAAACCTACTACTTCCTCGTTGCTTTGCCACCGGACTAGTCTCGCATCTTTTAGGCAGTTCAACGTCCGTGTGCCTTGCCTGCTGGGCGTAAATCTTGGTGGTAGGGAAACGCATGTAACCGCGGGAAGCGGGGAGGAAAGTGATAATAAAGACTGGCTGTCGTATCATTATCGGCACGTGGTCAAGTGCACGTCGTTGAACTTGGATTAGGCAAAGGGGAGCGGGAATAAATCAATTCGGACTGCGGAGTGCTTGCGTACGGCAGCCTCTATTCCTACGGTGCAGCGCAAACTGTCCGATACGTTTTCTACCCGCCGCTCGCCTTCGATCTTTGAATGTCGCGTTTTGTTATGAAAAGGTGCGCATCCAAAAGTGAGGGCTAAAAGCTCCGGATTTCCATCCATTTTTCGTCATGAATTCCCGGACGATGATCTGCTCCTCGAAAAGCTCGACATAAAAAAATGCCTGCGCATCTCCACCGAAGTGGCTTGCATTGTCCGCATTGAAGACGTTGAGGCCCGTCGTCGCGTTTTTGGAGATTCCATCCCATCGGAAAACATCTCGAACATGCGTATGGCCATAAAAGATGGCTGCGATTCTGTACCCGTTTAGTGCCCTGTAGTAAGCCTGAACGTCACACGAATCCCATTCCTGACTATCGGCTGGTTTGTGAGTGTCGCAGGCTCCCATATATCGACTGACGTCGATATGGTGGGTAATAATCACCGGTCTCCCCGAATCCCCAACATGGGAATGAAGATCCGAAACAAGAAATTCCAAGCTATCGAGCGCAGCATACCGTCTCCTTCGTGAAACAGATTTTTCCGCGCCTACGATGATGCCAAGATTGATGAAGTGAGCGTTTCCCCAGTTCCACGAATAGTGCAGCCCATTGGAAGAAACATGCATGACATTGGGCCGTGTCTTATTGCGAGCTTGTATCTTTTCCAGAACCAGGCCCCTGCCGTGCGGAGCATCATGATTACCGAATACTTCGTAGACCGGGTATCGTAATCGACCATCGCTACCATGCAGTCCATATTCCTGAACAAATGCGTTCCACTCGGTTTGCTGCATCTGCTCCTGTACAGTTCCATTCTTGTCCCCTGTGTCAATAATATCGCCAGTATGAATCAATCCATCGGGTTTACGAACCAACCCTCCTCCTGAAGGCTCTGGAATCACGCTTCCTGGCAGTTGATTCATCGATGCTACCAAACGTCCACAGATCTCGAGGGACCGAGGATCCATCTTGTCGGGTTCCTCTTTTTTAGCCAGGAAATGCGTGTCACCGGCAACCAAAAAAGAGGTGAGCGGCGTTTTGAGGTCTGTCGATAGCTCCAGGGATTTGCCACTTGTGAATGGACTGCAAATCCCCGTGCCGATGGCTAGAGAAGTTGATTGCTTGAGAAAAGAACGACGTAGGACAGCCGATAAGCAAATCGTATTTTTTCCGTCATGGTAGCAACGATTTTTTTCCCTCGATGAATTGAAAACGGAGATAAAGCTTATCCGTAAAAATAAAACGAATGCATCCATGGAGATCGGAGTTGGTCTTTGGATGGGCCTTTTCGGACTGGCCACCGGAAACGAAATTCCCGATCCATGATACGAGATGTACTCCTAGACGATACGACCATGTACCGATTCCTGAATCGGATGTTCTAGCATGTATTGCGAAGGTCTGTTCTTGGTGCCTTTTTCTTAAAAACCGGAGCAGTACAATCGCACTGGGATACCTGCTTCTTTTGCATAGAATCAGTGGGACTATCAAAAGATATCTTCCTGGATAGGAGTATGCTCCCATAGAGTCAGATCGAAGTATGTTGATCTGACTTGGCGCACTCTATGGATTAGTCCTGTTTGTTGTAGAACCATTCCAGGTTAAATCTCGCCAAAGTCAATGTCGCATAGGCCCAGTCTCGCTTTCTTTGAACAATGGGTGGATCTCTTCCGCTCTCGTAAAGGCAGAGAATCGTTCCATCCGGAAGCACGGCCAGATCGCTGTAAGCACTCGGACCTACCTGAAGCAGTTTCGCGTAGGGCCAGGTAAGTCCGTCATCGCGGCTCATATGGATCGTCAGATCGCGTCTCGAGCTATGTTCGCGTTCTACGGTGTTGGGGTTCGAAAAAAGCAAGCAAGGGCCTTTTATTGCGGCTGTTCCAGGATGAACGATGATACCCGCCATACAACCGGGTTCCAGCAGTTCCTCCGCGAATAAAGGTTTGCCCCACTCGGAGCGACCATCCTTGCTATAAGTGAGGATGCGACGGTTCCTTGGATGCGAGTTCCTCGCAGTGATGAGAATGCGGCCATCGGTAACTTGAGCGATATTGGGTTCGCCGGCATCGCGCAATACGATATCTCCTGGCATCCAAGTCGAACCGTGATCATCGCTATAAATCACAGCTACAGCTTTCTTCAGAGGTTGGCTTTTCGCGTAGGTTGCCATCCAAAATGGCACGATCAATCGGCCGTGGTATGTTGCGATCGCGTGACCGGGGCCAGTCGCGATCACCTGCCAATCAAGTTCAGAACGAAACTGTTCGAAGGCATATGTAATGTCGATAGGTTTGGACCAGGTTAACCCATCATCCTCGCTGCGTATGTGGAAGCAATGCATATATTCAACGCAGTAAATCAAGTGAACTGTATTGGAGGCCTCCACAATAGCAACAGGATTATTGACAGTTTGTTCTTCGGAAGAACCCATGTCTTTTCGCGTCTTTGCATCCGGCATGTGGGGATTCCTAGGAAGGCGCGGACCGAGATGTGCAACCTGTTTCGCAGGAGAGAATGTACGCCCTGCATCGGTGCTGCGTCGCATGTGAATTTCGATTTCCCCACGATCTGCCACGCTATGTTTTCTGGCTTCGCAATAGACTAAAACCGTTCCCTGTCCTGTCACAATCATTCCGGGAATGCGATACAGCGTGAAACCGGCGGAGCGTTCCGAGAACAGAACCGTTTTTTCTATGAGCGGCTCTGCTGCTCCTAGTTCCATTCGAACCAACAGAAGGTAAATCAGAATACTAGTGATGCGAGATAGAGCCATTTTCATGAGCTACTTTTTCTTTTTCGGCCTACGACTTTCCTGCTCCCACTTGACGGGTTTCATTCGGCTGGAAAGCGCTGTATCCATGTCTTGGCGAAGCTTTGTGAGCGTTTGGGCATAATGGACTTCATTCACCATATTTCTCGTTTCGATTTCGTAACAAGCATCACTTTCCACGCTCGATTTCGATTGGTAGTCGTAAAGTTCCTCTGCGAGTAAATCGCGGGTGTCCCATTTGATCCAACGGGTGTACCGATGGCTTGTCGTTCGGATGGAATACCCCATCAATTCCGGGTTCCCAGAACGAAAAGGTCGTGAGAATTGACTCAGTACGAAATCTCGATGCCCATGATTTACATCCCGCAATACGGGTACAAAGCTTTTACCGTCCAAGTTTACCGGTACGCTCAGCCCAGCGAGCTCTGAGAGAGTTGGATAGATGTCGACATATTCGATCATGGACTTACTGCTACCCGGTTTCTCTCCTGGTACACGAATCATGAGTGGCACGTGCGTGTCGAGTTCGAAATTTGTATCCTTGCACCAGTGCTGTGCTTCTCCGAGGGAATAGCCATGATCGCCTAGGAGAACAACAATGGTGTTCTTTTCGAGTCCTTGTTGCTCTAATGCGTGCAAGACCTTGCCTATCTGAGTATCGACATAGCTGATGCAGGCATAATAGCCATGCCTCAGGTCTCGTGTTTGGTCAGGTGAGGTGTGCTCGTCGTCGGGGATCCCTTGATAACCGGCTAATTCTAAGTGGTCCGGATAGGCAAACTCCGGTGCACCGGTCGTCCGCTCTCTTTTTGTTAAGGTCGAAAATACATGAGCATCATAAAGGTCCCAATATTTCTTCGGCGCATTAAATGGAAGATGCGGTTTGAAAAATCCGACAGCAAGGAAAAAAGGATTCGATTTGCTCTTCAATTCAGAGAGTGTTTTGATGGCTAGATCCGCTAGCTTACCATCGGAATAACCCTTGTCGTCCACATCTGCACATTCGAAAGGCAGTCCCTTACCCGAATCCTTATTACGGGTTGAGGCGTAATTCCTCCACCCTGGTTCTTTGAGGATTTCGGGTACCGACCAGGAGTCTGGGTCGAGTTCGCGCTCATCTCCGCTAAATACCTTGCCTAGGCTCTGAGTATGGTAGCCGTTTTGCATGAACCACTGCGGCAACGTAATGAGTTCCGGGTGGATAGCACGAAACTGATTTCGATTGTGCCATACACCGGTGTTATCCGGCAATTTACCAGTCAGTACTGATGTTCGCGAAGGACCGCATACAGATTGGTGACAATAGGCATTGCGAAAAAGACGAGCTGTAGATGCGAAACGGTCTATATGTGGTGACTTCGCGATGGGATCGCCATAGCAACCCAATGCAGGCCGAAGATCATCCACGAAAATCATCAGTACGTTCGGGCGTGAATCGGATCTCGAATCGTTCGCTAGCAAGCAGCTAAAAGCCGACATCAGTCCGAGCATCAAGACCGTACAAAGAATAGTAGCCCTCGCATTACAGATTTTATTTCTCGGCGTTGAGAGAGAGATTCGAAATATCAATTTTGGTCTTTCTTCTTTTTCTTTTGCTTAGGTTGTACCTTGGGATCATAGTCTGGATTCTGTACCATCCGTTCTGCTCCGACAGCGACTCGCCATTGTTCCAATTCCAAACGTAGTTTTTGGGCTATGTCTGGCTGGGAAGCAAAGAGATTCTTGGTTTCTCCTAAATCTTCATCCAAGTTGTAAAGCTCCAGGCCATCTGGATCCCATGTTTGAATCAATTTCCATGGCCCCTTTCTGATTACACTCGAGGGGACACTCGATGGATGTTCGTTGTAATGTGGGTAATGCCAGAAAAGAGAACGTTGAGTGACTGATCCCGATCCGTCGAGCAAAGGTCGTAGGTTCTCACCATCTAGATGCTGGTTTGGAAGTAAGGATGTATTTGCTGCTGCGAGACATGTCGGATAAAGATCTGTACTGATCACCGGCTCGTTTACAACCAATCCCGACTTCGCGATGCCTGGCCAGCGGACGATGAGTGGGACGCGAATGCCGCCTTCATAATAAGCGCCTTTGTTCGCCCTCAAAGGCGCATTGCTTGTTGCGTTGTAGAAACCACCATTATCACTGGTAAATATCACCAAAGTTCGCTTATCAAGATCAAGCTCCTTCAGAGTCTCCATCAGTCGCCCTACGCTGTCATCGATACTTTGAATCATGGCTGCATAGACAGGCTTTCCTTGCTGCTGGCTTTGGGGAGTAGCCTCGTACTTAGCGACCATCGATTCTTTTGCTTGAAGTGGTGTGTGGACACCATAATGGGGGAAGTATAGAAAGAATGGCTGATGCTTAGATTTATGGATGAACTGCACCGCTTCGTCAGTAAGTCGATCTGTAAGGTATTCGCCGTGTGTTCCCGATGACAAGACACGCCAAGTCGCTCGTCGATCCGTAGTCGGGATCGCCCAATCCCCCTCGTAGGGGTAGAAATAGTTGCCCGGTGCACCATGCGCGTTCCCAGCGATGTTCAAATCGAAACCGTGATGTTCCGGCAGAGAGAAGGGTTCGCTACCAAGATGCCACTTACCAATACTTGCCGTGCGGTAACCCAAGCCGCGAAGAGCCTCCGCTAGCGTGAATTCCTCGGGGGGTAGCCCGCGAACCAACCTTCCTTCGCGAAGTTTTGCTTTGGGGTTCCATCGTCCGGCGGGTAGCCAGTCTGTCAGTAACAATCGTGCGGGATATTTGCCTGTCAGAATCGCGGCACGGGTCGGAGAGCATACGGCGCACGCAGCATAAGCATCGGTAAAACGCACACCTTCTTCTGCGAGGCGATCGATATGTGGGGTTTGGTAATAGGTACTTCCTTGGCATCCGAGATCTTTCCACCCGAGATCATCGATCAAAAAAAGAACAATATTGAGGGGTTGTGTAGCATTACTTGACGCGAACGAAACCGAATAACTTGCGAGAATCGCAAATCCCACGAATAGTAGATTTGTGATCTTGGTGGTTTTCTTTTCCATTACTTTGCCTGTCTTCTCGCAGCCGCTCTGGCTTTAGGCGATTCGTAGAGATCAAAGATACTTCCTTGACCGAGAACACGCGGATCCGACTGGATTGTTAATTCACGAAAGAGTTTCTCTCGAAGTTTCTCCATTGGAATCTTATATTGCTCTGCGCCGGCAAGATTTTGAATGCAGTCTGGATCGTTTTCTAGATCGTACAATTCCTCCTGAGGACGTTTACCAAAGGACCATTGCCAATAAGGGCTTGAAGTTGGGAGATCGCTGATCCAGGATTTTGTTGGGCTCGCGTCGGTATCCTTCAAACCGAGGTCAGGATTACCACAAGGCCAGCGGTCAGATTCAAAATTGTGAATGTAAAAGAGTTTTCCTGCCCGGATCGCACGCACTGGATAGCCTAGTCCCGAGGCAGTACCTGGGCGCGCTAAAACATCATTTCGTTCGCGACCCAGAATCACATAATCCCGAGTTGAATCCTTTTGACCCTTGAGCAGATTTACAAAACTACGACCCGTGATCGAAGCCATGCCGGACTTGGCATACTCGATCTCAAAGAGTTCTAGAAAGGTAGGAGCCAAATCGATGAAGCTCACGTACTCGGCAACGCGTCGACCAGGATCTGCAATACCTGTTGGCCAACAAGCAACCATCGGTAATCGATTAGAAATATCATAATTGTGTCCCTTAGACCTCGGGAACGGCATTCCGTTGTCCGACGTGACAAGTACCAGGGTTCGCGAAGCCTCGCCGCTTGCTTCGAGCAGTCGGAGTATCTCTCCGACCTCGGCATCGAACGCCTCGACTTCGAGTGCGTAGTCAAGCATATCGCTCCGAACGACTTCATTATCTGGCCAAAATTTAGGTACTCGGTCGATATCGCTGAGTTTTTTCCCTGCACCGAGCCCTGAATCCTTTTTGTAGCCTCGGTGGGGGTTATGACTTCCGAACCAGTAAAAAAAGGGCTTGTCTGTCGGCCGATTTTGGAGAAATGCTCCAAAGTCTTCCTGCGTCTGTTTCTTGAGAAAACCGAACGATCGAGGAGTACCAGCCTCGGTCAAGGCGGAGCCTGGTCCCCAGATTTTACCGTGCCCGCCCACATAAATTCCTGCGCTGCTGAGAGCCTCGCTGAAAGCAACGAACTTGACCGGAAACTGCGATTGATGATTTGCAGCATCTTCTAATTGCCATGGGTTCCTCCCAGTCAAAATAGCGGAACGGGATGGAGCGCACTTGGCTGTCGGAGTGTAGCATTGATCAAAGACTAGTCCGCGGCTTGCGAGCTTATCGATATTCGGTGTTTTTACCCACTTGCAACCGTAAGCGTTACCAAAATGCGGGGAGGCATCATCGGCGATGATGAAGAGCACA
The DNA here is from genome assembly GCA_040396935.1 of Pirellula sp. GTDB lineage: Bacteria > Planctomycetota > Planctomycetia > Pirellulales > Pirellulaceae > JBKCUI01. Next base: position 297,395 of record JBBAXA010000001.1, read on the forward strand.
TTGGGTCTTTGATCTATAAATTGGTTGCAGGCTGCTTTCGAGGCGGTTCCAAACAGCGGTGAAAATAGGAATACCAGGAGGATGATGCAGTGAATCCTATCCCATGGACTCCCGACAAAGAGTGATTTTCGTCCTTTTATATTCATTCGATTTGTCTTCCCTTTGTTTTTTTACTGCCTTTCAAAGCCAGAGCATTTTCAGTCGGTAGGTATTTAGAAAGTTCCTCTTTGATCGCTCGAAACTTGGGGGAGTTTGCCAGGTTGTTCCACTCTAGTGAATCGTTCTGGTGATCGTAGAGTTCCTCGCTTCCATCGGCGTATCGTATGTAACGCCATCTCTCCGTTCTCAGCGCGTGGTTAGCTCTTCCATGGGTCGTCAAGGCTGGACGCGACCAGGCGAGCGAGGGATCTTTTAGGAGTGGAACGACGCTGACTCCCTCCAGGTGTGGCAAGCTCGGTAGATTGCAGAGTTCGTTTAATGTCGGAAACAAATCGATCAATCCGACGGGGCGATCCGAACGTGTCTTGGGTGTTGTTACCCCTGGCGCTGCGATGATCCAGGGGATGTGCGTCGAGCGTTCCCACAAGGTAAATTTGTGCAGGTGCTGTTTCTCTCCAAAATGCCAACCATGATCAGACCAAAGAATGATGATGGTGTTACGAGCGTTATCGGATTCATCGAGAGCATCTAGCAATCTGCCAATCAACGCATCTGCGTAGGAGACACTCGCTAGATAGGCTTGGACAAGATCGCGGTACTTTCCCTCCCGTACGACGAGCGTGAAGTCCTCACTGCGATCTTTGGCCATCCGCTTTCCGGCTTCGGGAAGATCATCCAGATCGTTTTCTTTCAAAAGCGGTAACTGGATTTCCTCCCTCGGATACATCTCAAAGTATTTCCGGGGTGCATAAAACGGGAGATGCGGGCGATAAATACCTGCGGCTAGAAAGAAAGGTTTGTTAGGGCGTTCCTTAAGGAATTGCACAGCCCATTCCACCATGCGTCCATCACCCATTTCTGCATCGTTTTTATCCCAGGCTCCCCAATCAAATTCCGAGGGGTTTTTCGGAGGTTTGGAAAGGGATCGGACCGACGACAACCCATTGAGTGGAAAGTTCGGAGGCCATTGGTAATTGCTGACATCCAGCCCTCGTGCTAATTGATCCTGGTAATGGCTGTCGAATATCTGATCAAAGTATTGGTTCCAGTCACTTTTTCGATTGAAGGTCGGGGTGTGATGGTTCACTTTGCCTCCACCGACGACGTGATAACCATGACTGAGAAAATACATTGGCAAGGTAGTCGGATTCGAAAGCGCTTCGTGCCATACGATGCTGTTGTCGTAAATACCGGTTGTCGATGGCCGTAATCCGGTCAATGTTGCGACTCGCGATGGATTGCATACTGGAGCAGGGCAGTGCGCGTTGGTGAACAAGAGCCCACGGGCTGCAAGTCGATCGATGTTAGGCGTTTTTATACCGGGATAATTCCCGAGACAGCCGACCCAATCGTTCATGTCGTCGACAACGATCATCAGGACGTTGGGATGACCGGGTTGCGCGAGAGCGACTGGATCATTCGATATCCATGTGAAAAGGATTAGCTGGCAGAGAAACAAAATCGTTTGCAACCGAGGGGTTGATGGATCCCTGCTATCCATAAACTCAGGGATATGGGTGTCGCTTATCATGGTGATTCCCCAGCATGGAAGGGACCGGAATTCGGTGGTTGCATTGGATCGACAATGATTGGCCAGGATGGTATCAAGGTTTATCTCTTGGCGGATCGTTCTGAATCGCTTTTTGGCGTTGTTGTTTTCTTTGCTCTCGACGATCGGTGGAGTTTTTTGTGTCTTTAGATATCTCGGAGGGCAAAGCAGGCTTGCCATCAAGATAGAAATCAAAATAGTTTGTCGCTGCTTGCGAGAGCGTTGGAGTATCAACACCAGGTGGCGTTAGGTCCGCTCCCCAGGTTCTCAGCTGTTGACGAAGGCTCGTTGCTATATCTGGGTATTGGTTGATCAGGTTATGCTTTTCTCCTGGGTCGGCTTGAAGGTCGAAAAGATACTCTCGTGAGCCACCGCGCAATAATTTCCACTTCCCCTCGCGAATAGCGGATTGGGATGTCCACCGCCAATAGAGTTTCTGGTGCGGTGCTTCACGATTCCGACCTGTCCAATAGGGCAAAAGATTGACACCATCGAGATCTTGCGGGTGGGTCTCGAGACCGGCGAGTGCGACTGCTGTCGCGGCAATATCGAGAGAGATTACCGGGTGCTCATAGGTTTGGCCTCCTGGAATTGTGCCCTTCCAATAAGCCAACCAGGGGGTGCGAATACCTCCTTCACTTAGCATTCCTTTCTCCCCGTTAAGCGGGTCATTCAAAGAACCATCCCATCCACCAGGATCTCCTTGAAGAGGAGAATCGGTTCTAGTTATCTTCAGAGGAGCGCCATTATCACCCATCACAAAAATAATGGTTTTTTCTTCAATCCGATGATCGCGCAAAGTATCGAGGATTCGTCCGACACCGTCATCAACGGCTGAAATCATCGAAAGGGCTTGCCTTCTTCGCTCGGGCATTTCGCCAGGAAATCGATCTGTATATTTTTTGGGTGCATCGAGGGGTGTGTGAGGTGCGCGCGGAGCGAGGTAGAAAAAAAATGGCCGATCTGAATACCGATCGATGAACGCACATGCGAAATCAGATATCAAATCGAGATGATATCCTCCTCCACGCTGTTCTGAGGGCTGGATATCTCTTCCCTCTAAATCCATGTTCCAATATCCAGGAGCATTGCTGTGCTTGAAGAACGCTTTGTCAAAACCATGGTCGGTGATCTTTTTCTCGTCTCCCAGATGCCATTTTCCTGCCATGCCTGTAACGTACCCCGCCTCTTGGAGCCGTTCGGCAATCGTTCGTTGTTCTAGGAAGGGAACAACCGACTCCTTATTGGATTCCACACCAAAGCGATTTTGATATCGACCGCTCAACAGTCCGGCCCGCGACGGCACGCATTGAGGCGCAGTGGTATATCCCTGGAGAGCTCTCAGACCGCCCGTTGCAAGCGAATCGAGGTTGGGTGTCTGGATGTCCTTTCGTATCCCCTGCGCTCCCAGATCAGACCATCCATGATCATCGGTCAAAATGACAATCATGTTCGGCTTGTTTAATCCATTCCCCAATACCCAACCCACTTTTGGAGAGCAAACAGCACACCAGGCGAAGACCAAAACAAAAAATAGAGTTTTCATTTCACTGCTCTACTTGCGTCAATTTTTACGGGTTATTTTCAATATCCGATTTTTTTGCGGGTCGATTCCTCTGATTGACCGTACGTGGTCGAGGCTTGCCTTCGTCTTCAGCACGATACCTGGCAGGATCGAATTTCGGATTGGCTACAGGCGTCAAAGCCTTCGTCTTGCCAAGAAAAGTATCGATCATGGAATCCAATTGCGCGACTCGATCTGGGAATCCATCTGCAAGGTTTTGAACTTCACTCGGATCTTCCTTCAGATGGAACAATAAGTGGCGGTGCTTTCCTTGGTTTCCGCCATGAAAGATCCGGATCAATTTCCAGTCTCCATCGTGTACCGAGATGGATGGGGGGAGCCAGTCTGGAACAGGTGGGCTGTGTGGAAAGTATTGGAACAATGGCTCTCGCTGGATCGGATTTCCGTGCAGAACGGAAAAGAGATTCATTCCATCAAAGCGTGAGGAATTTTCTTCTGGGAGGTTTAGACCAGCCAAAAGCGTGGGATAGTAGTCCTCGCTTTGAATGAGCACGTCGCTTTGGCTATCCGGCTTCGTGATTCCAGGCCAAACAATGACGCAGGGAACGCGGGTTCCCCCTTCGAACAGCGTTGCTTTACCTCCGCGAAGTGGTCGGTTGCTGGTCGGTGGGGTTCCGTCCACCTCATCGTACATATTGCCACCATTGTCGGAGGTGAAAACGATGATTGTGTTTTCAGCAAGTCCTAATCGTTCGAGCGCATCGAGCAGTTTACCGACAGCGTCGTCCATACTCTCAACCATGGCGGCATAGGTAGGACTTCGCTGGAGATCCAAAGGATCCACTTTGGAGCGATATTTTTCGATCAATGCGCTCTTGGCATCGAATGGAGCATGGACACTGAACATCCAGTAGTTGAGGTAGAATGGATGGTTTCTGTTCTTTTCCATCCAATGGATTGCTTCCTGGGCCATCCGATCCTCGATGTGTTGATCCGGTACCAAAACGTCGTGTTCAAAAGATTTGAATTTCCAAGGTGCCACAAAACTACCGGCGGGGCCAGGTCCTGGGTGATGTGGAATATCGACATCGAATCCTTGTTGCAGAGGGGAATAAGGCTCAGGTCCAAGATGCCATTTGCCAAAGTGTCCAGTCACGTAACCTGCGTCTTTCAAGGACTCTGCTAAGGTACGGTACTCGGTCTTCAGTCGCGTAGGAGTTTTTGGTTGGATGGTGAGCTGATTGGAAGCTGCGGATTCACCAAGGGATGTTTCCAATACGACTTCTGGCAAGTGGCAATTGGGAGTCGTGATGCCGGTTCGAGCTGGACTAAGGCCTGTGAGAATGGCAGAACGCGTAGGAGAACAAAGGGGGCTTGCGGAATACGCGCGAGTGAATTTCATTCCCTGCTTCGCCAACCGCTCAAGGTTTGGTGTCTGATAGAACGTAGTCATCCCGTAGAGCGTTGTGTCGCTCCAGCCAAGGTCATCTGCGAGGATGAATAGAATGTTCTTTGGGCTAGCCTTAGCAGAAGGTGCTTTGGTTTCTTTTGCCTGTAGGGTATGCGAGATTGAGAGAGTCATTAGCGCGAGGATTGCAACCAAGCGACAGACACGAGGGAATCCGCGCAACGAGGTACTCGAGAGATATCGGAGGGATTGGTGCGGATAACACGCAAAGTAGAAAAGCTTTGCATGTCTGATGCGATAGACGTTCATGAGTTCGATTTCTTTTTCTTCGGTGGATTTTTGCCTGTAGCTGGCTCTATTCCAAAGAAGTAATTGGGGTATCCCCAGCGATAGTCCTTGGCGATATCTTTGGATTTCATCGATCGTACTTCGTCCGTGAGTCGAAGCAAATTGGATTGTTTTAGCAAAGGATCCTTGGTCTCTTCCCGCCAGGAAACGAGTTTTGTCGCGAGTTCTTTCACGATGTCTGTATGCTTAGGATCGTTAACGAGATTGATGAACTCGTGAGGATCCGTTTTCAAGTCGTAAAGTTCATAGCGTGGTGGTTGATGCATTCTCTCGTAAGCTTCGCGAACGGTTTTATCCGCTTTTTGGATTTCATCAGATAAATTCAATCCTCCCGGGATTTGTCTTCGTTTGGCCTCTTTTGCCAGTTTATTCAGGGTGAGCGTGTAGTCCGGGTGAAACTCTCCCGGCAGAAGGTTCTCAATGAGCTTGTAACGATCGGTACGGATACACCGTTGTGGAAAGTAGTTGGGAGCTGCAGCGTGTGTGTGGTACTCGGCGAACAAGTGGGTACGCCAGGGACCTGAACGTGTGGTAAAGAGTGGATGCAAATCCATGCCTGGTAGATCTGGAATCCGATCCGCCCCCGCAGCCCGCAGAATGGTAGGGAGCAAATCGAGTGTCGTGACCAGTTCCTCGCGAACCTGGGGCTGGATTTTGTTTGGCCACCGGATGAGGAATGGAATCCGTAGGCCACCATCGTAGCAGGTCCGTTTCCCTCGCAGCATGTCCGCGCCATGGTCTCCGATGTAAATGACCAGAGTGTCTTTGGCTTTTCCCGAACGCTCTAGTGCATCGAGGAGGTCCCCGACGAGGGCGTCGAGACGAGCGATCGAATTGTAGTAGTCTGCCACCATTTCGCGCATGTTAGGTGGATCGATTCCCATATAGGACATCGCTTGAACCTCGGAGCCGTTAATAGGATTTTTTGGAAGTCCATCGATTTGGCGAATCCAGGGATCATGTGCATCGGGATAATTGACACTGAGAAAGAATGGACGATCGTCGGAGGTCATAAACGATTCGGCGAATCTCGTGTAGTTCGACAATTCCTTCCGAGTAAAATTCGCGGTAGGGATCGCTGAAAAATCGAACGGAAAAGCCGTTTCGGGATTCACATGCAGCTTCCCTAAGATGCCAGTCCTGTAACCAACCGCTTTGAGGCTGCGCGGCAGGTTCGGAATGTCGTCGCGGTAGAGCCGAAATCCCCAGGTTGCAAGTCCAATCTGACCGTGTTGGTGTGGGTAGAGCCCAGTAAGAAAACTCGCACGGGATTGGCTGCAGCCAGCTTGCGGTACAAAGGCTCGATTGAAACGAGTTCCTTGTCTTGCGAGCTGATCCAGATGAGGGGTTCGTGCGAATCGGTCACCATAGCAGCCGAGTTCAGGTCCATTGTCTTCCGACACGATTAGGAGGATGTTTGGCTTGGAAGCCAACACCAACGAGGGCCACAGGCATAACCAGATCACAAACCATTGCCCATACACACAGCCCCTTGCTCTAGGTGGCCGGAAATTGCGTGCCAGCGCATTTGTATACCGGCATTGTGACCTGATGTGGGACTGTTCTTTTTCGAAGCTACTATCTCTATGGGAGGATCGAGATACAAGCGATCGCGGGACTGCATGGAAGCTAGGGATCATGGCGAAAATCGGTTGAAAGCTCGGAATTGCATAGCTCAGGAATCTTCTCTACCGACTAAGGAGAAGTAATCCAGTCCAAATGGAAGCGAGCAGAAACAATGGTTTTATTTCCCTCGTAAAGGCAAACGATTGTTTCGTCGGGAAGGACAGTAAGATCGCTGTAAGCGCTGGGACCCGCCTCGAGTGTTTTTGCGATAGGCCAAGTCCTTCCGTCATCTCGACTGAGACGAATGGAGAGATTCTCTCGTTTGCCTTTTCCGTTTGGAATCTCCATTCCCTTCTTGTCCAGCGGTAATGTGCGAGGATTAGAGAAGAGAAGAACGCCGGTTGGGTGAGCAATCAGGCTTGCCATACAGCGAGGTTCCCAAAGCTCCGTGTGGAAGATTGGTTTACTCCATTTGGTAGCACCGTCATGGCTTATTGACACAAGCTTACGATTTGGATTGGACTCATTTCTCGAAAGCATCATCACCTTGCCATCCGGAAGTTTCGCAAGGATCGATTCATTGGGATCCCCGAAATCTCCCTCATCGGGCATAGCGATATCGCCAGCTTTCCATGTTGCTCCATGGTCGTCGCTGTAGATGGTTCCAGAAGCGGAAGGTTTGTGATCCCCAACGCCACCATACGCTAGCCAGATGGGTACGACGAGTCGGCCACTGTTGAGCTGAATACCATGCCCGGGACCTGTAGCGATCACTCTCCAATCGTACTGAGCGCGAAATGGCTCAAATGCAGAGGTGATTTCGATGGGATGGCTCCAGGTAGCACCATCATCTTGACTGCGCATCGAGAAGCATCTCGCGTAATTCACGCAATACAAAAACTCGATAGCGCCCGTCGTTCGATCGACAATCGCAACCGGGTTGTTGACCGTTTGCTCGTGTTCGCCTCCCTTCGGTTTTCTAGGGTTGCCTTCGATCCGCTCGCCTCGGTGTGCGATCGTCTGAGAGGGTAGCCATGATTTGCCACCATCGAGTGAACGTCTTAAGTGAATTTCAATTTCCCCCCAATCCGATGAGCTATTGCGTCGCGCTTCGCAGTAAGCCAGAAGAGTCCCTTGGTTGGTGACAACGATTCCCGGAATGCGGTAGAGCGTTATCTCGTTCAACCCAGCTGGAAATACTTCTACTTTGGATAACTCGGGTTCGGCAGCAGAAGAAATTCCATAGAAAATCACTAACAGCAGGGTGACTGTTGACGGAACGGTTTTCATATCTCGGTACCTTTCAAGAAGGACTCTTTGCCCATGCGATTACTCCTCCGAATGCGAGCTTCAGCCTGGTCGGGATGGGCATTGCATAGATCGTCGAGCAGGGCAACATGGTTATCGTAACTTTCCAAATGCGGCGGACTGATCAAGGCGACTTCGTGAAAGAGGCTCAGGTGCACAACCTGTTTAAAGCATCGAATCAGCGGATCGCATTCCGTAAGCTCGACCATCGCCAGATGAAATGCAAAGTCTTCTTTGCAATTGGGCCGTCCCAGCGCTGTGACTCGATCCACTTCTTTCGCTAGGCTTGTCAATCGAGATTTTGCGGCGTTCAGCCTCCGACCGCAGTAAAGCCTCGCACATTGACACTCGATGGCTTCCCGAAGCAAAAATTGGCCTCGAACATCTTCGATACTTGGCGATTGTACAAAAGTACCTTTACGGCGCCGGGTAGTAAGAAAACCTTCATGGGTCAGTCTCAAAACGGCATCGGACACAGGAATGAGGCTCACGTTCAATTCCTTAGCAATGCTCTTTCGGTCGACCATGTCACCCGGGCGAAGTCGCCTACTCAGTAATTGACGAAAAACATGATCATAGACCTGATCGGTCAAAGTCGCGTGCATGGACATATCCTGTTCCGAGTAAGCATGTTTAGTGACATGTTACTAGTAAAGCAGCCAACTTTGAATTGCTGTCGTTGGATTTTGCAGAAATCCTTCTTCTCGGATCGCGGAGATGGTGGGTTCGAGTCCTCGGAAACTTTTTGCGAGATCGTCCTATGGCTGAGAACTGGAGATCAGTTCGGTTCGCTTTCTCGCTCGGGGGAATCAGCCCAAGCTCAACGATGGGTGACCATTGTCTGGTCAAAATGAAACTACTGTGCTGTCCAACCACCATCAACGGTCAGCGTGGTGCCGGTCATGAATGAGGATGCATTGGATGATAAAAAGAGGGCAGCTCCCGATAATTCGTCGAGTTCTCCCCATCGACCCATCGGGATTTTAGAAACGAATGCTGCGTATTGAACGGGATCATTCAGGAGCGGTCGATTCATCTCCGTAGCGAATGGGCCGGGGCATAAAGCGTTCACCGTTACACCTTTTGTCGCCCACTCCAGGGCGAGAACGCGCGTCAAACCGAGAAGTCCAGCCTTGGACGAGGCATAGGGGGTTCGGCCAGCGATACCAATGTTGGAAAGTATCGAGCCGAAGTTGATGATTCGTCCCCAGCCACGAGATGCCATGGCGGGACCGAACTGCCTGGACATCAGGAATGGGCCCTTGAGATTCGCATCTATCACATCATCCCAGTCGGCTTCGGATAGCATGTCAATCAGCCCCCGTTTGTTGATCCCAGCGCTGTTTAGTAAAACATCAACGGCTCCCACCCGCTCATCAATGTCGCGACTCAATTGTGCGATCTGATCAGGATCTGTGACGTCCGCCGAGAATGCGAAACAGGATGCTCCAGTCTCGCGGTGAATCTCGTCTGCCGCGCGCTCGCAGGCATCGTGACGTCGACTGACGACGACAATTCGTGCTCCCACCGAGGCCAGCGCTTTTCCTAAATGCAAGCCTAATCCTTGCGATCCGCCAGTAATCAAGGCAGTCCGTCCTTCAAGGCGGAACAAATCGAGAGCGTTCGTAGCCATAGAGATTTCCTTCGAGAGTGTGTGTCTTGAAAAAACCAGATCTTCCGAGCAAGTTCAATGGATCCTGCCAGGACTCTCAATACGAAAGTAGCCTGCGAGCGCAGGCTACTTGGAGATTAGGCAGCGAGGCCCATCGACTAGCGTCTAGCCCTTCTTGGCAGCGTCATAACGCTTTCCTACTTCATTCCAGTTGACGACATTCCAGAAGGCTGCGATGTAATCAGGTCGACGATTTTGATACTTGAGATAGTACGCATGCTCCCATACATCCAAGCCCAAAATGGGTGTCCCCTCTAATCCTGCAACGGCTTTGCCCATCAACGGACTATCCTGGTTTGCAGTCGAACCAATCTCTAATTTTCCATTGTTGACTACGAGCCAAGCCCATCCGCTTCCAAATCGTCCAGTTCCCGCCGCACCAAATTTTTCTTTGAATGCGTCGAAGCTGCCAAATGTCGCCTCGATATCCGCAAGCAAAGCTCCGCTGGGCTTACCACCTGCGTTCCAACCGATGATCTGCCAGAAGAAACTGTGATTGACGTGACCACCGGCATTATTTCGAACGGCAGTTCGTTTTTCTTCTGGAACGAGGCTTAAATTCTTGATCAGTTCTTCAGCAGACTTGGATTCGATTGGTGTGCCTTCTACGGCCTTATTCAGATTTGTGATGTAGGCCTGATGGTGTTTGCCATGATGTATTTCCATCGTGAGCGCATCGATGTGCGGCTCCATGGCATCGTGCTTGTAGGGGAGAGGTGGAAGTGTATGGGCCATTGGGGTAGCTCCGCAGTTAGTGGTTGGGAATACGAATGCTTCAGCACCGCATTTTAGCAAATCGTGCCATAAGGCCGAGAGGCATCTCGACGGTTCGCATGCCACTTCAGATCGACTCAAAAAAAGAGCCCGAGGATTTTTTCCTCGGGCTCCCCCACACGCTCTCAAGCTTCTGGCAGCCTGAGGAACTACACAAATGTTCCAAAAATCGGACTAAAAATCCTGAGTAAGGAATGGTGTCCTGTCAGCGATGCTCTTTCCGGGAACAGTATAGGAAACCCGACAAGTGGACCAGGGAAATTTTTCGCATCAAATGGTGATTAAATCTCGGATCGCTTGATTCCTAGATGTTTTCGCCATTTTTCGTTGTCCAAGCGGGGGAAATCGGTCCGGAAGTGGACTCCCCGCGATTCATGGCGAGCCTGCGCTGCGACGGCCATTTGCAAGCTCACGGTTAAAATATTTTGAAGCTCCCAACCTTCGATCGACGCTAGATCGTGGGCTAGCACGTAGCTGCAGTATTGCTGGATGGTGCCGACAGTTTCGGCCAATCGATCTTCTTTCCTTTTGACACCTACGTTCCTCCACATCAGGGACCGAACCGCATTGCGAATATCACTTATGTCAATGGAGTAATTGTCTTGCTTGGGCGCCATCGTCTGGATGGAAAAGACTCGCAGATCATGATTTTTAGACTGCAAAGCGAACTGCGAGGCGTTGCGTCCAGCGATCGAGCCGTACACCAGTCCTTCGAGCAAGCTGTTCGAGGCCAAACGATTGGCTCCGTGCAGACCACTGCTTGTTACTTCACCGGCTCCCCAAAGTCCTGGGATGCTCGTTCTGGCTTGAGTGTCGACAACACAACCTCCGATCATGTAGTGGGCTCCAGGCCGAACAGGAATCGCATCGATGGCGATATCAAGCCCGAATCCAGCACACACGCGAGCTATTCCCGGAAAGCGTTCTCGTACATGATCCGCTGGCAGATGTTTCATAGTGAGGTAGACGCAAGGTGTTTGCGTTTTTTCCATTTGACTCACAATAGCTTGGCTTACGACGTCGCGCGGAGCGAGTTCCAGCCGATCATCGTAATCTCCCATGAATCGTTTCCCATGTGCATCGATCAGATGCGCGCCGTCCCCGCGAACAGCTTCGGTGATTAACGTTCGTGAACTGCCAGCGATGTAGAGTACTGTCGGGTGGAACTGCATGAACTCCATATCCCTCATCAAAGCACCCGCACGGAATGCGATCGCGTGCCCATCACCCGTCGCGACACGTGGGTTAGTCGACTCCCGAAACACCTGTCCACATCCGCCTGTGCACAAGATGGTTGCCTTCGACCAAATGATGATCGGTTTACCCCCTCGCACGGATGCGACTGCACCTCGGCATTGACCATCGACAGTGACTAGGTCCATGGTGAATGTTTCTTCACTTATCTCAATATGTTTCCTTTCCCTCGTGTGCGCGATCATGGCTCGCATGATCTCTTTTCCGGTGGCATCCCCGAGGGCATGCAAAATGCGTTGATGTGAGTGCCCCCCTTCGCGGCCGAGGGTCAACTGTCCATTCTCCTGATCGAAGCGAGTCCCCCAATGAATCAATTCGGCAACACGTTTCGGTGCTTCTCTTACGACTGTCTCCACGACGCTGGGTTCACATAATTCCCCACCCGCGACAAGGGTATCGTGAACATGATTATCGAATCGGTCCTCAGGATCCCATACGCTCGCAATTCCCCCTTGAGCGTACGTACTATTCGATTCTTCGAGTTTGTCTTTGGTCAATATGATCGTATGAAGGGAGGGATCGATCTCGTGAGCCGCGCGTAATCCGGCCAGTCCCCCTCCGATGATGAGGACGTCCGTAAAGAAGTGACCACATCGTTTCGGATCGATCTGCGAAAGATATCGACTCGTCCACGAGGACCACGGGCGATCCAATAATTCATTGGGAATGGTTTCAACTTGCATTCTGCATTTTCATGAGAGAGAGGCACCGAACGAACGCTCATCATACTTGACTTCATCCTGGGTCGGTGGTTAACGCAGCCGTCCCCAGCCGATTGACCGTTCCTTTCCCAAATGGATTCACACGTCTCTATCGACTAAGATAGAGCAATTGGAGGCATCTGCGTCGGTTGCAGTTGGTCCATCCTCTCTCGGCTCCGCAGGAACATACATTGAGTTTCCTAAGCAAGACATTTCGATTGGTGTTTTCCCTCGTCATTGCAATGGTGTTGGTTTCGCGAGTTGCTAGCCAATCGCCAGACGTCGATTTTTTTGAACGGAAAATACGGCCGTTACTGATCGAACGTTGTTATGAATGCCATAGCGGAGGTGCCAAAAGGCTTGAGGGAGGCCTTCGATTGGATCACGGAAGTTTCCTTGAGAAAGGAGGTGATTCTGGTTCAGCGATTGACCATGCGAGACGTCAGCAAAGTCTGCTGATACAAGCGATTCGTTATGAGGGTTTGGAGATGCCTCCCTCGGGTAAACTTTCGGCGGAGGAAATCCAACTGCTAACCGAGTGGGTTCTGTTGGGGGCTCCCTGGCCTCAAGAACCGATTCCGGAAACAAAAAAGAGCAACAAACCGTTCAGTATTGAGGAAAGAAAGAGTGAGCACTGGTGCTGGAGGCCGATTCAGGAGCCGATATTGCCAATCGAGGATGCGACTTCTGTCACCCGGATTGATGCATTCGTCGCTGATAAACTTCGTTTGTTATCCATCCGTCCGTCGGAGCGAACTGATCGAGCAACCCTCGTTCGGCGTCTTCATTGGGATCTGCTGGGAGTTCCTCCTTCGAATGAGGTTTTGGTCTGTTGGACAGAGTCGAAGGAGGTGGATTGGTACGAGCGGTGTCTCGATTCCGTATTGGCTGATCCGCAATTTGGTGTGCGCTTTGCTCGACACTGGCTGGATTTGATGCGTTACGCGCAGTCTCGAGGACATGAATTCGATGAGGATATTCCAGGAGCAGAACACTATCGGGATTATGTCGTTCGGGCTTGGAACATGGATCTGCCTTACGATCAGTTCGTCCGGGAGCATATTGCGGGTGATTTAATCGAGTCGCCTCGTAGGCATCCCACTCGTGATTGGAACGAATCGATCCTGGGAACTGGTTTTTGGCATTTGGGAGAGTGGGTTCATTCGCCAGTGGATACGCGTAAGGATGAGACCGATCGATTCGACAATATGGTTGATGTTTTTTCGAAATCATTCCTTGGTTTGACGGTCTCATGCGCACGATGCCACGATCACAAGTTCGATCCCATCAGCACGGAGGATTATTATGCGCTGTATGGCTTTCTCCGGAGCAGTCATTACCGAATGTATCGATTCGAAAGCGACCTTTCGGACCGTCAGCTTCTGCGCGAACTCCAGCAAACGCGTCGATCTTTTCGGGAACGAGTGGTTCACGATTTGGGGATGGGCATCCTGGATACGATTGAATTCGATGAGTCAGTCGCATCCGCTGTTGCCAAAGAACCGATCGCGATACCATTGAACCCTCAGGATACGCGGGTGATTTTCGATAGTCGCTCTCTGACAGACGAGCTTTGGCGAACCAACGGATCTGCGTTTGGAGAAGCGATTGAGTTAGCCGGTTTTGCGTCGATGCGATTGATAAGCACCGAGCAGGCAACGGACAACAACTTGCCAAAGGCACTCGGTTTGCGCTGGAATTCGCTGCCCGCCATTTCTGCGGACCCATTTTGGCTTCAGCAGAGAAATTTGGTATCCAAAGTCAATTCCAAGAATCGAAATTCGCAGATCGAGACCGCTCATAAGACATTCTCGACGCCCTCATTTCTTATGGAAGAAGACTCAATTTCGTTTCTCATTCGCGGAGGAATCCGTGCTGTTCTTATCGCAGATTCTCACCGCTTGAATGCAGGCCCCTTGCACGGAGAAACGATCTTTGAATCAAAACCCGAGTCCGCAGACGTTTTGCGTTGGGTATCCAAGCATGGATTGGCTCGGTATATCGGTAAGAGGGTTCATTTAGAGATTTCACCATTAGATGAGCACGGTTTGGATGTCTTTCAAATCGCATCTGGTAGGGTGAATCATCGTGTCCAGGTCGATCCAGTAACGAAGGATTCCATTCAAGGCTATGCGGATAACCAAGTCGAGCTGTCGGATTTTCAAGGACTGGCTCGACGCGTCGCTTCGGGGCGTTATCTCGAGATCCAACTACGTAAATTCATAGAAGGTATGAATCATGAGTCGTTAGGCTCGACGCGATTCGGATCGACTTTATTGGAATGGAAGAGGGCAGAAGTTTCGCTGGAGAAGAGGATGCAGGTCGAATCGCGAGTCGCGATGGCAATGCAGGATGGGTCTGGGCAAAATGATTTTCTACTGGTGCGAGGAAACTCGGATCGTCCGAGTCATGAAGTCAAGCGTCGATTTCTCGAAGCTCTCGGCGGTAAGCAGGAGATATTAGATCTTCCATTTTCGTCCGGACGGATGGAATGGGCGCAGCGCATGCTTTCCGATGAGAATCCACTACTCGCGAGAGTATTTGTCAATCGTCTTTGGCACCATTTAATGGGTCGAGGGATTGTCCCAACGACCGACGATTTCGGAGTTCAAGGAAGGGCACCATCTCACCCTGAGCTTCTGGACTATCTCAGTTTGCAGTTGAAAGGTAATGATTGGTTGTCCAAGCCATTGATTCGCGAGATTTGTTCTTCCCATACCTATCAACAGCGATCGACTGCCGGGAGCGTGCCCTATTCGAGCGATCCGAATAATGAGTTTTTAGCCTTCGCGAACGTTCGAAAACTCGAGGGAGAATCGGTTCGCGACGCCATGCTATTGATCACCGGTCAGCTCGATCAACAGTTGGAGGGGGAGACTGTCCGAGTGCATCTGAATGATTTCCTAACAGGTCGCGGACGTCCGGATAAGAGTGGATCTCTCCACGGAGATGGGCGTCGGTCTTTGTATTTGGAAGTGCGACGGAACTTCTTGCATCCGATGCTAACGGCCTTTGATACACCAACCCCCTTTAGCTCGATGGGACGCAGGAATGTTTCCAACGTTCCAGCACAGGCACTCATGCTGCTCAATGACCCTTTGGTCCACTGGTTAGCAGAGCGATGGGCGGAATGGGAGCTCAAACAAGAGCGATCTGATCGTGAACGTATTGAGTCGATGTTATTGGCTGCTCGAGGTCGAATTCCCAGCGATGGGGAACTAGAGATGGCTATTCGGTACATTCATCGAGAAAGGATGCTTCAAACGGTCCAGACGGATGAGAAACCAATCTCCGTTGCAAGAAGTGCCGAACAGGAGATTTGGAAATCGTTTGCCCATGCCATTCTCAACTCCAAAGAATTGCTATTCCGATTTTAGGCTAGCAGATCCCTTGCGAGCAGGCAGACCTGTTCCATCCTCCGTTGACACTTGATACCAGGCGAGACTTCGATGCCGGAAGCAATATCGATGCCGTCTGGCGCTGCCGTTTGGATGGCTTGTGCAAGATTCTCCGGCCGAAGGCCGCCTGCCAGCAGATAGGGGAGTCGTCCAAAGGCTTTTGGTTTCGGTTGTAATAGATCCCATCTAGCCGTTTTGCCAGTTCCCCCACGCTGAAGCGGATCGTAAGCATCAACTAGCAGGCAGGAGAGCCTGGGGTGGGAAGCCCAGCCCCATGCATGGACTTCATCTTTGGGATACGACTCACCTCTCCAAACAATTGCTTTCCAAATCTTGATTTCCTGTAACTCAACGATCGATCGAGCTTGCTCGAGCCAATCGATGGATTCCTCGCCATGGAGCTGAACGACGTCCAGCGGACAAGTCTCTAGAGTCTTCACAACGGTCTCTGGGGAGGCATTCACGAAGACACCCACGCGACAAACTTTTCCACAGGCGAGGGCAGAGAGTTCTGCTCCTCGCTCTATCGATACATGTCGAGGGCTCTCGGGATAGAAATTCAAACCGATAGCGTCGACTCTCAGCTCTATGGCAGCGATTACGTCTTCCGGGCGGGTAAATCCACAGAATTTAATCTTGGGGAACATTGGACGATCGATTGCCATGAACTTGAATCATTTTCTTTTGGGTCGTTACAACCGGAAATGCGTACTAAAAATGATCCACCGAAATGATATGGCCGACAAGTAACCATACGATCAAGAAGAGGGAAGTCATTGTTGTACTAAGGAAATCAACTGACATTTAGGCCGAACCTCTCGGGTACGAGTACGAAACAGCCCATCCATAGAACCAAGTCCACAACGGTAGCGGACCTTCGCCTTCGTGCGAGCCAATTACTTCGTCACTTCGTGTTCGGATTTTTAGAAATTCTTTGACGGATCTTTTTTCTTCCCCAACCGTTACAAGCTGACCTGATTAGGCTGAAGAATTCTGAGTTAGAGCGATATACAGATCTTCGTATTTTTTTAGTTGGGCATGGAGCTGGAAGGACGTTTCCACTCGGATTCGGTTCAGTCTGCCTAGTCGTAGGATGCGTTCTGGTGAGGATGCTATTTGCACGGCGAGCTGGCACCATTCATCCCAATGGTCCTTCCGAGCGGTTTGTTCCATCAGATTCGGACCGAGTACTTCTGCGATTCCCTCTACGTTCATCGTTGCCACTGGAATGCCACAGGCCATTGCTTCCAGGATCACGTTTGGCATACCTTCGTAACGAGTTGGAAGAAGTAATATCTGTGAACGGTGCATCCAAGCGATTGCATCCTCTCTTTGACCAAGTATTTCTACTCGAGATGGATCTTGAAGTTTTTGGACCTGCGAAGCCACCGCAGCACGCATGCCCCCGTCTCCGATAATGACGATTCGATGGTTTGGTAGAGCCGTCAGCAATGCGGGCATCTTTTCGAGTAATACATCCACGCCCTTTTGCGGATCGAGACGCCCCACAAACAACAGAATAGGTCGGGGATCGGGAATTTGCTTTTGACGATCGATCGACTGAGGGTCAACTCCATTCGGAATAACACATAGCTTCTCGATGGGTACGGATTCCCGATCGATAGTCCAATCCGCAATCGATTGGCTAACACAGACGACTTTTGACATTCTTTTTGCAGCTAGAGCGCCCAAAAAATGACGATAGGATCTCGGTTCGGCAACCCGATTTCCACCTACTAAGGGAACTCGTAAGGATGGATAGACGGTGGCACTCATCACATTCGCATGCCAAAGAAACGATTGAGCGATTACGGGTCGATCGGATTTTACAAATTGCCGAAGCCTCCACCATGCAAGAGGGAATTGGTACCACTTTGGCGTTCCGACAAACTGGATGGGAACTGCGCTACGATCCAAACGTTGGACTTGAGTGTCGTAAGGTGGATGGGGTCTAGGACCGATAGACACGACCCTTGGTTGGTGCCCCTGGGAGACCAAAAACAACGCCAAGTCTACGCAGCATTGTTCCGCGCCGCCCTGATTCAATTCGGTGATAACAAGGTCGATCCGCAACTTTCGAACTTTCGCCATATCGATATCTATTCGAGAATGCTAGCGTTATTCAAAGGACAAACCCACGTTGTGTTTGATTGAGCTGATCCTGTAAACAGTTGTATTCATTGTGAGCAAGGAGGCTCCAGTATGGTTGAACCGTCGCAGTTAGAACAGTATGCCAACGATCCGGAGTTGGCTCGATCCAACATCGCTTGTCTTTTTGAATCGCTTGTCGCGGATGAATCCAGGCAAAACTATGCTGTCGAAGCGTTGGAAAACTGTGGTGCTCCGGAGATCTCGCAGATTCCCGTTCTGCTCCATGCGTTGAGTAGCGGGGAGTCTCTTGCGGTTTATTGGGCCAGTACTTTGCTGGGGCGATTACTCTCCGACGGGCCCGTAGAAACTGCTGGTCTAGCACAAGTTGAGTTAGAGCAGGCTTTGTGCGAATCCCTAAAAAGATCGCTCGATCTTTCTGCCCATGAGCGGATTCTATGGGCCTTTGGCAAAGCTTCAAGCTTGCAGCCAACGACGCGCGAGGTTTTAGAGCAACTGAGAACGAATGCTTCGCCACGCATGGAGCGCCTTATTGAGACAGCGCTCCATATTCCTGTGAGTTGAAATGAGTCGATACCGGAAGAATCGATACGGAATCAATCGATACTGAGACGCAAAACCCAAGCAAGGAGGCGAGGGCTATGATTCGTCGTATTAGCGGAGAGCAATCGCTTTCATTGGTAGCGGCCAGTCTGGCATTTTGTGTGTGCCTCTCGGGATGTGACCCAAATCTTGAAAAGATTGCAGACACCATTGCTACACCGCAACAGGGATCGTCCCAAGCTCCAGTTCCACCCCCTGGTCAATTCATCTCTGCGCGTCCGACTGCTGTACGAAGCCGAGGCTTGCCGGCACGCACGGGGCAAACCATTTTGGTTGCGACGTTCAATATTCAAGCCTTTGGTAGGTCCAAGATGGAAAAGCCGGGTATGCCGGAGCGTCTTGGTGAGATCATACGTCAATTCGACGTCGTCGCGATTCAGGAGGTGCGGGACAAATCGCAGGAGACCATTCCATCGCTGATGCGCTACATCAATTCAACGGGGGCTCGATATGATTACTTGATTAGTCCGCCCCTCGGTCGGACAAGCTCCAAGGAACAATACGTATATATTTTCGATACCAATACGGTGGTCTCTTCTCAGCAAGCGACCTATTTGGTTCAAGATGATCGAGACCTGCTACACCGAGAGCCATTGGTCGCTCGATTTGTGACCAAAGTTCCGCCAAATGTCCCACGTTTCTCCTTTACGCTTGTGAATATCCATACGGATCCCGACGAAGTAAGTCAGGAATTACCAGTGATGGATACCGTTCTCAAATCGGTTCGATATTTCGAGTACAAGGATGCGATGGAGGATGATGTTTTACTTTTAGGAGATCTCAATGCAGAGCCCCGCCAATTCGGACCTCTGGGACAATTGCCAGGTATTATGTGGGTAATTAGTCAGGAACCGACGAACACGCGTCGAACGAAGATCTACGACAATATCATCTTCGACCGTGTATTGACGAATGAATTCACCGGCAGGGCTGGAGTGCTCGATCTGGGAGAAATGTTTGGTCTTCGGACCGAGCAGGTCTTAGAAATTTCGGACCATCTCCCGGTTTGGGCCGAGTTTTCGATTATGGAGCAAGCATCTGGAGCAACTGGTGCTCAATTCGCGAACTCCGCGGGGCCCGCGGGATATCGGTAGGCAACCGCCAGTCCTGTTGATTTTTGGATGGATTCATTCGACGCAATCCCAATGGACTTGTCGGTTGCTACTGCGAAGGTTTGCGTTTCCGCGAGCGTGGCTCTTGATTCTCTTCGTCTGGTCCTTCCCAGATCTCAGTCGTTGCAACACCTGACTTTGTAATACCTTTGAGTTGCTCAATTCTTCGTTTGACAGATAGCAACTGTTGCTGGCAGTGAGCGATATATTGGGTGGCTTTTGCATACTCGGCCAGGGACTGTTCGAGTCCGAGCGTGTTCCCCTCCAATTTTCGAACGGCTTTGTCGAGGTTGGTAATCGCTTCTTCAAAAGTCATTTCTTCAATGGCATTGGCTTCTTCGGATGTCATTCCCGTTTCCTTGTATTGCATGATCGATACAACCGATTTTACCGGTCTTTGGTCGATTTGAAACCGATTCGGTTTTTCATGTCTGGAATTCTAACGTTGGCACGTGACCTACCCTTCAGCGATGACTTGACGAGCAAGAGAATTCCAACATTGTTTCCTATGTCCCATCATCGTCGCCGATCGCGAAGAGTTAATCGAAGGACTACCAACGCAGGCTTTGACGCCTATGCGGCGGCATCTTTACATACGAAAAGGGAGAAATTCATAGCAGCTCGCGATTTGCAGGACACACCAGTTTCGTCTGGTCGCCACACGGATATCGAGCATCCATGTCTCGAACAGGTCGAGACTATGGCTGAGTTACTCGGGCAGATGGAGACGGGTGATCCCAAAGGGGCAATCGCCTGCATTGTTCCAGCACGGGATTCCCATCCGAGTCCACCAGGGTCAAATCTATCGGACTCTCTGGGCGTTGTAGTTCTTATTGATCGAAAACTGAACGAGCTCGTTGGTCAAGCCGCATTCCTCGAAAGAGAGCGAATCGATATCGAACGATTGCGGCAGCAGCTACAACAGGCTATCGACTCGGCGGAGACTCAATTGGCAATGAGTCCTGCTTCCCGCAACGATATTGGGATCGAGGAGATAGAGCAGCTGTATCAGTCGCTGAAACTGGAGAACGCAAGGATCAATAGTCTCCTGGGTCATGCACGAGCGGAGTACCAGGCACTCCTTGAATTTATCGAGAATGATCATGATGACGTTTTAGCTTCTTCGATCCGCAATGAGACACGAGATCGTGAAAGAGAGCTATGCGAAGAGATAGACCGGCTGAAGGCGCAAGTGACCCAGCTTGAAAGTGATTTGGGGTCGACGCTTGGGACCGGCAGCGAAAATGAATTACAAAAGCAAATTGCAGATCTCCGTAACCAGCTCCTGCAATCTCGTCACGAAACAGTGGATCTCCGCTTGCAATGCAATGAATTGAGCGCACGTTTGGCACATTATCAAGCCCCAACGAGCCTTTCCACCGAGTCCTACACGTGGGAAGAACGCAAACGAGCATGGCTTAAGCAGCTCGAGCATGAAACGAAGCAAGACGCTCCTATTGCTCCATCGAAGGCGCTCGAGATCGAAAGAATCATTCAACAGAGCGGAGATGAAATTACTCGTCGGGATCGCGAAATTGCAGACTTGAAAAGTCTACTGGAACAGCAGGCGGTCGCAACCAATGGTATGGCGGTTGGAGCTGCCGCGATTGCTCAAATTATCGAAGCTGATGATCTCATCATCGAGGAAAGGCAACGACTAAAACAAATTCAGGAAGAGTGGGAACAGAAGCAACGTCAAGCTGAGATCGAGATGTCGCTTGAGCGAGCAAAGTTGGCAAGAGAACGGCTCGAGCTTCAAGAGAAGATGCGAAATATTGAGTTACAGATCACCCCCAGGAATAGTGACGAGTTGGACCCGGTGCGCACTGCACAGCGGAAGACTCGGGGCAATTGGCTAAATCGGTTAGGACTTCACGACACCTGACACGGAATCGCGGCGGGCCAGGTACTACTAGTTTCATGGATTTCCATGAACCTGCCCCGTAGGCCGCCTTCCGGCGTAGGGAACCTTTACCTTAGAAGGTGAGTCTCCTCGAGAAACGTCTGGCGAACTGTGAGATTTCGGAAGATAATCATGGTCTCCCTCCCGCACCCCCCCTACCTGTTGCCTATGTTACCTCGACTGCTCGCCATTCTGGTCGTTTTTTATTTTTTTCAGCCGAATCACGCAGTCGCCGAACGCCCTCAAGTCACACGGCTCGCACCCTATGGGGCTCGCGTTGGATCGACTCAGACAATTGAAGCAGTAGGCACGTTTAAGAGCTGGCCTGTCGAAATATGGTGCAGCAATCCTGGCGTGCGATGGAAATGCAAAGAGAAGGCGGGTGAATTCGAGGTAACGGCTGATCCCTCGAGCCATCCGGGCCTATCCTGGTTCCGTTTCTATAACGACGAGGGAGCAACGCCTGCAAAACCATTTTTACTTTCTACTCAACAGCCTCTCTCCGAGGTCGAGCCCAATGACCGACTAACGGAAGCGAAGGGGGTTCTAGGGAACGATCACGAAGCGTATGGTACCGTAGAAAAAAATGGAGATATCGATCACTTCCGTATTCATTTGGAACAGGGGCAAACCGTTTCGGCGACAGTAGACGCGACTCGATTTTTCAAGTCTCCACTGGATCCGCAACTTCAACTCATCGATGAGCGTGGATTTGTTCTCGTCGAGAGCATTGATCATTTTGGCCTCGATCCAGGGTTCGAGTTCACTGTCAAGAAAACCGGAGACTATTTTCTGCGCGTATTTGGTTTCCCGGTTGAACCAGACAGCACGATCTCTTTTCGGGGGGGCGCTGAGTGGTGTTATCGATTACGTTGGGATAGGAAGTCGCTCGCGAATGAAACTCAGCACCTGATCGATCAGCCGCTAACCAGTCGGCAGGATGTGGCTCCCACGACCACTCGGGAAAAAGCGATCGAGCTACCTTTGCCAGCCAGCCAATATGCCGTCATGTTGGATGGTAAAGAGACGCACTATTACAAACTTCCCCAAGTTCATGGGAGGTTGCTACAGCTTCGTATTCTCGCTCAGTCGATGGGATCCACTCTGGATCCCACCCTTTCGATTGTTGATAGTCAGGGTAAACAAATTACGGCACAGGATGATGACAAAACCAACCGTGATCCCCTTTTGGAGTGGCAGATGCCAGCGATGGGGGATTACTGGATTGCAGTCGCAGACTTTCACCGCCAGGGGGGAGCCAAGCATGCGTACTGGTTACTCGTTGAAGAGAGGTATCCGGGGGTTCGATTGACAAATACGTTGGACAGTCGAGAGGCAAAAGTTGGAGAGGAGTTTGAGCTCAGTTTCCCAATCGAGAGGATTGGAGGATGGACTGGCAAGTTCGAAATAATTGCAAGGAATCTTCCAGCTGGCTCTACATTGACGAACCATCAAATCGAAATGACGAAGGATGGACCAAAGGCAGCTGTCCCCAAGCTCAAGATACCAGTATCTTTTCAAGGGCCAATACAATTTGAGATCAAACAGTTTGAGCCCGATCGGACGAGCTTTATTGAGGGCCCGACTCCGGCAGGGCTCTGGCTGAGCATCCGCCCGTGATGCATAAAGTCGAATGGATTTTTGATTCAATGACTGAGTTGAATCGTCGCATTTTTAAATGCCCTTCGGCACAGACTCCATCCTTACCAAGGCGATGAACTCGGGGAAACCGTGGCAGTAATGACTTGTTCCTATCCTGGACAAGTATCCGAGGAGCAATCCTCGATCGTTTCTCGAGAATCATCGAGAGGTCCCGCCGGGTCAATGTATTTAGGAAAATAATCCTCTACAACTTGATAAAACTGCTCAGGAGTTTCCACTTTCCCGACGTGCGTACGGAAGTGGCGAGCGCCATGTTTGTTTTGTGCATAACAGCATGCAAATTTCCTCATTAACATGGTACCTCGATGCGTACCGAAGCGTTGAATGACTAAATCGTAATGCCGCAGCATGCATGTTTTTTGCTCTTCTAACGTTGGGTCTGGCGGGATTGGTCTACCCTCCAGAGCAGCGGCCGCTTGAGCAAAAAGCCACGGTCTTCCGAGGGAGGCTCTAGCGATCATAACCCCATCGACTTTGTAATTTCGAAATGCATGAACCACTTGCTCTGCAGATTGCAAATCTCCGTTACCGATCAATGGAATATGCTCGAGGTGTTCCTTGATTTCAGAGATCTTCGACCAGTCTGCTGAACCTTTGAAGAAATCCTCCGCAGTGCGACCATGCACGGTCAGGGCAGAGGCTCCCGCGCGTTCAACCGTTTGGGCAACCAGGGTATGGTTCATGGTTTTACGGGTACATCCAAGTCGGATCTTGGCTGTCACGGGTGTTGGGTAACAGGCTTCAACCAGCCTGGAGATGATGGCATACATACGTTCCGGATCTCGAAGCAAGTAAGAACCGCTGTGAGCTTTCTCGGTCACTTGTTTCACCGGGCAGCCGAAATTGATGTCCACGACGGAAACACCGTACTCTTCGACCAAGCGTTTACCCACTTTGGCCATGGTCTCAGGATCATTGTCCCAGATCTGTACCGCTAGCGGTCGCGGTTCGTCCTTGATTCCCCATAGTCGATCGGGGTGCTCGCAATCGTGTTCATCCAGCCAGACGAATCCTCGAGCGTTCACCATCTCTGTAGCTTGCAATCCAACCCCGCCGAATTCGCGGACGATCTGTCGAAATGCGTAGTTGGTATAGCCCGCCATAGGAGCTTGGAAAATGGGCGGGTCGATTTTCAGGTCTCCAATCCGTATCGGTTGGATCTCTCGAATCGTTTCGTTTCGTTCCTCGGCCGAATTCGTCGCAACATTCATGCCCGCTATTGTGCGACTGTAACCACGATTCGCCAAGCGGAATTCCGGGTTAGACTCGGGATCAGAGTCTAGTTCATCAAATTGATTTGGGCTTTGGACCATTGGCTCCGATCTGAAACAGCATCGATAAGTCTCCGGAGCTTTTCCGATGCAGAGGGCTCTCTCATTCCCTCGAACCCTGGCGCATTCCCCCAAATAATCCGAGGCCCCTTTCCTCCGTTGGTCTCAATCTCGAGGTTCCATCGGGACTTACCTGGGGATCTGGCAGGTACGACATAGACACGCTCAATTAACGCATGATTTCGGTAGGGAGCGAGTAATTTACAAAGCCTCGTTGCCTCCTCGACGCGCGTGTCACCGATCCGTGTTCCTTCGTTTTGATTAGGGCGCTTCATCCCCTCGACATAGATCCAAATGTATCGAGGTACGTCTGTTTCGGTGAAATTTCCCTTGACCGGCAGTAGTACGCCTTCTGCATCCAGGGGAAGGAATTCCGGCTTCTCTCCTTCTCTTTCCGGCTCACAGTAGAGCATAGCGACAGGTGAACGGTATTCGATTGAAATCGAAATTTCGCCGCCAGCGAATGGTTGAACCCGATGGGTCTTCAAAACGGCTGGGTGAGCATCAAATGCCCGTGCAATAATGGCAGGGGACTGAGCATCCAAGAGCGACAAATGGCTCAGCCCCGTTTTCGAAAAAACCTCATCGACGATGGAGGAACGCAGCCAATCCGGTGCAGCGGTAATTGTCACGTTCTCTTTCTTCACGCCGTAGAACGCGGCGTCGTAGTGCCGCGCACCGTAATATCTCCAGCCGAAATAGCCACAAATCAACAGCAATGAAGGACCGATCATACTCAAAAGGGCTGATCGAGGTATCGATCGAATCCATAGAGCAAGATGGCTCCAAAAGAGTGGCGATGCTTGCTGTGGTGGGTTGACTTCGGCTGAAGCCATTGAGTCTCATCCTCCGTTGATGCACTCGAATACTACCAGAGATTTACCAAATCTGGAGATGATACTGCAATTGCACTCCACTGCGATCCATAACCGCTTTTCGGACTCGTTCCAACAACGAGAGGACCTGAGAACTTGTCGCGTTCGTGCTAGCAATCAAATAGTTTGGAAAGGTCGAACTAAGACGAATCGCACCCTCCGATGTACCCACCATTCCAACCTGCTGAATCAAGTCGGAGGCCTTAAAACCAACAGGATCTACAAAAGCCATCGCCGTACGTTCCGGCAGACCGGGTTGAATCCGACGCTTAAGAATCCAGAAAGTTTGCTCTCGTTTGGTGAGCGCTCGGGGATCGGCGGGGGTGAGGGCAAACGTCACTTCTACCAAGGCAATCCCATCCATACCACTGGCCCGATGCGAAAAGGCCAATTGCTCCGCTGGGACTTCTCGGATCGCTCCATCAACCCCCAAAACCTTAGCTGATTTAACAGCGTGTCCCATATCACCATCCTCCGTGGCCGCATTGCCGCGAACGGCTCCTCCCACGGTTCCAGGAATGGCAACCAAATGCTCCAATCCTGCCAATCCCTCGCCGACACAGTAAGTGATGAGATGGGAAAGTTTCACGCCAGCACCACAGCGAACCAAGTTTCCATCTCGGGTGATTCCGCCAAAGGCTGGTGAGCTCAAAAGCAAGGTAGTACCAGAAAAACCAGCCTCTCGAACCAATAGATTCGAACCACCACCCAGCACACGAACCGGTATGTTACTGCGAAAACAGGCTGCTACGACTCCTTCGAGTTCTTGGACACTACCCGGTTCGGCCAAATATCTGGTCGGTCCACCTATCTGAAGCCAAGTGAATGGAGCCAGCGAAACGTTCTCACGAAGAATGCTAGCGAACGAAAGGAGGGGATCGGACATTGAAGTGATTAAAGAGGTATATTCTGGTACGTAAACGAAAGAAGGTATCCGGCTGTCGGATACCTCCTCATTCTTCTCCTTGAGTTTACCACGGACGATGGCTTTTGTTACCGTCTCTTGGGGAGTACTTCCCAAGCCTTACCGATTAATTCCTTCACCCGACGTTCGCTTTGTAGACCTGCCAACGAGAACTTCTTCCAACCTTTTTCGCTTTCGCAAAAGACGACGATTTGGGGTAGCGTATTCCCCTGCATCACTTGAGAGGCTAGTTCGGGCTGAGCCTCTTTATCCACCTGGGTGAACACAACCTCTTTGAATTGACCATTGGCTTTCATGGGGGCGATGGTGTCCGACTTCATCGTCTTACACGCTGCACACCAATCCGCTCCTACGAGTACCACCAATGGTTTCTTTTCCTCTTGTGCCTTGCGGTAAGCAATTTCGTAGGGAATAGGCTCTTCCTTGGACTGGACCGAGGGAGTTGGCGTGGTTACCTCAACAAATGCGAATAGAATCAATGCCGCGAAATGCAACATTGTGGACCCCTTTCCTTGGTTAGGACAAGTAAAATCTCACTCGAGCCGCGAGGTCCATCTCGCCGTTCGCGATTTCCTGACGCAAACGTGCCACAAGTGTTCCATGCCGACGTTGCCTAGACCTGCACGGTCAAGGAGAAGGATCAAAGGACAAATGTCAAACTTTGCGGCCTAGGCAAACTCTGCCAGCTTCCGATAAGGGAATCCAGTATAGGGTTCCACCCCACACATGCAACCACTTGATACGCCCTGCAAATGCTAGCATCGACCTTGGAGTCCCTTGGGATTGCGTCAAATCGTCGCAATATGAAATGACCTGAATGCCCCTCCCAGCTAGGGTGGAAAAGTCGCTAAGGTTTGCCGAGTTCGGTGGTTAGCATTCTCAAGATACCCCCCTATATGGAATTTTTAAGTTTTCCAAAAAGGTGGTTTTCCTTCCTTTGGACACCACTTCAGGAAAAATCGGGAATGTTCTACGAAGGTAGATTTTTAGATCGTTTCTACCCTTTCCCAAGGGGAGTTGGGTGAATCGCTCACTCCAAATAGGTTCCCCATTGGGCTGCTGCGGCGTAGTCTCTGAGGATGGATTCGCACAGATCATGGGAGAGTTCCCCGGATGCTACTCGCGACCGAACTTTCTTGGCAAACGTCTCTTGGAGCTGCGAAGTATCGTATCGGGCAAAGCTCACCATATCGTGGATACGACTACCAGGGACGATTTTGGCGACATGGAATCTACCATCGTTTTCCATGAAAACCTGGGCCTCATTCGGAAGCCCGAACAGATTGTGGAATGAGCCCATCACTTCCTGGTAGGCACCGACGAGGAACAGTCCGACATAATATTCCTCATTATCCTTCCATTCTGGGAGCTCGAGGGTCTCTTTCACATCTTTAAGATCGACAAATTTGTCGATCTTCCCGTCCGAATCGCAGGTCACATCGACCAGAGTCGCGAAATCCAATCGATTTTCGTTGAGGCGATGGATGGGGACGACCGGAAAAAGCTGCCCGATCGCCCAGGAGTCCGGCGCGGAACGAAATAGCGAGAAATTGCACAGGTATTTCGCTGCGAGTACCCGTTTTACTTCCTCGAATTCCTCATTCTGAGTTCGCGATTGCTCAGATTCCTTAAGAGCTCGATGGCAGACTTCCCAGTAGAGTACTTCTCCCTTGGCTCGATCCTCGAGAGAGATAAGGCCGAGATTGAATTGAGTGTGGAGCTCATCTTTGTGCTCGACCGCATCATGATAGTACTCGAGAAAGTTCTTGCCGTTGATGTCGTCGCACAACCATTTTAGTTCCGTGATGACTTGTGGGTCGTCGGCATCGATCTCCACCTCGGGTTGATCATCAGCAAAAGTCTCTATTTCTTCACGAATGGAAACGACGAGAACAGAATGATATGCGGTCATCATTCGGCCGCTTTCAGTGACAAGATTGGGATGAGGGACACCTTCTTCATCGCAAACCGACTGGACCGTGTATACGACATCGTTTGCGAATTCCTGAACCGTGTAATTCATAGACGATTCGAAACGGGTTTTCGATCCGTCGTAATCGACACCAAGGCCACCTCCGATATCAAGAAAATCGATGCCGAGTCCTTGTTGAAAGATCCTCGCATAGACTCTCGCTGCTTCCTTCATGGCATTTTTCACGCGTTTTATATCGGTGATTTGCGAGCCGATATGGAAGTGCAAAAGTTTGAGCTGTCGGTCAAACCCAGACTCACGAAGCAATTTGACACATTGAACAATTTCGGAGGTCGTGAGTCCGAATTTAGCTGAGTCACCTCCCGAACTGGCCCATTTGCCAGAGCCCCGGGTGTAAAGCTTTGCCCTCAAGCCGATCCAAGGGCACACACCCGTCTCGCCGATGACTCGAAGTAGCATTTTTAGTTCGTTGAGCTTTTCGATAACGATGACGACTCGTTTTCCAGCTTGTACTGCCATGGAAGCCATACGGCAGAACGCTTCGTCTTTGAATCCGTTGCAGATGAGCAGGGAGTCGGGAACCTGCTCCTGGGCGACCGCGGCGTAGAGTTCGGCTTTCGAGCCGCACTCGAGGCCGACGCGCAGGCGTCCACTTTCCTTAAGAAACTCTTCGACCACTTCGCGACGAGGATTGACCTTCATTGGAAAAACCGGGTAGTGCTTACCTCGGTATTCGAATTGGCTGATCGCATCCTGATAGGCGGAAGTTAGAATTCGGAGTTGGTTCGAGAGGATTTGTGGGAACCGCAGCAGCAGCGGTAATTGCATCTTTTTTTCCCGAACCAGGTAATCCACCAATTGCTTCAGATCGACAGCCCTTGGATCGTTGTTGCTCGGGCGGACAATGACGTTTCCTGACGGATTCACGTCGAAGTATCCTGCTGACCAATTTTCGATTCCATAGATCGACTGGATACGCTGAACGGTTTGTTCATTCATCAACTTTTTGGTCCTCCACGGGCTGGACGCGAGCGATAGGGCAGCCGGCGCATAAGAAACAAGCCTTAGGAAGCAATCGCCACTCCGTCGAACTCAAAGGGTATCGAACACCGATAGTTGGGAGAGGATGCTCACGTTTCCCATGTGGTTGCAAGGGTGTATTTCCAATGCCGGTCAAAAACAGTGGCAGTCAAAATTCTAATGAGTCGCTGAGCTAGTTCTAGGAGGCTGGTAGGAACTTCTCGATGCCTTCCCAGGTGCGTTGAATTGCACCGCGGTGGGATGCGGCTACTTTCGCTGCGTTTTGTCCCATCTGTTCAGCCTTGGTTGTCTCCCTCAAAATCCGATCCACCCAAGTCTCCAACTCCTGTGGGTCCTGTAGTTGGCTCGCCGCATGGGCTTCGAGCAGCAAAGCCACAATATCGGCGAAATTGTTTGTGTTTGGGCCAAAACAGGTGGGAACGCCGTAGGCTGCGGGTTCGATCATGTTTTGACCGCCACGATCCCCGAAGCTACCTCCGACAAAAGCTACATCGGCCAGACCCCACCACCACCTCAGTTCGCCGACGGAATCTCCGAGAAAAATCTTCCAGGAGCCCGGAGTGGCTTGGTCGCTAAGGTTGCTCCGACGGAGCCAGGGAAGGCCTGTCTGCTCAATCAACGATGCAACTTCTCCAAACCGCTCTGGATGGCGTGGCACCAAGACCAGACGAAGCTTTGGATGGTTTTTTACTAATCGCAAAAAAGTTTGGAGTACCAATTTTTCTTCCGGTGCTTGCGTGCTTCCTGCGACCCACACTCGATCCTCTGGATGAATCGCTAGTTGAGAAGATCGGGCTACCACTTCCGGCGCATCTTTTTTTCCATCGGCTCCGTCGAATTTAATATTCCCTGTCACCCATGTCGCGCTCGGAGAGGTTCCTAATTGCACAAATCGATCGGCATATTGCTGACTTTGAGCTCCAACCCAATCGAGTGTTCCCATGCATCCCTTCATCAGCCAAGCGATCCGTCGGTAACCACGAAAACTGTTCGCGCTTAAGCGGCCGTTGACGACGACGACGGGGCAATGCAATTCCTCGGCGATACGAAGCCAGTTCGGCCAAACTTCGAGTTCCATCAAAATAACAAGGCATGGATTGAATCGCCGGAAAACGTTACGAATGGCCCATGGCAGATCGAATGGCGCGAAGATAATGGAATGATCTCGAAACAAGTCGTTGGCCAGTTGGTAGCCGCTGTCGGTGGTTACGGAAATCAACAAAGGCATGTCGGGGCGGGTTTCTGTCAACTTCTTGATCAGCGGCCTCATCAGCTGGACCTCTCCCACGCTGACCGCATGGATCCAAACGGTTTTACCGGTTTTGCGGGGTGTCTCTGCCGAGATTCCAAAAAGCTTGGCCATCCACCCTCGGCGATAGCGGCCGTAACGGATGGAGCGATAAACGAGCCAAGGACTAAGCAAAACAAGCAACAATAGATAGAATGCGGTGGTTAACAATTTCATTAGCGACTACCGTACTGGAACCCAGCCTTTCAGGGCCTTCGGCGTTCGCCCGACTTTCGCGACCGTTCTTTTCGGTGACGACGCACAGATAACAAGAAAGCTTATGCTCGAAGAAGATGCTAATTCGCCACATCTAGGGGGAAGTCGACCGTCGAAAGCCGGCATGCTTCCGCACATCATTACGGCGATATTGGTCGCCTTGGCTTTGTTGCTGGGGTATGCATTTTGGCGGGACTGGCTTTCGTCCGTAGATCGCGTGGTTTGCACTGTTTTCGTGATGATTGGGCTGGCCGTTGCTTTGGCAAGAAGTCGTTGGAATTCCAGCGAAACGCCTGGTCGATGGGCGGTACCTGTCTTCTTCTGGTCGATTGCGGGATTGCTCATTCTTTTCGCGCTGGCGACCTCCCGGCCAAAGCTCTGCGGAATCGCTCTGGGTTTTGCCGTGTCAGGATGGTGCGCCTTCCGGATTCGGGGGGAGTCTGTGGCTCATGCTTTGTCCCTGGGTATCGCGTTCATGATCCCATCGCTAGTGGATGCGTGCAAGGACCGAGGGGCGTTTGAGTGGGCTGAATCGATCGCGATTCAAATAACCTCTGGTCTCGCCGATGCGATGTCCCAATCGAACCTGCGCGTAGAAGATACCATCGTTTTTGGTCACGGACTTGCCGATCGTTTTTCGTGCGAGGGTGAGTGGGATAGTATCGTGACCTTCATGGGGATTAGTTTTTTTTGTATCTACTTATTTCGGCGACGGCTTCTGAATAGCCTCATCACATTGGCCCTGGCATTCGTGGTTTGGATGGCTGTGAGAGGAGCTGCTTGGGTTACTCTTTCCCTGATTGCATCCCAACCTCAAGGTTCATGGATCGAGTGGTCCGTAGGTCTAGAAATCCTCTTGTTTCTTATCGGAGCCTTTCTGATCGTTAGTTTGGATCAGTTCTTTGGAGCGTTGCTGGAACCCATCCCGGACGAGTTCATCAATCCTGACTTTCCGTTGGCTGCCCTTTGCTGGAATTGGATCGTGGGGCTACCTAACCTATCGGCGAGTGTACCTGTTCGAGATGTCCAAAACGATATCGTGGATGAGGTCGAGTTCGAATGAAGATGAAAAGTGAATCACGCCGTGAATTTGTTGGAAATGTTC
The DNA here is from genome assembly GCA_040396935.1 of Pirellula sp. Taxonomy (GTDB): domain Bacteria; phylum Planctomycetota; class Planctomycetia; order Pirellulales; family Pirellulaceae; genus JBKCUI01. The sequence continues at coordinate 329,160 of JBBAXA010000001.1, forward strand.
GTTGGTTGTGCGAAGAGTGCTTGAAGGTCTTCACAGCACCGATGGGCGTGATCGCGGGTGTTTTGGACGCAGCTCGAGGCTGGAGGTATTCGCGTAACTGGTTGAGATTTTGGTTCAACATACCCGCGCTGCTCGCCATCCTCGCCGTGTATTTGGCTTTTGGCTTTTCGTTATTCGAGCGCGTGGATTCGATGGTCCAGCGGTATAGTGTTGAGGGCGAACGAAATTGTCCCACGCGGTTGCTGGAAAGGAACGCTTATTCGCAATTCGATTTCGTCAACCGAGCCATGGGGCGTCAATCCGATCAAAATGAGATCTCCGAGGTGCAGCTTCGGTACGCAGAGTTACTGAGCAAAAGAATTGAGTCGATCCAGCCGACAAATGCGCCAGCTCGGTACCGGTTGGCGCTCGTCAATAGTCTCAAGGAAGGCGTTGAAGCAGCTTTCCCTGTCATGGATGATCTGGCAGAAGGCAAAAACGGAACCTTTCGACCTGCAAATGCGTGGATGGCAACCTACATCATCCAGCAGCAGGAACAAAAAAAGGAAATCAACCTAAAAAAACTCGCAGAGCATTTGAAGCTAGCCTCCGAATGGCCCGATGCCAATGTTTTACTTCTCAGCTATTACTCCAGGCTTCTGGAGGCAAATGGTCAGAACGCAAATGCGATTTCTATCGCTAAGGAGGCGGCTAAAAGACGCCCTGAGCTCAACCTGGAATTAGCCATGCTCTACGATCGCCTCAAGCTAGAGGATGGAATTCGAGAGGCGGGATATCTCGTAGAGGAAGAGTTTCAAAAACGGCTCAATACAAGCGGTGAGCGAGACTTTGACCGGATCGCGATCGCGAAAGTCCGCGCCATGATGGGGAAATATCCCCAGGCAATCGCTGTATTGCAGGAGGGGCTTGCCAACAACGCTCAGCGCCCCCAATTGGCCAAAGTTCTTTCCGAGGTCCGGATCGACATGTTCAGAAATTCGATAAGGGAACTCGATGAAGGTAAGTTCACAGCGGATTTCTCTCAGCTGGAAGCAGCTATCGATGCTGACCCAACCAATCCACAAATTTCAGAGCAAGCAGCGGAACTACTCAGCCGCAACATACCTGTCAATTCCAAGAAGGTTGTTGACGCTCTCCGGAAACAGATTGACCAAGGTTTGACGACGGCCAAAATCCATAACACACTCGCCGTATCGCATTATCAGCGACAGAATACAGCGGAGGCAGTCAAGAATTGGCGTATTGCCATCGAAAAAGATGTCAACGATGCAACGGCCTACAACAATTTAGCTCTTTGTCTTGCAAAAGCGGCGACTTCGGACGCTGAAATGAAGGAACCTTTGGGGCTCATTCAGCAAGCCAACACACTTGCTCCCGCCAACGCTGAGATCCTGGACACTTATGGAGAGATACTCCTTTTGGCGAAACGCCCCAAGGAGGCGATCAACAAATTTGAGTTGGCCATAGGCATCGATAGAAATCGAATTGATACACGCAAAAAAATCGTTGTCGCCTACAAGCTGCTGGGGATGAAAGAGCTAGCTACCGCCCAACAGGAAGTGATTGACTCGATGACCTCGAAAACAGATTCCAACTCCAAAAATTGATCGCAAAACTACCACGCATGCTCGGGTGCAGTCACGAATTTACTAGAGAGCGAAGAACAAATGGTAGAGGTGGGTAGCGGGAAGGACATTCGGTATCTTTCAGGAATCATTTCGATCGTAGTCTCTTCTGCTTTCGATTCACGAGCTCAACGGGTTTGGCGCACTTACCTGTGACCTGAAGGTTCGTCTGCGCGGGAATCCGTCGTTGTCGGGGAGATTGCAATCGCCGGTTTCACCGTGTTCGAAATTGCCTGAATGTCATCGGTCATTCTTTTCCTATCGGACTCCTCCGATGGATTCGCTGTGTCCTTGGAGCGATGAGCAGACAATTCCTCTGAAGGAATCATCTGTTCGGATGCATTTGGTGGTTCAGTTGGTAGAACTTGCTGCAGCGTTTCTAGAAGAGAAGCGATCTCTTCACTCGTTGCGACTTCTCCTAAATCGGAGTCCTCTGTATCGATCGATGCCGTCGTCTTATCATCGGAAGCTAATTGTACCGAGGAATCTTGTAGACGGTCCGATCTCTTATCGACTTCTGATTGGGGTTCTGGCGCCATCCTCTGTGCTGTCTCATCATCGTTCGCATGATCGAGTTGTTTACCAATCCTTTGACGAATTGCGTATGAAGAGTCTGGAAATGGAGCGGATCTATCGGCACTAGGGAAACTGTTGATAATCGAATCCATCTCTACGAACAAACTGGAGCTTGGATTAGTCGATTCGACTCTTTGGCTGTTACTTCCATCAGTCTTTATTGACAGATCTACTTTCTCTGTCACTCCTTCCAAGGGAGTGGCTAATGCATCCATATCACGATGTTCTACGATCGTACCTGAAATGTTCTTCGTCTCAGGTGTGTGTTCCCGAACGTCGTCTATCGATTGGTTGGGGATGGGATTCCCGTCGATTTCATTCAGAGAGTTTGGGGTACTATCAGATTGGATTGGCTCGCTTATAGTCGATGACTCTGTCTGTTTTTTCCGATTGATTTGCTCAAAGAGCGCAGCGATATCCTCAGTGCTCGCAACGGCGGAAACATTGGTGCCGCCGGGATTTTTAACGCGTAAATTCGAATCATCGTTGGTCGTAGGGGATTCCTGCTCCGCCGTTCCTAGATTGGAGTCCGTCGCCTCATTTCGATCGGACTCCTCAGCGACCGGACTGGGTATTTCAAAGCTTTCGGTTCCCGAGGATGCGATCGCATCTTCAGAGCCCGTTCCTTGGGTTGGTAGAGGTTCATGAGCTTGCAAGGACGTCTCGTTCGAAGAGACATCCGAGATTTGTCCTACTGTCTCAGTCTGGTTGAGCAACTCGGAAGTCGGACGATTCACAGTCCAGCCATCCGAGGCCTTGTTGACGATAGGGTATGAATTTTCAAGGGCTTGATTGATGCCTTCATCGAGTTCCTCGATTGTCTGGCCGAGTCGTGCTTCGTGGTCGCCGAGTTCCACGATGCTTGCGGTGAAACTCGGAACCGAGCTAGGAGGTTTCCCTGCTGTTTCGGGATTCGCAGCCGTCTCGATCGACGCTCTCAGCTGTAGGATCGAATCGTGGGATATTCCCAAATCCCTGTCGAAATGAAGAACTAGAAATCGATCCGGTTGGTATCTTCCCAGGATTGCAGAAGTGCCAAAATGATCCCTGAGATGGCTACTGAAGTCCCTCAACAGGATCTCCACCCCCATCGCCCCATGCGAGTGGACAATATTCGAATAATCTTCGATAACTAGCATGGACAAGGCCGAGCCTTGCCGGGTTTGGGGGTCTAGCCTTAGCCACTCAGACAGAAAAGCGTCGAGATACGCACGGTTTCCCAGGTGCGTTAAACGATCCTCCCAAGCGAAACTGGCTAGATGATTCTCCCAGTCGTTGGATTCCGGTATATGGACGCCTCTCCGGTGCAGCAAGGCCAAGGATCGAAAGACGCTCGCATCTAGGAAAAGCTTTCGGGCCTGCTCAAGGGAACGGAGTTTGATCTGCTCTAGTTCCTCGTCCTCCGTTGTTTTTCTCTTTTTTTCTGGCAAAGAGAAGGCTACGAGAAGTAAAGCTGCCGTGATCTCGGCTGCTATGCAGAGAGTATCTACCGTAATAAAGCGAAGAATCGACATGGTTTGCCAGCAGCCTCCTTCCCATATCCCTGAATATCCAACCACCTACATCGACCTCCCTGGTTCGGATCATCATGCCGTTGAAGTTACGCCGGGAGATTGTTCCCGGAAGGCATCACTTGCTACGCGAAATAAGGGAATTGCTGCTATTTAGGGATACAACAAGTTGACCGATTCTTCTAAAAAAAGCTTGACATCCTATTAGCTTGCCTTAAGTTCATCTTTATTGGTTTTCAGGAAAGAAAACCGCTGTCCTAATCTTGCTTGAAAGGAGTGGATCCATGATTGATTCGGGATTCCAAGACGTACTGGGACAAGCCAAAAGGCTTTTGAATGAGAGTCCGTTTCCGTCTCTTCGGACACTGAGTGTCGAGCTGCGAGGGGATCAATTCGCCCTGCTTGGGAATGTTCATTCTTTCTTCCTCAAGCAGGTTGCCCAGGAGACCATTCGGTCTGCCACCCGCGGTATCGATGTTGTCAACGAGATTTCGGTTCTGGCGAAAAGCTAGGCCTGGCATCTCTTCAACGATGGCGAGTTGTGGAGGAATCACGGTCGGCTCTATGCACCGATAAAATCGCCATCGTCGTTGTATCGCACATGTGCAAAGTAAAAGAAATTTACAACCATCATCGGGATCACAGCCCAGAAGATTGGGCTGACCAACAGGATCAGCAGGATGGTGACGAGCACATAGGCTAACCATAGCCACCACGTTTGCTTAAGAAACTTTGTGTATCGCTTCATAGTGGAGATGGGGAAAGAGGGCAGTGTTATTGTAGCTTGAACCGAGAATTATTGAGTAGTCGATCAACCTCTTGCGTAAGCGGCAGGTAAAAAGTTCCTAGCAACTTCAGGTGCACCTCGAAAAAGAGTGGCGGCAGTAGCCATTCGCTCCAGTGTCCGGGTGAATTTTTTTCTGCTCCTCACCTGAATCGATTTCGGCGTGGGTTTATCTGCTGGAAACCAAGTTGATCGGGAACCTACTCCAGACCCCTCAGGTACTGTGGATGAACTGGAGAGCGATGGTTGATCGATTGCGAAAACTGATTCCTATCGAGTTACGGTTGCATCTCTTCTGAAAAAGCGCAAAGAGAGTGAGGCAACATGGATACGTCAGTGCCTACACACTATTTTCATGGTCGTCCGAGTCTGGGAAATCAAACCATGCTGCTTTGGATTAGTCGCGAAGAACGGAGACTTTGACTGGTCGTATGCAGAACGTGTGCTTCATGACAAAGTTGATCGAAATATGAACATTTACAGGGACGAGCTGCTCGTGGACTTTGGGTGCGTCGTCGCTCGCTTTCAGCGTGATATGACCCTTGGTATCGCCATTGGTTAGTAGCGTCTTACTGTTTGCGACATCAACCTTTACCCCTTTGGGTAGACTCGATCCAAAGGGCTGTTCAAGATGCTGATAGATCATATCGAGCGTGACATTCCCATTGAAATCCGGAGCGCGTTCGATCTCAACATCGATGCGTTTGGACTCCCCGGGCTTGAGTTGGATTTCATGTGTGCTCAAGCGGATGTTTCGAATGTCCAGAGGTTCCGCGACGGAGACCGAATGCATTTCCACGGGGTAATGACCTCGTCCACCTCCTGGCGAATAGTATTCCTGCAGCACGGTTGCAGGGCTTACTAATGTTGCCGAGTTCGTAGACCCCGATTCATCGATGGACCTACCCGAGAAGGATATGTTTTTAGCACCTGGAGAAGCATTGGCAGCTGCTTCCAAATAAATGATTCCATCATTGAGTTCCGGTAGGATGCGTCCGGCGATTGCAGTGACTCCATCAGGAAGGTTCGATACATCGAGTTGGATTTCACCTGCGAATCCGTTTTTCCTGATGGCTCGAACATAAACGACTCCTCCCATACCTGGTGTCAGTAACGTTTTATCCGTATCTGCCTCTAGTAGAAAATAGGGTTTTGCAACCTCCGCTTGAATCGCATAGGTGAAGCCAGGCCCGCCGCGCTGGTGAAGATCCTGGATTTCCAGGATGTACTTACCATCGGCCGGAACAGTCCAATTCTCGAGCCAAGGGTCCGCTTGCGTCATTCGATGGACGGTGGCATCGTCCGCTTCCGTCAAGGATTTACCTTCTTCGTTCAGAATCCTTACCAGTGGATCCATGTCCGATAGAAGGCGCCTGGAAAATACCTGGAATGAAATCTTTTCCTGCGCTTTGGCTTTGAATAGGTACCGATCGCACTCTCCTGCTTCCGCGATGGTACCGGTGACGATCGAGGGTATTGCGAAGAGTGTCGTGTTCGTCGCCGTACCTAAACCATTCGAATTCTCTACAGCGACCTCAGCTGAGACTGTAGGTTTCTCCTCTCGAACAACCGGTAGATGGGTCACGAGAGCAGCGAACTCATTGGTAGGTCGACTCTCGAAGCTACTCGTAAACCAGCTGATTCCAGGACTGGCAGTAGCAGGGGGGAGCTGGATTGTGGGTGACGAGGGGAGGTTGCAACCAACCGCTGCCAGGGTATTGGGCGATTCCATAGAAACAACCGGTGGAACCACTTGTTTAATAAAGGGTCGATTATGGGCTTCGATACTATATGTCCAGTCAGCATTTCCTTGGTACCGAACATCTCGGACCTCCAAAAAATACTCCCCTCCCTCACCAAACGTATGGTGTAACAGTGGATCTCCCGCATAGAAATTATCATTGGAGGCTATCGTAGCCCCAGTCGCGTTGCGCAGGATGATCAGAGGATCGATTCTCGTTTGCATATCATGCATACGATTCAAAAGTCTTTGTGCGCGAACATGAAAGATCCATTCGCTTCGCGCATCCACTTGGAACCGATACCAGTCTACATCTTCAGCTTTCTCAATCGTCCCGCAGATTGTCGCTGGCAAGGAAATCTGCTGAGCTCGATCGCGACTTCCGTTGTCATCGATGGACTCGATAGCAATGGGATCTCTGGCAACTACTAATTGTCCCAACGTACTGACACCGTGCGGCGTGAAAACACGAAAGTCTCTTACCCCAGGAATAGCATCGGAGGAAACGGTAAAGCGTATTCGGCACTTCGAAGCCATGATATCGTTTTTGGTTCGATCGTCCGGTTTTTCCTGATCGTTTGGAAGAATCTCGCCTGTCACACCCTCCCCCGAAACGATCACCATACTTGCGCCGGCCAGATTGTAGCGAGCGCTTAATTCATGCTCGGTCGCAGATCCAATAAGAGCCGCGTTCGGTTTCAGACTCATCAACATCGGGTAAGAGTTTTTTGTCTGAGCTTTCGAACTCGCATGCATGCAAAGAACGAAACTGCATGCACACAGCTGAAGGAATGTCGACAGCAGTCTTTTGCTCAGTGGACAAACAGGAATTGCTTTGAATTGATCAATGCCCATAGGAGATCTTGATATCCTTCGGTGGGAGAAGGGCTCGATGCAATTACGGACCGCGCTGTTTCCATCTCGTCTGGATTGGGTCGGCGACAAACCGTTGCAAGGTAAATTTCTTCGATTTTTTCGGTATCAGGTCGCGAAGATGCAACCAATTGTGCCACTCGCCCTTTCTCGTCGACCAGCTTATTCGCAAGGATATCGCCGTTAAGCGTGTGCAACGCTTGAGCTAAATTTTCGTCGGGTGATCGTTCGCATTCGCAAACGGAAGCTCGTTTTGGCTTCCCGAATACGACTAGGAATGGGTTTGTCGTATTGGCATCGGGAAGCTCGATAGCTTTTGTACCGAGCGGAAGATTTGGATGCTTTGTAGGTATGCCTGTAGCATGGTCGATTGCGTCTAGCAATGTTTCTGCCTGCAGTCGTTTTACTTTGTAGTGGCTATAAAATTTGGTGTCGGCGGCGTTCTTAGCGTTAGGCTGTGAATTGAGTTGATAGAGCCGGGAGCTCATGATCGTTCGCAGGAGTTGCTTGACGTCGAAATCATTTTTGCGGAGCTGCTCGACGAGAGCATCCATAAGAGCCATGTTGGAGGGTGGGTTTGTCGATCTCAAATCATCGATGGGATCGACAAGTCCACGGCCGAGCAAATAGGCGATGTACCGGTTCACAATGTTGCGAGCGAACAACTCGTTTTCGGTACTGGTCAACCAATTCGCAAGGGGGATTCGGCGATCCTGCGGATCATCCATTGGTTCCGAAAAGAGAGGAGTCGGCTTCATGACTGCGCCGGTCTTGGGATGATTCACCTCCCCGCCGGATTTTACCATCACGATCGTTTCTCTGCCGAAAATCCCAAATTCCGAACTGCCTTTGGTACCGACACGAGCAAAGTGAGCAGCGAACCCATAATAATCCGACTGACTGTATTTTTCATAAGGATGGTGGTGGCACTTGGCGCATTGCAATCTCGTTCCTAGAAATAATTGGGCGGTTGATTCCGCGAGATCCTGGGGATTATTCGCAATGCGATAGTAATTGGCTGGGCCATTCGAGAAGATAGAGCCTTTTGCAGTAATCAATTCGCGTACAAAGTCGTCCATCTTCTTATTGGTTCGGAATGACTCTCTCAACCAATTATGGAAGGCCCACATGCCACTTTCACCGACAACGGTGCTGTTGTTGCGGATGAGATCCGCCCATTTGAGACTCCAATACGCTGCGTAAGCATCTGTAAATTTCGAAGGGTTTTTTTCGGAAAAACCAAGCAATTCATCGACGAGCCGTTGTCGTTTGTCGGGATCCTTCGAATCCAAAAATGTCTTGGTATCTTCTAGGGTTGGCAGAGTACCGATTGCGTCTAAGTAAGCACGGCGGAGGAAGGTGGCATCATCGCAGACCTCCGAAGGACTGATTCCTAGTTCGGCAAACTTCGTGGCAGCATGCTGGTCGATGAAGTTCAAAGGTTTCCAATGAGCCAATTCGGCGTTTGGGGCGAATGGGACGATGAAGGTGGCGAGCTCTGCCTGGCCTGCAAATCGAACCATCAGAACCCCTTGTCCTTTACCTACAGTGCGGACCATTCCGTGTGCATCTACCGTCAATACGGACTCGTCCATGCTGTCGAATCTCGCCAAGCCTGTGACATCTCGTTTCCTACCATCGGTGTATTCCGCGAGTACCCTCACTTGTTGTGACGATTCCAGGTCGATGACGCGGATAGCAGGCTGGACGGATACTTTAGATATTTTAGGAGCATCCTGTTTGGGGCGAGGCGCGCCACTCGCGATCCATGTTTTCAGGATCTCATACTCGATACTACCCTTCTCAAATCTCACTCCACCTCCATGAGCAATGGTCATGGTTCCCTTTTGTAGCAATAAACTATCAGCGGGACTCGCTGTCGTCAGCCGACGTCCTCTGGATTGCATAGTGATTGCATGGTGATCGAGGCTCGGGTCAAACCCCATCACCGAAAGTGTGAACCCACCTTTGCCGTATTGGCTCGCATGGCACGAGCCTGCGTTGCATCCCGAACGATAGAGCACAGGCTGCACATCATTGACAAAATCGACAGTCGGTGAAGGAACCAGATGGATCACTCGAACAGGGACCGATTTGGTAACTCCACGAACCGCGATGTGAAGTTTCGATTCACCATTCGCAACAGCAAAGATCCTACCTCTCGCATCGACTCGGGCAATACTTTCGTCTGGGATGGAGAATTCGGACTCGCCCGTCAAGTCGATAGCATTCTTATCCGATCGACCACCCTCGTTCGAGGAAACGAGTACTTGCAACGAATCAAAATTGCCGTCGAGCTGGATTTCCGGTGGGTAAACTACAATCTCCTCAAAGAATCCATGCACCCTTTGCGATACTACTAACAAAACTACGGCAACGATTGTGTTGAGAATTCGGCGATTCATTCCGGCACCTATCCAACCCATTCTTTGATCGGTTCGCCTTCGATCAAGCGAATGGGGCGACCGTCTGAAGCGGTAACAGTCAAGTCGAGCGGTAAGCCTAATTTTTCGTAAATGGTGGCCACAATATTCTCCGTCAGATACTCGTGGGTTTTGGGAGCACCTCCCTCGGCATCGGTCTCACCAATCACCAATCCACCCGGAACACCGGCTCCTGCCATCATTGCAAATCCTGCAGATGCCCAGTGGTCCCGGCCACTCGCAGAATTGATTTTAGGAGTGCGACCAAAATCGGTCATCCAAACGACGAGTGTCGTATCCAGCAGGCCTCGCTGTTCTAGATCGATCAGCAACTGAGGGATCGCTTGATCGATCTGAGGCATTCGCGTATTTCTGAGCGCATTGAAACAATCTTGGTGATTGTCCCATCCCGGGTCGCTTACGGTGACGAATCGAACTCCTGATTCGACAAGTCGTCGAGCTAGTAGCAGTCGTTGTCCAAATGCGGAACGTCCATACCCTTCGCGCAAAACTTTGTCTTCGCTTCCAATATCGAATGCCTTTTTGGTTTCCGGGGCCGTTATCATATTGAACGCCGTCTTGTAGTGTTCATCCATCGCATCAAAGGCCACAGGTTGTCGTTCCGCCTTGCGTTGCAATTGATCGATTTGGGCGAGGACAACCCTCCGCCTTTCGACCCTTCCCAGGTCCATGTTAAGCGGTGGGGTTATGTCGCGAACGGAGAACTTATCGACGTTGGCCTCAGTGTGAATCTCAAAGGGTCCATGCTCGAGTCCCAAAATGCCCGCCGTACCTCCTTGAAAAGTTCGGTCGACGTAAGAACCGAGTTGAACGAAAGGGGGAAGGGCTGTTTTAAAACCTTTTTGGTGGCTTACCACCGAACCAACGCAAGGATAGGTCAACGTCGGATTCGGACTGCGGCCTGACATGCATTTCAGATCCGCTACACCATGGCCCGCATTTTTCGGATTCCATGAACGCAATAGAGAGTATCGCCCAAGTTCCTTTGCCATCCTCGGGCAGATGTCTGTGAATTGAACACCCGGGACGGCTGTGCTGATGACACCAAAGGGACCTCGAACACCATCGGAGGCGAGGGGCTTTGGATCGAATGTATCGTGATGGCTCGTTCCACCCAGGGTCCATACGAAAATACAACTGATTTCTTTTTTGGGCTCCCCTGAATTGGCTCTTGCCTGCGTGGACCAGAGGAACTGAGGAATGGTCAAGCCGAGCGAGCTAAGACCTAGATGCTGGAGGAGTTCACGCCGCGTCGTATCTTGGATCAACAAACCAGAACCCGAGGTAGAAGTCATGGAACATCTCCTAGGAAGGCAAGAAAGGTGAGTGGGATGGTGGGAGATCGACAGCGATAGAGGAAGCACTCCAGCCAATCAATCTCTAAAAGTATAACCGTTGAAACTGTACGCCGCGAGTTCGAAGCAGACCCAATTCCAGAGAGTTGTCGAATAGCAGGAGCGGCGACGAACCTCAGGGATGGAGCGATTTGGGTTTGTGGGATGCTCCCGTGCTATCAAAGGAATTTCCAATGAAAATCAGGATGTCTTGCTACAACTGCTTCCACCCAGGCAGGTTGCATCTGCGTGGAAAGCGTGCATGGTGATCTGGGTTGATCCGCCGAGGGGATTCCTTCAGACGGAGGAGGGCTCGCTAAGAGAACGAATCACGAAAAAAAACGTTCTACTCCCCACGGTATCCTTTCCACATCCACACCAGAGTATCCGCCAAGGTATGTTCGAAAACGCGTTTGTCGCAGTGCTTGCTAGCTTTCGAGAATACATAACGATAGTCGTAACCCTTGGCTTGAAGGGCTGCAGCGGTACGTTCGTTGGCCATGACCCAGTTATGGTAGGTTTCCTCGGGATCGTTGAATCGCAGATCGTTTTCGGCGACATGCGTGAAGATACGCAATGGTTTTTTTTCGGACTTCTCGATCAATTGCATACCGGAGTGATATTCCCAGGCTCCGAGAGGAAAGGACTTCTCTTCCGGAGCATCGTCATCTTGTTGGTCAACAAAGGTTCCGGAGTATGTGATCAATCGGCGAAACAAATCGGGACGGAACCAGCCCATGGTCAGTGTTGCTGCTCCTCCAGAACTACATCCCATGGCGCCACGTCCCCAGGGGTTGTTTGTGAAGGCTAGTTTGGGATAAACCTTTCGAATGTCTGGGTTCTGAAGTACTGCCATGAGAACTTCCTCATGAATGAATCTTGCAAAACGGTCAGACATGGTGTCGTACTCCAGGCCGCGTTCACTCCCTTTTCCATCGTTGCCACCATTCTCAACTCCGATCGCAATGAAGGCTGGCAGCTTTCGATTCGGATCCGTCGAAATCGTAAGGTTGTCGAGCGCATTACGCACGAGATTCATGTTGCTGGGGCCGTCGTGCATTACCAGGATTGGAGCTTTCGTCCCGTCTTTGTAAGCCTTGGGTATATAGACAAAAATGCGTCGCTGCTTTCGGACTTCTTTCTTGGAATCGAGTGTCGAATCCGTTCCTGGAAAGAGTTTGCTATCCGCTAGTTTCATCGCAAACTCAAAACTCATACCTTTCGGATTGCCTTTATCCGTCAAGTCCGGATCGATTGCATACTCAGGTCCGACGACATGATTTCCATTCCCCTCCTTTCCTGGAGTCTCAACGTACGTTTCCTGCGCGAGTAATTTTGAATCGGTTGCGAAAGTGAACAGGAAGGTAACTAGAAAAAAGTATTTCAGCATGCTGGTGGGCCTCGAAAGGTGTGAAGATAAAAATTGGATTGCGACTTGATTCGGATGTCTGCGGATGAACCCGGGACAATTTGAACTTTCGTTCGGACCTTCGCAAGTCGTTTACATTCGATTCTGGACTATAATTCAGCTGATCCATTCAGCCTTTTGCCAAAACATCCTGTCTATGAAACCACAAATTCCGTTTCGAACATTGATCGTATTATTGATCCTACTGAAATCCAGCGGTATCGTGCTTGCGGAATACTATGATGTCGCAGTCTATGGTGGGACGAGCGGTGGGATCGCTGCCGCAATACAGGTTTCTCGCATGGGGAAGACGGTTGTTCTCATCGAACCCTCTCAGTTTCTCGGAGGATTGACGACTGGTGGATTGGGAGCCACAGACATTGGCAACAAACGAGCCATTGGTGGTCTCTCCAGAGAATTCTACCAACGTATTTACCAGTACTATTTGAACGAAGACCGTTGGATACGCGAGACGCGCGAGGGATATTTCAAGAATCGAGTGAAAAGCCCCAACGAAGACTCCCAATGGACCTTTGAACCGAGTGCCGCGAGCCATGTCTACAACGAGATGATCCGCGGCTCCAAGGTTTCGGTCGTATACGGTGAGCGACTCGACTTGGACAGGGGCGTATTCAAAAACGGCAATTCGATCACAAGAATCGTGATGGAGAGCGGAAAGTCGTTCGAGGCAAAGGTTTTTATCGATGCTTCGTACGAGGGGGATTTGATGGCTAAGGCCGGCGTCGGTTATCACGTCGGTAGGGAATCCAACCAAACGTATGGCGAAACGATCAACGGATTGCAGATCCGTGGAGCGGTTCATCATCAGTTTTCGAAGGAAGTGGATGTTTACATCAAAAAGGGTGATCCCTCCAGCGGCTTGCTACCGGGTGTGAAGCCTCGACCACAGGGCAACGATGGGGATGGAGATCATCGGATTCAAGCCTACAACTTCAGGCTTTGTACAACCGATGATCCTGAGAATCGTAAACCATGGCCGAAGCCGGAGGGATACGATGAACAGCAATTCGAATTGTTGCTTCGTAATTTTGAAGCTGGAGATATTCGAATCCCCTGGCATCCGATCTGGATGCCAAATCGTAAGACCGATACGAACAATAACTTTGCAATCAGCACGGATTGCATCGGTATGAACTATGAGTATCCGGATGGAAACTACCAGCTCCGAGCCAAAATCTGGAGAGAACACGAGCTCTACACCAAGGGGTTGTTATGGACTCTCGCCAATCATCCTCGTGTCCCTGAATCGGTCCGGTCGGAGTTCAATCGGCTGGGCCTTGCGAAAGATGAGTTTGTCGACAACGGAAATTGGCCGCGTCAACTTTATGTCCGCGAGGCTCGCCGATTGATATCCGACTATGTGATGAGCGAAAAGAATTGTAAACGGGTGGAGGTCGTTCCCGACAGCGTGGGCATGGGTGCCTACAACATGGATAGTCATAACACGCAGCGTTATGCGACAGTCGATGGATTCGCACGAAATGAAGGGGATATTCAGATTCCTACGCGTCCCTACCCGATTTCCTATCGTAGTATTCGCCCCAAAGCGAGTGAGTGTAGCAATTTACTGATTCCGGTTTGCCTCGCGGCAAGCCATATTGCGTATGGAAGCATAAGGATGGAGCCGGTCTTCATGGTCATGGGGCAGAGCGCTGGTACAGCTGCCGTATTGGCTATTGATCAACAAACGACCGTTCAAAAAATCGACTACGAGCGATTGAAAGCACAGATGCTCAAAGATGGACAGGTACTCGATTTCGAAACCGCTCCACTCCCAGCAGAAGGTTCCGTATCGAAATCAAAGCTCGAAGGAATTGTGATCGATGATCAGGAAGCCGATCGAATCGGCTTCACTCAGATTGGTCAATCGATTCCCCCCTACGTAGAAATTGGCTATTGCCACGATGGGGATTCAGGCAAGGGAATGCAATCTGCGAAGTTTATCCCCAATTTGCCAAAAGCGGGCAATTATCGTGTCTCCATGATTTATAGCGCGGCAAACAATCGAGCGAGCAACGTACCAGTTGTCATCCACTCCGCCGATGGTGATACGAAACTAATCGTAGACCAACGTAAGAAAGGGCCCATCGACGGGATGATCTATCCTCTCGGGACCTTTCGATTCGAATCGGGTAAGGCCGGTTATGTAGAGATCAGCAATTCGGGAACCGATGGGCATGTGATCGTTGATGCTGTTCAGTGGATCAAACTTTCAGACTAGGCCAGGATTGCTGGAGCTCGACATCCATGTTTCGGAGAAATCGGAGTGGGAGAATCCATCTACTTCGTTCTGTCATGGGCGATGAACTCGTTCGCGGAAGTACTTTCCCATTCGAACGTGTCTGCTTCGATCTACGAGCTAACGAGGTTATCGAGAATCGTTAAAAAGGCTCGAAGGGAGCGAGCTCGGTGGCTAATCGCTCGTTTTACGGCTGCACCCATCTCCGCGAACGTTTGATGGTACTCAGCTATTTCGAAGAGAGGATCATAACCGAAACCTCCTTCGCCTCGCGGCTTTCTCAAGACCCGGCCCCAACACTCCCCCCGTGTCTCGACATGGACCATTCCGTCTGGGTCGGAAAGTGCGATGGTCGATACATAAAAGGCACCACGTTGGTTCTCGGGTACCTGTTCCATGCGTTGAAGGAGTAAATGGTTGTTCGAGGTATCCGTAGCCCCAGAACCAGAGTATCGAGCCGAATAAACTCCTGGTTCTCCCTGGAGGGCGGGTACGCATAAACCGCTGTCCTCACCGATTGCCCACATACGTCGATGGATCGCTTGGGCTACCGCTTTTATCCTCGCGTTTTCCTCGAAGGTAGTTCCTGTTTCATCGACATCGAGGGCGTCTGAAAAATGGTTTGGCGCGCGAAGCTTGAATCCTCTGGGTCCTAAAAGCGACTCGAGTTCCGTGATTTTTTTCTTATTGTTCGTTCCCAAAAACAGGGTTCGATCGTCCAAAAGATTCGTTAACGTGTAGCCCATTCGATTTTTTATGGGTTGCTATTATTCAATCTTTGAATGGTCGGGGAATCGGAGTTCGACTCCCCGTTAACGGTGTCCACTGTTTGCCCACGACGAGTCGATTTTAGTTCTCGCGGGTCGGACGCGATCGAGAGCGAATCGGTCGTTGGTACCCGTTGCATACTCGAGAGGGTACCTGCTGCTAACACCTCCTCCACAGTATAACCACTCGGACTGATGCCAGCGGCGTTGCTTTTGGCCAAACGACTGGAACGCTCCCGTACCGATTTGGCAGTAGCGATGAATTGTTCGCGAACGATCGGGTCGATTTTCTGAAGTCGCGAGGCGAGATTTTGTAAACCTTGCGGGTTCGTCACAGCCGCTTGAGATACTTGGGAAACGAATGCAACGCACTCGATAAAGTTGTAGTCAGCGCTCCTGCTCACCAAGGGACCTAGTGTCCGAACAACTAAATCCGCCCCAATATTCTCGATTTTGAGAAAAACATCCATCTTCACCGTGACCTGGCTCGAACCGTCGGAGTTGGTGCTTTTGGAGTGATGGAGCACGATCACAGATTGACCTAATAATTCTTTAGGCCAGAGATTGCCCTGGTAGCTACCGTTGACCTGATAAACGTGTAGCTGGTCGTTGCCAAAGACAAGATCGATTTTGCATCTGGTGCCGGATCCATCGTCGCCTTGATGTTGATATTGGGACAATCTCTGCAGGGATACTCTGGTAATGGCCATCACATCCCAGATGTTGACGATCACCTCGGGATTGCGAACCAGAAAGGTGAACATTTCAGGTTCGCAATCGATCACTTGCGTCGGCATTCGTCGGAAAAAACTACTATGCTCTACAACGGCTCGAATCTTACCTGCTGCCTGGCTGGTCAGCTGGTTGTAGGGAATTCCTTGAACGGCCGAATCGCGTGCCTCTCGGCTAGAATTCCCGGAGGGTAGTTGTCTCTGGTCGGCCTGGAATTCGGCAACGACAACGCTGGACAGCGTCGAAGAGATAGCAAGTCCGAGGAACACGAATAGCGCAAGGACCGTATTCGAAGTTCGAATAGCAGGCATTCGGAATCCGATCAGACTGAGTATCGAGCGGATGGGTTCGCATCGACGCCCCTGTCTCAGCGAGTACTCTCCATCCTGTTCTAATTTTCGACACAAAGAGCTAGAACATTTAAACCGAAACAACAAATTCGATTTAGTTGGTTTTAAGCTCAGCGATCATAGAAGTGAGGTATTGGTCCCAACCAGCACGGTCGTGGGGTGTAACGAGTCGAAATTTGTAATCTTTTTCTGGAGGAATGCGTTGCAGCAGATCTCGAGCTAACTCGAGAGATCTCAAACAGTCCTGAGTCTTACCGAGTTGTTTTTGGCATAATGCAATCTGCTTTCGTGCTTCCAAGGCCTCAGGTTCATTGATGAACCGATTCGCAGCATCGGTGTACGCGATAATCGCTTCGTCATACTCTTCTTCGAAAAAATAAAGATCGGCCTCACCAAAGTAACTATTCCGAAGTAGATGGTCGGAGTCGGCGGTCGAAGGATTACGGAGGTTGCTGGCTAAAATCTCTTCACGCAATCTGCGGTAGACACCTCGCGCCTTGACGACCAGATCTTTACGCTGCGACTTCAAGGTGTTGGTCGTATCCTCATTGACGGAACGATTCTCTCGGAGTTGAAGATCGGGCCAGAAAAGAGCCAGTCGATATGCCTTGGCCATCTGATAAAGGATTTGAAAGCGACGTGGATCATTCTCAAAACGACGAAGGAACTCATCCATTCGGTCGATGGATTCCTTGAGGAATTCAAAGCTTGCTTCTACTTTTGTGAAATTTTCCCTCGTCTTGCTAGGATTGGCTTCGATTTCGCTTTTGGCATTGAGTAATTGTTTCTCTCCTTTCGAGTAGAGCATCGATCCGAGCTCAAACAACGACTCTCGCCATATCGGACTTTCCGGACGCAAGTCCCCGCTCAGGTTCTCCAGCAACCATTGACGGGCTTCGTCGAATGCATCCTCCTCTGCGTACAGCTTGGCCAAGTCCAGACGAGCATCGTAAATGAGAGGAGTTTCAACATGGCTATTGATGATGTTTCGCAAGGATTGCATGGCTTCCTGATCACGATCCATCGACATTAAGTTTTTAGCCCGAACAAAGTGTCCCTTAGGTTGATTGATTCGTGGTTCCAGGCTTAGGAACCGTTCGAGCAATGCATTGCTTTCGCGATAGGCCCCCCCTTTTCGGTAGTTTTCGATGGCTCGCCAAAGCCAATCGTTGTATTCCAGCGCCCTGGGCAAACGATTCGTGAGTGACTCATAGGCTTTCGCAGCCGTTCGGTGATATTCCTGTTTCTTGGGCTCGTTCTCTGGACGCATGGGGACCGATTCCCCCCACAGTTCGTAAAGCTCGCTTTCGAGACGTAATCGGTCGAGAGCATCGCAGAAACTAGGAAGATTGCTGGCATAGCGAGCTGCGGCGGCGTAATCCTTGGCTTGAATGAGCCGGCGGCATGTTTCGACGATCCGGTTACGCATGCTCGAAACGGGAAACCAATCCGTTTCGTAGCATTCGATTCTGCCGATATTTTTCGTGATATGTTCTAGTGTATCAATCGCATCCTCGACGCGGTTCGCATCGACTAGCGTTTCGATCTCTTCGATTCCGGCTGCCAGACTTTCCGGTTCGTAGTGCGAGGATAATCGGAGGATACTCAAATGACTGACTGCATCGGAGAGTTTTCCCATCTCGCGAAGCGTTTTTCCATGTTCTAGATTCGTTTGACGACGAACTGCGACAGCGGTTTTGGGTGATTCGAGGATCTTGTTGAAGTGTTTCTCAGCCGCAGCGAGTGCCAGGTCTTTTTTTTCTTTCGTATCTGCCTGTTTCGCTAATGCGAACTGGCATCGTCCAGCCAGTAAATCCGCGTTGGGTCGATAGGGTGATTCCTCCGGTATTTTGGTATGCAGAGCATAGGCAGCATCGTAATTCTCTTGTGCGATCAGGGTTTGTATTTCTTTCAGATCGGCCCGCTCATCGTCGTAGGCAGAGCTTCTCGGGAGAGTTCGCCAATGCTCAATACGATCCATAGCAGACTGAATATCGCGTCGATTATGGGCTAGATCTATGTCCACAAGTCGCTCGATGGCATCCGCACGCCCTGGAGGGAATCGATCTGTTGCGATAGTCAATGGTCCCTCGGCTTCTTTCCACTTGAATAGGTCGTAGAGAGCCATCCCCAAGTGGAAGTTCGCCATTCCCTCAAATCCGTCGGGGAAGGAATAGGAGCGGCTCTTCTCGAGGTTTTCCACAGCTTTTTCATTCAGATCGTTCGCGATGGGACGTTGCTCTGTTTCACGTGCTCGTTGCCGCTCTCGAGTTCCAATCACGAAATAACGTTTGGATAGTTCTGAATTCTTTTGCAACTTCTCTGGGGGGATACTGGAAGCGATCCTGGCTGCGGATTCTCCATCTCCTTTGCTGAGCAATCGTAAAGCGGTATCCAGTTTTTCTGTTGGATCGTAATCCTGTTGGAGATAAAGATAGACTCCGAAAGCGCTGAAGGAAGCGAGAAGCAAAGCGGCGACAGAGGCAAGCATGACTTTTTTACTCAAGCCGTGACGTCGTTTGCTCCTTCGTCGTATGGGGAGATGTCTTGGCATCATGGGATGCCTGATATCAGACAGTTCATTCCAGCCAACGGTGAAGCGCAAAACAGTTCGAACCATTGGCCGTCCAGCAGGAGTCTTGCCAACAAGACGGTTAGCCAGCTTCCAAGCATCAGACGAGTTAGAAGCTGCAGCCGTTTTTCCGAGAGGTTGGTCGCTCCTATCCTCTTAACCTCCGCCGGTACGATACACAGGCAGCGATCGCGGGCATGTGGAATCACTGCGAGGGTTGAGCCCGAGGCCGACATTCGTATCGTACCTAAACAAGGAATACCAAGGTTCTCGGGACGGCTTCGATTCGTCGAGTGCAAGAATTTCAGACCCGCGAGAGTTTTCCGAATTGGCCCAGATATCGAGCCTAGTTGTCCGTTGCAAATCACCGCTACAGACATCCAAATGGATAATGCTGCCGTAAACAAAATCAGGAGACGATCCCAGCCGATTGGCTCAATGACGGGAAAGATTCGGGGTTTACCGGATATCGAGAGAAAACCCACCGAGTGTGATCGTGAGCGATCTAGCGCAGTTGTGAGCTGCGCGATTTGAGCCCGATATCCATCGCATTCATTCGCCAAATCCGCCGCGATTGGCGAAGTCTTTATATCTTCGGACTGGAAACCGACCATACGAATCACGGACCTATTCTCGATCGGTTCCGTCTCTGACTGTGCGAGCCTATCGGATTCGAGGACTCCGGCCAAGTGCTGCATCGATTCCAGGCACCACTTACTCACCAAGAGTTTCGTAGTATATTCGCGACTCTCCGCCGACTCACCCTCAGGTCGTGTTGCGTCGTCGAGATACCTTTCTACATCCATCAAGTCTGAATATCGATGAACCCGAACCTGAATACGAGCTGTCTGAAAACTGGATGGATTCAGAGGCTCGGAATCTGAGTGTTGACGTTTGTAGGCAATAACCGTGTAACGATTCGAATCCTGCGAGCGAACCAAGCGATCTACACTGGACAAACGATTTTCGGAAATAGCGATGGTCGCAAAGAGGTCGTAGCTTACGTTTTGTAGTCGTATACCGCAAAGTCCCCAGAGAAGCAGAGACAAAGATGCGATCCAGACGGATCTTTGTACGACTAACGAGTGAATCGAGTTCAAGATGCGAACGAGTCTGTGCATGGGGTTCAAATGCTTTCATTCATCGCGAGCTTGCCAGCAATCCTTGGTTTCTTACTTCGGCAGTTCATACGGGAATCTGAACCGGCGTGATGCAAAGAATCTCTAGAAGAGTCTTTGCAATCGAAAAGGTTTTCCTAAACAGCGCATTTCCCATTGCCGATGATCCTGAATGAAGAGGCCATGAATAGCTTTTTCAGCTTGCTCGTTTTGTAGGATTCTCGTGGGACTCGGAATCATGTCTCGATCGCAATTTTGTTTTGGAAATTCTTTCAAGCCGTCTTCCCTGCTTTTGATATGGAGTCTCAGTTGCTGTGGTTGTTCGATTTGTGGACAGCCCTATCTGGACGACTATGTCACCTATGGGACTCGAACTCCGAGGCCGGATGGGACGCACGGTCGTGTAGGTTCCCCTTTCAGCGACCCGAGTCTGGACTCCAGGATGACAGACACGGCAGATACAACGGCCTACTATGAGGAATCGGTCGAGCCTCCCGTGGTGATGGAGGAGAGCGAGGTCATGCAATCGATCGACGGATCATGATCGAGACCCACCGAGTATTCGGTGGTTCGGATGGGCAGGCTCTCTGGCCAAAACAGTCATGAGAGTTTCTCGATAGAAGCATCTATGAATAACGAGGATCGCTTCTTTGTTTATCGATTTCCTCATCCCTGAGCGGATGAGACGAATCGTTGATTTGCAATGAAAGCGAAAGTTCTTAGAGATTGGTGTTTGAGGAGATGACTCATGGCGCGATTTAGCTTGAACGAATTCGTGGAGACAACCACCCAGAAGGATCGTGGGCAAGGTCTTTTTGAGCTTGAACGAGATCGAATCCTGGAGATCAATCTGAATGGTGATCTATGGACAAAAACCGGTTCGATGATTGCGTATGTAGGATCGGTCAAATTCGAACGCGAAGGGATACTCCAGCAGGGCGTTGGCAATTTGCTCAAAAAGGTTGTAAGCGGGGAAGGCACACGGCTCACCAAAGCGACGGGAAGAGGCGTCGTTTATTTGGCCGATTCGGGCAAGAAGATCATAATCCTCAATCTTGAAAACGAGTCCATTTTTGTCAATGCGAACGACGTTTTAGCCTTCGAAGCATGTTTGACGTTCGATATCAAGATGCTCCGAAAAGTGGCTGCCATGTTGAGTGGTGGGTTGTTCAATGCAAAATTTTCGGGATCGGGAATGCTGGCCATCACGTCTCATTACGATCCTTTGACGTTGAGAGTCTCTCCGTCCTTTCCTGTCTTTACCGATCCCAATGCGACGATTGCATGGAGTGGAAATCTAACACCTGAATTCAGAACCGATATCAGTCTGAAGACTTTCTTGGGGCGAGGCAGTGGCGAAAGTTTACAAATGATGTTCCAGGGGGATGGCTTTGTTGTGGTGCAGCCGTACGAGGAAGTCTACATGCAGCATGGCGCTTAGCGGTGCATCAGAAGGGCCCCGTCTTGCGAACCAGCGATGCGATTGCGGTATCACATAGTCCAACCATCGTGTAGCGTCGCATCTTTTGCCAGGATAGGAATACCGTCTCGAACGTAGCACGGAGCATGTTGATCGGAATCGCTGACACTCAGTCGATTGATGACTTGGACATGGCGTCCGATCCGACAATTTTTATCCAGAATCGCTCCATCGATAAAACTGCCTGCGCCGATTCCGACGGGAACCTTGCTTTCGGATTGTAATCGTTCGAGATCTTGGCTTGTTTCGAGATAGTCTGCGCCCATGATCACGCTATTTCGAATGGTGACTCCTTCTCCGATAATGCAACGGAGTCCGATGACGCTGTTCTCGATACGTGTGCCTTTTCCGATTCGGCAGCCGTCAGCCAGGAGCGAACCTGAAATGGAAGCTCCATCGACAACCGAGGGTGGTAAAAACCGCGCGCGACTGTACACAGGTCTTTCCGCATCGAACAAGTTGAATTGGGGGTTGTTTTGGCTCAATGAAAGATTCGCATCGTAGAAGGCACGGATGGTTCCAATATCTTCCCAATAGTCATCAAAAAGATGCACTTGTACTTTTCTCGAGCGAACGGCAGCTGGGAAAACCTCTTTTCCGAAGTCGCTGTAGTTGGTTTTGTTTAGCACATCGAAAAGAAGTTCTTTATTGAAGATGTACAATCCCATACTGGCTAAGCAGTCCCGACCCTGCGAGGGTATTCCACGAGCATCGATCCATGACGGATTGGTCGAAACCATGTTGATTTCCTCATCGGTCTTTGGTTTTTCGAGAAATCCCGTCACGCGTCCTGTATCGTCGCATCGCATGATACCCAGGGCGTGGGCTGCCGAGCGAGAGACAGGTTTCGAGGCGATCGTTACGTCCGCCTTGGACTGGATATGTGTTTCCAGCATTTTCGAATAATCCATGTGGTAGAGCTGGTCACCGCTGAGGATCAGCACATACTTGCAGTCTTTTTCGTCGAAGTAGCGGAGATTCTTTCGGACAGCATCTGCGGTTCCTTCGTACCATTCCGTCCCACCCTCCATGGTTTGTTGTGCTGCCAGCAGTTCGACAAATCCACCGCTAAAGTTATCAAAGCGATAGGTTTGGCGAATGTGTTGGTGGAGCGATACGCTGAGGAACTGCGTGACGACATAAATCTGATTGATGCCACTGTGTAGACAATTGCTGATGGGGATATCGATCAAACGATATTTCCCAGCAAGTGGCACGGCCGGTTTCGCTCGGATCTTCGTCAACGGGAAAAGACGAGTTCCCCGTCCCCCTCCCAAAATCAGGGAGATGACTTGCCGCATGTTGTTCATCGAATTCCTCAAGCATCAACGAGAAGCGAAACGCGAAGTCCCTTAAGATAACGTAATCAAAACGAAGCGGACAGCTGATTGTTTCAGGGATAAAATCCTACTTTTCATCGATCCGGCCACCTCGATCTTTTCCACGTTCATTATCGCTCGGGAGGATGTATCAAAATGAGTCGAATTTGGGAGCGAGCCATCGATATGACTCAGCAGCTGATTCGTTTTCCGTCCGTCAGCAGCACTAGCAATGAAGCTGTAAGCCAGTTTGTTGCAGATGTGCTCGCCTCTGAGGGGTTCGCTATCGAATGGCTTTCGTACCAAGATGAGCACGGAGTCGAAAAAGTGAGTGTCGTTGGTAAACGAGGTACGGGTGTAGGAGGGGTTGGCTACCTGGCTCACACCGACGTCGTACCGGCAAATGATTGGTCGCTGGATTTTTGTGGACCTTTTGATCCGGTTGTGCGTGACGACAGGATTTATGGCCGGGGAGCATGCGACATGAAGGGATCGATCGCTGCCGCTCTCGTGGCGATATCCTCGATGGACCCCGATCGACAGGTGCCGACCTATTTCGTCATCACCAGCGATGAAGAGGTTGGAATGCACGGAGCTAGATTTGTGAATGACCACTCGCAATTTTTCGAGGAAATGGTCCAGCACCAAACCATAGGCATCGTGGGTGAGCCCACCCGCCTAGGTGTTGTTCACGCACACAAAGGTGGATTGCGTTTTGAAATTTTGGCAAGAGGGAAGAGCGCGCATACGAGTACGACGGATGGAGTCAATGCAAATTACGCTCTCTTCCCGGCTCTGCCCTCCTTGCTAGAACTCAGAGACCGAAGCGAGTCTCAAGCGCAGTTCCATTCCCAGGAATTCGATCCGCCTACACTCTCGTGGAATATGACGATTGTCAATGAACCGCAGGCAGTGAATGTGACCCCTTCCATGGCCAAATTGAATAATTTTTTGCGAACGATGCCAGGAGTAAATCATGAACCAATTCTCGATCAAGTGATGCATGTCTGCGATTCCTACGGGCTGGAATTCGAACGGACCGATTGGGTGGATCCATGGAGTGTCGATCCTGGTTCGAGCTGGATCCAAATGATGTTGGAGATCGTTCAATCGGAGATGTCCCAGAGCGTCTGCTACGCGACGGATGCTGGAGTTTTGCAGAGGCTAAAGCCAATGCTGATTTGCGGGCCTGGCGATATTCAGCAAGCCCATCGAAGCGATGAATGGATTGCGTTAGCGCAACTCGAGCAGGGCGTTTCGATTTATCGCGAAGCCTTTATGCGATTGCTGCTTTGTTCTCGTTAGCGGATCGATCCATCGATTGTCCTTGAGGAAATCCAATCACGAATCTCTAACTCCAAAGAGAGACTAGGAGAATGGCGAGTAGGACGGTGCCGCATACCGACTTTAATAATGTGCCCAGCAGTTTGCCCCACAGTGCTCCCCAACCGATTTGGATCGCTAGAGGCCATTCCTTTCCGTCCCAGCGTTCGCCCGCCACTGCTCCGCCAAAGGCTCCCAATCCACCGAACAGAACAGCGGCAACAAGACTACCTACCACTGGAATAGGGATCCCAAAAAACATTCCCGCCAGAGCTCCAACGACAGAACCTAGCAATGCCAAAGCCCCTCCTTTCTTGGAACCTCCCAACTGATTTACCCCCATCGCTCCCGCGAAAAACTCAATAACTTCGCCCAGGGCCGCCAGGACAACGATGGACACAAGAGGGATCATCTCGACGTTCAAAATATGACCATCGTTAGCGAAGTAGGCTGCACCGACTCCAATCAGAACAAGCCCCCAGTTGCCCGGCATCCCTACCATGGTCAGGATCCAACATGCGACCGCTAGCAAAGACAAAACGACCGGGATGAACCACAAGATCCAGTTCAAATCAACTCCTTGAGAAAGTTAGAGACGTGCGATTGGTATTGTGTCCTACGCTTAGCGATCCTTTGGCGAATCGAAGCGTCTATTTTAAAATTCAAACAATTCGTACACATCTTGGTTAACGATTTGCTAGACACTACGTAAATCCGTTATCATTGTGAAACACCACCAATCGCATTCCGAGGCTGAGACCTTTGTGAGTTTTCGTACTTTCAAACGGGTCGCGCCTGCAACACCGCGGTGTGGAAGTGGGGAATTCGTAAGAATACCTTTAACCGAGAGGAGTCAGGATGAGCGAAAGCTCTTCATTAGATTGTAGTGTATTGGTTTTAAACCGATTCTACATGGCTGTTCGGGTGGTAGACGTTCGTCGGGCGATGACCCTGCTCTATCGTGGATGCGCCGAGGTGATCACGATCGAGGATGACCAATACTCCAACTACGATTTCGAAAGTTGGTGCGAACTCTCTGAGTTGCATGCCCTGGAAAAGCAGAATGGCGAAGAGTACTTGCGTACTCCGACGAGAGAGTTGCAGGTTCCGAGAATCGTTCGACTGATGCTCTACGATCGTATTCCGAAATCGACGGTTCGATTCAATCGAAAGACTCTTTTTGCTCGAGACGGTTATCGGTGCCAATACTGTGGCCAGACCAGACCCATGAGCCAACTGAGTCTGGATCACGTCATTCCTCGTTCTCAAGGCGGAAAGACAACCTGGGAGAATGTGGTTTGCTCCTGTCTCGGTTGCAACAGCAAAAAAGGTGGTCGAACTCCCATACAGGCAGGGATGAAACTTTTGACGATTCCCATTCGTCCACAGTCGAATCCTGGAATTGCGGTGACCCTGAAAGATCCTCGTTACGAGTCTTGGAAAACCTTTTTAGCGTCAAATATTGCGGGATAGTGCCGTGATAAACTAGGAAAATACGAAGCAATACAGGAAGCGTTGGCCAAGTGCCTACTTGAAAATCCGACCAGCTCGTCTGGGGTTTCTATTTTTTATCGCTTCTTCTCTGTGTGAGCAGTCTGATGATCGGTAAGCGGTCCATTCCTGGACAGTCTGGACTTTGGAGCTTCTAGACTACGGAGTTTCGCGAGACTCCGTCGATGGAGTTCGCCGACTGTCCATGCGCGTTGCGGGATCTTAACAATAAAAAAGGCGAGTCAAAAAAACTCGCCTTGCGCCTTGATGGAGCGAATCGGTCATCGCTACTGGCGAACGACCTCGCTGAAAAACTATTTCTTTTTCTTTTTCTTGTCGTCTGCCTCGTCTTCCTTCTTCACCTTCTTCTTCTTCTTCAAGGAGATCTTTGGAACACGAACCTTGGCCATTCCGACCACGATACTATCCTCAGACCACTTGTCGAGGTCCTGCAAACGTTTGATTCGTTCGGCGCGGGTCAGTACATTTCTTGTCTTGATCGATCCTGCACGGACCTTCAAGCTCTTGTCGAGGGTCATGGGACGGTGGCTCCTTGGGTTCTGTACGGGTAATCCGCACCTATTTTCTGTCAGTTTGAGGGCTCGAATTGTAGCGACGCAAGGAGGACCCAGCAAGGCAAAATAAGACGAAGTCGAGCGCTGCAGAGCTGGGATCTTTTGACCTTAACCCAGCTTTGGAGATACAATTCAAAGATCGTCAAACTGTCCCAGGCGTCGGAATCCAAGGGCCCGTGTGGGATCGAAAATCGCGAGGACCCGCGGGAAAAGCCTGCTTTTCTTACTTTTCATTTTTAATACGTTCGAGGGATTTCCCGTGATTCACAAAGCCTCGGACGTGAAGCCTCCTCCGCTGCCAGCGATTGAGGAGTTGACTGACTCGCAGTTTGCCCCGGTACCGTCACAAGGAGCCTCGGCTCCTCCCTTGTCTGGAGGATTCATGCCACCTCCTGTCCCGGTAGCTGCGGAAGCGAGACACCAGAAGGCACCTGCCGACGAACCGTTGGCTGTGGAAAAGGATCGGATTCCGTCATGGCTGCGTTCCATCCTCGATCGTTTTACTCTTCGGGAAACCCCATCGTGGTTAACCAGTTTGATGGTCCACCTGGCAATCATCTTACTTCTGGCGATCATTCCGCTCTCGGAAAAGATTGGTAGCTCGATAACCATATTTTCAGGTGCGGCAGACTCCGAGGGTGACGAGGAATTACCCGTTATGGATGTATCCGCTTCGGAAGATTCCAGCGATATGACGGACACTTTGGCGGATCAACTCAATATTGAGGCTGTATCCGTTGAGTCGCTGACCGTTCCGGTTCCGGAAGTGAACATGGATCTGAAGGTCGATTCTGCGATTTCGGGTGGTTTGAAAGGACGTACAGGAGCCATGAAGGAAGCGCTTCTCAAAGCCTATGGTGGGACTGCAGGCACCGAGGAGGCGGTCGCCATGGGACTTGCATGGCTAGCAAAACAACAGCGATCCGACGGATCCTGGTCTCTCGTAGGTCCCTTTCGTGGGGGAGCCGCCAGCGAAAACAAGCCAGCAGCTACAGCCATGGCGCTCATCGCTTTTCTTGGGGCAGGGAATACGCATGAGGAGGGCGAGTACCAAGCCAACGTCAAGAAGGGGATCCAATACATCCTCTCACTTCAAGATGAAGATGGTTTTTTTGCACAGAAAGCGGTAGGAAATCAACGGACCTACGCGCAGGCCCAATGCACGATCGCGGTTTGCGAGCTCTACGGAATGACTGGCGATCCGAAACTGGTCCCCGCGGCAACGAAGGCTATCGAGTTTGCGCAGCAAGCCCAAGCGAAAAATGGAGGCTGGCGCTACCAGCCCAAAGAACCTGGCGACATGAGTGTGACCGGTTGGTATGTCATGGCTCTGATGAGCGCTCGTATGGGTGGCCTCACGGTTGACAGTGAGGTTCTCGAGAACGTTCACCAGTTCCTCGATCTGGTCCAACGATCAGCTCGGGGAAACAAAAGAGATCCTGAGGGTGAACGCTATGCCTATCAGGCATTTTCTACAGGTACGCCCGCCATGACCGCAGAAGGCATGCTGTGCCGCCTCTATTTGGGATGGAATGCGACCGACAAAAGGATTGTAGCTGGGAGTGAGATGCTCTGTGAAAATCCGGTATCCAGAGCACCGAATCGTATTTCCTTTTACTATTGGTACTACGCGACCACAACGCTCCACCATCTTGGAGGGAGCTATTGGCGACGATGGAACGACGAAATGAAGGTGGAGCTTCCAGCTCTACAAGAGAAATCGGGCCCCAATCGAGGAAGTTGGTCCGCTGAAGAGGACCCGCACGAGGCGGGGGGGGGGCGTCTCTACGCGACTTGTTTTGCCATCTATTGTCTGGAGACTTACTATCGACACCTACCGCTTAATCGCATGACCTCCGAGGAATAGATATCAAACATGACCAAGCTATACAATGGATTGGGTTTGACATGCATGTATCCAGAGAATTGGAGTTTGTCTGAGGATACGGACGAAGGGAAGACAATTAGTTTTACCGTTGAGAGTCCAACCTCTGCCTTCATGACAGTGAGTGAGTATCCCTGGAGTGTTTCGCCCCAGCAAGCGATCGAGCGAGGGCGAGAAGCGATGCAGGCTGAATATGAGGATACGGAGGTTGAGGTCTTTAGTCCGCAACTGTCGTACCGCGGGGGGGGCATGCAGCAGTGCCTAGGTACCGACATTCGTTTCTACTATCTAGACTTGCTGGTGATTTCCCGATTGATCGCCTTTACGATCGAGAAGCGAACGTTTTTGATTCAGATTCAGGGAGAGGATCGGGATTTTGAATCCCTCGAAAAAGTATTTCAAGCGATGCTGATCAGCATGCTGAAATCTTTAGAATGAATGGTTGGGGCAGGGCGACAGTGTTGGATACTAGCATAAAAAAAGGCTCCGGCATTCGAAGATCGAGTGCCAGAGCCATGTACTGCGAATGTTGAACTGCTCGCTGCAGTTGGCTGCAAATGCAGTGGACGACTAATCGAGGAAGCCGACGAGTTCTTGCGAGCGGCTGGGTTGCTGAAGTTTTCGAACGGCCTTCGCTTCAATCTGACGGATACGCTCTCGCGTCACTTTGAAAATATGGCCGACCTCCTCCAGCGTATAGCTGTAGCCGTCGCCAAGCCCATAGCGGAGTTTGATGATCTCGCGTTCGCGATAACTCAACGTCTTGAGGACTGAGTTGATCCGCAATCGCAACATCTCTTGCCCTGCACCTATGGCTGGACTTTCGGCCGTACTATCCGGCAGCAAGTCTCCGAATTGACTATCCTCACTGTTTCCAACCGGTCGATCGAGCGAGATGGGATACCGGCTCATGGCCAATACCCGCCTTGCCTCCTCGATGGTTGTTTCAGCGCGTCTGGCGGTTTCCTCAAGAGTAGGTTCTCGACCGAGTTCCTGAAGCAATTGCCGCGACACATTCCGAACCCGTGACATGGTCTCAACCATATGCACTGGAATTCGAATGGTTCGGCTTTGATCAGCAACGGCACGGGTTATCGCTTGACGAATCCACCAAGTGGCGTACGTGCAAAATTTGAACCCGCGTCGGTACTCGAACTTATCAACTGCCCGCATCAAGCCCGCGTTACCCTCCTGGATCAGATCCAGAAAGCTCAATCCGCGATTTCGATACTTTTTGGCGATGGATACGACCAAACGCAAATTACCTTCGCTCAACTGTTTCTTAGCGCGTTGATACTCGGTGAAGACCCTTTTGACCATTGCCACGCGGTTGCGTAGCGAGGTTGGGGTTTCTTGGGTTGCGACCAGGATTTGGCGAAACTCCCGCTTCAACTGGGCCACCTGCGAAGGTGCCACTTGATGGCTTTTGAGGGTCGCTAAATCATGGAGAATCTCATCGATGCGTTGGCTCAAGCGTTCGAGAACGCTGATCATCGCTTCGATGCGCTGTGTACGTAGTCCCAATTCCTCGATCAAACGGACCGTCTTGCGACGGCGACGAGCCAGGGATTGCCAAGCCTCCAGACGCTTCCTCTCTGTTAAATTCTTGCACAACGCGTTGCGATAGTCTCGCCGGTTGCGCTTTAGCAGAACATCGAGTGTCTTGAGGTTGTGGGGCAATCGACCCAATATTTGATCTTTTTCCAACCGATCGGTTACCGATACCTGGACTGTGCGATCGAATGGCAGTTCGCCTGTGTGAACACGCTTGAGAATCTTGAAGGCGTACTGGACCACATAATCGCACTCGAGAAGCTTGGTTCGGAATCGTCGTCGAGTGACTTCGATTTTTTTCGCCAGCCGTATTTCTTCTTGGCGGGTGAGCAAAGGAATCTCGCCCATCTGCGTCAAATACATACGGACCGGGTCATCCGACCATGTCTCGATCTCGTCCATACCCGAGAGTAGATCATCGTCACTCTCCAGTTGGACTTGGTCCTCTGGCACTACGACATCGACAACCGTATCGCCCAGATCATCACCTTCCTCCTCAAGCGACAGTTTGCGAAGGCCATCCAAGTCGTCAGCACTGCGCGGTAAATCATCATCGAAATCCAACAGGCCGTCGAACAAGGTCATAGCTCCTGAAACCACGAAATAAAAGGAGGGTCGGAGTGCTCGTTTGTCAGCATGGTCCTAAGAGTTTCGCCACGAATCGAACTTTTCAACCAGATGGCTCACTAAGTGAACATTCGGTTGCATCTTCGACTATGGCGACCACTCGCTCGGCCCCCTGCCTCACGAGGCAAGGGAAGTGTAGCACCAAACTGAATACGAACTTCTCTCCGACTACAAATGGTAAATATTTACGAATAACGAATCTGTAGGGCCTTCCATGCCACGATACCGATGCAGGATGTCTGCAACGGACTTCTCACACCCCGCAAAAACTTCGTAACAATCAAGGATTGCTAGCAGCATCACAATTCACCCGATCCTAGGAGTGCTATTGGATCTACTGGTAGTCTGGACTGGTACTGAGTACCAATTTCTACTGGTACTCGCGATTTTGGGAACACGACCGATTTCATCCATGCGGCTTGCTGCGATCAGCCAGTTACAACACACGACACACATGGAATGCCTGTGCGACATCCTACCGTGGGACCATTCGTCTAATTGAATTGGTCGTGCAGCACATTGTCACTGGCCTGATCGACGGTCGTGTTCTTCTAGGATAGCCAACGGAGAATGGTACGTTGGGACTTTAGTTGACTCGAACGATCCAGGGTAGTGACGTCTTGCTGAGCATGCAATCAAACGAGAGACCCGATCGACTGTATACTATTTTGTAACCGAATGCTCCTAGAACCGTGGTTCAACAGCTCTAGACAACAGCCAACCTATTCTAGCTAGACAGGGGGCCGGGTCTAGTCGCTGGATCGGAGTTTCTTTGTTCGATTTGTCTATGACGAAAACCGAACCGCTTTGGACTCCGTAGTCTACCGGCAGGCCCGTCAGGGACTAAAATCACGAACTTCCACCTCCTTTTGTCGCACCACCTTTCGGATTGTTCTCCTATGAGTCAGTACCTGTTGCCTTGTTCCTGCGGTGCGAAAGTTCCTGTCAGCCGTAGCCAAGCGGGCATGTCTTTAAATTGTCCCGAGTGTTCATCCAGTCTGTCTGTGCCTACCATTCGAAATCTCAGTCAGCTGGAAGCTGTCTCAAGCGTTTCGCCTGCTACTCCCGACTCGGTAAAAAAACCCGGAGCACTGATGCGAATTGTCGCAGGACTTCTGCTCCTGCTCGGGATCGCCTGCACTTCGTATGGAGGAATGATGGCTTATGACCGCATCACGTTCCCGATACCCCTCGATCACAAAGAGGAAGATTTTTTGAAGGAATCACGCGATCGAGTGTCCGAACTTACGCCGGCTGGCGCCTGGGATGCCTGGAACTATATGGCTGCTACTGGCCTTTCGGAGGTCTCCACTCCAGACTACTTTCGTATCCAACGCGCTTTTCGCGAAAACGAACCCTATATGATTGGATTTCTGGCTGCTGGATTAGGTTTCTTGATCGCATTCGCTGCGAGTGTTTGGTTCTCTCGCTCCCGTAAGTCTTAAGGTCTCTCAGTTGAGTCAGAGGGGGTCCCGGCATTTCCCTTGTTGTCGTACGCAAGCATGCAGGAAGAGGCTTCTGATGCTCCTAGACATTCTGGGAAAAGCGTTTGAGAATTCAGCGTGTTGCCGCGCGTCAAGAAAATCGAATGGCTGAAGGTGAAAGTTGAGCCGAGCCCGAGAAAGAGTAATCTCGCGGTGCGTCCCTCCAAAATGTAAACCCTCTTCTCTAAGACTTGCGACTGTGCCACCTTGCGTGGTCAGGGGCACCGTCCGAGTTTGAGTCTTCTTACAACCGTGGATCGGGGTACACCGATCTTCCACGCAGTTTTTGTTCTACCGGATTCGAAAAGCCTTTTTTCGAAGTCGATAGTCCCAAGAATTCCGCATGCGTGTAAGTGCGATCAAGGCAATGTCCCTCCACAAGTCGTCATGGTCCACGACCTGCTATATTGATTGAATGAACAACACACCCGATGAAGGCGATGACGAGCGCGTGACGCCGGGGGATAACTCTGGTGAAGTTGTCCAAACGCCCTACGATCGATTGCTGTCGCGGACGCTCATGTAGAGGGAATCCGTGCAGGAATTGGTTCGATCCCATCTTCCTCCCGAGTTTGTCGCGCATCTGAAGCCAGAAACACTCGAGCAAGCCGACACCAGCTTCATCGACGCCAACCTCAAGCGACGGTTTGCCGATCGTCTGTTCAAGGTGGAAATGACCGACGAAATGGCTCGAGAACTGGGTACCGATAGTCCGCATGTCCACTTGCTGGTTCTGGTAGACCACAAAAGCGCACCGGACAAAAATACTGTCGTTCAGATGCTCGGATACATGGTGCGCATTTGGGAGCACGGTATTGAAAACAATCTGTCGTTGATTCCGATCATTCCGTGGGTCATCTACAACGGTGTGCGGCCTTGGACCGTGGCCAAGAGCCTTTCCGAGCTGATTCCGGTCCCGGAGTCATGGAAACGTTACGTTCCAGGCATGGAGATTCCGATTCTGGATGTGAGTCGAATGATGGATTCGGCGATGTCGGGTGAGCCAATTTTGCATATCACGCTGACGCTGTTAAAACAGAGACGAGGTCCAAAACTGGCGGAGATGCTGAGGCAAGTATTCCGAAGCGTCGCAGATCAGTTCGAAGGCAATCGGGTAGCGACGTTGCTCGACACGATAAGGAAGTACGTTATATCCGTGAATCCAGCTGTAGGTGAAAACGAAGTCCAAGGGATATTCGCTGAATTCTGGCCCGTGATACCCGAGCTAGGTTCCGTAGCAGACCAGCTGCTCACAAAAGGTCGTCTAGAAGGCGAGATCAAGGGTGAGATCAAATTGATCCGAACACTCGAATCCATTCTTGGCATCGGACCGGAGGCCATGGATCTCTCCAACAAGACCTTAGAAGAGCTGCAAAGGATAACAGATTCGCTTCAGGATCGTATACAGCGGCGCGGTTGATGCACGGTTCGAAGCATTTCCGTTCGCTCAACAGCTCTAGGCATCGAATAAGGGCGTGGGCGAAATGAGTTTGAGAAATAGCTTCGATGGAGTTTCCGAGCGGAGAATCGACTAAAACGGAGACCTGTGCAAACACTAGCGCACGGAGGAATTTTTCTTTGACAGTGAAAGCATGACGATTAGCACCGATAGGAATTCCGGATCGTATGCGAGTGCCGCGACAATTGGCAAAGCAAGGTCCTTTCAACCGCGGCATTCGGATTGGTCGCGCTCAGGACCATTGGCCCAACCTACCACGCGATGCCACGAGTCACAAAGAGATAATTCAAGCTGCTTTACAGCTATGGTTCTTTAACTAACTGCCAACTCGATTCTTGCAGCGGATGTTGGAAAGCCTGATCGGATCTGGGCGGCTCCGAATGGCGGCTCGAAATCCATTCAGATTTGCATATCTTTTTTTCTCGAGGTGCCCGATCGATAGTATCCCTCAGGCGGGCGGCGTATTCCTACGCTGTAAGTATCAAGCGAATAACTGCTAGCCAATTCGCTAAAGTTCATCCGGTCTCTCTAGCCTCGAACAGCAATCGAATCGTGCATCTGCCAGCAAGTCGGGGGAGAGAATAGATAAACCAAAATGCATCCGACTGTTTTGATCGGTAAGATGGTAGAAACTCAAAAAGGTCACTTATCGAGTCGGGATCCGAATGGTGACGCCTGGGTGTATTCACGGGGGTTAGCAGCGAGCAACCCGGGGCGGAGCCAATTCCGAAACCAATGTTTACTAATCCCTCTCCTGAGTTCTTTGTCATGAAACATCATTTGATTTCGCTTGCGTTCGCACTTCTTTTTATCGAAGGAGTGATGGGTCAGATTCCTATCGTCGATGATTGGAGGTATGTACTCGCCAAGCCGATGGATGGATGGAGTTCGCCCACGTTTGATGATTCGCGTTGGAGAAAGGGACAGGGAGGTTTTGGTACACGCGGTACGCCAGGAGCACGAGTCGCTACCAACTGGAGTTCTCGAAACATTTGGTTGCGTAAAAGTGTTCCATTGGACTCGATACCAACCGAGTTGGCGCTCTACATGCATCACGATGAGGATGTCGATGTTTACATCAACGGCATCCTTGCGACTTCGCAACACGGTTTTTTGACTGAGTACAAAATCATCCCACTTTCGGATATCGCGAAGCGATCGATCCAGTTGGGAAATAATCTAATTGCTGTGCATTGTCGACAAACGACTGGCGGCCAATTTATCGATGTCCATTTGGTGGATGCGGATCGAATACCACAATTACCTTCGGCTCAACTGCCGACAGCACCCTTTGTGTCGGATCTGATTACAGACTGGGGAATCCGGATCACTCCTGAGAATGCATGGAGGGAGTACCCCCGACCACAATTGAGAAGAGATGGCTGGACTTGTTTGAATGGTTCATGGGACTACTCCATCACGCCTGCCGCAGAGCATTCCATACCAGGCCGTTGGTTGGGGAAAATATTGGTCCCGTTCTGTCTTGAATCAAAACTGGGAGGTGTGGGGAGATTATTGGCGAACGATGAGGCTCTTTGGTACCGAAGAAAATTTTCATGGCGTCCAGAAGACAAAAGAACATTGCTGAATTTCGAAGCGGTTGATTACTCGTGCGAAGTCTTCGTGAATGGGCAATCGGTAGGACAGCATCGAGGGGGGCATACTCCCTTCTCTTTCGATATCAGCCAGGCGCTCCGAGATGGTGAGAACGAATTGATCGTCCGTGTCGAGGATGATACTGTCGGTTGGCAGTTGCATGGTAAACAACGTCCCGATCCCCACGGTATCTGGTACACACAGGTATCTGGAATCTGGCAAACGGTTTGGTTGGAGCAGGTTCCTACCACAGCCGTGATAGATCTCACCATCCGGACCGATTCGAAAACAGGTACCATTCGAGTGATTCCGGAATTGCAAGGGCCGACAAATGGCTCCACTTTTCAGTTGATTGTCAGGGAGGGCGAACGACTGGTTTCCCAGAAGGCGTCTACCCAGCCAGAAATCGCAATCGACATTCGCAATCCCAAACTATGGTCGCCGGATTCTCCGCATTTGTATGACCTCGAATATCAGGTGCTCGATGCGTCTGGCGTCATCCTGGACAGTGTCCAATCGTATGCCGGGATTCGCAACGTAGGTAAGCTCCAGGATCGACATGGACATCTGCGGATGTCACTGAATGATCAAGAGATATTTCATTGGGGACCCCTCGACCAAGGCTGGTGGCCAGATGGACTGCTGACGCCACCCTCGGACGATGCGATGCAGTTCGAAATCCGTTTCTTGAAAGAAGCAGGATTTAACATGATTCGAAAGCATATCAAAGTCGAACCGCGTCGCTATTACTATCACTGCGATCGATTGGGCATGATGGTCTGGCAGGATCAAGTGAGCGCGTCCAACAATCCTCGCTGGACGCGTTTGCAACCAAATCCGAAAGATGCAGAGTGGTCCGATGAAGCGCATCGGCAGTTCATGATCGAATTCGAGAATATGGTCGATCACTTGGAAAGCTATCCTTGCATCGTTGTGTGGGTTCCATTCAATGAGGCATGGGGACAGCATCGTACGATGGAGGTTGGAAAGTGGATGGTTCAACGTGATCCAACCCGTCTAGTGAATATAGCCAGCGGTGGCAACTTTTGGCCGATCGGGGATATCATCGATGAACATAGTTATCCCGATCCCAATTTTCCTTTTGACGCTCCGAGAGATGATGGATTTATCAAGGTGGTGGGTGAGTTTGGAGGGCATGGGTTTCCCGTCGAGGGTCATCTTTGGGATCGCGAGGCAAACAATTGGGGTTATGGAGGTCTGCCCAAAAATGAAGAGGAGTATCGACAGCGTTATTCTCGATCGCTCGATCGGCTGAAAGAACTCAAGGCGAAAGGGATTGCAGCAGGAGTGTATACACAAACCACCGATGTGGAGGGTGAGATCAATGGACTGATGACTTATGATCGCAAGGTCGTCAAGATTCCTGTCAAACAACTCCGGGATATGCATGAGAGGTTACTACGTTGACCATCGTTTCATCGGGTTACCAGGGAGATGCGTTGAGATTCTCCCAGTGGGGTTGAATGACTCGCAACGCCGGATCGTGCAAATGACCGTTGGTTGCGCACAAGCTACTCGGCTGCAAAAGCGGCAAAGGATTACCTGAACAATCGGTACCACTCCCGCCCGCTTCGTGGACAAAGAGCATCCCAGCTGCGAAATCCCAGGGATGGAGTTTGTATTCAAAAAAAACTCCATATTGCCCGCATCCTACATTGCATAGGTCTAACGCGGCGGCTCCGAAGCGTCGAATGCCGTGGATCTTTTGTTGAAAGAAGGATGCCAAGGTTTCTAAGGTCGCTCGCATCATTCGGCCGCGATCGTAATAGAATCCGCAACAGATCATGCTTTCGCTGAGGCTTTGGGCGTTATCCACATGTTGCTTGTTTGGTCCATGCCAAGCTCCTTGGCCTGCAATGCTGAGGTACAAGTCTTCTGTGATCGGGTTATAAACCAGCCCAAGTTCCGGAGATTGATTGCGGTAGTAAGCGATCGAGATAGCGAAGTGAGGAATGCCGTGCATGAAATTACTCGTCCCATCCAGGGGATCGATGATCCACAAGTGCTCTGCCTGCACGACTTGTGTTTGCTGAGACTCCTCGGATAGAAAGCGATGGTTCGGTAATCGGGCAATCAACGTTTCCAAAATCACTTGTTCAGCCGCCAAATCCGCTTCAGTAACAAAGTTAGCTAGTCCTTTGCTCTGTACTCGGATTCGTTGGCGAAAGCGATTGGTCAATTCGGTTGCCCCAAGCTCGGTAGCTTCAAGGGCAATTTCTAAAAGTTCATGATGGACCGTTGGCAGTGAGAATTTCATTCCCATGATTTCATTAGGAGCCGATTTTGATGGAAAGCGATGATTTCCTAGCCGTGATAAAGACAAAAGCCACTGGTCATAACCGTCTACACTGAGGAAAAATAGATAGGCAGTTTAAGAATACAAAACATTTCATGCTAACTATCCATGGCTTGTACGGAACGAGTCCATGCGATCGGAGCAAAAATCAATAGCGGAGCCCAGGCAGCTGCCGCCGGGGTGAGCAAGGTTGCGTTCGAGCCGAGCGTACGCAATCCGATACTGATTCCAAAGAACAGACCGTAGCTGACCACACAGGACATGATCATACTCACTAGGTTCCGATTCCGATTGGAAAGGATCAATGGCAAGCCAATCAGAAGCTGTGTAAGGTCCAATAGTGGCTGAATAAAACGGGAATGAATCGATACTTTTAAATCCGCACCGTAGTAATGGCTTTGGTTTTTGGCCAACCAAATCAGTTCGAGGGTTGACGCGTATTGCCGGAAGTTTCCACCCGAGAGCATATCGAACTCGATTTTACTGGGAATAAAGCAGGAACCCGGGGGAATCCAAGGATTGTCTTTTGGCAACAACAGATACGTCCCCTCCGAGTTTCTCACGGAGTCTTTGTCTGCGAGTTCCGCATAAGCAGAAACTCCTCGGACCAAATAACCGGCGGGATGATCGCGATCGGCCTCGAGATATTCAGCATTCTCTCCAACGATTTGACGCGTCCATTGCGCCGCGGGACCGTTGAACTTAAACGCAGGTTTGTCGATGAGTCGCTTCGCGGGAATGACATTCCGCCCAACGATTAAAACTCCTTGGTCGTGATCCTCGACAGGACGTAGAGGTTCGACTGCATCGCCGGTTAACTCCTTAGGGCTTTTACTGAGGATGGCGGAAAATCGAGGAATTATCGTTTCTCGTAGAATCGCTGCCATCGAGACCACGCCGATCGACGCAATGAGCAACGGACGGATGATCCTCCCTTTACTAATTCCAGCCGCGAGAATGGCTGTCAATTCGTTGGTCCTCGACAACCATGCAAATACGAACATCGTAGCCAACAAAGCGATCAGTCCACACATCCGATCGAATAGGCTGACGATTTGAGGTCCGAAATACTCAAACAATCCCTTCGCGAATCCACCTCTTACCTGTCCAAACGTGATGAATTCGTCCACGTTGGTGAAGAGTTGGATGACTACTAACAAGCCTGCCAGAGTCATGAAGCAGACTATAAAAACCCGCCCGTACAAGAACAGGACATAACGATCGATCTGTGTCATTTTTAGGACGTTGTCCTACGACTACTTGCCCAATGTGTAGCTGCTGTAGATGGAGGAGGACTCCAGCTTGGGCACCATCATCGGTGTGGGGATGAGATCGAATGGAATGGCTAGATCCGTAAAAACGGCGTCTTTATGTCTTTCCAGAAATTGGGCGATCAGTCGTTGATCGAGTTTATCGAGGAGAGTTTTCGGTGTTTGCGATACGCCGAACTGGGAGACGGTTGTGCTCGCCTTACCCCCGAAATCGCTAACGACTCGGCGGATCGCTTCGTCGTAGATGAATTTGTTGGTGCTATCGGCTGTTCCTAGTTGCGTAAAGCTTCCAACGGTGACGATACTTTGCTGTCGATCATGAAACTGATACGCTTCGTAACCTGCCATTCTCAGAGCCATGGTGGCACGATAAGCTTGTTCTGCGGCGATCTCCAATTGCGATTTAGCCTGTTCGGAATTGTTGTCGGAGGACTTGCCCCAGGAGATATACGAATCCAGCCCTCGTAGAGTGAGCACACGGACTGTGAACTTGCCCTCGCATTCCATGAGGTTGTGCTGGGCAAACGGCTTCTCCTGGTTCAGTTTTTTGACGAATTTGTCAACCTCAGGTGCCTTGTAGTAATCTGCAGGGAGTAGAGGATTTCGAGTCTTAAAGGCATAAAACATCGGGCCTGGCTTGAGGTCCTTCTTCTCTTTTTTATCTACCCATTTCTTGAGATAGTTTCGGTAGTCGTAGGATGAGATCTTTTGTTCATCGCTCGTTTGTGCATCTTTGGTCCCGAAAAACTTGGGCGAAATCTGTTTGATTTTCTCAAGCGTGTCATCAATGGCGACTCCATCCATCGAATCGAAATCACCGACTAGTACAGCACAAGCTTCAACCACGCGATGGTCTCGATACTTCATGCGTTTTTCGCCT
The DNA here is from genome assembly GCA_040396935.1 of Pirellula sp. Lineage (GTDB taxonomy): Bacteria > Planctomycetota > Planctomycetia > Pirellulales > Pirellulaceae > JBKCUI01. Next base: position 368,516 of record JBBAXA010000001.1, read on the forward strand.
CCCGTTGGGGAAAAGCCAGCGCCGATCACTGTTTCTGTATAGTCAAAGCTTTTGGGCATGCAGTAAGCTTGCAGCCCAAAGTCTCTTCGCAATTCAGCAGCCAGCTGAACCGCTTTCTTCTTGGCTCCCTCCCCTTCAAACGACATTGCCATGACGAGCCAAGGACCGTGTTCGTTCTTGAGCAAGAGCTCAGAACTACTGTTCGGTTTGGATTGAGCGACCGCTTGGACCACCAAGGCAATCCAAAGACTAAAGCCAACCGCGATGCGACAGAGAATACCTCTCGACGACCGTAGAACGCTGCTTCGAATGAACATAGTCTCGTCCTTCCTGAATTTGTCGAATTCCAACGATTCGGCGAATTTCCGCTCAAGATTTGTGAAATACCAAGAATGGACCCTTTGAAGCTAGGGCAATCGACGAGCGAAACTCCTCGGTCTATGCCAGCATTCCTAATGCCGTCATACAAAGTCGATGGAGCGGTTTTGTCCCAATCGTCCCGAGTCAGTGGATGGGCTTTGCAGTCCATGACGACTCTGGGTATCGCGTCGAGATTGAAAGGGGGTAGAAAGCATGGTGAATCGAGCGGAGTATGGCCGAACCTCTTACCTCGATCTATTGCGAGAGGATCTATCCCGAGGCTCCAGAAAACTGGAGACTCCGCTAGAATGAGATCCGTTTCGGGAGAAAGCAAATAAGGGTGAATCAGAAAATGGATCGACGTTCCTTTGGTATTTCCGCAGCCTTGATAACGACAGGGGGCCTAAGCGATAGATTGCTTTCTGCAAGGGCTCAGGACTCGCCGACCAAAGACGGAAATACCAAGTCCGATGGGCCCCAGGAGGCTCCTTTTGAACGTGATTACGAGGCGCCTTCGTTCAAGCCATCCTGGAAAAAACAGCAGATCAATCGATCGTTGGCGCAAGATTTTGTCATTTATGCCCATTCGAGTCTCGAGATGACGCGACAGCTTTTCGAGAGGGAGCCCGGGCTCCTCAATGCCTCGATCGATTGGGGTGGTGGGGACTGGGAGACCGCCCTAGGAGGTGCCGCCCACATGGGAAAAAAAGAGATTGTTCAGTTTCTACTCGAGCAAGGAGCCAGAGTGGATTTGTTCTGCGCTGCCATGTTGGGAAAAACGGACATGCTAAGAACCATATTGACCGCGTTTCCATCACTGATCGATGCCAAAGGCCCCCACGGCTTTTCACTCCACTTCCATGCTCAGGTAGGAGGGGAGGATGCCAAAGAAACCCTTGACTACTTGCAGTCGATCAAGATGGTCGAACTAAGGCCAATTCCGTTTCTAAAAAAGAAATAGACTTTGTGGATTTCTCAAACCCTAGCAGGCAAGGCACCTGACACAACGGGATGTTAGCTGTTGGTGGCCATTGCAGATTCGAGGAAGGCGTTTGGTATTGAGCCTAATTACGCCTTCATGCGCGCCAGCTCGGTGTCTAATGCTTTGATCCATGGCCCGACGTAGGAACCATGATCGTGATAAGTACGCCCACTGAACATATGTTGATCGATCACACAGGGTTCATTGACATAGATTCCACCACAAACCTCCAGATCGAATTTGCATTTCGCGACCGTTGCCATGCGCAGCCCTTTGACGATTCCGGCCCGTGCAGGGATCTCGACGCCGTGGCAAACGCTCGCGCAGGGTTTTTTATTTTCCCAAAACCAACGTGTGATACGGAGCAAATCTTGATCTTCGCGAATGTACTCTGGAGCTCGCCCGCCACTGAAGAAAATCCCGACGTACTCCTCTGGCTTGATATCTTTGAAGGCGATATCCGCTTGGATCGTATACCCCTCCCATTCCTTGGTAATTGTCCAGCCAGGCTTCACTTCGTGTAACACCATTTGATACAGACGTTTTTCCGGAGCCGCGACGATAGGCTGATAACCTGCTTCGATCAGTCGATAAAACGGATATAGTGTGTCCACCGTCTCGGTCGCATCGCCGACAATAATCAACACCTTAGGTTTGTTCATGATAGGTATAGGGAGGTTAGAGGGAGAAACCGATGCGCCGACCGAATTCGAGGCCAAGGCGAGAACAGAGGAACCAGCCGTTTGAGACAAAAAATGACGGCGGTTGCTTGTCATAGCCTGTGAGCCTTTGGGAATTCAACGATCCAGACGACCAGCATGTTGCCGATGAGCCGTCTTGTCAACTGCCACACCGACGGAGCCAATGTCTTTGCACCGAGCAAAGAAATCTCCCCCGAAACGAAAGGGTTTCCAGCGTGCCTGTTTCCTTTCTTATGATCCCCCTCGACCAATCGACAAATTCTGACTGGGATCGTTTGGGGGTGATAAAGGCAATCAGTTAGATTCCATCGCAAAGTTGCACTCGTTGGAACCTCGCTTCACTTCAGCCGTAAAAGCCTTGCCGCGATATTTTTTGGGGATGGCTATGAAGGGTGGCGGCTCCCCCTGGGCATCGTCAGACATTTCCTGTTTAGAGATTTTTTTGGTCTCGATTTGAACATCAAATGATCCGAGCATCGCACCTTTTTTCGTATCGGTGAATGCTAACGTATAGTCGCCGTTGCTATCGGTAATACCGTACGACGGTGAACCCTCGAATTGGGGAATGAATGTTAAGGTCGCATTTGGGACCGGTTTGCCATCGAGGGTTACCTTTCCCTTGACGGTTCCAAGCTCTGGGCCGCCATCGCCACAGCCGAGGATCGATGCGAGGAACAGTAATGACAGGCTTAAGATTTGCTTCTCCATTCGCACAATCGTTCTTTCAAAGGGACCTATGGATTCAGAAAGATGCGGATCTTTTCGATCGGCTAAGAGATAGATTGACAACGAACCCCATAATGAGTCGCAAGACTCCATCTTGATCTCGGCTCTTTCTTTTGAACCGAGATCATGTTTGCTTCACATGAAAGCCAAGTACGGAACTTTGGAATCGGAGATCACTCTAAATTGACCACCAAGCCATCACTGATTCCGGCCAGTCGTTGGTAAGCTCCATAGGCTCCGCCACCGTTCGCTGCTATGAAGTCTGTCCAGTTCGTATTGGTATGTTGGATGTTCTCACTGACAAATTGAACCGATCCATCGCACATACCAAACAGGGCGCCACCGGTATGGTAGCTGTGGAACGCCAAGTGCTTATCCCCACCCTGGATAGGACCATTGAGCTTCTTGCGCGTCGATCGGAGATGAAGATGGGAGCCGTTATTGGAAACACCTCGATTTTGACAATTCACTCCACCGGTATTGACGATGTTTCCCAAAACAAATTGGCGAACCGAGCCGTGCGTATCCCCTGCGATGGTTATCGTCGGTCTCCAAGATATTTCACCTATGAGAAACGTATTGCTCGTTCCATCCGACAGATCGCCAATCTTTCGCGTTTGATTCACGACCATCGGGCCGGTACTTCGCGGTGCAGGAATCATCGCGGTTCCACTGATATCGCACATGTCTCCATCGAATGGACCGATCACACCCGCGTAACTGCTGACCGCAATATTGGCAATCCCATTCACGTTAGTCGCATTGTTCGCCGTGGTTGTGGGTGAAATATCCGATGGACAACGAAAACCGGAAAGCACAACGGAACAGGCTGCCGCATTGTTAGGAGTGCTGAAAGCACCGTAGGGATGCCTCGCCATATCGATCGACTGAAACAAAGCGTTTTGTTCCATAAATGGAAGAAGCCTCGCCGCCCATGACCAACCACCATCTGCCGGTCCACTGTTCGTGCTGAGGAAGTCCGTAAAACCGATAGGAAACCGTTTATGTGTGGATTCATAATTGTGCGCAGCCAACGCCAATTGCTTGATATTGTTGCTGCACTGCATCCGACGCGCCGCTTCCCTCGCCGCCTGTACTGCGGGCAAAAGAAGTCCCACCAGAACACCGATGATGGCAATGACCACCAACAACTCGACTAGAGTAAAACCAAACGTGCGTTTCATACTCGAGCTCCGAACAGAAGATGAATGAGGACATATATCTCTAGGATAACGAGCAAAATTCACCAAAACAACAGGGATGATAGATTGTTGGCTGTTCTAGCCATTCAGGGGTACCGTATGCGCCGTTATTACGTTCTTGATCGCTTGGGTTGGAGGTTTGACTTTGCCAAAGGGCATTTTTCTACCCTACGAACAGCTTCGTTCATTCCATCGTTCCCACGATGGTTTTGGGGGGTGTTCCACCGAAACCGACATTCGACTGGGCGGTAAGCGTTACCTGGTCCTTCTCGAACTGCATGGTCCACGTCTGAAGGAAGGGTGTCTCGACCTGACAAATCGTCATTACCAGCGTCGAGGGATCCTTCCATGCGCCTGCGACCGCCAATGGCTCCGTCTTGGATTCCCTCCTCCACTCCGCTTTGGTCCAGCGATCTGGATAACAGGGTAACTCGAAACGACCCGCTGAAGTGCGAATGGAAACGGTTGTGCCTCCATCGTTGCTATCTCGCACTTGAACGCTAGAGACAGGTATCGCATTCTCGGGAAAACGGAAGGAACGTTCCGCAAGTTGGCTGATTTGTCCAGAGACCGGATTCCCCTTAGGGAGCGGTAAAGCGAGATTGCTCAGGTTCTCTCGGAGCCGGGTATGGGAGCTGGATTCCCCCTGGAGAGGCGCATCGGTGAAGGCTGGAATCAGCTGGTTCCATACCAGATCCAGAACGGCCTGCATATTCTTGACGCCGCTTGTGATCGCGAGGACGGCATCGTATTTCGGCATGACAATACAGTACTGACCAAAGGCCCCATCGCCACGAAAATGACCATAGCGGCATCTCCAGAATTGAAATCCGTATCCTTGATCCCAATCGCTTAGGGGGTTGCTACCGTTGGATGTCTGTTTACTCGTAGCCATTTCAATCCACTCAGGTGCAATTATTTGTTTTTCCTTCCAGCGACCTTTTTGGAGGTAGAGCTGACCAAATTTGGCGATATCCTCTGTGCGGACACTCAGACCGTATCCGCCTAAGGAAATACCTTTGGGGCAGGTGTCCCAGGTTGGGGAATCGATTCCTAACGGCTCAAAGAGCCTGGGTGTGAGGTACTCCAGGGTGGTTTTACCAGTCGTTTTCTGGACGATGGCCGAGAGCATATAGGTGGCTGGTGTGTTGTACAGAAAGTGTGTGCCCGGTTTGAACGAAACCTTTTGCTCGAGAAAAACCTTGGCCCAATTTTCCGAATCCTTCACATTGGGTACCGATTCGTGGCCTGTGGACATGCAGAGCAAATCGCGAACACGCATCGATTGGAGGTTCTTCGATAATTCCTTAGGCGTGTCCTCGGGAAAGAATTTGTGAACTTCGTCATCGAGGCTAAAGCGATTCTCGCCAATCGCCAACCCTACGGCAGTCGAGGTAAAGCTTTTGCTGAGCGAATAAAGCTCGTGTCGAGTGGATGGATCGTAGGGTGCCCACCAACCTTCCGCGACGACCTGTCCATGTCGGACCAGCATGAAGCTATGAAAAGAATCGATTTCGGATTGAATAGCCTTTACGAACGCGCCTATCTGCTCGGAAGAAACACCCTGGGATTCCGGTATCGCTCGAGGTAACGGTTCGCCGGACCGAAGCAACGGGAGTTCAAAGAGCGAAAGACATAGGATCGAGCTGGTAAGCAATGGCAGACGCATGGAGTAAGTCCTATTCGTGCAGCGAGGGAGTTTTAGCAATTTACCATACTCTTGCTGCGAGGATGGCGATTTGAGGACAACGAAACTACGGAGGTAAGGGATCTCCGTTTTCTTCATCGCAAAGCATGTTCACGATAAATTTGTTACCTTGTTACCCAGGAAATTCCTGTCGATCCAATTGAATCGAGTAAGGAATTGTTCCCAACAAAAACCCAAACTCTTCTGGAATACGGTCCAAGTCCCATGCGTAGGTTCCTTGTTCTTTTCTGTCTGAGCAACTTGCTCGGGTTCTCGAGTTCCAGCGAAGCGCAGCAAGCCGTCGAGACATCGAAGCTGGATCCTGCGATGGGAGTCAATAAAGGTGCGGATCCCAATCTGCAGTGGTACAACGTGACGCAGTGGGGGATTGAGGGGAGAATACTTCCTGGGCAGGAACGGGACCGCTGGTTCGATCGACTCCCCAAATCAGCCCAGGGGAAGGTGACAGATGCCGTTTGGAATCTCAGTCGTGATAGCGCGGGGATGATGGTCCGGTTCAAAACAGATTCGACCAGTATTTCGGTTCATTACAAGCTTCGCAAGTCGACCTTGGGAATGCCTCACATGCCCGCGACGGGTGTATCGGGTGTGGATCTTTATGCCCGGGACCAGGAGGGACGATGGAAATGGGTTCAGGTGACCAAGCCTGCGACACAGGAGGTTCAAGCGGAAATCATTCGGGGGTTAGCCGAAGGTTATCGGGAATATGCGGCCTACCTGCCTCTCTACAACGGTGTGGAGTTCTTATCGATTGGCGTAGCCAAAGGATCGAAATTTGAGGGTTGTACACCAAGAGAAAAACCTATCGTCTTTTATGGGACCAGTATCACCCATGGTGCATGTGCCAGCCGACCAGGAATGGTTCACACGAATATCCTGGGTCGAAAACTCGATAGACCCATTGTGAATCTTGGTTTCTCCGGAAATGGGCGGATGGATCAAGCCGTTGGGGAATACTTGATTCAAATCGATGCTGCCGCCTATGTGATCGATTGCCTGCCGAACATGCAACCTGCGGATGTCTTAGCGAAATGCGTCCCGTTGGTGAAACAACTACGAAGTGCCAAACCGAATGTACCGATCGTCTTGGTCGAAGACCGCCGCTTCACCAATGATTGGATCACTCCCACCAAACAGCAGTTCCACACAGAGAATCATGCCGCTTTGCGAAAATCCTTTGACCTATTGGAGAGCGAGGGAGTGTCGGGACTTTTCTATATTCCCGGCGATCATCTCTACGGGGATGATACGGAGGGAGCGACCGACGCATCGCATGCCAATGATTTGGGATTTATGAGGCAGGCGGAGATATTCGAGCCTGTGCTCCGGCGGATACTCGTAACAAATTGAACCTCGTATGGAGCAACAAAAGCAGGTTGGCTCTTTGGATCTTCTGGAAAATGTATCAACGGAGGGTAGGAATGCTTGGTCATGAGGAGCTCCGAACACTCGATCGAAACTGTTTGGGCTGGGCGAGTGGGCTGATGATTCCGGCGAGGCAGGTCAGCTCGAAAAATGGAGGGACGAGCGACGCGAAGCGTCTCGTAAGCCCCGACTTCAACGGTTGCCCATCACCTCGCTTCACACGAAGATTTGGGGACTAATGGAATGAATCACTTTTCCGATCGCCGTCAGGTGTTAGCAGCCCTAGCAGCCTCGTCCCTTGCGAATCGCGCTCTCCATGCAGCATCTGCACCGAATCGATACGCTATCCAGCGAGAGAATGATCAAAAGGGGACTCGCGATTGGATGCTTGCCAATACGCGAATCGATCCTTCGACGAAATACCGCTGTCCATGGATCGAGGGTTACGCATCGCATGCGAGCATTGAGGCTGGTGACACACTGCAATTGATGATTAGCGTTGCATCCAAGTGTCAGGTGCAGGTAGATGTTTATCGCTTAGGCTACTATGGAGGCGATGGTGGTCGATGGATGGCACGCTTTGGGCCGATTTTCTGTGACACCCAACCGACGCCCACGCCGGGAGAAAACCGGTTGATGAACTGCGACTGGCCCCCATCGCTCGATATTCCGATCCCCACCGATTGGCTCAGTGGGGTTTATGTTGCCAAGCTGACTGAGGAGCGGGACCAGCTCCAGAGTTATGTTATTTTCATCGTCAGGGATCGTCGATCCGCCGATCTTGTCTTCCAATGCAGCGACCATACCTGGCAAGCTTACAATCGTTGGCCCTCGCAATATTCTTTATACGATGATGGTAAAAATGTTTGGCATTGGGGGAATGCTTCGCGTGTCAGCTTCAACCGACCTTATGGCAAATACTGTCAGATCTTGGATGCACCTCTTTCGACGGGATCTGGAGAGTTCTTTCTGTGGGAGTTCCCCTTCGCTCATTGGTTGGAAAAAGAAGGTTACGATGTGACCTATGTGTCGAACACCGATACGCATCGCGATCCGAATACTCCCAAACGCGGTAAAGGCTTTCTCAGCATTGGCCATGATGAGTATTGGACGATGGATATGTTCCGAAATGTTCAATCGGCAATCCAGAAGGGGATCGGAGTTGGCTTCTTCAGCGGGAACGCGGTATGCGGCAAAGTCGATTGGGACCCGGCGACTCGTTCGATGCGTCGCACAGGAGTGTTCGGACCTCCAGGAGGTACACGCGAATTCTCATCGATGAGCTCGCTGGTCCACGAGCGTCCGTATGCCAACGAACTAATGGGAGCACATAGTACAGGTCCGGTCACTGGAGGGGCTGATTGGATCTGTTCCCTTCCGGATCACTGGATATACGAGGGAACAGGCATGAAACAGGGTGACACCATTCCCGGGTTGATAGGCTGGGAGTACCACGGCGACCCAGCGCCGATTCCAGGATTAGAAATTGTGGCAACCGGACCAACCCAGTCCAAACCGGGAGCGCCCAACGGCGGTATCTATACGGGTACTGTCTACTATGGACCTAAGAAAAACGTTGTCTTCAATGCAGCGACCTGCTGGTGGGCCGATGGTCTCAGCGCACCGCCGGGATACAAGACACCGATCGTTTATACCGAACCAAAAGGGGTGGATGCTCGCGTTCAGCAAATGACCCGTAACGTACTAAGTCGGCTGATCGCTCCCGAGGGTATTTAAGGAAGGGATCGGCGAGTCACCCTAAGACAAAAGGAAATTGCTTAGACTCATCGCTGGATTGTCGAAAGTGGATTTGCGTTCGCATCCGGAGTAGGAATCCCTGTTCACCGACGAGAATATCGGCGCCCGATCTATTGGCTGGACTTCCAAAGATAGACGTAACGTCGACAGCCATTTTTAAATTTTTTAAATACTGAGCCCGACGTGGGTAATACGACCCACATAGGCGGTTCAGAAGCGGCAACGGATGGAATGCTAACGATGATCGCAGAGTCGACGGGTGACTGGACAGGGGGCATCGAGAGCAAACACGACCACAAGCAAGCTGCTAGAACCGTGAAGAGTCGTAGACGTTTCACCAATCTATCTAGCCACTCGACCTATGGTGCTATCCGACAGTGGATTCCACGAATCCCTACTCGACCGTAGGGTAGTCGTGCGCAGGACCCCACCTAGGGGTGCGTGCTGCTGGCTGGAATCGATGGATCCGGCAAATGCGAACAACTGAACAAGATGGGAGGCTTTTGTTCGCATACCCAGAGGATTGCAGTCGATCGCTCGGCCCACAATCCTGGGTGAGGTAGCGTCCCAGTCTCCAGAGTCTACTGACTGATGCCGCTCTTTGCGTTGGTATCAGGTAGTGAAATCGTCCTGTTAGGGTTTCACACGGACCAATTTCATAAGTCGTCCTGAGACGTTCCAATCCTGTACGTAGAGATTGCCCTGTTGGTCCCAGTAGGATCCATGGGTCCCACTAAAGACCCCTTCGATCCAATCCTTTTGAGGGATATTGAAGCTACCTCCCTTGGCAGGATCGGGATTGTTGCCGAGCACTGCAATGATCGTGTTGGTCTTATCCAGAATGACCAGTCTCCCTTTGAGGTCTGGGACCGAAACATAGTCGCCAGAGATGGCTACCGAGGTTGGCATACCGAGTCCTGTTATAACTTCCTCGATAAACGCGCCTTCGAGGCTGTAGTGTAGAAGTCTTCCTTTGGGTTGATGATTTCGATCGCAAATCAACAGTCTCGGTGGATCGTAGCGGGTATCGAGCGTCATCCCGTGTGCCGTGTTGAACTCCTTGAGTCCATTTCCTTTCGTTCCGAAATGGGACAGATACTTTCCGTTTTTATCGAATCGGAAGATATGGTTACTGGCGTAACCATTCGATAGGTAGATGTCTCCATTGGGTGCGACCGTAATGGCTGTCGGGACAAATTTGTCTAACTCGAGGCCGGATTCTTTGGGGTAGGGTAAACGCAGCACAATCTCTCCGGTGTGGCAATCGAATTTGATTCCTTCGCCGGCGACGTTCCTCGCTCCATAGATGAACTCCCTGTCACCTTCTTTACGGATTTCCATATCGTGGTAGGCATGATAGTCCTTTTCCAGATAGCTCTTGAGAAGTTTGCCATCGGGAGTGAAGACGAAGATACCGCCATTGGCGCTGGTGTAGATGTTTCCGTCATCATCGATGACCACACCACCGTGTGTGGGACCGAGCGGCGAAGTTCCGTCGGGTCGCATTCCCCAGCCGGGAACGGTATCAAAGGTCATCAGTCCAGATCCCATACGAACAGGTTGAACTTTTTCTTGAGCCGAAACGCTCCAGCAGTGGGTCAATAAGCAAACGAGGGTCAGGGCAGCAAATCGCATTGAGGAATTCCTTGGTGTTGGAACGGGATCATCGCACGACGGGCGAGGTTGAATATACTATCACGCATCGCGCCGGCATTCGACTGCCCTGACTGGTTCTGTCGACGGTTCGTCGAAGTCCTAGCCCCCACTTTTGAAAGAAACAGGTTACCCAAATGTCTTTACCTATCCACGGATTCTCTCGGCGTGGTTTTCTTTCCCGCTCGATCGCGACGATGGTCGCTGCCGGTGCGCCGGCATGGTTTGCCAGTAGTTATACGAATGCCGCATTTTCCAGTCTTCAGGAGGCCAGCAAGTCGCGCGATGCCAATAGTTCGCTTCAACTCGGCTGGATTGGCATCGGGAGCCCTCAAAGCCGAGCGCTTCAGGTCTATGGATCCACACGCCAATTCAAGCACTTAAAGCACGTAGCGGTTTGTGACGTCGATGCGCGGCATCTCTATCGCGCGGCCTTCAAATTTCGCGAGGAAAACGACAAGCTGGAGCCGGCGCAATATTCTCGTTTTCAGGATGTTCTCGACCGTCAGGACGTCGACGCGGTGGTGATCGCTACCCCCGATCATTGGCATGCGGATATCGCTATTTCGGCCATGGAGAAGGGAAAGGATGTGTATTGTGAAAAACCCCTGACGCTGACCATCGACGAAGCCTTACGCATCGTGCAAACGCAGAAGAAAACAGGCAGAGTCCTGCAAACGGGCAGTCAGCAGCGGACCGAGTTCAAGGGTATGTTTCGCCTCGCTGCCGAAATCGTTCGCAGCGGAAGTATTGGCAAGGTGAAGACGATTGAATGTCGTATTGGGGCAAATCCGGTCAGTGGACCAATCCCCGAAGCCAAACCGCCTGCCGGTTTGGATTGGGATCTGTGGCTCGGCTCGACACCCAAGGTTCCTTATCGCATGGAGACCTCGGGGCAGCGACCGGATCTCGCAAACCATAAGACGAATTGCCATTACAACTTTCGTTGGTTTCAAGCTTACTCGGGTGGAAAGATGACCGATTGGGGGGCGCACCACATCGATATTGCGCAGTGGTGTCTCGGTATGGACGGTTCAGGTCCCTCTCAGGTCGTTTGCGAGAAGATGTCCGAGATTTATTCCAAGGGAGATGGCTACGATTGGCCGCAGGAGTTCCGCGTTCGATTAACGTACCCGAACGGAGCGATTGTTTATGTCATGTCGCGCGGTGGAAGCGATGTTAGCAATCTGTTCAATGCAAACGGAGATTCGAAACAAGTGAAGGGGGATGACAATGGATTGTTGATCCAGGGTGAGGGTGGAACACTCTTCGTTGCAAGAAACGCACTGTACGCCAGTTCCAAAGCATTGCTGAACTCGCCTCCACAGCTTCAAGTGCCACTTTACGACAAGATCGAAACCAATCACTTTGGGAACTTCTTGGACTGCATTGCCTCTCGGAGGGAGCCGATATGTTCCGCTCGAGTTGGAGGTGGCTCGGTGATGGTTTGTCACCTGGGGGTCATCGCGTTGCAATTGGGGGCAGGTAAGGTACTGTCATGGGATGCCGCCAATTCAAAATTCATCGGCGAAAATGCCAATGAAGCCAATGCGCGATTGGCTCGGCCTCGCAGGACCTCGTAGATTCCCAGGTCGGATCTATTCGATCGCGACAGGGGGCATGGCTTGCTGGACCAGTGCCCCCACATCGAGAAGTGTTGCTTCGGAAAACATTTTTGCTGTTAACGCGACGGTCCTCGGACGCTTTTGCTCTTGGTCTTTCCCAAACGCTACGACGAGTGTCGGATGACCGGTGAGATTCATTCGCGTCAAGTCGCCATCTCCGAGCAGGAGATCGACTTTGGCGAGTTCGGCCTCAGTGGATTGAATCAATTTTACTCGCATCCTCATCGCATGCATGTAGTCAATAGCTCGAACCCATTGAGCTTCTCGAAACGTCGGCCCCCATTTTCCGAGTTCATGATCTCCTTCGACCGACCGGAATAGTTTGTCGTGAACCGATGCCGCTTCGACTCCTAAAGCCTCGGACATGAGACTGAGCGGAGCGACAGGAAATCGAATCGGAATCAGTTGGGCACCCTGAGCCTCGAGCCAATCTTTGACCGCTGTCTCTCCATCGCGTGTTCGTTCGGGAACTCCGATGCGCAGCTCTGAGAGTTTGGTATCCCTGGACCATCGAAAGGGCCGTTCCACGACGGTTGGATCCAGACCGTCGGAACCGAGAATGGCTCGGAAGACGATGCCACAATCCTCGGCTCGATTGGCGATAGGGCCCATTTTGTCCATGGTCCAGGACAAGGTCATGCAGCCAGCTCGGCTCACGCGCCCGAACGAAGGCCGTAATCCGCTTGTCGCGCATACTCGAGTAGGCGATACGATACTTCCCAAGGTTTCGGAACCGATCGCGAAGGGACAAAGCCTGGCTGCAACAGCAGCCGCGCTACCTGCCGACGAACCAGAACTGCCTTGGTCGGGATTCCATGGGTTTCGTGTTTTTCCTCGATGCCATTCGTCCCCCCAAGCTAACGTCCCTACGCTTAACTTAGCCAGCAACACAGCGCCGGCATCGATCAATTTTTGTGCGACCGTGGCTGTCGTATTCCATTGTCGTTCCTCGTAACGTCCGACTCCCCAGGTCGTAGGCATTCCATCGATTGCGATGATATCTTTTGCTCCCCAGGGGATTCCGTGCAAGATACCTCGATCCATACCCTCGACGAGTTCTCGATCTCGTAATCTCGATAGTTCGATCGCTCGATCATTCATTCTTACGACGCAATTCAATCGTTCGTTGGATGACTTCAATCGATTGAAATAGAAGACCGTCAGTTCCTCACACGAGTAAAGTTTACGTCGCAGTCCTAAAGCCAATTGAGGAATCGACCAATCGAGAACATCCTTCATCTTCGTCCAGGTCGGCAACTCAACACCTTGTTGCCAGGGGGAGGTTCGGGGATCGCGGTCCTCGCGCGGTTGCGTTTCCGACCGGATAAAAAAGGATGGGATGAATGCCAGGGGCATCGCAACATCCTCGGTGGGAGGTTCATCCCTCAGCGATCGGAGTCGCTCGAGTTTTCGGTTGAGAGCTTTGGCGACTTCTTCGCATTGATCCTCGGTCCATTGAACGGTTGCAATCCAGCACGCATCGCGAACCTGCTGCGCTGTTATTTGAAGAGATTCCTGTTGTACCTGACTTGCGAGGACGCGAGCCACGGTTGGCATACCCGCCATCGCTGAGAACGTTCCGAGTCCCAAGGTCTGGAGTACGATATCGCGTCGACGGATCTGGCTTGGTTGCATACGTTCCAACCTCCTTTTATTGTTGTTTCGGTGATTGGCTTTGGGGATGATTGAGAGTCCCGATCTCTATTTGCATCCTCCAAAAGCTTACCTGCTGTGCGTTCAGATCTCCGGCTCCAGGCCAGCGCTATGACCATGGAGGAAATCAAAGTCACACCCCTCGTTGGCTTGAGTGATGTGTTGCGAGAACATTTTGAGGTATCCGCGTGTCCATCGGATTTCGGGTGGTTTCCATGCTCTGCGACGTTCTTCCAATCGTTCATCGTCGACCCATAGTTGTAATTTACGAGCATCGACATCCAATTCGATAAGATCGCCATCCTGAACCAATGCCAAAGGACCGCCTACATGCGATTCAGGAGCGACGTGGAGCACGCAGGTACCATAGCTGGTTCCACTCATTCTGGCATCGGAGATCCTCACCATGTCTCGAATTCCCATTTTCAAAATCTTTTCCGGAATGGGAAGCATTCCCCATTCGGGGAATCCCGGGGCTCCAACGGGACCAGCGCTCCGGAGGACCAAGACACTGTCCGGTGTCACGGGCAAATCAGCTCGATTGATGCGTAGCTTCAAATCCTCGTAGGAGTTGAAAACCAACGCAGGGCCGACATGCTTTTGGAGGCGAGGGTCGGCTGCGACTGTTTTGATAACGCAGCCATCCGGAGCCAAATTACCTCGCAGTACACAGGTACCACCGGTTGGCCAAAGAGGATTTTCCCGTGGTCGAATGACTGTCGAATCGATAACGGATGCATTGGCGATCTGTTCGCCGAGCGTGATACCATTGATGGTTCGCGCACTGAGATGAAGGACATCCTGCAATTGGTTTAGCAATGCGGAGAGTCCCCCAGCGTTGTAGAAATCCTCCATGAGAAATTTGCCACTGGGACGCAGGTCAGCCAGAACCGGCACATGATTGGAGATTGCGTCGTAGTCGTCGAGCGTGATGCGGAATCCTGCTCGGCCGGCCATGGCGATCATGTGGACGATAGCATTGGTCGAACCACTGAGCGTCAATTGTGTGGTCAGAGCATTCAAAAAGCTTTCGCGCGTGAGCATCGAAAGGGGTTGATTGCGATTCCAGGCGAGCTCGACTGCTTTTCGTCCCGTTGCAACGGCTAGTCTGCTATGTTCGGATACCACCGCTGGAATGCAACTCGCATTGGGTAAGGTGACCCCTAAGGCTTCAGCGATGCAAGCCATCGTCGATGCGGTGCCCATCGTCATGCACGTTCCGGCAGAGCGCGCGATGCAGTTCTCTATTTCCTTCCATTCACCATCGCACAAATTGCCCGCGCAGCGTTCCGCCCAGTACTTCCATGCGTCGGTTCCACTGCCGAGAGTCTGATCTCTCCATCGCGCCTTGAGCATGGGGCCGGCTGGGAAAAAGACAAACGGAATGTTTGCGGAGATCGCTCCCATGATTAATGCCGGCACTGTTTTGTCGCAGCCGCCCATAAGAACCGCAGCGTCGATAGGATGGCAGCGCAGGACTTCTTCCGTTTCCATCGCCAATAGATTTCGGTAGAGCATCGTTGTCGGCTTCATTAGCATTTCGCCAAGACTGACAACCGGTACCTCCACGGGAAAGCCGCCTGCCTGCAGAACGCCCCGCTTGATCTCATCGACTCGCGTTTTGAAGTGAGAGTGGCAGGTATTGAGATCGCTCCACGTGTTGATGAGACCGATGACCGGTTTACCTTCGTAATCCTTGTCGTCGAATCCCATACCTTTTAGTCGTGAACGATGGCCGAAGCTTCGCAGGTCATCTTTGGCAAACCAACGAGCGGATCGCAGGGAGAGGGGATCGGAGAATTGGGTCATGGTAGTGTAGTTGAAGGGTGGAAAGCTACCGAGGATTCGATCGATCGCATTTCGCGAGAACATCGCCAGTTTTTTTGTAAGATATGGGCTGCGACAAGCGTCGTCCCCACCATGGATCTCCGAGAGAGCTTTCCAATGTTATTGAACAATCGACTGAATTCCTCAATTTTGATTGCTGAAGTGTAAAGGATTCAAAATTCAACTAAAGACCAAACGAGCCGAGGAGTCGATTGGAGCCGTTATTCCCCGAGCGGCTGGGCGGCAGCGCTAGTATTTTTCTGTTTCGGCGGACCAGCGAGCAGATGATTTATCAGTTCGATGGAGGTGTTGGAGCGGAATAGCGAAAACGGTTGGAGGGGCTCTATGCCAGGTTGCGGGCTCCTTCCTACAACATCTACAATGCGGGCTCATGTTTCCGCCCTTCCGTGAGTGATCTATGCAAATCGGTGTTGTGAAAGAACTTTTACCCGGCGAATCGCGAGTTGCGATGGTCCCCAAGTGTATTGAGACACTTGCGAAATCGGGATTGCAGGTGGTGGTAGAAGCAGGAGCAGGTTTAAAAGCAGGTTTCACCGACGAATCCTATGTGGCTTCTGGCGCAAAGATTGTCCCTGACCGCGCCTCGGTCTATCAATCGGAAATCGTGCTACAAGTACGTGCGTGCGGTGCGCAAAAAGGTTTTACGGAAGCGGATCGTCCATTGCTGCGAAGCGGTCAATTACTGATAGCCATGCTCGATCCCTTGGGGGAGCCGCAAGTGATCGCGGATTACGCACCCTCGGGGGCCGCATTGTTCTCCCTGGAGCTCATACCTCGCATCACGCGTGCTCAGAGTATGGATGTTCTTTCGTCCCAAGCAACCATTGCGGGCTATCGAGCCGTTCTGATGGCGGCGATGGAATTGCCCAAGATGTTCCCGATGATGATGACGGCAGCGGGGACACTCACTGCCGCCAGGGTATTCGTTATCGGTGTTGGGGTAGCAGGCCTACAGGCCATTGCCACGGCTCGGAAGTTAGGAGGCGTCGTCTCGGCATACGACGTGCGTCCTGCATGTCGCGAGCAAGTGGAAAGTCTGGGGGGCAAATTTGTCGAACTGCAACTAGAAAACTCGGGGTCCGAAGATAAAGGCGGATATGCCAAGGCGATGGATGAAGAATTTTATCGAAAGCAGCGCGAACTTCTATCGAGCGTGGTCAAGCAAAGCGATGTAGTAATTACCACGGCGGCGATTCCAGGTAAAAAATCCCCGACCTTGGTGACCGCCGACGCGGTGAAGTCGATGGCCCCGGGTTCCGTCATTATCGATCTGGGGGCCGAAAGAGGCGGCAACTGCGAGCTAACCAAGCCGGGGGAGAAGACTCAGGTGCATGGTGTGACGATTATCGGTCCTACCAACATCGCAGCTGAAATCCCACAGCACGCGAGCCAGATGTTCGCGAATAACGTTGTGAAATTCTTGAATAATATGTTGAAGCAAGGTCAAGTGCTAATCAATACAGAGGACGAGATCATTCGTGAGACGCTCGTTGCGCGCGGTGGACAGGTGGTGCATCCCCGTTTGCAGTCCCTCCTCGATTCCACAGTAAAGTAATCTTTGGCAATTAAAGAATCATGATTGAATCGATCCACAAATATTTGATCGCTTTATGGGTTGGAATCCTTCTGGGAACGATCCCTATCTATGCCGCCGAAGTCGCCAAGAATGGAGGTCAGGATGCGACATCCTCGAGTGACTCATCCGCCGATGCTGAAATCGCTTCGCCTTCGTCTGATAACTCGGTCAGTGGATCCGAAGGTCCATCATCGAACCGAATCATCGTGCTGATCGGTAGCTTGACGATTTTCGTACTCGCTGTTTTTGTTGGTTTTGAAGTGATCAATAAAGTTCCTCCGACGCTACACACTCCGCTGATGAGTGGATCCAATGCCATCAGTGGCATCACCATCGTTGGTGCGATTCTCGCAACGGGCTTCCAGAAATTCGGCTTCGGTAGCCTGATGGGATTCGCCGCTGTAGTGCTCGCGATGATCAACGTAGCGGGAGGTTTCTGGGTTACTCATCGTATGCTCGTCATGTTCAAGAAGAAATAGATCGGACCTGTAATGAATCCTCTGATCCTGCTGTCATATCTTCTCGCATCCGTTTTGTTCATTTTGGGTCTGAAGAATATGTCTTCCCCCAAAACTGCGGTGCGAGGAAACATTCTGGGGACAATTGGAATGATCCTTGCCATCGGGGCAACCCTCCTCGATGATCATGTGAAGGGTTATTGGTTTATCAGCATCGGTTTGATTGCTGGGACCGCCATCGGTTTGTGGCTCGCCCATACCGTACCGATGACAGGCATGCCTGAGATGGTGGGCTTGCTCAACGGTTTTGGCGGTGCGGCCTCGACGTTCGTGGCATTCGCGGATCTCCTCCAAAACGATCACCAAACCAACGATACGTTGATCGCAATCGGTCTGTCGGGATTGATTGGAAGCATTACATTCGCGGGGAGTATGATCGCGTTTGCCAAGTTGAAGGAATACAAGCAATTCAAGAAACCGTTTGGTCTCCCTTTTCAGACCATCATCAATGCTGGCCTACTCCTGGCTATTCTCCTCTTGATCGTGTTTAGTATCTCGACCGAGAGTTTCGCACTGAGAGTTCTCTGCTATCTGGCAATCACCGCGTTGTCGATCGTGCTCGGTGTCTTTCTCGTGTTACCGATCGGCGGTGCGGATATGCCGGTCGTGATTTCATTGATGAATTCCTACTCGGGGATTGCTGGCGCCGCTACAGGATTCGTCATCGATAACTCGGTCTTGATTATCGCGGGTTCTTTGGTGGGTGCTTCGGGTATCATCCTCACGCAGATCATGTGCAAGGCGATGAACCGCTCCCTCTCCAATGTACTATTTGGTAAGCTGGCAGGCTCGGGCGAGAGCGCTAATGCTGATGAGGTTTATGCAAATGTCCGCAGTACGACGGCCGACGATATTGCGATGATTTTAGATGGAGCCCAGCGAGTCGTTATCGTGCCGGGTTACGGTTTGGCTGTGGCCCAGGCGCAGCATGCGGTTCGAGACTTGAGCAAACTATTGGAATCGAAGGGTGCTACGGTGGAGTATGCCATCCACCCTGTCGCAGGAAGAATGCCTGGACACATGAATGTCTTGTTAGCCGAGGCAGATATCTCCTACGATAAACTCAAGGAGATGGATGAGAT
>JBBAXA010000002.1:0-64014 GCA_040396935.1 Pirellula sp.
TTTCCCTTAGAATGGGCGAAGAGGGACTCGAACCCCCGACATCCACTTTGTAAGAGTGGCGCTCTAACCAACTGAGCTATTCGCCCTTAATCTCTACATACACAACTCAACCCGCGGTTTTTTACCGCCCTGATCGTATGCAGAAACTACTAAATTCCTAGCATTCTCATGCGGCGGGATCGTCGTTCGGCTCGTTGTCGGCTGCGTCGCTTGATTTCACTCGGCTTTTCATAGAACTCTCGGCGTCGCATTTCTTTCTTAAGCCCGCTGCGCTCGACCAACTTACGGAAACGACGGACTGCCTCCTGGATCGTTTCGCGGTCGCGGACCAACAACTTTACCATGCACTCTCTCCGACAAAAAACTGCTGCTGCGGCAGATACTCAGGACACGAAAATGGGAAGTTCGGCTCTCGCCGAGAACCCAGAACTATAACGCCCAATTGCCTGCTGGTCTAGGGAGAATTCAACCCATTTTCTAGTCGCCTCCGTTCCTCCAAAACCCTCGAACTCCTGATTTTTCCTAGGCTCGATCCCCACCGAGCTTCCAGCGGACTGTGCCGTTGACGCCCCCACAAAATCCCTCTCAAATCCCGTTTAATCCTGGTTTACACTTCACGATCCATACTTCACCTTGGGAAACCCGCTCCCCATCGGTCGCTTCAAGAAACCAACTCCGTAAAATCCGTTCTCATTGAAAAGAAGGGAACGATGCAACCCGTCGGCTTCCTCGGAACTGCTAACCTCCGATCCGATTGTTGAGGATCGATAAGCGTCGTCCCCAAAAACAACTTCCATTCTTTTGCTCGCAGGAATCAGCAGCAAAACCCATGAACCATCCTCTTTCCATTGTTGCAGTCGGAGAAATTCTCTGGGATGTGTATCCCGAGGGGCCTCGGTTTGGGGGAGCACCCGCGAACTTTGCGTGCTGCGCAAGTGGTTTGCTGGCAGGCCATGGGAACGTTTCGATTGTCAGCGCGGTCGGACACGACGCATTGGGGGAAAATGCCCTGAGGGAACTGAAATCCAGAACGGTGGATACGCAGCATGTGCAACGTTTGGATAAAGTCACAGGGCAGGTGCTGGTCGAACTGGATTCCGAGAAGAAAGCGACCTACCGGTTCCTGGACAATACCGCTTGGGATGCGATGTCGTGGAACACGGATTTGCTCGATTTAGCGAGGGGTGCTCATGCTGTTTGTTTCGGAACCCTGGGACAGCGAAACGCGATTTCACGTAAATGTATTGGCGAGTTTCTCTCGGCGGTATCGCAGGACTCGTTGCGGCTACTCGATGTCAATTTACGGTCCCCGCATTGGACCGAGGAAATCGTGGAAAATTCCTTTGGATTGGCAAACGCCGTGAAGTTGAATGATGAGGAACTGGCGGTTGTTTCGCGCCTGTGGCAGCTGGATGGTTCCGTTTCGGATCAACTCCAAGCTCTGCGCGAGCGATTCTCGCTTCGCTTCGTCGCCTTGACGATGGGAGCCGCAGGGGCCATGGTTGCGTCGGACGAAATCGTTTCATCCCCCGGATTGCCGATTGCAGTCGCAGACACGGTGGGGGCAGGTGATGCATTCACAGCGGCCTTGGTGATCGGCTATCTCCAGGGTTGGGATTGGTCGAGGGTTTTAGGTTGGGCGAATCGTGTCGCCTCGTATGTTGCAACACAACCTGGTGCAACTCCGGCATTGCCAAAAGATCTCTGTTTTTCACAATAATGCATCTCGTCCCAGCAGATCGCTCCCGCTCAGTACGACTCGATCGTTAGATCCATTACCTCCAAAGAAAAGTTGTCTTCATGTCGATGATCCCGGAACTCCAGTGGCGCGGATTGATTCACCAATGCACCGATCTGCCGGCTGTCACGAAACAACTGGATGAACCGACGGTTCTCTATGCAGGCTTTGATCCGACGGCGGAATCCCTGCACGTCGGATCGCTCTTACCATTGATGATGCTCAGGCGATTCCAGCAGGCAGGGCATCGACCGATCGCGCTGGTCGGCGGAGCGACGGGGATGGTCGGCGATCCCAGCGGGAAGAGCGATGAGAGGAACCTGTTGTCTAAAGATGTACTCGAGCGCAACGTGGAGGGTATCAAGGGGCAGATGAAGCAGTTTCTGGACTTTACCGGATCGAATGCTGCTGTACTCGTCAACAACTATGACTGGATGCATTCCTTCTCGTTCCTCGATTTCCTACGAGACATCGGTAAGAATTTTCCGGTCAACGTGATGCTGGGTAAGGATTCTGTGAAAGCTCGCCTGGAACGATCCGATAGCGGGCTGAGCTACACCGAGTTCAGTTACATGCTGCTGCAAGCGTACGACTTTGTGTATCTCGCAAAGCATAGGGATTGCAAGTTGCAGATTGGTGGTAGCGACCAATGGGGGAACATTACGGCTGGCATCGATCTGGGTCGACGCATGCTGGGCAAGTCCCTCTTTGGATTGACCAATCCGCTGCTGACAACGACCGACGGTAGGAAGATGGGAAAGACCGAGAAGGGGGCGGTATGGCTGTCGGCCGAGCGCACCAGCCCATACGAGTTCTTCCAGTATTTTCGAAACATCGATGATGCCGATGTGTTGATGACCCTAAGATTCCTATCGGATATCTCCCATGAAGAATATCGTTCGATCGAAGCGAGCATGGCATCGAATCGAGGAGACGCGCAAATTCGTTTGGCGCAGTCGGTGACTCGCCTGGTACATGGTGAGGGTGGTCTCGCCAGTGCGGAGAGGGCCGCCAAGATGCTGTTCGGTGGTGAAATCGATCAGCTCAGTGATAAAGAATTGCTTTCCATTTTCGCCGATGTGCCGAGTTCCACGCAGTCGATGGAAACATTGCAGGGTGGCATTTCTATGGTGGACGCATTGGTCTTAGCCGGATTGGCATCGAGTAAGAGCGAAGCCCGCAGGACCATCGAGAGCGGAGGAGCCTATGTCAACAATCGGCGGATTGAATCGTTGGAACGGATGCTAGGAACGACGGATCTAGCTAGTGAAACCGTCGTGGTTCTGCGCAGTGGCAAGAAAAAGTATTCGCTTTTAAAATTCGAATAGACCCCGCGGATTACGGACGGACCTACCAGATGCGGACCCGCTTTTCAGGTGCAACGTACATAGGCGCGCCGGGTTTCACATCGAACGCCTCGTAGAAGGCATCCATGTTGGAGACGATCCCGTTGCAACGATACTGACTGGGAGAATGGGGGTCGTTCGCCAAGCGTCGTTTCAATTCGGGCTCGCGATATTTGCGTCGCCAAACTTGAGCCCAACCGGAAAAGAATCGTTGCTCGCCGGTTAAGTTATCGATGACCGGGGACTTTTTTCCATCGAGCGAGATCTTGTAGGCCGTGTAGGCAACACTCAGCCCACCCAAGTCACCGATGTTCTCGCCAAGGGTAAAGTTTCCGTTGACTTTCATCCCTGGGATCGGCTCGAAGAGATCGTACTGCTCGGATAGCTGCTTGGTTCGCTTTTTGAATTCGGCTTCATCGTTTTCGGTCCACCAATTTCGCAAATTACCTTTGCCGTCGAATTGCGAACCTTGATTGTCGAAGCCATGGCTAATCTCATGACCGATGACCGCACCGATACCACCATAATTGACAGCGTCGTCTGCATCGAGATTGAAGAAAGGAGGCTGCAAAATAGCGGCAGGGAAAACGATCTCATTCATGGTCGGGTTGTAATATGCATTGACCGTTTGCGGGCCCATGAACCATTCATCGCGATCGACGGTTTTTCCGATTTTGTTCAGCGCGTAGTTGTGTTCGAATTCCGCGAGGCGAGTCACGTTACCGACCAGATCGGTCGGCTCAACTGTCACCGAGGAATAATCCTTCCACTTGCGAGGCATACCGATCTTTGGATTGAAGAGCGATAGTTTCTGTAGCGCTTCCTTTTTTGTCCCTTCACCCATCCATTCCAGTTGTTTGATGCGCACCTCGAATGCTTTGAGTAAGTTTTTGATGAGGACATCCATCTTTTCGCGTGCCCGCTCGGTGTAGTACTGCTCAACGTAGAGCTGTCCAACGGGCATCGTGAGCAAGGCGTTGCATGCATTGACAGCTCGTCGCTCGAGAGGCTCCTGTTCCTCGACCCCGCTGAGCACGGTTTCAAAAAATGCGAAGTGTTTCTTTTCGATCGATTCGGATAGGGTTGGAGCGAACGTATTGAAGGTCTGGAAAGCCAGAGTCGCTTTAAGAACCTCCAGGTCGGTCTTTTCAAAAAGCTCGCTGAGGGATTTGAAGAAACTCGGTTGACCTACGATCAGATCGGTATTCGATGCCAAGCCGGAGGCCCGGGTGTAGGCATCCAGATCCATCGTTGGAATCATCTTCGCAAAATCCGAAGCGGGCATTTTGTTGTACTGCGCATTCGGATCTTGCAGTTTCACCTTATCCCATTGGACTTTGGCGCATTCGACTTCGAGGTCGACGACTCGTTGCGAGATGGATTCCGCATTTTTCCATCCGAGTTCGACCAGCATGGACTGAACGTATTTGCGATACTCGGCGAGCGGTTTGCTAAACTTTTCGTCAAGGTAGTAGTCGCGATCCGGCAGGCTCGTGCCGTCCTGATTGACATAAATCGCATATTGATCCGACAATTTTGCATCGGCATCAATGTAGACCCCAAACAGACTCGGAATCCCTTTTCGGCCCAACTGACCTGCGACAGCCATCCAATCGCTTTTGGATTGAATCCCCTCGATCGTCTTGAGCATCGGTCGGATCGGCTCGATTCCAAGTCGATTCCGTGTCGTCCTATCCATATAAGATCGATAAAAGCTGCCAACCTGCCGCCCGATGGAAGTCGGATTGGGTTGCTGACTAGCCTTTTCGATCAACTTTCGAATGGCGTCTTTCGTTTCGATATCGAGCATCGTGAAGGAACCCCAATCCGATTGATCCTCTGGGATCGGGGTGTTTTTCAGCCATTCCTCATTGATGTAGCGAAAGAAGTCCTGGTTTGGGGATATTTCTTTGCTGATGTTTTTGAGATCGATTCCGGAGACTTGAGCTCGAGCGGGCGTATTCCATTCTGCGCCTCCGATGCATGCGGTGAGCCCTACCAACCAGCAGATGAAACTATTTTTCATAGCGACACTCATCCTGAATTCGATGTCATGGTGAAACAAAGCGACGTCGCGTATTCTATCGGATCGTACCGGGTACGCGAGTCACTCGGTATGAAATCGCAAAGGAGAATGAATCACCATGAGATTGGTTTTGATGGGGACGGGTCCGTTCGCCGTTCCTAGTTTCGAGAGAATACGTGAGACTCATGAAATTTTGGCTGTGATCTACCGGCCCGAGAAATCCCAATCGCATGTTAAAAAGGGGCCTCCGCCGAGCCCTGTTCGCCTATGGGCTGAGCAACATGGCCTGCCTGTTTTCGCTCCCTCGACGATGAACTCGAGTGAATCCATCGCGTGGCTCCATTCGATGCCAGCCGACCTGATGGTCGTCTGCGATTATGGACAGATCCTGTCCTCGGAATGCTTGGGAGCAACTCGATTGGGCGGAATCAATCTGCACGGTTCCCTTTTGCCCAGGCATCGTGGCGCTGCTCCTGTTCAATGGTCCATACTGACCGGAGATGTCGAAGCCGGGGTCTCCGTCATTCATATGACACCTGGCTTAGATGCTGGGCCGATCTTAGCGCGCGCGTCGACCCGAATCGGATCGGACGAGAATGCCTGGGAACTAGAAAGGCGACTGAGCGAACTGGGCAAGGAACCGACACTAAGGTCCATTGAATTGCTTTCCTCCCTGAAGCCGGGGGATCCACCGCTGGGTAGTCCTCAGGACAAGTCTCGTACGACGAAAGCGCCGCGTCTTGCAAAGGCCGATGGGCTTTTGGATCCACGGTATGCCGTTCGTTATCTCGATCGTCAAATCCGAGGGTTGCAACCCTGGCCCGGTACTTACATGAACGTCCACTTCGCGTCTGGGACAGAGCTTCGAATGATCGTGAGTCGCTCGACATCCATCGTCTGCACAATCGCGAATCTGGCGCCGAATGTTCTGGGATCCTGGGAAATCGGAACATTGGTCTATGGGAAAAAAGCTCAATCCCTCGCGCACTCGTTATCCCTACAGGATCCGATTCATTTGGGCATACTCGTTCCCGATGGAATTCTCAATCTGCATACCGTCCAGCCTGCTGGCAAGAGAGAGATGTCGGCGGAGGAGTTTGTACGGGGCTATGCTCGACAGGAATGGATGCGTATCGGGTTTTCGAACGAGCCCCATCCACTACTCGAATCGATGATACGAATGGAGAACCAAAATGAAGCCGCTCGTTGAAATCCTCCATGTACTGCAAGACATCGCTCCCTTGGAAACGGCAGAAGCATGGGACAATGTCGGATTGCTCGTAGGTGATCCCGATCGAAACGTGGAGCGGTTGATGACATGTTTGACGGTCACGAGCGTCACGTTGGGCGAGGCTATAGAAAACCAAGTCGATTTGTTGATCAGCCACCATCCGATTCCATTCAAACCTGTGGGGCGAATCACACCCGAATCTGTCACAGGACGATTGCTTCTGCAAGCCATTGAAAATCGAGTCTCGATTTATTCTCCTCATACTGCATGGGACAATTGCCGAGACGGAATCAACGCGCAACTAGCAAAGATTCTGCGTCTTGAGAGCGTTCAGCCTGTACACGGTTTTCGCGGTGGTCCAGTGGTAGATGGATTAGGTGCAGGTAGGTGCGGACACTTTTCCAGCCCGATCTCCATCGATGCGTTAAGAAGTCGTCTGATGGATAAATTACCGACAGCCCTATTTCGAGCGACGCATTCGAATGACCATTTGGTGCATCGAATCGGGATTGTTTGCGGTAGTGGTGGCAGCATGCTGCATGCTGTAAAGGACGCAGGTTGCGATGCGTTTCTCACAGGGGAGGCCACTTACCATCAATGCCTCGAGGCAGAGGCTATGGGGATCGCCATTTGCATGATTGGCCATCACGCGAGCGAAGCGTTCGCCATGTCAACGCTCGGAGACCTCCTACGACAATCCCTGCCGAGTCTATCGGTAGTTGTTTCAAAAAAAGAACGCTCTGATTTCTAACCAGAGCGTTCCTTGTAAAAAAAGCCCAATCGTGGCCTAAACAAATTCGTCGAGAACCTCGCCGAGAATTCCACCTAATGCTTTGGAATCCTCGGTTTCGTCTTCGTCGACCAAGATCGATAGCCATTCGAGTTCCTCGGCAGCCATCGAGGGGCCTACTTCGGACGGTAGGCTTGCCAAGTAATCATCGAGGCCCAAGTTGGTGGTTTTACCAACTGGGAGATCGCTCGAAGACTCTACTCTCAGGTTGGATGGATTGCTAGACGACGGAACAGGTAAGGAGAGGCTCGTAGCTGGAACCCACAAGTCCGTATTCGACTCGCCTTCGCCCTCGCCAGAGCCGCCACCAGTTGTGCTGCTGTTGATGAAGTTAATCACTTCCAACACATCGTTCGGAGAGCAGAAACCGTCCCCGTTCACATCCAGGTAAGGAGGTGTTGTCAGGCCCAACGGTAGGCGTCCACCACCTGTGCGATTGATGAAGTTGACAAGATTGAGTACATCGATTGGAGATACGAATCCATCTCCGCTGACGTCGAGTCGATTCGATGGGTTTTGGTAAGGATTGCGGCTGATACGAACCAAGTAATCCTCCACCTCACCATCCGGAGCCGGGCCGGTCGCGGCCAGGATCTCGGTTGTACTCAGTCGAACACGGAGGGCAACATCGCGACTCGTGACCGCATTGCTCGGAACAGGGAATGTAACCGTGTTGTTTCCATTACCGAGCCGTCCGCTGAACGGAATTCGTTCGGATTCCTCGAAGATACCATTGCCATTGATGTCGAGCCATGCGTTGACATATCCAACCCGCGAGGTCGATATCCCCTGGACATTGACGACGATCGTACCGGTGTATGCAGCGGTAATCGATTGGATGGTAACACCATCATCGGTATCCGCATCGATCAACCGGGCATCGGCATCGGTGGTAACCGTCGTTCCGAGAGAGAATCCATCGACAACAACGTGTGTTGGACCGTTATTCGATTTCTTCGAAGCGTAGGTAGGATCTGGCGCATCGCCATAATCGAGCCCTTCGCCGAGGAATATGGTGGTCAAGGTTTGGCCATTCAACTCGGTAGCACGCATCGCATTGCCTGCGTAGTCTCGAATTCCCGAAACGGATACCGTCCCGACACCCGCCACACCTTTCGCACCCTCGACAAGAAGACGGGATCCGAGTTGAGTCAAGACGACTCCAGGAAGATTTCTGCTGTTGATCGTGTTGCGAACGAGCGTTGCCACTTCATCCGCTACCTGAACCGTCTTCAAGTCAATTTCGACTGGAACGTTGGCCGCTCTTCCAGGGGCACCGACGACTCGCAATCCTCCAATAGATTGCAATCTCAAATCGATTTGATCACCGACAGCGATAAAGCCACCCATAGAGAAGGTCGCATTGAGTCCGAGATTCGCTCCGTTGATCGCCGACACGATGGATGCTGCGAGGGCATCCGTTGATGCGGCGAGCGGAACTCGAATGGCATTGGCTCCCACGATACCATTTGAATCCAGTTCGAAGACGATCGTTGTGTTCCCACGTTGTACGGTGAAGCGTTGACCGTCGTTGATTCCGACTGGCAATCCGTTATCCGTTGGGATTCGGAATCCGTAGGTCGGTTGCACCCCGGTGCTACCCGATTGGGAGATTCCGCTTGTATCGCTGAGGAACTGAATCAGATTGCTTCCCAGAATCTGCAGCTCACCCCGTCCGATCGACTGGATCCGTACGTTTAGGCCTGCCGAAAGCACAGCCGCGGCGATCTTTTCAGCCATGACCGTCGGTGAATCCTGCGTGTTGAAAGGAATGACAACGCCGCTGGTCGGGAGGGTAATCTGATTATTATCGAACTCAAAAGAAACGCGTCGGAATCCATCATCGACTCGGAATACGGTTCCGTCGACGATGTTATGGCTGATACCGGTAGTCGACTGAGGGATCCTGAGCTTGATACCTGTATCGAGTTCGAAATAGTTGCTACGTCCGCTCGCATCGAGAATGGTGTAAGTCGTACCATCGACGGTATCGCGTGGATTGGCGAACAGGATCAAGGATTCGTTCGTGTTGATAAAGCGAATCTGGTAAACGGATTCAGACTCCCACATTCCGGCGAGAGGTGTCAGCCGGATGATATTGCTCGTGGAGTTATAAGCGAACCGGTAATCCCTTCCCTCGACAAGAATCTGGGCATCTTTGTAGACCAGGATCGAGTTCGAGGAGACGGTTGTCGGATTGATTCCCGTCCCCTGCGATTGATTCCCAAGCGAGGAAGTATCGAGTAATTGAAGATCAAAATAGTACATCGTGCTGTTGATAATCTCGACGGTCCCCAGCGCGGGGTTCCTATCGCGATTCAACGCATCGTTGTCTTGAGGATTGATCGCGACCGCGGATGGCCCCACAAAGTCTGAACGATCGGCTGCACCTCGATCCTTGAAGACAGACTCTCCTAATCCTGGGGGAGATGCGACACTCGGATCATCGACTCGCAATTGCCCCGTGATGTCGGTACTCGGAGTGATGATCGGTGAAGGCAGCAGACCGAGCGGCTGTTTGACTGCTAGTAGGGCAGCGCGATCCGCCAGGGAATCGAGAGAAGAATCGATGGCGCGGGAGCCTGGAACGGGGTACAAATTCCCGGTTGCTGGATTGCTAAACAGTGGAATCTGGGCTGCGACCGTGATCGGGAATTGACCGGCGGTTGCCGAACCTGCTGAATTCCGAACGTTCAGCTGATAGAGCGACCCTCCGATGACCGTGCTCGTGCTCGTTGAATCGACAAAAATTCCGTCGGTGCTATTCACGACGATATTGTTGAGTAGTGTCGGGCTGGCGTTGGCACCGACACGAATTCCGGTTCCACCTGCAGCATAGGTGTAACCTGCACGCGTGGATAGCGCACCAACCGCATCGATATCTGCACCTACCGAATCACCTGAGAGCGCTCCCTGATTGAATTCATCCGTCATTCGGACAAAGTAAAGCTGACTCAAGGAATTGAATCCAAATGCATCCAAGTCGATGTATCGGTTGGTGAAGGAAGCAACTCCTACCGATGTAAAGGTCACTCCATCAGTACTGACCTCGACCCTTACGTTCTCCGAGTTACCAACCTCGTAGATGACCAGGTCGGGTCTCGCATCGTCCGATCCAGTGAGAATATTGTTTGTGAACTGGACCGTCAAAGAACCGCCGCGTCCCAAGGAGACAACCCCTTGTCCCGGAATCGGTTCACCGATTCCAGAATAATTGGGAACGCCCAGGGCATCTGCGGGGTTCTGAAGACCGGTCACAGGAACCGGACCACCACCAGCCGTCGGATTGTACAGTGCCACTTGATCTGCAAATGCGGCGCTTCCGAGCTGGTAATAATCACCCTGAATCGTGGTTGGAGGCGGAACGGTGTTTGTCGTAACAACGCCTCCCAGGATGGTGTTGTTGATAGCTCGAACAAACGGGATGGACGCTGCAGGCACATTGCCCGTCGCTGTATCACCCTCGATGTTGATTCCGCCAGATTGATTGCCGATCAATTCATTGTTGACGACTACCGCCCCCGGGGCCAACCTCGCGTTATTGAGGGTAATGGTATTTCGAACCGATCCCGGATTGGGTGCATTGGAACCTGGATCTCTCACATCGGCAGTCACGGAGATACCAAAACCTGACGAATTCCGGATCCGAGAGTTTTCGATCAAGACTTGCCCTTGTTCGCGCGGGGTATTTCTGTCACCGACAAAGTTTGTCGATGAAGCGGTACCAACGCTCACTGGCAAACTCATCGTCACGGTTCCAACCAAAGCGATTTGGTCGGAACTGGTGCCGGTGGTCGTTCCATCGGAAGAAATGGCACCGACCTGAAGAACCCCTTGAACAACGGGAGAATTGATAAGATCTCGAACGCGCGATGCGATGATTTGAGCGGATTCGCCGACAGCTGGGTTGTAAGGTATTCGAATATTTCCTGGCCGCACTCCTCGCGCTGGGGAGTTGGTTGGCAGGGATACATCATCGAATTCCATGACCACGGTGTTGACACCATCGCTCAAGTTGATGATTTGCCCATCACCAATGTTCGATGCCGCATTGAAACGAATGGTCTGAGAATTCGATTGAGCTTGATTCGGTTCAAAGGCCCGGATCAAGTCGAGTTCGACAGTGCTGCGAGGATTGGTAATCGTTCGCGGACTTCCGTACTCGGTGCCGCCGCGGATTTCCAATTGATAGGTGCCGCCCTGTGGCCCGACGACGGGCCCGACGGTCACAAACGTAGTATCCGATCGGGACGCGGTAATCTGCTCGCCGCGTTCAGCAAGCCCGATGATGAAATCGTCGAGATACAAGCCTTCGAAGGCATTGTTTTGGGCTCGAAGTGCTCGGCGCGTGAATGGATTGTTGTCGACACCCCATTCGGACAAAGCATCTTCAAATCGACCGGTGGATAGAGTGAACGGTCCTGGCGACGCGACACTAACATCTGTCATATCGAGGAAGACACCTCGCTGAGCGAAGGTATCAAAGTTATCTTTCCCGATGAGTCCTTCCTCCATGGCTCGCTTGACTTCAGCCGCGACTTGCACACCGGTCATCGTTTGAGAAATGTAAACCGGGATCGATGTCGAATCCTGCAGTCCACTGGCTCCGGAGATGGTAATGGCTGAGCCAGCGGGAACGGAGACCGAACGAACGCCGTCGAGCTGGATCCGATTATTTGCCAAAATGAAGTTCGACCGAGGGGTGACATCGACGGTCAATTGGTACTGACCTTGCGATCCACCATTGGTTCCACTGCCGAAAACGTTCGCGTTGTAGTTTGTATTCGCGCTTGCGGAGACACCTACAAAGTAAACGCCATCGCTCGGAACGGTGTAGCGAATTCGAGAATCTCGACTTCCGGCAAAATCATTGTTGGCTGCAACTTCCCTACCGAGTGAATCGAAGACGCGGAGATAGGGATCGAGCGGAGAGGAGACTGCTGTGGCGCTGGCGATTACCAAGAGATCTGTGCCAGCCTCCAAGTTCATCCGAACCAAGTCGATATCGCGATCTGGAGTCGCCAATAGATTGACGTTGTCTCCGATGGCCCCAACTCCTACGACCCTCGCCGGCTCACCGGTGATTCCGACCGACAGGGCGCGACTGATGGTATCGGAACCGCCTGCTGGATCTGCGAAATTAACGGTCGTGTTCAGCTTGGTGAACGTAGTGGCCAATAAAGCTGCCTGGGTCTTCTGCGCGATGACATCCGGCGTATCGGAACTACTGTATTGGATGATACTGCCCGATGGGGCACTCCCTGTACCATCCCAATAGGTGAAGGTCGTTCCCAGCACGGAAAGGGTGTCTAGATTACGAATCCCTGCACCGCTTGGAAGGGTGAGTGTTGCACCCATTTCGATTTCAAAACGTCGTCCTCCAACCGTAAAGCTTTGGCCATCGGATAATTGGTCACCTGGAAGAACTCTCAGTTCAGGTCCTCGACCACCCGTGAAACCGAATCCCATTCCACCCGCAGTGCTAAACTCGAATCGTAAACGTACCTCTCGACTTCCCGCGAGTTGCCCAAGGTCGACGCGGGCTTGACGCCAAGCGATTGCGGGAGCGCCAGTCCCAGCCGGATTGTTATCGATGGCTCGCTCGATGGGTTGTTCCAAATCGGAATCGTTGTTGGTTACGAGCAATCTCCATCGTCCATCATCTCCCATTCCATAAACTCGGAACGAGTCTCGCATGGGAACCGGGGGAGTGGTATCCAAATTGGACGTGGTATCTTCCGTACTCAAGAAGTAGTTGAAGTAGAGCGTCGGCTTATCTCCCGTCGCAATGCCCGACAGAGAAAACGGCTGACTCTCGAGAACACCCGAAGCTCCCCCTGGGAAGTTGTACGTATTGGCCAGAGGAGTCGCCAAGGCCCTCGGTTGACTCAACGGATCCGAGAAGGAATTGAAATTCGCATTGTTATTAGCCAGTCGATTTTCAAATCCGAAATACCAACTCAAACCACCGTCGGAAGCCTCATCGCTACGGTCGTTCGGAGCATTGACGCCATGGCCAACATCCGTGGCGCGACGACCTGACTGGTGCCAAAGGTTGTAGTCGAGATTCGAAAACGCCAAGCCAGACAGATTGAACAGACCTGTAGAAACTCTCGAGTCTCCATTGGCAAATACATTGACGAAGTTACCCGAGGTGTCGAATGCGTAAATATTACCGGCAATGTCGGTACCGAACAGAATGTCTTCGTATTGACCGTTGCCAACATTTCTAGGACCAGCGGTCAAACCGGTGAATCGAATCCCGGTCAAGTTATACGACGATGTCACATAGGTCGCGATATTGCCTGGATTGTTTACTTCCAGTGCAAATTGGGATATGCGATAGAGACCACCCGCATCGCTAACGGCATACAGATCGTTGTTGATCTGGGCGATACCGGTCACAGTACCTCCAGGGGCGATCCCGATGGCTCGCGAACTACCGGTCGTCGCAGTCACGGTCGCATTGACAAACTGGACGATTCCCCCGTTCGCAACGGCAGACAGCCCGGCGAAGCCGGAATTGTTTACCGCCTGAGCGAGCCTGACCGCAATCGTTTCGGCGGTATCCTCGGCGAGGAAATTAACAGCGACTCGACCACTCGAGACATTCCCGGTCGATCCGAGATCGCGAGCTACCTGTCGAGCAACGAGCGTCCCGAAAGAACCCGTCGTCGCTCCGCTGAAATTGAGTCGATTTCCATCGAAGCCGAGTTGAATCCCGGTGGCGATCGATTGACGCAACGAAGCAACGAATTGCTCGTTTGTCATCGTCGGTTGATAGAAAACCGTACGCACTCCAGGGATCACCCCTGGATTTGGATTGGTCGTGATCTGATAGACCACTCCATCTACCGTGAATTGATCTCCATCGAACAATCTCCGGAATGGAGCGTTGATCGGGTCGAACTGGAGCAACAGTTCAGGACCTGCGTTGAATTCGAAAATCACCGTCGTGTTCGGAAGTGCGCGTAGCGTGATCGTGTCACCGTCGGCGATCAACGAGCGCGTCGTCGTCGCTCGTACCTGTGTCGCTTCGGTCACTGCAACACTATTCGAGACCGCTCCCGGGGTCGAGGTATCGATGAAGCCACGTTCGGTAACATTCGTACCGGCACCCAAAATGATGTCCGGTGGATCCGGGTTTCCAGCAGTAACGATGTTGAATTGGTTCGCGATACCAGGTTGGCTATCCCCAGCACCCGTGTTTGGATCGAACCGATACAAGATGTTCCTGGTATTCGAGACCCCAAAATTACCAACGTTCCCTGGAGGCACAATTCGATTGGCAACCAGGAATCCCGCTTCGACCGGGTTTCCTCCGAAATTGTTGATACTACCGAACGTGATCGCTTGGAAGTCCAAGCCGATGTTGGCATCCGTGAGTTGGAAGGTAGTCGCATCGAGCCGCCGCGTCGTGAGCCCGAACGTGCCCGTCGATTGACTGGTACCTGTTCCCGAATCGATCAATACATAGTTTGCATTGGCGTCGTTTCGAACGTTGGCCGTCAAGCCCGTGTAACCGCGAATATCCCCGTTGGGTCGTATCGCGAAGTCGTTCAAATCGGAGGTCGCGCTACCGACAAAGTTCGACAATTCCCCTGTGAATGAATTCGCCAGATAAACCTGCGCATTTCCATTCGAAATTTCTTGCAGCAGGTAAAGTGGCACATCCCCCAGTAAGTATTCGACGCGCGATGACTGGGGCAGGAACTGAGGAACGATCGGACCCGTTGCCGAGGTGCCAAGACGAGTATCGACACGGTCCTCGACGATGTAGCGCCCACTATTGACCGGTTGGACTCGAATCGAGGAATCGTTGTTTCCAGGATTTCGATTCAGTCGATTGGCCAAAACGGTTGGAACCTGATTTTTACTCGTAACAGCCAAGAAGTATCTTCCCGCAGGGAGTTCTACCGAGCCCAAGAACGGATCGAGAGTGCCTGTGGAGCCACGACCCAAGTCGGTATTGTCGGCTGAGCGAAGCGAGGTCGCGCGATCGTCGAGGATATTGCTGTCTTCACCGGCGTGGATCAAATTGCCAGCGGATGTGAACAGATACATCGACATATCCGCTCTTCCGATTCCATCGGCATAGTCGATATCGAAGATGGTCGAAAGGTACTTGGCAAGCGGAGAAACCAACTGTTGGTAGGAAATATCGAAGGAGTACCAATCGATATCCGTGCTGGAATTGAGGCTACCTGCCAGCGAGATCGTTTTGCGATCCGTTTGAAGGATGTTGCCAATGTATTGGGCAGTAGCGAACGTGTTATTCGTGACCGTCGCACTTTCGACTTCCGCGGTCTCGCCCACCAAGGGGGAATGGCGAGGGACACCTGCCAGAGTGATCCCCGTCGTTGCGAACCGAACATCCGCATAGGAGATCATGGAGCCGGGGAACTCCTGGGCTTCGCTCAATCGAATTTGTAACTGATAGGACCCTTTGGATCGTCCTTGTCCAATCGAATTCGGATTGCTGAGTGATGGCGTTCCTGCAGGCTGGCCAGGGAACTGATTGCTGCTTCGCACCCTTACATGGTAGGTGCTGGATAAGTTATCTTGACCTGGGAGAACGACACGCAACCCAGCATCTTTCGGGTTGGTACCGTACTCATCACGAGCTTCACCCACAGAGGACCGTGGAAACTGAAGCAGAGCGCTCTTTCGAAGCGGGTTAGCGGAATTTCCTGCGAGCGTCGAATAGATCGGATTCGTGCCCGGACTGGTTTCTTCCAAATACGAATCGTCGGACAACGCCAGGATTGTACCATCCGCGGCGATGAGTTCGACAATGGTATCGAGACCGAAGGTCGTTCGGTCGATATCGAGCCAAACCTCGGTCCTTCCATTGGCGGTGAAGCTATAGACATCGACGTCGGATGGTTTGTTCAATACACCTTGGATTTCGAATCCCAAGCGTGCGTTTTCATCTCCGCTCGAGATCTGCCGCGAGAGTTGTCCGAGATACTGTGCGCTCTGAGGTGTATCATTCGAGGATGGAGCACTCGCACGAGCCGATTCGCGCTCGGACGAAGCGCTGACATTGCGATCGTTCGAGTAGGTTTGCATCGCAACCCCTTGCCAGGAGCCCGGAGTCGCTTGCCGCTGAATCGATGTCGGTACCAATTCTAGGAAACTGGTGATTCGAGCTGAATTCGATGTCGGTTCGACACGCCAAGCCAAAGCAGTCGTGACGTCAGCTAAACCATAGACCAAACCGAGTTGCGGATCATTCCGAGGAGGAATGTTCGTCGTGTTGATGTTTCCAGGCAGACTGTACGTCGTACCGTTTGTCTCAATCGCATTGGCAAGACTACGGAATCGGTCGGCCGCCCATCCGGAGTAGGTGGCGTTTTGCAGTTCGGCTCCCGGCTGATAAATGCCTCCATGCGAGAATCCGATTCGCTCCCGATCATCGATCGTAAATGCCCGGAAGTCTTTCTCGCCAGGCGTCCCGGTCACGTACAGGAAATCATCGGAGGGGAATTGAATATCTTCATCGAGGTAATTGATGAACGATAGATCGCCTAGAGGAGCGTCGCTGTCGAGCAGGAGGGTGTTGTAGAGTCTAGAAATTCCATTGTCAAAGCGGGACTCGATCCGCCATCGCACCACGGCGTTGTTATTCCCGGTAAACGTTCCTTCGCTCACGACCAGGTCGGGAGAGACGAGAGTTGGCGGGCGAGTGATGGTCGTGTTGGCAAGCTCGAACGCATTTCCGTTCGGTCCGATATCGATGTAGTTCGTGAAGTCAAAAATCACATCGCTGTTAACAAAGAGCTGCGAAGTTCCTTGTGCCGTGATACCGGCATTCGCTCCGAAGGTTGCATTGCCACCAGCGGACGGCTGGAATGAAAAGAAGCCCGGTGTGTTGATATCTACGTCATTGTCGATCAACGTACCGCGGTCGACTTCAGGACCGAACGGTAAAACGGTGATAGAACCATCGCCGCTCACTCCATTCCCATCGGTATCGAACGAGACTTTTCCATCGACTCCAAATCCAGCGCCGACGGAGTCATCGGCGAAACTCGTCAGAACAACGGGGAAGTTCGGTTGCCCGATGATCTGAACGCTCCCTCCGATACGGGATGAATAATCCAAAGGAGTACCTGTCGCATTCAAGCCAGCGACACTTCCAGAACCGCCAAACTTAACGACTAGACTTTCGTTCGCAGCGCTCTTGAGTCGCAGTCCGCCATAGACGTGGATATTGTCCGAGGTGATTGTGTCCTGAACGACGTGAACGATGTCTGTATCGTCCCAAACGCTTTGCGTCGTCAGCGTCTGCCCTCGAACCACCATTCCGTTGATCCCATTGCTGGAGATACGGTTGTTTCGTACGAGAGCCCCTTGGTTTTCGAGGTAGTCCTCCGAGACACCCAAATCGCCGGTCATCCGTCCGGGATCATTGACGTAATCAGGGGTGAGCGAATTGACATCGATGTTGATGGCAGCTCCTTCGTTCCTGGAAATTCGGTTCCCAAGTAAGACCGGTTGAGCTCCGCGAACAAAGATAGCCCCTGGCTCATTGGTTCCCCGACCGACCCGCGTTGGGGATGTCGATGCTTCCACGCCATCGCCACTCAATTCGACGCGCGAATTTGCCATTCGGAAATCTGCTTGATGGACTTCGATCGGATTGAAGGACGCAAATCCTCCTTCAATTCGTGTCGTTCCACCCGCATAGGCCAAGCGTACATTGTCTAGCGATGCGGAGCTGGCATGTCCTACGAAGATACCTCCCCAGTCCCCAGGGGCGGCCGATCGGGAGCTCCTGGAGTTGGTCGTGTCGGATGTTCCGCCGACACCGTATCGGAAATCGTTGAGACTCGTGAAGACGACCGGTAGCGATTGCGTACCTTCGGCTAACAGATTTCCACCGGTCCGAACCTCGATTCGAGAACCTTGGGATTTCAGAACGGCACCTGGATCGACCACTAGACTGGCATCCAGTCGCGATCGAATTTTGGTTGTCAATTCAGCGAGCGGAGCACCGGTTTGCGTACCAGAGTCAACAAAGCTCGTAGCGACAGCGTTCAATTGGGAAACCAAACGATAGGTTCCTCCACCGGTACTATCGCTTCGATACAGCCTCCGCGCGACATAGGCCAATCCCGAACTCACGGGTGGGAGGTTATTCAAGGCAATCGAGCTATTGGCGGCAACGGTGAGAGAAGTCGTCGGCGCCGAGGCCAAGCTCTCATTGCCGGCTGCATCCACGTAAACCAATCGGTAATTGTAGGTTCCCGCTGCGAGACTACCCGATCCGCCATTCGCGAGAGTTACGATCGCTGTGGGAGGCGCTGCCACATCGAGCACTCCCCCTCCGGGTTTTCCTTCTACAACGAGGTTTTCACCCATGACGTGGGTGATGTCCACATCGTCAAAACGTGCTGCTACAGTTAAGGTTTCCGGGTTTTCAGCAACACCTGTTCGAGTCTTGATAAAGAGACCATTAAGGGTGTTATTGATAACACGATTGCCATGGATGTCGGGCCCAACCCGATCGTAGTCCGCGACAAAGAAACCGTTCGCTTGAGAACGAGGATCGACAAAATTATCTTCACGGAAAGTATTTGGGGTTGCTGCCATCGCAGCATCCGCACTTCGAGTAATCAAATTGTTAGCGATCGTCGGGCGTGAATCGATGATGTGAATCGGAGTGATCACTTGAGAGACGCCATCGACAAATACCTGTCCACCCCCAAATCGGATATCGGAATGGATGACCGTGTTGAGGAACAGACCATTTCGCTCCCGATCCGTTCGAGTTTCATCACGGCCGTCGATTCGATTTCTAAAATCGATTCCACCCCAATCACCAGGAGCTGGAGTGGGAGGATTGCGATCGGGATTGAGCCCCACACCGGTTGGATCATTGATCGATGTTACGATGACTTTAGCATCTGGGATACCTAGCAATTGGACAGCGCCGCCACTGCGATCGACGCTCACCGTAGAACTTCCGACGCTGATGCGTGCCCTCCCCATCTTGATGATCGCACCTGCATCGATCATGACCGTAACATTTTTGGGAACATCGAATGTCGACCCATCGGCGAGGGCCGTTCCAAAGCGATTGAAGCCAATCTCGTAGGCTCGGCTTTGTGTATTGCCCAGGATCCGGATGACGACATTTCGACTTCCGGTCGGATTGGATTGAGAAATCGTATTGGCTTCGGAGATCGCTCGACTGATGGTATTGAACGGAGCTGCGAGGGTGCCATTGCCATTGTTGGCTGCGACTTTGTCGACCCAGATGGTGTAAGCGGATACATCCGGAACGCCGGGGGATACCACGGCCCGATCAGGACGTGTCGGTACGAACCAGTAATTGAAAACGCCGCCAGGCCGACCATCCCCATCACCGTCCAGCGGAGTTGGTCGGCCATTCGCGTCGACTAAAGCAGCTGGGGCTGGGGGCCGGTAGTCAATACGCAATTGGTATTTTCCTTCCGATTTGCCACCCAGCCCTGAGTCCTCGACATTGGGGTTGTAGCTCGTATTGCCCTTCGCGCTAACCCCGACGATGTATTCACCACCTCGGATAAATTCGAGGTTGATTCTTGGATCCTTGCTGAAGTAATCCTCATTGGCAGCCATCTTCACCCAACGCGGAGTGGCTGTGGTACCTTCGTTGCGATAGAGTGTCAACGATGCGTCAAGAAGACTTGAGTTCGCTTGCCTTTCCGCAGCGATCTCCAACTGCAACTGTCCTCCTTGACTCGGGAGCGTGAATCGATAGAGGTCGATATCCTTGCTCTCGGGTCTTAGGATGAACTGACCATGAACGATATCATGATTTCCTGGGAAGACGCGCTCGACGTTTGGATCTGTGACTGGCGAGTTGTTTTGCACGGTCTGTTGCGGTAGCTCATCTGCATTTCCGAGCCCGAGCAATACGCCGATCCCGCGCATGAAGGAACGGAATAATTCCGTACCGAAAAGATTGTCATCGGCCGTATTGAAATCCTGGATGTCGATGACCACCGCCGAGATGGCTGGATTGGACACGAGCGGTCCTGCCGCATAGGTCAGACCACCGGGTGCATTGGCTTCGATCGGAGTCAACGCGGTGAGTGGGTTGATCGCCAACATGTCCCCAACGGCGACGGTAAAGCCGAGCGAATCGCTCTCGACGAACCGCACACCCAGATACTTTTCGTACAAGGAAAATATTTGTCGAACGAGATCCTTCTGAGGGTCGGTGATTGCATTGAGCTGAACGCTCGAATTGGCGGTCCCTAACTCCAGGGCAAAATTGTAAGAAACGACTGCGATACCATCATTGTCAACGCGAGTGACGTGATTCTCGTACCTGCTATCTCGATTCCCTGGTCCATCGTTGGCACCGGGGAAATCGAGTCGATAGGAGGTCGTGTTGGCGATCACGGAGTCCACGATGACAGATTTCGCACCGCCACCACCCGCCCATGCTCCTCCTAAATCTGCTGCGCTATCGAATCGACTCCCCGGATCGGTTGTCTGATTGATCGTCGTGACACCGCCAGACGCAGGAGCTTGATTGTTTCCGATTCTCAACCGAAGAGCGGTGATCGGAAGAGCCGCGTTGGTGGATGGGTTGACGAGCGCATCGAGATTACGATCAAACGTCAACGTCGATCGATTCAGGATCGAGTCGTAATTGACAGCGACCGGTTGATAGACGAAATCGTCCACCCCGCTAATTGAATTATTCGTATAGATCAGTTGATAGAATTCGGGCTTCACCGCCTGCACGGGATCCAAATCGTCATCATTGAAGTAAACATGAATGACGTTTCTCAACTGGGACAACGAGCCGTCGTTTGCCCGTACGACGGGTTGTGGAACAATGGATTGGATCGTCGTTCCCAGATCCAGGTCAAAACGAATGCTTTGGCTGACCCCACCATTGAAGGGAAGACCGCTCACGCTGCGTAGTGCCAGCGGTCCACTCCCGAGAATATCGATAATGTAAAAATCATCAGGCAACGCTTCCGCGAAACGGATCACGACCTCACGGTCATTATCGCCGAAGCCGATAAAGGATGGCGTGATTGCCACGTCGTCGCCCGCCACCAAGGTGAGCGGGGAATAAGTCGTCGGATTGGCTCCCATGCGAGAGTTGGGTGAACCGCTGACCAATCGCGCTTTGACCACAGCACTGGCATCGATCGAGGTATTGATTGCATTGATGAACTCGCTCACTGTTGTGGTGAATCGCGCGTTGCTGTTGACTTCCACACGGACGGTCTTGCCGCTAACACTGACGACAGGAGGCGCTTCGCCTCCAAAATCTCTCGAAACAACTTCGACGCGAGTCCCAGCTCCACTGGAGCTCGGGAGCACCGACAGAAACTCAACTTGAAGTGTATTCGAACCCGAATTGAGATTGCTCGAAACACGAGCCGAATCGGCACCTTCGAGGGTGAGTACTTGATTCGCAGGCACGGTATCCGCGATCACCTCTCCCTCGAAACCTCGAAGTCGCTTCACCAAAACCTTCGAGGACACTTGGCTATCTTCGGTCATCGCACGAATCAGATCCGAAGCGGTTGTCTTCGAGCCCGCCAGCGTATTGACTTGAATGTTGATGCGGTTGCCGCTGACGGAAAGAATAGGCCAGCTCGCAGGCTTGCCTGGGATGCTGCTGGTGCGTTGCGTTTGCGTGAAGAAGAGCTCAAGACCATTTCCTTGCTGGCCTGGAAGCGACGCACTGAAATCGAGGACGACTCTTCCACTCGTTCCTAAATCGGTGCTGAGATAGGCAGACGAGAGCAAACCGTCCACACCAGCACGTTTGATTTGAATCCCTGTCAGGGTTTTAGGATCGATTCCCTCGGCGTCATCGAACCGCAAAACAATCTCGCGCGGAGATGTGTTCAAAACAGTTGCGGTTGCATTCGATCCATCGAGAGAAATCAGAGCGCCTTCATTGGGTTGGGCACCGATAAGCTCGGGGCCAACCGTCATGACTTGACGACTCTCTAACGACTCCAATAAAGATCGTCGAAGCAAGGACTGTTTACGCTTGCGAGTCGTTTCCTTGCGCGAATGCTTGTTGGAGAAAGAACCACTTCCGGTACCGACGGTGGTCATCGACGAACCTCATGAGGAGCCAAAAACTGGGCAAAAACGAGTAGTGACTCAATATTGAGTCGCAATTCCGAGTCTAATTAGGCCCGGGGGCATTGCAACGAATCACTCCCACTTGATCGCGACTTCCTCCGCTGCAAGTCGTTTTAGTTCCTT
The DNA here is from genome assembly GCA_040396935.1 of Pirellula sp. Lineage (GTDB taxonomy): Bacteria > Planctomycetota > Planctomycetia > Pirellulales > Pirellulaceae > JBKCUI01. The sequence goes on from JBBAXA010000002.1 coordinate 22,372, forward strand.
TACTTGCTACCGGTATGGCTGCATAATCGTTACCGTTGGCGCAATTCAATGCGACCCTTGGAGGGTCCCCCCCCTCCAAAAGTTCCCGTCGGCAGCACTCTCTCCGTTTCTTCTCGTCTTCAAATCCCGGAATTCGGATGTTTCAGTCACTACAAGAAGGCCTCCAATCCGCTTTTCAAACCCTCCGCGGCAAGGGAAAACTAACGGAATCCAACATGCGAGAGGGGCTCGCCATGGTGGAAAAATCCATGGTCGAAGCGGACGTTAACATCGATGTTGTTCGTCAATTCATGCAGCAAGTGAGCGATGCTGCCATCGGCAGACGCGTCATCCATTCGCTCCGGCCCCACGAGGAACTCGTCAAGATTGTTTACGAGCAACTCGTCGAACTCCTAGGACCTGTCGATAACGCCATCCCTGTCAAACGAGGCTCCGCAACCTGCATCATGATGTGCGGTTTGCAGGGAGCAGGAAAAACAACGACCTGCGGAAAATTAGCACAACTTATAAAAGAACAGGGCTTCAAGCCTTTTTTGATCGCAGCCGACCTTCAAAGACCTGCTGCGATTGAGCAGTTGCACGTGTTGGGAAGACAGCTCAACGTGGGTGTCTTTAGCAAGACCGGAGCGACCGATCCGGTCTCCGTATGCCAAGAAGGCATCCAAGCCGCCAAGAATTCCGGTGCCGATCTTGTGATTCTCGATACGGCTGGTCGGCTAGCGATTGACCAGGAGTTGATGGACCAACTCAAACAGATCGATAAAGCGATACAACCGCAGCAAGTCTACCTGGTCGTCGACGGGATGACCGGTCAGGATGCGGTCAACAGCGCTAAGGCTTTTAATGAAGCACTGTCGATCGATGGCGTCATCATGACCAAACTCGATGGCGATGCTCGAGGTGGAGCCCTGCTGAGTGTCAAAGCGGTCACTCAGGTACCGATCAAATTTATCGGCACTGGCGAACATCTAGATGCACTGGAGCCTTTCCGTCCGGAAGGTATGGCGAGCCGCATTCTCGAGATGGGAGATATCCTCGAGGTGGCCCGCGAGGCGCATCGACTGATCGACGAGAAAGAGCGCAAAGCCATCGAAGAACGAATGTCTAAGGGGATCTTCACCCTAGGCGACTTCCGGGACATGATGCAAAAATTGCGCAAACCGGGATTGATGACTAAGATGCTCACCTTGATGCCCGGCATGGGTGAAGTATCGAAGATGATGGCGAATGCAGACAGCGAAAAAGAGATGCGGCGGTTGACGGGGATCGTTGACTCGATGACCCCTGAAGAGCGTCGAAACCCGAAGCTGATTGACTCCGCTCGACGCAGTCGTATCGCGAAAGGGTGTGGCGTTCAGCCCAATCAAATCAGCGATTTGATCAAGCAATTTGAAATGATCGGCCCGATGCTGCAGATGGCAACGTCGGGTAGTATCGGCGACAAAATGAAAATGCTCAATCAAATGCAAGGGATGATGTCGAACAATCCTTTCAACCCCATGCAAGGCATGAAGCTCAAAGGAAGTACAGGAAAGAGACTCACCCCCAAGGAACGAGAGAAGCTCCAAAAAGAACGCGAACGAGCTTTGCGCAAGAAGAAACGTGGATAGGGCAACCACCGTATGGATTGTCGAGAAGCAACGCTGAACCAACCAACCCTCGCTGCATACCCTTAGATGTGCAGAGTCGAGATGAATCAGGTCAGAGGAATTCTCAGTCCGTCATGGGCCAGTCGCACATGATCTGGAAGTTGGGAGTTCACATCGGTGTACTCCAACTCATGCGACAGATGGGTCAAGTAGGCTTGCTTGGGTTTCAGTTGCTCGATCACTGCTAGGGCTTCATCGATCGAATAGTGAGTTGCATGACGAGTAAAACGCAATGCATCGATGACGAGAGTATCCAGCCCCTGGAGCAGCTCCATGCTCGATGGTTCTATAAAATTCGTATCGGTGCAATAGGCTATGTTGCCGATACGATAACCGTTCACTCTGCAGTACGGACCATGGATTAAGGGTACCGGCGTGAGTATCGTGCCGAGAACCTCGAAGGGTCGTTCATCGATGGCAATCAATGTCAGCTGCGGAGTTGACCCGCTGTGGGTCGGCTCTCGATCAGCAAAAGCGTAGTCGAACACACGTCGGATCCGTTGCTGAACGATTTCCGAAGCATAGACCGGAACAGGCCCACCAATCATGAACGGGAAAAGGCGTATGTCGTCCAGACCGTGCAGATGATCTGCATGTTCGTGTGTATAGACCACAGCGTGCACAATACCGATCCCCTCGCGAATCAACTGCGATCGAAGATCAGGTCCGGTATCGATCAATAAATTACCACCCGGCAATCCTAGAATCGCGCCACTCCGAGTCCTTTTGTTACGATTATCGTGACTGGTACACACGGGACAACCGCAGCCAATCGCGGGTACACCGACGCTCGTACCTGTCCCCAAAAGAATGAGTTCCCCAGGAAATGTTATCGTTTTTAGACTGTGCGGCACTCGAAGCGTAGAATAAGAGACAGGACGGATTGCCACGTCGTTCGGCGTAGCGTCAGTTCAGACTACCAATATAATGCGAACGAATATAATGGAATACGTGTAGTTCATTCCGCACTCTCGGCAGGATTAGGTCGGCGTCGCCCACCTGCAGAGTCCCACCAATTAGCCCTTGGACGCCCCGCCGAGTGTATCGCGGACAATGCTTCCTTTGTTGAATTGTAAGAACTTTGAACCCTCCTCATCATTTTCGACTTTGGGTCCTGATCCCCATTTGTTTTCTCGCGGGTACCGCTTGCGATCGAAAACAAGAGCCACGCATTTTTATGGCTCCCAAAGTCGATACGGAGTTTGTTGTCGCCCCTCCTCAGCCCACCAGGAATCCCATGGGATCTCAGCCTCCCATGATGTCCGGTGGCTCCATTCCGATGGCAGAAAAGCGGATCCTGGGTGCCATTTTCCCTCTTCATGGCATGGGGTACTTCCTGAAGATCACCGATCGGATTGATCGGATCGAGAAAGTCGCCGGACAGTTCGATTCTGTCGTTGCGACCTTTGATGTCGATCCACAAACCAAACGCCCGGTTTCGTCGCTTCCTGAGGGATGGACGGTGGGTCCAGGAGATGATTTCGCGGATGCGAAAATTGCCATTCCCATTCAGGGAGAGAAACCTTTGATGATGACAGTCACTAGCCTGCCAGCGCCTCCGCTGAGCGACTGGGACAATTACCTCCTCGCTCAGGTCAACCGATGGCGAGGACAGGTAGGTTTGTCGGAATTGTCTCTCGAGGGATTGAAGGAATCACTCACACCGATCGCGAGAAGCGGAACGGAGGTACCCGCGTATGTCTTCGATAAAAAGGGGGCGGGAAGCTCCGTCCTTTCGCCGAATCCGTCGACACCCGCGACGAACAACCCTAAGGATCCACCAGCCACACCCGAGCAAGCTCGAAAACTAGCTTACGATCTCCCTGCCAATTGGTCGGAGTTGCCAGCCCGCCCTTTCCAACTGGCCGCCTTTCGAATCCCCGGAGAAAATGGATCGTCCGACGGAGAGATCGTAGTTTCAGAAGCCATCGATTCTCCGCTTGAAAATTGCAAAATGTGGGCGCAGCAGATTCTCAAGGTGGATGATCCAGCCGTCCTGGAACAGTCTTCCGCGAAAATGATCGAACAAGCCGAGGCGATCTCTGCGATGCAGAGGGAGGCCAAGCTTTATTCCATTCGCAGCTCGGATGCGTCTGACGCATCGTGCCTGACGATTGTGACCATTCCCTCTGAAAAACCACCACAAGCGGTTTTTGTGAAAATGAAATCCGGATTACGGATGTCAGAAGAGCAAAAATCCAACCTACTTAGCTTCGTAAAAACGATGCGATGGGAGTAACTGAATATGGCTACCGTCACCAATGAACGCTTCGGCACACAAACGCTCGAAGACGTTCGATCGGATGTGGCTCGCATCGCTTGGTCCGTCATGAAGGCGCTCGGATCGCTCAAGATTGCCGTGGTCATGTTTGCCCTGGGCACTTTGATGCTATTTATCGGAACCCTCGCTCAAGACGAACAAACGATTGTTGATGTCAAACGCCAGTACTTCAATAGCTGGATTGCCTATGTCCCTCTGGATGTTTTCGCACCAAAAACCTTGTTCCCACATGAAAATCCGATCCCGGGTACGATCGCGATCCCTGGTGGAGCAACGATCGGGCTGGTGCTATTGATCAATCTCTTTGCAGCAAAATTGACCCGATTTGCGATCCATGCAAAAGGAGGACGATTTGCTGGCGGGCTGATCATTACGCTTTTAGGCTTCATCCTAGTCGCTATCGTCATCATTGGTGCCCACCTCGGGGATGGATTGCAGGGGGAACCCCCCTTTAGCTACGACACGCTCTGGTTGGGAACCAAGGTTACGGCGCACTGTTTGACGCTACTTTCGCTGGGATGGCTCTTGCTCTGGACTCCGAAGAATCGGGTTCTGTTCACCACTGCAGTCGTCTCTCTCCTGATATGCGCTTTTGTGAGTTTGTTTCTGGTTTTTTCCTTTGATGCCTATCGCATTCCCGATCCCGGTCTGAGAATCGTCTGGCAATTGACCAAGAGTCTCGGAGTTGGTTCCGTCCTTCTCATCGGACTGATGCTGCTGTTCGGCCAGCGAGGAGGGAATGTCTTGATCCACCTCGGCGTCGCCTTGCTGATGGTCGGCCAATTCATCTTCGGAGACGCGCAGACCGAGGAGCGAATCTCTCTGGCAGAGGGTCAGAAAACGACTGCAGCGATTGCGATCGATGAAGTGGAACTGGTCGTGATCGATCGGAGCCCTGACGACGCGAATCGGGTGGTGGCATTTAGCCATCCGATGCTGATGGAGTCCTCCAAGCGGGGGACAACCCTCTCTGCTGAAGGTCTACCGTTCGAGATTCGAATCGACCGATGGATGGAAAACTCTCAAATCAAGAAGAGAAATACGAAGCCCGCCTCTGATTCTGTCGAGGCGAAGATGCAGGGAAGCATTCAAAGTTGGGATTTGATAGAAAAGCCCAAAGTCGGTGGCACGGGCGAATCGACCAACGTCGCTTCCTTGTACTTCACAGCACTCAATAAATCGGACAAGTCTCCTATCGGATCGTATGCTTCCAGTCAGTGGTTGAGCGACGACCAAGTGTCATTCAATCCAATCTTTGAGACCCTGGAGGTCGCCAGCAAAACATACGATATCGGACTCATGTTCCGCAGGAATTACAAAGACTATTCCGTAACCCTGAAAAATATCGTCTTGGAGGAATATACCAATTCGATGATACCGAAGGACTACTCCTCCTACATTACGATCCGTGACAAAGAGGGGAACGTTCTTCAAGATGGTCGCGTTTGGATGAACAGTCCACTACGATTTCGCGGCGAAACGTTCTACCAATCGCAGTATATCTCCAAAGAGGACAGTCCCTACGGTGTGGAACAAACAGTGTTGCAGGTGGTCACCAACGCAGGCTGGTTGATCCCCTACGTTTCCTGTGTCCTTGTCGGAATGGGCATGTTGGTTCACTTTGCAGGTACTTTCACTCGATTCGCGATGCGTTATGAGCGAACGTCGAAAGTAATCCAGAGAGACTGGAGGCAGTGGGCCATCGGATGCGCAGTCTGTATCGGCCTGGGTTTATTTGCGATTTCGATCGCCAGGCCCAAGACGGCTGATCGTAATGAGATCGACTACAACGCGATCGGATCGATCCCTGTTCACTATGGAGGCAGAGTGAAACCTCTCTCCTCTGCGGCGGCTGAATTCCTTGAGGTACTTTCCAACAAACCCTATGCGCTGCTGTTAGCCGACGGTGAAGCAGCCAAAAAGGAATACAAACCGAAGACGAAGAAGGTTTCCTCCTCGGAATGGATGTTCGCCGCGATCATGCGTGAACCATGGATTTTCGATAATCCTCTGATCCGCGTGGAAGCCACCTCAACGACGGATTTGAATCTGACGCGAGTGGAATCCAATCGCTATTCCTACAACGACATAGTCGATGGTTTGCGGAGTATAGGGCCGCGGATGTCTCGTATCATTGAGACTCAAAAAGCACCGCCGAGCAGACGGGAAACGCTTTCGTTCGAAGATAAAGCTTTGTGGGAAATCTTGAACAAAGTTGCCATGGTCGACTCGTTGATCGACGCATTCGAACCACCCTTTACACGGAAATTACTCGAAGGAGATCCGCAATCCTTCCAGGCAGAAATGACAAATGCTTCCATGAAGGTGGATCGAATTCGCGCGTCGAACAATCCAGCCATTCTTCCGTCGCTGGTCCAGGAAAATCCAGCCGATGGAGAAATTGCTAAACCGAAAACGCGTTGGGATGCATTTGGACCCGCTTTGTTCGATGTCATCAGGAACCGAGAACGGAATGCCCAATCGGATACCGTTCTCAAATTCTTTGATATCGTTCAGGGTTATTCCGAAGACAAAAAGAACGGGGCAAAGATCAATCGTCTGGTTGCTGAATTCAAAACTGCTGCAGCCAGTGCCCACGGCAGCGATGTGATGAGGAATAATAAAGTTGATTTTGAACACCATTTTGAATCGATGCATATCTTTGGAAACTCCCAAGCTTTCTACGTGATTGTCGGGCTTGTGACATTACTCAGTTATGCCGTGTTACCTAAGTCGCTGAGGAACATAGCCTTTTGGCTTTGCGTCGGCGCGTTCTTACTTCAAACCTACGGTATCGTGGCTCGGATTTACATTTCCGATCGACCTCCGGTGGTGAGCTTGTACTCTGCATCCGTTTTCATTGGCTGGGCCATGGTTTTATTCTGTATCGTGGCAGAGATCTTCTATCCGATTGGTGTCTCTCTCATTGTTGCGGCCATCTCGGGTTATCTGAGTTTGTCTGTAGCGTACGGACTGGATGTTGGTGATTCGATGCCCGTTTTGAGGGCGGTTCTGGATACCCAATTTTGGTTAGCCACCCATGTGATTTCCGTTTCGCTCGGATACAGCGCTACATTCTTCGCTGGATTCTTTGGAATCATGATTCTGATTGCAACTTGCATTACGACCTTAGGGGGCGAAAAAAGTAAATCGGAATGGGTCAACTCGGCTAGAGATGCGATACCTGTCCTGTATCGCATTTGCTATGCGGTCGTCTGCTTTGGGATCTTCTTCAGTTTTGTCGGAACCGTTTTGGGTGGACTTTGGGGAGACGATAGCTGGGGAAGATTCTGGGGTTGGGATCCGAAAGAGAACGGTGCATTGATGATCGTTCTCTGGAATGCGTTACTCCTGCATGCCAAATGGGACAAAATGGTTGGAGCTCTCGGTTTCGCCATCCTCGCAGTCTTTGGGAATGTCGTCACCGCTTGGTCGATGTTCGGTACCAACCAACTCGGAATCGGGCTGCATGCCTACGGAGCCTTCGAGGGGAGTTTATTGATGTATTTGGTAACATTTGTAGCAGTCCAATTCGCTTTTATCGGGCTCGGTTTGCTGTTGGTTCTCTTCAAACCACATAAGGTCCTGCAATAACCCGTCTCCGCGCAGCGTATGCCGCGCGATATAAAGACGGGATGAGCAACAAAATATGGATTATCGGGGTCGGCGATGACGGCGCCGAAGGACTGACGAAACAAGCCCTCGACTTGGTGAAATCTGCCAAATTGCTGGTAGGTTCCCAATCGCTTTTGGCCAAATTCCCGGACTACCATGGTGTCCGTGAATCGATAGGAAGCGATCTCGACAAACTGGCGAATCTCGTCGATCGCGCGGAAGGGCCATCCGTCGTACTGGCCAGTGGAGACCCCTTGTTTTATGGCACGGCGCGATTCCTTTGCGACCGTCTCGGAAAGGATCGCTTCGACGTCCTTCCACATGTCAGCAGCATGCAACTCGCTTTCGCTCGGGTCAAGGAAAACTGGGATGAAGCCTATTTGACGAATCTGGCTTCTCAGCCGCTGGAGCGAGTCATCGAAAGAATCAGGACTGCAGAAAAGGTTGGAGCATTCACATCCGAAGAGGTTCCACCCTCTCGATTGGCAGAACTATTGATCGCCAAGGGCATCAACTACTTCACCGCCTACGTTTGTGAGAATCTAGGTTCCCCCGATGAACGCGTGACACGCAGTAAGCTTGCGGATTTGGTCAATCAGAAATTTGCACCACTCAATGTGATGATTCTGCTCCGACAAACGGGTGCACCGGATCAACCTGTTGACACCTCTGGAATTCGTCTCTTCGGGAATCCCGATGAGGTCTTTCGACAGACGAAGCCCAAACGAGGCCTGGTGACCCCGAGCGAGGTGCGATCCATCGCGATCAGCGAAATGAACCTACGAGAAACCTCAATCATTTGGGATATCGGGGCAGGCAGCGGCTCGGTTTCCATCGAAGCGGCGCAGATTGCGAAACTGGGTAAAGCCTATGCAATTGAAATGGACCCCGAAGACTATGGCTTGATCGTTGAAAACTCTCAGCGTTTTGGAATCGGCAATCTTGTCCCCATCCTCGGAGAGGCCCCCAACGCATGGCAGAATCTCCCCGATCCGGAGGCCATCTTTGTCGGGGGAACAGGGAGAGCAGTTACGGAAATTGTTCGCCACGCCTGGCCCAGGTTACAAAAAGGTGGTTGCCTCGTCGCAAATATGATGAGCATGGATTATGTCGTCGCATTGCAGCAATGGTTTACTGGCGAATTAGGAATCGAACCGTTGCTCTGGATGGTGCAGATCTCTCGGGGAAATTACCAGCTCGACAAACTACGTCTCGAGTCAGCAAATCCGACCTTTCTGCTTAAGGCCCTGAAAAGTTGATCTCGCTCGCGAGGTGACTCTCGAGGTTCCCTCGAATTCCATCGGACCGCTATGGAATCCCGCAAAAAAACGCTCGGTTCAAAACCGAATCGTGGATGGGATGGAGCCTCAGCATTCTTTGCAGGAGCAATAAACAGAATCAGCTATGGCACCAACCCTGCTGCGGCATCGCGTGAACAATCGCCGAGTCCGAATGCATGGCTTGGATTCGAGACGCCGTTTGCTGTATCTCGGTGATATCCACCATCGGCAGGAGCTTCATCCGAAAGACTCTTGACTCGCCACCCGAGAGGGTGATCACTCGCTGATTCCGTTCTTCGAATCCTCTCGGATTTGGAAAGCCCGTTGCGGGCTCCAAGCCAACGACATATCCATTCTCGATTGCTGCTGTATTCTTCCAAAGGTTGAGGTAGGGGAGCGTCCGTGTATCGAACTGCACCGAAAGTCCTTTCGTACGATCCTTCGTACAGATCATAGATTCCGACCATTGGTTCGAGTCACTGCTGGCAGCCATGAAGTAAACTTGCTCTGCATAACCCGCAGTTGGACCATCACAACGATCCCATTCCGCGATCCCCTCCGCCGCGCGGGCATCCCTCGGGCAAAGCGACTTGTAGGCTGCATGCACTGTCGATCCCGCCTGAACAATCGGCTGGCCAATATTGATGTGATAAAGAAGTTGCATGCTCACGGGCGTGCAAAGGGGATTCGTCACTGTATCGACGATCTCGATGGCAGAGCTTCCTGCATGAAAACGAAAGCGAGACTGAAGTACCAACGAATAAATAAGGAAACGGGATTCGATGATCGTGCCGACAATATCCATCGCTCCTTGTTCGGCATCGACTATGACCTCCAAGTGCGATGCAGGAAGATTGGCAATTCGTCCGTGTAAAGGGTACTTCACATTACCGTTGGGATGAAATTCAGGCGCTCCCATACTTTGCAGCCCGCATCGGACGAGCAATTCATCAAAACCCTCGAGCCATCCGATTCCGGTTGGATCATGAATGGGGACATAAACCGGATGCACCGGTCCATCGACAGGACTTTGCCAACCAAACTCAGTACCATTCGCTTCGCATTTCCAAATCCCCATACCTCGATCGGGCAACAAGGCGACTTTGATTGCCCCCGTATCGATGGTTAGCAGTTCCATACCACTCGATTTGCCATACGGAAATGAATCGCAACGGATGCGAAAAGCACCTTTGGCTGTCACGATCTCGTCAGGGATCGGATCTCTCGGGGGTAATGACTCGAGAGAGTTCTTTCGATTGCGAAGGGACCAACGCATGGGGCTGTTGTTCGGCATCATTTTTTGTACTTGAGGAAGCAAAGACGACTTTAGTTTAACGATGCTTTGCGAAATCCAAAGTGGTATCCCTAACCGGAACGCTCCGAGTTCGGATTTTTGCGAATATCGAAGAGGGCACGAGCCAAGCGAAGGGGCTACGAAGCTATGTCCATGTGGACTTTGCAAGGGAAATAGTGCCGCGAGGATGGCGCCGTTGGAAACGGATCATCGGGACAGCCAACCATCAAATTCGGAGATCCATTTTGGGCGAACGAGCTAGGAACCACCCATGGCTTATGGCTTCGCCTCGTAAACCAACTCCCCTCCCACATAGGTCTTGAGAACGCGTGTATCCTTCAAACTATCCAGGTCGCATTGTAGAACGTCACGATCCACAACCACGATATCTGCCAGCTTTCCCGGTTCCAAGGAGCCTTTTTCTTTTTCTTCAAAGGTGAGGAAAGCATTGTTGATGGTATACAAACGAATCATCTCTTCTCGGGTGATGCGCTGCTCAGGTCGTAATGCTGAATCCATCCCTCTGGGGAATCGCTTCAGTGCAATCCACATTCCCAGAAATGGATTGTAGGGGTTTACCGATCGCAGGGAGCCGATCTTTTGCATGTGATCCGATCCGCCCCCGATGGTGATTCCACGGTCAAACAGTTCTCGGTACGGCTGAAACCATTGCATGCGTTCGTTTCCGAACTGCTTCAACAGGGTCCGCCCATCCAACCAAAGCCAAACGGGTTGCAAGTCTGCGACAATTCCTAACTTCTGCATCCGATCCATCGCCCGAACCGATAAAAAATTGCAGTGGGTGATACAGGGACGCTGGTCTCGAATCGGTTGGACTTCATTGACGCGCTCGTAGGCGTCGACGAGAGCTTCGATGGCTCCATCCCCGACCGAATGTGCGGTGATCTGTAAATCATAAGCGAGAGACCGTTTTGCAATCTCAAAAAGCTTGTCGGGCTGAACGTAGAGTAGTCCTCGGTATTCCGGATCGTTGATCGCATAGATGGAGCTGAGCCCCCAAGGTTTGCTCATATACGCACTCCCGGTCAGCATCCCCCCATCCAAGAAGATTTTAGCCCCTCGCATCCAGAGTCGATTGTTGTAACGGTGTGTCGGATGGTTGGATGCGGTCTGTAGATCCTTGTCGATCTTATCCATCGAATCCTGCGCGTTGATTGCACAGGACATGAAAACACGGCAAGTCAAATGCCCTTTTTCTAAGAGGTTTTCATAGATCTTGAGCCCGCTCGAACCGACATTTCGATCGCAGATACTGGTGATCCCAATCGCATTGTAGTCTGCCAGGAGTTTGCGCAGGGACTCTGAACGTACTGCTTCCGAGGGGGACGCTGTGGACTTGGCTTTGACCAGCCGCGTACAGCTTCTCAAGATTCCATTGAGTTTTCCAGACTGCGGATCCCTCTCTAGATAGCCTGGCTGCCCGTCACTGATTTGGAACGCTTCATCGATGCCGCTCGCTTCGAGGGCTTTGGTATTCAGCGCTGCGTCAGGACCCGTACGAAAGAGGACGGGATGATTCGGTGCTACCTGATCGAGCTCCAAACGCGTGGGAAAGCGTTGTTCCGCAAGGCGCGTGATGAAGACCTGTCCGAGCGTGATCCATTCCCCTTCAGGAACAACCTTGGTCCGCTGCTTGATGTATTCAAAGACATCCTCAAGCGATCGCATGTCCGGAATGACGTGATCCCATTCATAAACAGCAGCATCCGTCGCATGCACATGCGAATCAATCAAGCCAGGGAGTACGGTAGCGCCCTTCAAATCGATCATTTCCGTCGACGGCCCAGCGGTCTTCAAGACCTCCGCCTTTGTACCGACCGCAATGACTCGTTCACCTCGAATCGAGATGGCCTCGGCGATACGAAACGCTTGGTCCACAGTAACAATCTTGCCACTGTGCAAAACCAGATCGGCAACCTGCGCTGGGAGATTTGACGCTCCGAGAGATACTCCAATCAGGCAGCCGAAAACCACCCTCCATCGTTGTTGTCGATTCATGATCTATACTCGCGGGGATACTGTCAGGTTAACGAGATTCGTTCGCATAGCCTCTGAGCTGAAGCCACTCATGCATTCGGTTTTGCCAGGTGCCAATCATCGAATTGGGTCGGCTGCGCACACCGTACCCGTGTCCACCGTTTTGATAAACATGCAGTTCCGAGGAAACATCTTTCTTTTTGAGTTCGGCATACATGTAGACAGCGCCCAGCGATGAGGATGCGTCGTCGTGTGTATGCACGATCAAGGTCGCGGGGGTGTCCTTCGAAACACGGATAGATCCGACCAAACCACCTGAGCCCGCATCATAAATCCGCCATGGATAGACGAGCACACCAAAATCCGGCCGATACGATTGCGTATCAATCGAGTCTGCACTCGGATATGCCGCGCTTTCTTGGGTCAAGTGAATCGCGGCGATTTGACCGCCAGCCGAAAATCCGAGCAGCCCTACTTTGGAGGAATCGATTCCATATTCGGAAGCATGACTCCGTATCCATCGAATCGCTCGTTGACTATCTTGCAAAGGTCGCTTCCACGCTTCTTCGGGCGTAAGAGAAGTTCGATAACGCAAAACAAAAACCCCGATACCTAGCTTGTTTAATCCGACAGCCGCTTCCGAACCCTCTAAATCCGTTACGACATATCGGAATCCCCCACCGGGCAGGATCAAAACAGTCGTTCCATTAGGATGGGTTGCAGGAAAATAATCCATCGTCGGATAGGTAATCTTTTCGACACGCGTGATCGGAGGATTATCCGCATCGCGCTTGGGGAGTTCAGTCCCAGAATCTTTAGTCGTCTCACCTGGAGCATTGTCGGGCCAGATGGGGATCGATCGAGGTACAGGCGAAACGGATTCCGTTAGCCCGAGCGAAAGGAGAATGATCCATGTGATTGCTGTCGGCATCATATTGGACTGACCTTGAGATTGGAGAAGAAATACGGTTCGTATTGTAACTTCGAACCGACCAGTATGTTGGGCGAGATTGCAGTTTAGAATCGTATTCGTTTTGGATGTCCAGCAGACTCCTCACAGGATATCCAAGCATCTCGATGTACCGAATAACAATCTTGATCTGTACCGCAAGGGAAAACGAAAGGTGATCGCAAAGAAAGGATCCCTAAAATTCCATCGAGATCAACTATGGATTGAAAGGTACCTAGCGTTGATTCAGAACAGTAATCGCGACAACTCGATTGTGGATTCAAGTACTCTTCGTAGGATGCGTCACTTTTTTTCGGACTCAGGCGTGATGGTGACATGGATCGGTTTCGAAAACAAAGGAAAAGTCATCTCTTTAGGCTTCTCGACTTTACCATCCACTGACTTCGTGTATTTCGCTTTGTCTGCAAAACCGTGAAACACGAAGGAATGCTTGCCTGGTTGTGTATCGAATTTCGCCAGGTCCAGTTCCCATGTTACCTCGGACGCGTCTTTCGGGATAACATGGTCGCTCCGTACTGATTTTTCTTGATCTCCTAGTACAAAGGGTCGGACATTTACGATTTGATCGTAACCGCCGCGCCGAATGACTTTCATTTTTATGGAAATGGTATCCTTCATGCCAACCTCGATATCCGCTTGCATAGGCTCTAGCAGAATAGGTGCCTCCTCATCGATCACTGCCAACCCGATCGCATCCGTACGTCGCGCGCGAAAGAGATCCTGCCGAATATCTTTGACACTCCAAATCGGGGTTACACCCTGCGCGATGCGCGTGATCTCTCGTCCATCCTGGATTGCTTTGCCTAGAACTCGAATCGCTCCAGCCCAAGGCTTGGCGTTTTCGGCTGCATATAGAGTCAACGAAGCGCATTCATCCCCAGGACCTAAGGTCGCCCCTAAACACTGGACTCCCTCCGGCAATCCATCGGCCATCAAGTCGATGTTCCCTGCGAAGTCATCTAATCGTTCCACAAAGACACGAATTGAGGTTACTCCACCGCGTCTCAAGGTCGGAGGTAGTAACGATACGCTCGTAGGCAAGGGTCTATTCCTGGGGCCTTGATCCGGTACCGCAATCAACTCAAAGTCAGGCCCAGGTCTACGCACGACAAGCCGATACGGGAGTCGTGGGCTTTTCTCGGTCGTGTTGAAAGCATCTCGTAGCGTGAGGCGGTAATGCCCGTCCGCAGGTGCCACGAATCGCATACGTCCGTCGCGAGAGTCGAGGCCGAATCCAACCGCACTAGCAGAATACTCAATATCAGGTGCCTCCATCAAAAACTGATAGGACTCTTGCTTTCCAGGTAGGTTTTCGAGTTGCTCCAAAACGAGCGTTGCGTCGGTTGCATGGCCGAGTCGATGCGAAAAAACTTCGATCCAATAAGTCTCCTTCTCTTTCGCTTGAAAAAGGAATTGGACCCGTTGACCACCCGCAGGAAAGATACCTTTATGATCCAGAGGCAGGTCTACGGGCCCCACCACTTCGGAACCTTTTGTCGCCGTTGGACGCTTTTGTTTTGCAAATTCATCCATCTCAGCGAGTTCCTCTCGAGTGAGTCTCGAATTTGCGATCGAATCCAGCACCGGAACGACAGAAGGCTCTGAGGCTACACTCAGACGAAATCGAAAGTCGTCCCCGCCGCGAAAAAGCAAGTCGTGAATCTCCAGGAGGTAGGTCCCCGTCTGACTTGCTTGGAAATCAAAATCAACCGTTGGAAATCTCCCTCTCCTTTCGACACGACCCTCAGGGCTGTAGACGGTGATGGCAGGTTCCGCCCGTGAATCAGGGACGGCGAGCCGAAGGAAAATCTTTTGATGCTGCGTCAGATTCATTTGAAACCACGCGCGGTTCCCAGCCACAGTACCCGTATTCATCGTCGAGTCGACCAGCAGATCCGTAGGATTGGCTCGATCAACACTCGGTTTTGAATGAACCGTCTCCGGTAATTGCCCTACAACAAATTGCCGAGGATTCGATAAGCCGAAAATCCCTTGAAGCCGCAAGTCGTACACTCCGGGCGGAGTCTCCTTTGCGACTCGGATGGCAAACGTATTAGGAACGGGTTTACCCTTGGCGTCGAGCTGGGGGGTGCAATCAAAACCCTTCTGCATGAAGTGCAACCGACCGGGTCCCTCTAGATGCTCTCCGAACAATTTGATCTCTGCGGTCGTTCCTGCCTGTGCCCCCTGAGGAAAAACCGAGGTGAGTTGAACCACCGGAAGAAAATCTCCCTGCGCCATGACCGGTGGAATGCATTCCCGGACTAGGATGGTTGTTGCGATGCAGGCAACCACATACAAAGCGAGTCTCCCAGTCCTCGTAGGTAGCCGTTCCATTAGACGAGAAGCCATAGTCTCTAGTGGTTGAACAGAAACTCTTTGGAGTTGATCATTGCCCAGAGGAGGTCCTCCCAAGCTCGACGTTTTGCTTTCTTCCATTCCTCCCCCTCTTTCCCCTCGCACTTGGTATCCAAGTACGATTGCGACTGAAGGATTTCCTCGTCACTTGGCTCGCGAGCGAGCGCGAGCAAGTAGACCTCGCGAATCAACTCTTTGACGGGTCGCGTCTCTTTTGCCAGGAGTGCTGCTCGGCCATTTTCATTTGCAAGTTTGTTCTGCAACTCGTCTGCATTGAGTAGATGTAAACTCTGCGAGAGACTCGCCTCCATGGTTCGTTCGCATTCACAAGCAGACGCAGCGTCTGGGCGTCCAAACACGGATAGCAACTGATTTCCTTGGTTGAAGCTATTGTCTGGCAATGCGACAGCGCGTGTGTTTGCACCTTGGTTTTTGAAGCTCGTCGTGGTTTTGGTAACCAAATCAACCGAATCGAGAAGAACTTCAGCCATCAGTCGCTTTGGATAAAACTTCGCGAAGTTTTGCTGATCGTCCGCATTATCCCCGTTGGGCTCTGCACTCAGTTGATACGTACGGCTTTGCGTGATCATGCGAATCAAATGTTTCAGATCGTAACCATGGCCGACAAAATCGCTTGCGAGAGCGTCCAGCAATTCGGGATTCGTGGGTGGATTGGTATCCCGCAAGTCATCCTCAGGCTCTATCAACCCCTTACCGAGGAAGTGTTTCCAGTAGCGATTGACAATCGCGCGGGCGAAATAAGGGTTGGAAACATCCGTCATCCAGTCCGCGAGCGCTCTTCGAGGATCCTCGTCTGGAGTGAGAGGACCTACCGGCGTTCCCAAAGCGGCCGGCTTGAAAACCTGCTGGGACTTTTTATCGACCATTTGAGCATCGCCTCGTTTATGGACGACGATGTCTTCGGCGTTATTGCCCGATGCGTTTTTGCTGGTTCCGGAGGATTTCCTGGTGACTTGGCTGAAAAACGCCGCCATAGACAGGTAATCTTCCTGACTCCATTTTTCAAATAGATGGTGATGGCACTGGGCACATTGCAAACGCGTACCGAGGAATACTTGAGCCGTATCCTCCATTTGGAGATGAGGCTCGCGATAGGTTCGATACCAGGCGACAGGCGGATTATGCGTCACATCACCACTAGCCGTTATCAATTCCCGAACAAAGGTATCGTAGGATTTGTTTTCCAAGAAACTATCCCGGATCCATTGCCACAACAGCACACATCCGCGTTCAAAGGATGGATCTTCACGTCGATTGCGCAGAAGCCCATTCCACTTGTTCGCGAAAAATTCTGCATACTCTTCAGAATCCAAAAGTCGATCGATGGCGTCCTGTCGTCTTGACTCCGAGGAGTTCGATAGAAATTGCTCGACCTCGTGCAACGTCGGCAACCTTCCTGTGATATCGAGTGTCACGCGTCTCAGGAATGTTGGATCATCGCAAGGCTCGGAAGGCTCGATTCCCAAGGATTTCAGTTTGTTGAAGATATGCGTATCGATGAAGTTGTTGGGATGGGGGATCTCCTTCAATGGTTCTCCCATGGGAACGCGAGCTCGAAATACGCCGACCTGTCCCTGGTAGCGAATCGTGATTGCCGCATCCCCTACGACCTCGTTTACCCTGACAAGACCTCCTTCATTGATGGATGCCATCGCTTTATCGACCGGATCGTAGAGAGCCATGGTCGTTACGTCGCGTTCCGATCCATTGTTGTAGAAGGCTCGAACCTGAATCTGTTGGCTACCCTGTTTAGGTAGGATAGTCGACGGGGGTGATACCTCGATCCGTACGAGCTTCGGTTCGGGACTGCCGTAGTTCATCCCTTGTCGAATCCAAGTGGCGAGCGTCTCATATTCTCTCGATCCAATTTCGATCCGTTTCCCACCCACATGCGGAACTTCGTTGGTCGCTTTCTTCAGAAGCAGGCTCTCGTACGGAGCGTTCGGTAGGATTCGGCGCCCCCGCGTTTCATTCACCAGGTGTTGGTAGTCCTCGATAGGTTCATAACCAAAGAGCGAGAGCTTGAAACCGTTTTGTCCGCTGGCCCGACCATGGCACCCACCCGTGTTGCAACCGTATTTGGTAAAGATCGGAACCACATCATTACTAAAGTGGACCGGCTGCTCCAGAGACGGACTCCCCTGACCGAATACTCGGCAAGGAAAGAGACAGGCCGAGATGGAAACGATCGCGAGGCTAAAAATTCGAAGATGGCTCATACGGACATGATTTCTTCGATAGGCTCACCGAAGGGTAGAATCGGCATCGGCCTGCCTTGATAATCCGGAATGCTCTCGGTGTAGTCGATACCGAGGAACTTGTAGACCGTGGCCCAAAGATCGTTCGGCGATAGGGGGCGTTCGACAGGATATTCTCCACGTCCGTTGGTAGCGCCGACGATTTGCCCCGTTCGCATTCCACCTCCGGCGACCAACATCGACATCGCCGAAGGCCAATGATCCCGTCCAGGTTGCATCGCGCCCGTTTGACTTCCCTTGGTCTGCGAGAGTTTGGGAGTCCGTCCGAATTCGCCGGTGGCGATCAACAATACATCTTGATCGAGCCCTCGGTCATAGAGGTCCTCGACCAATGCGGTCAGCGCTTGATCGTAGTATGGAAAACGCCAGCGGGCATCAGCGTACATATCGCAATTGACCGCATGAGAATCCCAGTTGTAGGTACAGTTCTTGGGCATGCCTTTGGGGTCGTTAGGATTCTCCCAGACCATAGTAACGAATCGAGAACCGGCCTCGATCAATCGGCGCGCCATCAAGCCGCGTTGACCGAACGCGTGCCGTCCATATCGATCTCGCACCTGATCGGATTCCAGGCTCAAATCGAATGCCGTTCGGACTTCCGGCGACGTCAACATGCGAACCGCGCGTTGACTAAAAGAGTCCATCGCGCTCATTAAGCCGCTCTGGTCCATGTCGCGTCGCAACCGGTCCATACCCTCCAGCAATTTCAACCGATCTCCCAAACGATTTTCCATCTCGGGTGCCAACCCGATATTTTGAACCTTGAAATCCTTGGCGCTCGGATCGCCGGCCACAATGAAAGGAGTCATCGAGGGCCCTAGATAAGCCGAACCAAAAGCGAATGTGTCGATACCATGTCGGCCACGATCCACTCCCGCGATACATGCTGGCATCGCCTCATCCGGTTTCGAAAGCGACTTGTGCATAATGCTCAAGACGGATGGAGCATCATTGACGGTATTGACCGGTGATGCAGGAATGCGGCCCGTAAGGAAACGTTTATGTCCACCTCCATGATCGCTGAAATCATGATGAACACTCCGAATCAGCGTGTATTTGTCGGCACACTTGGCATGGAGTGGCAATAGTTCGCAGACATCGATACCGCTCACGTTGGTTTTGATCGGATTGAGCGCTCCGCGATACTCCAGAGGAGCGTCCGGCTTCATGTCATAGGTTTCCATATGCGGTGGACCGCCGGGAAGCCAAATGAAGATCACCGACTTATCACGAATCGATTTGCCAGCATTCTTTGCAATTTCTTGGGCACGAAGGAAATCGGCCATACCAAGCCCGAGGATCCCGAGCCCGCCAATCTCCATAAAACTCCGCCGTGCCATGGGTCCTGAGCAATACGTCGGCCGCAGAGTGCTGCACGAAGGGCGCGATCGGTTCATCGATACGTTCCTGGGGGGACTAAGGGATGGCCTATCAAGGTGGGATATCAAGGTGGGATTGGAGTACCGCAGTGCGCAGGACCCCTAGTGTTTGAATCTCCACATCTCGCTTCCGTTTTATGGGAAAAAAGATGCTTGATTGCAAATCGGCGGCGACCCACCTACGGAGCGATTTTTTCTCATTAGAAACTGGTTTTGTCGACTAATGCAACATTCTTTCCGGAAAAAATGTAAAAAGTAAGACTTCCGAGGAGTTAGTTCTCAGCGTCCTTAGCGCGAATTTTTTCTTACTTTTGGGAGTCGATTGCCATGAGTCGGAGACGAAACGGTTTTACGCTTGTAGAGCTTTTAGTAGTGATAGCCATCATCGGCGTTTTGGTTGGCTTGCTTTTGCCAGCAGTACAGTCGGCGCGCGAAGCGGCCAGACGCATGCAATGCATCAATCAGCTCAAGCAGTTTGGACTAGCGTTGCACAATTACGCGGATGCCTTCAAACGGTTTCCAGCAGGTTCTGGCGGTTCGGGGTCACCGACAGCAACAGTGAACAACACGCATAACAACAACCGCATCAATGCGATGGTTGGATTACTCCCCTTCATTGAAGAGGGTGGGTTGTACAACATGATCTATGGTACCCAAACGTTCGGTGGAGTTGTGTATCCTGCTGGTGGTCCTCAGCCCTGGAATGCCAACTACGATCTTTGGGGCTCTCAGTTCCAGGTTAAGGGTATGAATTGCCCGTCGGATAGCCCGGTCGGCGATCCGCGAGGAGGACGATGGGGAGGTGGGGCTGCCGCAACGACCAGCTACTCTTTCTGCCACGGCGACCACCAAACAGGTATCCGAGATCAAGGTGCTTACCAACGACGAGGTCTGTTTGGTACCCGCAGCTATGCTGGCTTCCGAGATATCACCGACGGAACGAGCAACACGATGGCTATGTCCGAAAGATGTTTTCCCAAGGGAGATCGCTCCGTCTTCGGTCGCACGATCGAAGGCTTGGTCGGCATCACGGCCAATCCCGCTTTGTGCCTGGCGCAGGTCAATCGGGCGACGCGTCAGATCGCAGCGTCTGTACCGGCATGTGGTGGATTCCCATGTATTTCTGTTTACAGAACGGGTGGAACTCGCGCTTATGACGGGATGCCGATCTACACAGGCTTCAATGCGATCCTTCCTCCGAACAGTCCATCCTGCTTGATCGGGAACATCAATACCCAGGGTGTAATGACCGCTCAAAGTTGGCATCCGGGAGGAGTGAACTGTGTTTTTGGTGACGGATCAGTCCGGTTCATCAGCGAGAGCATCGATGCTGGAAACGCCGGAGCTCCGGAGAGCTTGAGCGGCCCGAGTCCCTACGGTGTTTGGGGAGCTCTTTCAACCATCAATGGTGGCGAAGTCGCAAGCGAAGATCGCTAGACTGCAAACCCATCTATTCGTTTTCACCTTAGGAAAGCAATGGGCCTATGGTCCATTGCTTCATTCCATTTCGAGTTATTGTCTCTACGGTTTTCCGTTCCGTACCCCTCCGATAGATCGATAGACAAAATATGTTTCCAAGGTACTTTTCTTTTCTTTCGCTCAGCTTGGCTTGCCTAACCCTCGCAGGATGCTCGGGAGGACAAGATGAAAACCCGAACTGGCCGAAACGTTATCCGACCACCGGGACAGTCACGTATCAGGGGAAGCCGATCGAGGGAGCGGAGGTCACCTTCATGAGCAAAGCAGCAAACTCCACAGGGGTTGGCAAAACCGACAGCGCGGGCCGGTTTCAATTGACAACCCATATCGAAAAGGATGGAGCCGTCGCTGGTCCACAGGCGGTAGCGATTCGCCGGGTTGATGTCATCGATAAAACGCCGAAGGATGTCGATGTGTCAGCCGGTGGAGTCGCCCTCCCTCCCGAAATCAAATGGATCATTCCTGAAAAGTATTCGACCACGGCCAAGTCTGGTCTAACTGCGGAGGTTACCGAATCTGGCCCAAACGACTTCAAGTTCGATCTCAAGTGACCGATCAGCCTGGCCGTCACGCTCTGTTCCTTCGCTCATTCACCACGAACGAAGCGACGATTCGAGCCTACGTTCGTCGATTGCTTCCATCGCGAACGGATGCCGATGACGTCATGCAAGGGGTAGCACTCGTCCTCTGGGACAAGTTCGATCAATTCCGTGAGGGGAGCGATTTTCGAAGTTGGGCTTTTGGAGTCGCCAGGTACGAGGTACTAGGGTGGTTACGGGATCATGGTCGAGATCGATTGGTTCTGGCAGGGGATGTCATCGAGCTGATTGCTACGGAGTCTCTCGAGCAGGAAACCCGGTTTGAGCAACGCCGGGACGCGCTCGAGAAATGCCTCACCAAGATCGGTCCTCGCAATCGTCAGCTGCTGCTCGAAAGCTATAGACCGGAATCGAAAATCAGTGACGTTGCAACCTCGAGCGGTAGATCGACTGGCGCCTTCTATCAATGGCTTCATCGCATGAGACGTATTCTTCTGAACTGCATCGAGCAGGAACTAGCCCGATAAGAAAATGTATTAACAAAATCGACATGAACGACCTTGATTACCTGATCCAGCGATACATGGATGGAATCGCTTCCGCGGAAGAAGTTGCAAACTTGAATGAGCGCCTACGATCCGATCGGCGGGCTCGACAGGTTTTCATTGAGTATCTCGATATCGATTCAGCCGCAGCTGAAATCTCTGCAGGAGTGCAAGGCAAGAAAGCTGCGGTCGATGATATCATTCAGATCAATCAGCGGGCATTATTTTCCAATGCGATCGCAAATAGCATCATCGCTCTTGCGGTTGCAGCCGTACTTCTAGTCGGGATGTGGTTTTGGTTAGCAAATCCGACGAAACAGTCGACCACCTATCCGCGAGTTGCTGCTATCCCCGATCCAGAAACGACCACTTCGCGCGAGGCCGTTCTCATCGACGAAGCGTACGCCGTGTTTGCTCAGGGATTTACTCCGCAGGAAAAGAATCTTGCACCTGGGGATTACCACCTGCTCGACGGATACGCCCACATTCGCTTTGCCTCCGGTGCGGAATTGGTTCTCCATGGACCTGCTAAATGGAGCATTTTCGATACGATGCATGTCCGCATGGATTATGGAAAGGTTCGAGTCATTGTCCCTCCATCGGCAAAGGGTTTTTCAATCGCAACGCCGGATGCAGAGTACATCGATTTGGGTACGGAGTTTGGACTGGATGTCGATCAGCAAGAGAACGCAAGTGATCTCTACGTCTTCGATGGGCAGGTGAACATAGAAGACAAATCCTCGAAGGAATTACTCGAAGAGGTTTTCGAGGGCAATTCAAAACGATTGAAGGATGGCCTCATTGAAGCCGCCCCCGAGATCGATTTCATGGACTTCCCAACACCGAATCAAATCGGTCTGGTGCGATGGAAGAGCAATCTGGATCGGTTGAGAAAGGATCCTGGTATGATCGGTTTTTTCCCATTCCGTAAAACTGCGGACGAAGGAACACTGGTAAATGAAGTCCACGAAGCGGATCTTCCGATTCCGGATGGTCGAATCGTTGGGGCTCGTTGGGTATCGGGTCGATGGACAGGGAAAGACTCACTTCTCTTCGATGGGGATGAAGATCGAGTCGAGTTCAATATCCCCGGAGAATTCGAGGAATATACAATCGCTGCCTGGATCAAAATCGACCGCCTGGACTATGAGAGAAATGCGATTTTGAACTCCGATCAATTGGAGGCAGGCGATGTGCATTTTCAGATCACCAGACAAGGATTACCCAAAGGAGGTGCTCAGGGACAGATTCCGGGGACTACGACAGATGACACCTTCATTGGAGACCCCGTCCCCATCGGCAAATGGGTTCACCTCGCCATGGTCATCTCCTCTCCCGATCGTATTCGAAACATCTATGCAAACGGAAAACTCATCCGAGCGGGTGTGATGAACCACAGCGTCACCATACATCCGGAAAACTGTCGCCTCGGTAATTGGCTCCCCTCGATCACTGTTGGGGAGAATCGCAAACGAGCCTTTCGCGGTCGCATCGACGAATTGGCGATTTGGAAGCGGGCTTTGGTAGAAGCCGAACTTCGCGCGTTGACGGAAGCGGGTAGACCCTACGAGCCATCCTCGCAGCAACCCTAGACTTGAGATCATAAGTCTGCCAGCATCCCACGTCATATTGACACGGTTGTGAGCTTTTTCCCTCTCGGATCGAAGGCGACATCCGTTACAACCCCAGGCATCGACGCCGCGCACAGGACGTCATGCTCGCGGCTAGCAAAGCGCATTGCGAATATTGCTATAACAATGGTTGCATGACGACCGTTGTGCCACAACTCGACCGATCGTGCTGCCATCGTACGCTATACCCTTTATCCAATTCGACAGGATTTCGTTACACGCCTTACCCGAACTCGAGGGCCCTTGGTTTATGTCGTTTCGCTCCTTGATCCTAACGCTTTTGGTTCTGCTCCCCGTGACCTCGCGATGGGCCAACGCACAGACGCACACGATCCATCTGGACTATGAACGACCGCATTGGCTGATCCTTCGTGGTGAACATATTCCAGGAAAAGAAATCCGGATCAACTATATGGAAGCCTATTGTCGCGCGGGTTCGTCGGATGCGGACTGGGTGCAGCATACGGTGATCAAACATGCAGCCGAACTGGTATCCCTGAGTCAAGACAAAAAGACTTTGAAGCTGCGGGATTCTGTCGCAGACGGTGTGATCGTAGACCATGAGATTCGGTCGAGTGACGAGGAAATCCTTTTTATAATCACAGCGCGCAACCCGACCCCAAAAACGTCTGAGATCCACTGGGCTCAGCCATGCATTCGTCTGGGTGATTTCACCGGTTACAGTCCCCAGGGAAAGGATATCGACGACTACCTGCCAAAGTGTTTCATCTTTGTCGATGGTAAACTTGCCCGCATGAATGCCATAACCCCTTGGAACAAACAGGCTCGCTACATTCCAGGACAGGTTTGGTGTCCCAGGCATGTTCCCAGGACCGATGTGAACCCGCGACCGCTGAGCGAACTTGTTCCCAGCAACGGTCTGATCGGTTGCTTTAGCGGAGATGATAAATGGATTTTCGCGGTCGCATTTGAACCCTACCAGGAGTTGTTTCAAGGAGTCGCGCGTTGTCTACATTCCGATGTTAGGATCGGCGGACTGCATCCAGGTGAGTCCAAGTCGATTCATGGCAAAATCTATATCATGAAAAATGATGTCCCAAAACTCTTAGGCATATACGAAAAGGACTTCCCTGGACACCTGGAGAGAAAGTGATGCAGCTGCCCAGTCGCAGGATTGCTTTAGGTATCGCGCTGCTTCTGATCCTTCTCGCATCTGCCTGGTTCACATCGTTCTTTCTTTTCACGCGAAGCGATCGGCGCAAGGACTGGACGTATTCTGCTGCCAAACGCGCCTTCCAACGCGGTGATCATACAGAGGCTCTATCGATCTGCCGGGAGTTACTCAAGGGCCAAAAAAATACTCCGCAAGTCTTACTGATGGCGGGTGAGTCGGCATCGCGCTTAATGCAATATGAAGAAGCCATCAAGCTCTATGATTCCATTCCGGATTCCGCGACGAGCGATGCCGCTATCGCTCGCTGGGCGGCAGGTGAAATCACTCTACAGATGGGACGAATGTCGGAAACCATCGAACGTATGGAGCAGTCACTAAAACTGAATCCTACGAACGATAAGCCTCGGATCCGACTGATCTATCTTTTGAATCTGTCGGGGCGACGATGGGATGCATTCCCGCATTTGTTCGAGTTGGTACGACAAGATCGATGGACCGTGCAGCACTTGTTGTATCTGGGAAATATTGCAAAGCCAGTTGAGAATGAGAAGGAACTCAACGAGTTTCTCGCGTCCTACCCGGAAGACCCATTGCCCTTCCTAGGACTTGCACGAATTCGACTGCGAGAAGGAGATACGTCGGGAGCAAAGAAATTGCTCACCCAGCTACTCCAGCGATCGCCTCAACTCGTTGAGGCTCACGTGCAAATGGGAAAATTACTCCAGCAGATCGCTCCAGATCAAATCGTTACGTGGAATGCTTCCCTTCCCAAAAATGCTGACAATCATCCCGAAGTATGGATGATCCGAGGAGAGTGGGCTCGCGATCAGGGTAAGCAGGAAGAGGCAACAAGATGTTTTGCCGAATCACTTCGACTGGATCCTGACCACCTCGCAGCCATCACCTCTCTCATTCAGTCCCTTTCGATACTGGGAGAAGCCGAGCGTTCGACTCGACTGACACAACGAGCAACCCAACTCGAGAAATTATCATTCGTCTTTGAGCGAATCATGGCCAACGAGTGGACTATTCGCGAAGGATTATCCCGAAATGGTCCCTCCAAAGCCGATCTCGACCGCACCATGCGGTCCAAAGATAATTTCGACCCGATCGTATTAGCTGCCCAGCAAACGCTTGACCTCGGAAGATATTGGGAATCCGAAGCTTGGTGCAAGTATGGGCTTTCATTTGATCCATCGCACTCAACTTTGAATCGGATTGCTGAAGTAGTAAGACGGTCACTGAAATCAAATACGCCCAGAACCTCTCTGAAGAGCGAACTCATCGATGCGCGTTGGGTACAATCGCTTCCCTTTCCCGATTGGAAAAAAGCTCCCGGGGCTCCATCGTCATCCGCTGCCAATTTGAAGCCGGAAACAAAAACGGTTAGGTTCACTGAATTGGAGAACGCCCTCCAGTTTACCTACTACGCCTCGCGCACGACCTTCGCGGATGGACGGCGAATGTTTGAGTTCACCGGTGGTGGAGTCGGTGTGCTTGATTACGATCGTGACGGATGGCCAGATCTCTTTCTAGCGCAGGGAAGCAACTGGCCTTCGGGTTCGGGTTCGGATCCAATGCACTCGGATCGACTGAAACGAAACCTGGGCTCAGGGAAATCGACTGAGGAAAATTTGTTTCAGGATGTGACGGAGTGGGCGGGAGTCACCGATCAAGCCTTCAGTCAGGGAGTGTCCGTCGGGGATATCGATAGCGATGGTTTTGACGATATCTACGTATGCAATTTCGGTGTGAATCAGCTTTGGCTAAACCAAGGGGATGGATCTTTTCGGGATGGTGCGATAACGATCGAATCGCTGCCAGGGCAGTGGACGGTAAGCGCTGCGATTGTCGATCTAAATAACGATGGTCTCGCTGAGATTTATGATGCCAACTATGTCGAGGGTAATGATGTTGCAACTCGGCGGTGTCCTATACGGAATTTGCCGCGTGCCTGCTCGCCTCTCAATTTTCCACCTGCGAAAGGACGATTATTGGCGGTCGATAACCAGGGTAAGTTCCGAGATGTGCTCTCATCTCTGTTTCCTGATTCGCTGCAGACCGGAAATGCACTTGGCTTAGGTATTTTCCGAATCCAGAATCAATCCCTACCCTCCATCTTTATTGCGAACGATCAGGTCGCTAACTCGATGCTGGTCGCCACCCCAGACGAGAAATCACCGTTGGCGATTCGGTTCACGGATACCGCGTTGATGAGCGGACTGGCGTACGATGGCGAGGGAAGAGCCCAGGCATGTATGGGAGTTGCCACGAGTGACGTGAACCAAGATGGGACTCTCGATCTACTGGTTACCAACTATTTTGACGAGACAAACACGCTCTATCTTCAAGAATCTAACGGAGTATTTCGCGATGCGACGCGTTCCTCTGGGTTGATCGCACCAAGCCTAAAAATGTTAGGTTTCGGAGCTCAATTCCTGGACGCGCAATGCGACGGAGCTGCAGATCTCCTGGTTCTCAATGGACATATCGACGACATGTCCCATGCCGGAATGCCTTTTCGCATGCGATCACAGTTCTTTTTGGGTGACGGCAATGCCAGATTTGTCGAACAGAAAGCAGATGAAGTCGGAACCTACTTCGCCACCGAACGCCTGGGGCGGGCTCTCGCACTAATCGATTTCAATCGGGACGGTCGACAGGACTTTGTCGCGACAGATCTGGAAAGGCCTTCGAGCCTGGTTCGCAACGATTCCTATCCAGGAAACTACTTAACCGTTCATCTCGTTGGTACCAAATCGCATCGCGATGCAGTGGGAACTATCGTTATCGCATCTGCCGGTGGGACTCAATGGACTCAGCAATTGGTGGGTGGCAATGGGTATATGGTGACGAATGAGAAGAGGATTCATTTCGGACTCGGCGCTGTGAAACAGGTGGATCGGATCGAATTGCAATGGCCCTCAGGAAAACGCGAGACCTACGTCAATCTACCGGCAAATACGAATTGGCTCGCAATTGAGGACGGTTCTCTGCTTCCGAAGTTGTGAGCGTCCAATCTCCTCCCATCGGTATTCAATTCTAGAAGGATGTTCGAGCATTAGGTGGGTTTTGCGAAAGTCCATTCGCGAATGGAACTCAGGACGCCTGCATCATCGAAACGAAGCTGCGATATATGGATCGAGCGAACGCCTTACGCGCGGGGCGCATGAAATACACCAAGACAACTGCGTGTTTTCACACTTACTTTAATTTTTTCCGAGGTACAGCGCATGCTACCCAGCACGTTTCCACCTGCCGCACGCCTTCGCTCGGAATGACCAGATGACCAATCGTGAATCGTCTGTGCGCAAGGCGACTGGGTATCGGATGAGGAGTGATGCAACAGCTGCCTTAGCTCCTACTCTTTATCTATCCAGCCTAAACCGATCGACTATGTCCTATCATCGGTACGAGAGCTCTAGGACCCGTCATTCCCTGCAGACTGTAGCTCGTGGGCCAGGACAGAAAAACCCGACCTTCCAATGCGAATCAAGGGGTGGCAGAGGAGCGATTGTTCCACAGCAGAGAAGCAGTGCCTCCAGATTTTAACCTGGAATGACCCGCGGCTTTGGGCCGATCGTTGGTGCGCAAGACAGTGCATCGAGGACCGATCTACCTCTATCGGCTCCAGCCAATGGATTTGGCGAGATATCTCCTCGCAACAGTACGATTGCCTCGCAACAGTACGATTGCCTCGCAGAGAGGCAATCGATTCGACAGCGTACAACGCGGGCGTCGGACGATCGCTTAGTGTCCGGCGGTTGGGACTACCCAGACCTTCAATTCGGTCGTAATATCCTGATGCAATTGAATCTTGACGGTGTAGAGGCCGAGTTCTTTCAGAACACCCTCGAGTTTGACCTGTTCCGTGGAAATGGTAAATCCATTCGCCTTCAATGCAGCAACAATTTCAGGGGCTCCGACGCTACCATACAAATGGCCTTCGTCGTTAGCATTTGCTTCCACATTAATCGACTGCTTGGATAGTTGGTCGGCAAGGCTTCGGAGGGATGCCAACCGCTGCTTCTCGATTTCGACGAGCTTGGCACGGTGCTTTTCGACCATCCTCTTGTGGTGATCGTTTGCGACGATAGCGAGTCCTTCGGGGAGCAGATAGTTATTCGCATGTCCCGCTTTGACTTCAACCACATCTCCTGCTTTACCGAGATGCTCGACGTTCTGAATCAGCATCAATTGGATGCCTCCGTTGGGTCCCTTTGGCAATCGGGGAAACGTAGGCGTTCTCATCTTTCGTGTTGTCATTTCAAATCACCAACCGCAAACGACTATTAGGAAACTATTTCAAATGATTTTGTGTCAGAACATTCCGTTCGCTGGTTACTGGCCACCAGCACTCGAGAACGTCCTTAAAACGGCATATCCTCACCGATGAATGCATCTTCGTTGACTTCAGAAACATGCATGTCTGCAGGATGCTGCTCATGTTCCTGAAAGCGGGATGCATTGTTCGCAGAACGGGGAGTTGCAGCCTTGCCTTCACCGCGACCACCTATGAGTTGCATACGGTCCACGATAACGTAAAGCTTGCTTCTCTTTTGCCCGTCCTTTTCCCATGTATCTTGTTTCAATCGTCCCTCCACAAAGATCGGTGATCCTTTGCTGAGGTACTCTGCGACCACTTCGGCTGTCCGTCCGAAGAAAGTCACGTCGACGAAAGAGGTCTCATCAACCCATTCACCGGCGGCATTTTTTCGTCGTTCATTGACAGCGATTGCATTTTGACAAACAGCCATTCGGCTGCTTGTGTAACGGACTTCAATGTCTCGGACCAAATTTCCTAGGAGGATGACTCGATTGTAGCTAGCCATGATTTACTTTCTCCGGTGCGTGTGAGGCCGCCCCGGTTGCGGTGGGAACGGCAAACCAAGCTGAGCTCGAATCTCCTATTCTTCCTCAGCCTCTACTTCTTCTTCGTCGTCGGCACCCACGCCAACTCCAACGGGCTGTCTTTCAATTTGATCGATCGGGACGACCACTTTCTCCTGGGCATGCGCAACGAGTGCATCGACCAATCGCGGATCCACCTTGGTAAACATGAATCTCAGCAGACTTTCGTTGAGCTGGCAGGCTCGATTGAGTTCCTTCAACCGAGGTGTATCCAGCTTGAAATAGGTGAGCCAATACGTTCCCTTTTGGTGCCCTTTGATCGGATATGCGAGACGCTGCTCCGCCCAAAGCCGGCTCACGAGGATTTCGCCACCCAAGTCCGTGATCATGGACTGAACCGAACCAGCGATTCCGCCAGGATCTCGTGCGTAATGGTTGCTGTCAAAAAGGAAAAGGCATTCGTAAATTCCGGTGGCCAACTTATTCAACTCCTAAGTTATTACTTGCCGGTGTCTTCAGGAACGACCGATCTCAAAACCGCTAAGGCTTCGCCTGATCGCTCTCCGTGGTTGTTTCTCTTGTCTCTTGGTTTTTCGATTTTTTCCCAGGATGCGGTGGGCTGTTCGCATTGAATTCATTCATCGCTGCATCGATTCCACTCGCAATCCAACGCTCGATCGCATCACTGGCTCGAGCGAGACTGGATTGAACGATATTTTTCTCCGCAACGGTAAACCGACTCAGTACGTAATCCACTGTTTCCCAACGCTCTGGAGTTGGATCGATACCAATCCGAAGCCGAGGAACATCTTGGGTTCCCAGACAGCGAAGGATGTCGTCCAGTCCTTTCTGCCCGCCGCTCGAACCAGATTTACGCAATCGAAGCTTGCCCAAAGGCAGACTCAGATCGTCGCAAACCACAAGGATATGCTGAGGTTCTACGCGGTAGAATCTTGCGAACTGTGACACGCACCGCCCGCTACAATTCATGTAAGTCAATGGCCAAAGCAGGCAAACGTCTCGTTCACCTATCTTTGTCTTGACAAATTGTCCCTCAAACTTGGCCTGCAGGCTCGGAGATCCGTTTCTCCGATGCAGTTCGTTGAGGCACTCAAATCCAATATTGTGTCGGGTCCAATCGTACTTGGCCCCGGGATTCCCGAGCCCTACCACTATCGACAAGCGAGGTGTGGTCGACTCCACAACGGAACCCACTAGGTCGCTGCTTCAGCCGCTTTTTCCTTGCGGATGAGCTCAGGTTCTGTCGCTCCAGTCAACTCCGCGCCAGCGGCTTCTCCACTCGGGGCAACTACTTGAGCCACCACGATAGAACCAGGTGTAACCGGACTGGCTCCCTCAGGCAGTTTCAACTCGTTGACATGGATCGCTTGACCTAAGTGCAAACCGCTGATGTCGCAGGACAAAAACTCAGGAATTTTTGCAGCAGGGCAACGAATGATAATTTCATGTGTGACAAATCGAAGCTGACCGGCTGCCGTTTGGGCCCCTGGAGCCTCTCCGTGAAGGTGAATCGGCACTGTGACGTCCACGGTTTCCGTCTGAGAAACGCGTGCAAAATCGACGTGGATGACATGGTCACCCATGCTGCTCCACTGAACGGAGCGGAGCAACGCAGTGTCGCTGACCGCACCGGTCAAGTTCACTAGCTTGGTTCCATGCTTGATCAATTTGTTAATGGTGTCCAACGGAAGTGTCAGGCAAAGGTTCTCTTCACCGTGACCATACAAAATGGCTGGCACCATTCCTTTTTCACGTATTTTAATCATGGCGCGAGAGCCTAGTTCGCTTCGCTTCGCTACTTCAATCGTTTCAATCATTCCAACGCCGTTCCGGTGCCAAAAATGCTGCCAAAAAAGCTAGAGAGCTCGAGCGTCGCCGAGTCATTTCTCCACGTTCATCCCGCCAAACTGCTGGTCGGCTTGGTCTGGGGAAAGCCCAGGAGTATGACGAATTTGAATCCAGATGCAAGGGCAAATGTACTTGTCGATTTCGTCGGCTTCCCTATGCTGGGAACATGGCAAAGAAAGCAATTACCTTAGACTATATCGAGCCGATTGGGGCGCGGGTTTTGGTCCGCAAAGACGAACCGAAACGGGAAACAAAGGGGGGAATCGCGTTACCAGACGCGGCAGAAATTCCAACCATTACGGGCCGGATTGTCACCATCAGCCGACATGTCGAACACGATGAGGACGTTCCCCTCCGGCAATACGATAAAATTCTTTTTCACCCGAAAAACGCTATCCCCGTCGATTTTGAAGCGGATAATCAGTTGTATGTCGTTCCCGTCGAGGATGTCGTTGCTGTTTTTCGCAGCAAGCCACCCGAGAGCTCTCGAGACGACGAATAGATTGAACAACTTCCCTTTTGAGGAGAGTTTATGGTTCGCCCCCCCTTGTTGACATGGGGAGCACTCCTCCTAGCCCTGGTCGGCTTGCGACAACCGTTCGGACTCTCCGCCGACCCGAGGGCGCTCCCTGGACTCCTCAAGAACCACGTAAGAATCTCCTACGAGGAGGATTCCGAGAAAAAAAACATCACGGGAGAACTCGTCGCCGAACGGCCAGGATTCGGGTATTTGGTCTTGGACTCCGACGGAGGGCTGACGGCGATTGACCCCAAGGAGTTCCGGTCGATGGATACTTTGGATACGGTCCTACCTATCACTTCAGCCACGGAGATGGGACAGAAATTATTAGCCCTTATGCCCGCCGGATCGCAATTTATCGCTTCCGAGCACTTCGTCGTCTGCTTCAACACGACGGAAACCTACGCTCGTTGGAACATCGACCTGTACGAAAAACTTTATAAATCCTTCCACCGCTTCTGGAAATCGAAAGGAGTCGAACTGGTCGAACCCCGATTCCCTTTGGCGGCACTGGTGTTTGAAAAAAAAGCGGATTACGTTCGCTATGCTTCCCAAGAATTCAAAGGCTCAGAAAACACCTTCGGATACTATCACCAAGGCACCAATCGTCTCGCATCCTACGACTTGACGGGAATCGAGGGAATGATTCCGGCAGGTGCCAAGGTGAATCGAGTCGCACTCATCTCGCAAATTCTCTCTAGGCCGGAAGCGGAGAGGACGGTCGCGACCATCATCCATGAGGCATGCCACCAGATCGCATTCAATTGTGGGCTGCAAGTGCGATTGGGACACAATCCGCTATGGTTGAGTGAGGGGCTGGCAACCTTTTTCGAAACACCCGATCTGCGAGGGGGTGTGGCGATCGGTAAAATCAACCAACACAATTATCGAAACCTGCTCAAGTACGCACCCAATCGCCCGGGGGATTCGCTTACGACATTGCTTCTCGATGACAGCCGATTGCGAAATAGCGACACCACCGCAAATGGCTACGCAGAAGCCTGGGGGCTAACCCATTTTTTGCTTCAATCCAAGCCAAAGGAATTTGCGAATTACATTCGGCAGTTGCGAGAAATCCCCATTGGGGTACAACCTGCCGGGAAGGAACGTCTCGATCTGTTTCGGGATTGCTTTGGTCAGGATATCAACAAACTGGATCGCGAATTCGCCAAGCATATTCAGCTCATGCGATAAGGCGCAACCCGTTGTTCGATACTAGGATGGGACCAACTCATCCGTCGTTGATTATTGTCCCGGTACAGCTTTTCCAGTACCGCAGAGAATTGCCTGCCAGCTTCCTCGGTCGATAGCTCGAAACACTCGGCGGCCAATCGAATAGCCGTCCGATCAGCGTCCAATTCGGTCCACCAGCAAGTCCCCACAATGGACGTAGCAAAGAGACAAGCGATCAGGGTGCAGGCCATGCCCAAGGCAAACCCCGACAGGAAATGAATGGAAGCAAACATGGCCACCGACGCCACCATTCCGGGGAGAATCCGAACGAATGCATGCCGCTGAAGGATGTGGGCTAATTCATGGAAGACAATGAAATCCACTTCTCGCTGCGTGAATCGAAGAAGGAGTCGGTCGGTCAGCAAAAGATTGGGATGAACGAATCCGGCGATAAGTGCATTGCTCATTCGGCAATGAGTCGGCCAAAGACTTACCTTGAGTCGACTACGTGTATACTTCCCCCAAATCGTCTTGATGCGTTCTGCATTGTCATCAGCGAGCTCAATCGAGCGCGAACACCACTGAATCCAGATCGGTAGCACCACCGACATCAATGCCCCCGAAAAAATCAGAACGACCAAAAGCTGGATCATCGACGTCTCTCCAACAGACGGTAGTACCCAAGGGTCACTCCTATCGCCCGAGACCATTTTTCCTGCATCCACCAACACAGCTACGGCGATGGCTCCCAGGACCGGGGTCATGAAAAACCCCCAACTCGCGAACGAGGAGGTCCTAAGCAAACCAAAAAAAATCACGTTAGGAAGTATCGCAAGGGCAATACACAGAGAAACACTCTGCGGGTAAGGAGTAATCGTCGTTACGATCTCGGGCCATCTCAATGACCCCAGAAGAAAAGGTTGGATGAAAAGCCAGCCCCACTCCATCGCCACGGGTGAAGCGAGTTTTCTGGAAAACCAAGCGTGGGATTCAATCCGACGAGCTGTACAATGAATCAAAAGAGCACTCGCCATCACCAAGCCGAGGATCGCGAGGGATAGGAGGCATTCCGAAGAGGCCTCTAAGGAATAAGCCAATCCATCCTCGCTTTTTGGTGCAGAAGACACCAGATGATGGCAAACAGGCCAAGCGAGTAGCGCCGAAGGGAGCAGAAAAAAGTAGGCCAGATTCATGCTGTCACTCTCCACACGAACAACAAATCGTCTGAAGTCTCAGCATAAATGGATGGCCCCAAGGGTGTTTTTGGATCCATCGATTTGGCTTGAACTATTCCCTGCCAGTTGCAGTTGTAACGATTCCGCAGGAGATGTCGACGGAACGATTACCGGATGGGATCAGGACCTTGCATCCAACCTTTTTCCGCATCCTCTGCGTTGAGAACGATCTGCCTGCGGGTGTCCTGGGAGACGCACTGTTTCTGCAAAACATCGCTCGGCATGGCGGCCAAGCCTCGTACTTTGCGAACTTGCAACACAACCTCCCCATGCTTGGTACGAATCTGATCCGCAATCGAATCCGCTCCTTTCTGTGTGTAGGCGAAATGGGATCGATTTCTTTCAACATCGAAGACTTCCAGCCTCGGAGCAACAATTTGAAGCAATCGCCCTTCGTCCAGCCAACTTCTCAAATAACGGTAAAAGAACCATAGGATGAGAAGGCCGCAATGCACTCCATCCGGGTCAGGATCCATCAGCAAAGCTACCTGCTCAAATGGATGATGTGGTTTCACTCGGTTAGCTTCAGCCTCCCGATCATCCAATCGATCCAAAATCGCGCATAAGAATTCGTTAGCAAGTACCTGCGCATGGGTCGCCTTCAGAGCATTGATTGGCTTTCCCTGCAATGCGAGTACCGTCTGGTGGTGGGTCGCATATTGCCGAACTGCGTTCGCAGCGGAGTCCCCCTCCACGATCAGCAACTCTCTCTTGATTTCTTGCATCTAGTCCCTCTCCAAAATCCTTGCCGATCGAAACGCTTGCATATGAGCTGGAAGTAAATATTGGGAAAGGTTGGTTTCCATTGATTCCATCTTGTGTTAGCCATCAAAAATTGTTAATCGATCTGCTTGAAGGATTCTAGATACAGTAAACCGTGCGATAGGCTTTGGGTATCGCAGTTCGATCACACGTTCGCATGATTGCTGCATGCTGGAGGCAACCACCCAGTACGAATTACCGGGTACAGACTCACATGGATGGAGTTTCCGATGCAATCGATGCTACGACAATCCGCTGTTATCCTTTCTCTGGTCCTCGGAATTGCTTCCAGTGTACGGGCTCAGCCTAATTTCGAGGCCGCATTATGGCTTGCGAAACAAAACCATACGGTACTTCCTGTCTTCCAGATTGAAAATGCGGAACAGGTCAAGCGACTCGGTTACGAATTGCAAAGAAACCAGCGAGAGTTTCTCGAAGCCATTCCTTTGCTGAATGAGGCATTGCTCGATGACGATCCACGCGTTCGATTGGAATCGGCGAGTGCTATCCGAGCAGCTGCACTCAAACTACAACGGACGCTGCGATGGAATCACGATCGGCGACAATGGGAAGAGCTGCTTCCACTTTTTGAAAACGCGATTTCAACATTAAACCACTACCCTCAGCTATCGAGACACAAACGCTCGATCGAGCAGGTCATCCAACAGCTGAATCGCCCTAGCTATGCCTACGCTCGGGATAGCCAACGAATCCGAAGCCTTCATCCGAACATCGATACCTTCGTAGATGGTTTTTGCCGATTTGACGAATCGGCAATCGTGGATATGTGGAAATACACGCGCAGTGCATTTTCCGGAATGGATAAAAAAACTAGGTTTCTAGCGATGCGCGAATTGATACAGGTAGCCCCAAATCGATTTTTGGAATTCATGGCGACTCTTTCCAATGAGCACGACGATCTCATCGTCGAGATCTTGCTGGATTCGGAGAGGCCCGATATCGAATCCAAGGAATGGTTGCTCGACCTGGTAAAGCCGACGCAATCCGTTGTCCGCAGCAAACTGGTCCGAGCTGCAACAGACTCGAGGATTCCTATCGACTCCCGTTCTGCCATGCTTCGTTGCCTAACCGAATGCGATCCGCTTTCGACCGAGCAACTAGCTGTGATCACCAAGTTCTGCATCATCGAACGCCACCCATGGCAACCCGAGTGCTGGCCCCTCTTCATCCGACATCGAAAAAATCTACAACAGACCGATTTAGGAGCCATCAAACGTCTTGGGATGACCCAACTGTTGGACCCGCGGGAGGAAACCTGGAAACGGGCTGAAGCTGCCCAGGTATTGAGTGAGCTTTTCACCGGAGATGGTCCTGTTTTGCAGGCGACTTTCAAATTGATTACTGAGTCGTCATCGGAATCCGATGCCATGCTGCCGGATCTTTTGATGGCGATGAAACAGCATGGAGCCTCCGCATCCATCGCCTGGAAGCCCATCATGGAGATTGTTCGTTCCAATAGAGCGAATGCTAGGGAATTCGCATTGGCCGCTCTGCAACATGTCGGCACCCTCCCGACCGAATCGATAGAGTATCTAGTAGGTCGTATCGCCGATCGCAATGAACCGATCTCGTTCAAGGTAGTTGCATCTAAGGTATTAAAGAATCGACCGGTCGAAGCTTCTCATCTATTGCAGCGTGAAATCTATCGCCAGCTCAGCATGCCGACCGACGAGCGATCGATCGTTGACCTTTTGCATGCGGTCGAGTTAGTGAACCATCGCGATTCCGAATTGGAAACCGTATGCAATCGAATTTGCCAACATATGGAGTGCCCCGTTCAGGAGCGACTCGCATCCCTCCACGCTCGAGGAATATGTGCTCCAACATCAGGTCCCATCATCAGGGATTTGATGTCGATACTCCAAGATCCCTATGAATCCCCTGATTTGAAAGCCACCGCGTTGCACACATTAGCATCGGTGACGGGGAATTGCGCTGTTCCTATTTTGTCCCAATTCACTCATGATGAGGACGAGACCCTGCGTTACGCTGCCAGGTATGCCTATCACCTGGCTGGCGAATCCAACACGGCCGTGCACCTGCTCCTAGCCATGCTGCCGTCGGAAGTTCTAACGGATTCGATCGAACGACTACTGCGAGAAATCGGCGATTCCGGACATAAGGCACTCGTCGAGACACTGAATTCGACTACGGCATCTCCCGAACAGCAGCAGATTGCCTTTCGAACATTAGCTTCTGTGAAAGGAAACGATTGGGATCGCCTTTTGACATACCTCGATGACAACGATCAAAGCGAACTCTTTGAGCAATCTCTTCGTACAGCTTGGGAATTCGACGACGAAATCGTTCCAGCGCTCTTTCGCAAGCTTGAAAAACTGCCAACGGATTCGGCTCTTTCCAAGCGACTCTGGAGGATCGCAGATGATTTTTCCGGTGGTCTCGGCGCGGGAGGCGAAGAGGAGGGTTGGGCTCAGTCAGAAGTTCGAAATACGATCGCGAGTTCAGCCAAGAATCGTCCTAGGGCTGCTCAACTTCCTTCCCTAGCCTTGCCGTCCAGGATGGCCGAATCGAGCGCGGCGATGCTTCCCGAAGGGCCCATCGAATCATCCCAGCAAACCGCCTCACGACCCGCAGGTACGTCGCGTGCTGTCGATGTATTCTACGGAACCAATCGACAAGTCAAACGAATCTCGACTTTTGGTAGCGGGATTCGCTGGACTGCATTCGCAGTGGCCATCGGCTGCACCTTTTTGAGCATTATTGGATTTGCCCGACAACGCTCTCTCGCGATGGCGATAACCGCACTGATCGGATTGCTCGGTGTCACGGCCTTGGCCAGGGATTCCCTTGATATCGCGTTCTGGTTTCCAGAACGTCGTCAAATTTACGGTAGCGAGTACTCAGACGAAGTGAAATTCGGCGTTTGCCAAGTCACGATCCCGAAGCTCCATACTCCCGGAGAGCTGGAATCTCCATCTCTTTTGCTCCGGTTTGAGGTGAAGCACGACCCTGAAAAGCATGTCGTACTAGCCAAGACACTGCCATTGTCATCCACCGATTTCTACGATCAGCTTCAAAAGGAAATGGGACGCTCGGGTAAGAACCTCCTCGTCTTCATTCATGGCTACAACGTCTCGTTCGAGGATGCCGCCCGTCGGACGGCGCAAATGGCCGTCGATTTGAAATTCCCAGGGGCTCCCGTTTTCTACAGTTGGCCCTCGTACAGCAATTGGTATCGCTACCCAGACGATGCTGAAAATATTCAAGCCAGCGTTGGACAAATCCGAACATTCCTTGAGGAGCTCGCAAACAAAGCGGGCGCCGACTCGATCAATCTCGTCGCGCATAGCATGGGGAATGTCGGGTTGACGCAAGCCTTAGCAGATCTTCAAACATCGAAGCCACTCTTCAACCAGGTAGTCCTCGCCGCACCCGATATCGACGCAAAGGTATTTCGCGAACAGATCGCACCCCGGATCACGACGAAAGCTCGACGCGTCACCCTGTACACCTCGCAAACCGATCTCGCTCTGTTGGCATCGCGATACTTCAATTCCGGAGATCGCATCGGTGATTCGAGCCGAGGAATTGTGACCATACCTGGGATCGATACTATCGACGCTACCTCGGTCGACTCGAGTCTTCTCGGGCATTCGTATTACGGCAGTAACGTCAATGTTTTGGACGACATCGCAAACCTGTTGCGAGATTTACCCGTTGGCGAACGGCAGTATCTGGAACTTCAGGCAGAATCCAAGCCGCCCTATTGGAGTTTTGCCCCACAGTATCGAAAGGCTTCACTGCAAGGACGAGATCCTGCCACCCGGTAGAGACTGATGTTCCTGCGCAAAACGTTCGGAGACAAATCTCCGCGGAACCGTTTCATCGGACCATCCATTGTCGGCATTTTCACGAATCTAACGGTATTTTGGCAGATCCGAAACGACTTTGCAGAGTGAAATGATTGATCTGCTCGCATTGTCTACTACGATAGTGGGATGGGAATTCTGGGTTTCCGATCCTGTTAGTGTCCTCCAACGCGTCTCCAGGATACCAACTCAAAGGTTCAACACGTGCGATCAATAACCCACCAATTCAGTTTCTACCTTGCCACGTTCCTGGCTGCGGTCGTCATCGCACCGGAGCGATTGCGGGCGGACATTCTTATCGACTCGTACAGCGCGAATACGAACGATCGATTCACCAATAACTCCGCCTTTATCGCCTCAGCTTTTAATCTAAGCGGTATCGGTCAAAGTGAATCGGGTAGATGGGCTACGGCAATCAGTCGGAACGTGGTCATCTCTGCGAATCATTTTGAGCCATCAGGAGTTATTCGCTTCTACTCCGATAATAACCCCTCAACGGCGCCTGTGACACGAACGATCGTCTCCGGGCAAAGGGTTGGTATCTCGGATCTTTACATGGCAGTCCTTGACAGCGAACTACCCAGTTCAATCGTGCATTATTCATACGCGAATGAAATCCTCACGGCGGGTGCAACGTCACCCATCGTTGGATTCAATGCTGGAATCTATCAGAACTTAAATGCCTTCATGGTCGGACGATCCCCAGAAAATAGGCCTGCATTCCAGGATCAAGCAGTCGGTAGGAATGAGATCTCCGGCTATCTCGAAAATGTTAATTTTCTTGGCAACAGTACGAACGATAACGATGCACTGGTACTCGTTAAGGATGCGTCGGGCAGTCCTCAGTATGTCACCCATGAAGCCTATCTGATCG
The DNA here is from genome assembly GCA_040396935.1 of Pirellula sp. Taxonomy (GTDB): domain Bacteria; phylum Planctomycetota; class Planctomycetia; order Pirellulales; family Pirellulaceae; genus JBKCUI01. The sequence goes on from JBBAXA010000002.1 coordinate 61,939, forward strand.
ACGGCGACTCCGGTGCTCCCCTGTTCGTCAGTATCAGCGGGGAGTTTCGATTGCTGGGAACTAATGCTTTTAATGGCACTATCGATTCAAAGCAGGTATCTGGCGTCAACTATATCGGCAATCAAGCCTCCGCGATCAATGCGTACATTGTGGCGGTGCCTGAGCCGAGTTCCACGCTCTTGGTAGCGCTCGGTGGTATGGGGGTGATGATTCTCCGGCGGCGGATCAACTCTTCCAAAACTCCCACCATTTCTTAGTCGGTTCCTCGACGACATGCATGGTGAACGTCTCTTTTGGAATCGTCTTCATCGGCTGTGTCGTTGCTGTCGAAACCTTTTTTGAGCGAGGCAGAGGCATTCCCGGATTGGTATCGGAGACATACTCGACCCGCAGGTTCACCGAGCCGATTTGCAGCGTATCTCCGGGTACCAGGGAGTGAATCTGGCGAATGCGCTCGCCGTTCACGTAGGTTCCATTCAGAGACCCTAAATCGCGGACTTGCAGACACTCATCGGGCCCTTGAATGAGTTGGCAATGCGACCGGCTGATCGAATCATCATCGATGCACACCGATAGATCAGAACCCCTACCAACCGTTGCCGGAAGCGAGAGAGCCCAGCCCTGCGGATTCAATCCAGACTCTAAATCGACTGGTACTAGACGAAATGCCATGCAGGTACCCTGTTCAGTCAAAAGAGGAGAAAGCCGAGTGAATGGATAGTTCAATCGACCACCCCATTTTACTACTCCACCTCTTCTGCCGACACAAAAAAGCTGATTTTCCTGCCCAATCGATCCGCCAACCTCGGATATCATAAAGGGGTAAAAATCCGCACTCCCGTTCGAGAGGTTAAACCGATGGTCCTTTCCTGCATCAAGCATTGGTTCGTAGGTACAGCGTGCTTCGTTTTGGTTGCTGGGCATACCGTACTCGGCGAAGAGACAAAGTCAGCGGGTACGATCGCTGGAAACGCTTCTCTACAAAAGCCTTACCTAAGCCCCAAAATCTCCGGTAGTGGTCATCGCATCCGTGTTGGAATTGGCGAAGCTGCACTCCCTGTGGCCGTCGTACGAGGTACGCCTTACGAAATGGGTTACCATCTCGGTCGTTCCTTTATCAAAGAGATACAGCAGTTCGTCCCGCCCGCAGTTAGTGCCATCGCAAAACAGATGGAATTAGACACAGCTACCCTGGCAGAAGTCTGGGCTCGAACCGCAGCTTATTCAGACGATCGTCTAGAACAAGAGATGTTGGGTTTGGCCGATGGTTCTGGGGTCGACATTACGACGCTTCAAGCCATGCATGCGATACCCCTTTTAATGCCCTACTCATGCAGTAGTATCGCCGCATGGGGTAAGGCCACAGTCGACGGGCATCTCTATCAAACCAGAAACCTCGATTGGAGTATGGAGGTCGGTGCCCACGAGTTCCCGATGGTGGCGGTCTACATCCCGAACGAAGGAGTGCCGCATGTCGTTCCATCGTTCGCCGGCATGGTCGGCGCACATACGGGGATGAATCTTCGAGGTATTGCGCTATCCGAGATGGGAGATGCATCCGCGAAAGAAGCCCCCTACCAAGTCCACGCAGCGCACTTCACGAGTTTCTTCCGGACCATGCTCTACGATAGCCAGTCGCTTTCGGCGGCTCTAAAAATATTCAATGCCCAGCAGCACACTAAGAAGTATCACTTTGTTTTCGGCGATGGTACGAACGAAAAAAGGGCTGTCAAAATTCGTGCGCATATGGAAGGCTCTTCGTCCGAAAAATTCAAGGTATGGAATGACAACGACCCCAGCGATGAATTCTCACCGAACGTACTTAGCTGTATCGTCTACAACGATGAAGGACGAGGAGCTTTTCCAACGTTGCAAAAGTCCCATGGCAAGATTACCAGCGCTTCTCTAATCGATCTCGCCAACCAAATTCCGATCAAAGGGGGTAATGTCGAAAATGTCGTCTACGACGCGACCGCCATGCAGCTTTGGGTCTCTTATGCCAAAGGCAAACAGGAAGCGTACCAACGTCCGTACACACATATCGATTTGATGACCCTCGATGCCGATAACGACGGC
>JBBAXA010000002.1:64114-67764 GCA_040396935.1 Pirellula sp.
GGCGAGAAAGATTCGATCGAAGGGTCGCTATCCCTGGGGAGTCGCGAAGGCTGGAGTGTTGGCGGGGATAGCGGTCCCGCCTTGGTTCCAAATCGTCCCGACGAAAGCCTTTTGATTCGGGCTCTCAAGTACGATACTCTCAAAATGCCGCCCGAGGGTAAACTGCCAGACGCGGTGATCGCTGACTTCGAACGTTGGATTCGAGATGGTGCTATAGATCCCCGTTCCAAAGAAGCGCCCAGGAAACCCAAGATCGATCCAGCTGCGGCAGCCAGTCATTGGTCATTTCAATCGTTCGGCCCTCCTACAATTCCGTTAGTAGCGACGGATTGGTGCCAGACACCCTTGGATACGTTCGTCGTGGAGAAACTGTATCGCCTGAATTGGCAACCAGCCTCCCAAATAAACGATGCGTTGTGGCTCAGACGGGTCTCTCTCGACCTCACGGGACTTCCTCCCACACTCGACGAGATCGAAGCGTTTGAACAATCGGCATCGCCAGACAAAAAACAGGCAGTCCTGGATCGATTGTTGGCGTCCCCGCAGTATGGCGTTCGGTGGGGGCGACACTGGCTCGACCTCGTCCGATATGCCGATACCAATGGTGCGGATGAAAATCATGACATGCCAAACGCATGGAGATACCGCGATTGGGTTATCGACGCGCTCAATGAGGATAAACCATTCGATCGTTTTACGATGGAGCAAATAGCGGGTGACTTACTGCCTCCGCCAGACGATGAGGCTGAAGCTGGGAAGTTATTGACGGCGACAGGCCTACTCGTCCTGGGACCCAAGATGCTCGCGGAACAAGACAAAGCCAAAATGCGTATCGATATCGTGGACGAACAGATCGATACCTTGTCTAAAACCTTCCTGGGAGTCACCCTCGCTTGCGCCCGATGCCACGACCACAAATTTGATCCATTCTCTCAAGAGGATTACTTTGCCTTGGCTGGAATTCTGATGAGCACACGAGCCATGGCGGACGAAGCGTTTGTATCCAAGTGGATGGAACGCCCATTGCCTTCGAAGGAAATTGAACTCAAAAGGCAGGAGTTTCAGCCGAGGCTCGAGGATGCCAAAAAGAAGCTTGCCGAACTACGAAAGCAGGCTAACGATGAATTGCTTGCCAGTGGAAAAGTAAAAGAGTTGCCAAAGAAACCGGAAAGCCAGTATCCCGAAGAGACAAAAAAGCGTATCGAATCCGCTGAAAAGGAGTTGGCGGAAATCGAAAAAGTTATGCCCAACTTCCTGATGGCAATGGCCGTTGAGGACTCGAAACCCACCAACCTTCCAATCCATATTCGAGGAAATCACCTCCAGCCAGGCAAAGAGACGCTGCCAAGGACCATTCCGAAGATCTTGAGAAATCGCTCGATGGATGGGATCGGCGAAGATGAAAGTGGACGCCTTCAGTTAGCCCGCTGGTTAGTCACCCCCGACCAACCATTGTTCGCGCGCGTGATGGCCAATCGGGTTTGGATGTGGCACTTCGGCCAACCCCTGGTTGGAACTCCAGCAAATTTTGGTTTAACAGGCGACCGACCGACACATCCCGAGTTGTTGGACTGGCTGGCCTCGCATTGGATGCAGAGCGATTGGTCGTTGAAACGACTCCATCGAGAGGTACTCTTATCCTCGACATACGGGATGCGTAGCGATGACAGTCGTTATCAAGAGTCAGATCCTGAAAACAAGATGCTATGGCGAATGAATCGTCGACGACTTGAAATCGAACCTCTTCGTGATTCGATGCTGTATTGCAGTCAGCGATTGGATCTTCGATTAGGCGGACCGGCCAGACAACCCAACGAGACGAGGAGAACCATCTACTCCAAAATCAATCGAGCAGCATTGGATGATATGTTGGCTACGTTCGACTATGTCGAACCGGCCAATCACATCGAACAGCGTCCTATCACCGTTGTCCCCTACCAAAGCTTGTTCTTCATGAATCATCCCATCGTTTTCCAGAGCGGTGAATCCATTTCCAACCATGTGATTGCAGATACGCGAGCAGCTAGCGATTTAGAAAAGCTGGAGAAGATGTTCAAAGCACTGATAGGCAGAGAGCCTACGATCAAGGAAGGGGCTAAATGCTTGCAGTTCTTGAACGAGGCTGTACGACTCGACGAGTTCCACGATGTCGCAATCCTGGAATCGGAAAGGCGGGCTTGGGCGGCTATCGCTCGTACATTCCTAGCATCTTCTGAGTTCAGCTGGATCCCGTAAAACAAAATGATACACCGCAGACAATTACTGAATTCGATCTCGACTGGATTGTCGGGATTAGCACTGACGCAAATGTTTTTGGAGTCAGGACTTTTTGCTACCGATAAACCATCCTTGGCAGCATCAGGGACCGGTGGAATCCTGAACGAGCTCCATTTTCGACCACGTGCCAAGCGTGTCATTTTTCTCTTCATGCATGGAGGCCCATCTCACGTCGATACATTCGACTACAAACCCTCTCTGGCAAAACGGGATGGAGAGCCGCTACCCTTTGACAAGCCACGCATCCAGTTTGCGCAAACCGGCAATCTCATGCGCAGTCCCTGGGAATTCCGACAATATGGTGAGTCGGGTACCTGGGTAAGCGATCTGTTTCCTCAAGTCGCTAAACATGTCGATCGCTTGACCTTTGTCAAATCCCTCTATGGATCGAACGAAGCGCACGGCGGAGCTCTGCTCAAGATCCATACTGGCTCGGATACTTTTGTACGCCCCAGCATGGGAGCCTGGATCAGCTACGGTTTGGGTACGGAGAACAAAGATCTTCCGAGTTTTATCACCATCAACCCAACCCTCGGGCATGGCGGTGTTCGGAATTTCGGTTCCGCATTTCTTCCACCATCCCATCAGGCGACTCGTATCGGTTCCTCAGGCAAATCGATGAAAGATGCACGGATCGAAAATTTGGTCCCCGCGGGTACGACCTCCAGGCAATTGCAATCCTTGCAACTGGAATTGCTGAAGGATTTAGATGCGACTCATCCTGACGCGTCGTCTTTTGACGCCACTCTGCAGGCGAGACAACGATCGTTTGAACTGGCCTATCGCATGCAGTCGGAAGCCTTGACATTGCTCGATATCAAAGATGAGACTCAAGAGACGCTCAGTCTTTACGGAATCGATCAGGAACCGACCGACAACTACGGACGTGCCTGTTTGGTCGCTCGCCGTTTGTCAGAGGCTGGGGTTCGATTTGTGCAAGTATCACATAACTACTGGGATCAGCACTCGGAACTCAAAGAGAAGCACTCGGAACTCGCGAAGCAAGTTGATCAGCCCATCGCGGGGTTGCTTTCGGACTTAGATCGAAGGGGTTTACTCGATGACACCTTGGTCATCTGGGGAGCGGAATTCGGCCGAACGCCAACGGCGCAGGGTAAGAACGGTCGCGATCATAATCCACACGCATTCACCTATTGGTTTGCTGGCGGCGGTGTCAAGCAGGGATTTTCGTATGGAGAAAGCGACGAGTTCGGATTTTATTCCCACATCAATCGAGTCCACGTTCATGATTTGCATGCAACCCTACTGCATTTACTCGGAATCGACCACGAAAAACTAACGTTCCGGTACGGTGGACGCGATTTTAGACTGACGGATGTCGCAGGAAGAGTCATTCATGACATTATCGCCTA
>JBBAXA010000002.1:67864-105716 GCA_040396935.1 Pirellula sp.
CTTTCTGCCTGGAACCCTATCTCGGCATTCGGCAGATCACGGAACCTCAGTCTCTCCTTGAAATGGCACCAGGACATTCTCAGGCTTGCTGACATCCCACATTCATCAACTGGAATCGAACACCAAACCCAACCAGTGAGGGTTTTATAACAATCGACGATAGACAATACCGACCTCGCCCTTTCATTTCTATGCTCATTCCTTTACATACTCACGCTTGCGAAAACAACCCCTTCTCAAAATCTGAACAACCTGTGCTCTCATGCGACCACCAGGGGCATCGTCCTACGCTCATCGGAGATGCCGTTCGCGGAATATTGAGTTCCGTGCAAACGGAACCCTGAACTCGTATGTCTTGAAGGAACCAAACCTCGAGGCGACGGACGCGCTCAATTCAACGCACTGGTCAGAGATGTTACAAGCGTTTCAATGTTTTGCAGAGCTTCCGCTTCGTTGTTACCCGCGTGTTCCATCATTTTGACAATCGCCGAACCAACAATGAGTCCATCGCTCACTGGTGCCAGGAGATTGACATGCTCCGGTTTAGAAATACCGAATCCAATACAAATCGGAAGGGACGTTCTTTCACGCAACCACGACACACGATCAACGAGGTCCGACGGCAATTCACTCCTAGCTCCCGTAATCCCAGTCACACTTACAAAGTAAAGAAAACCCGTAGATTGTTCGGCAATGCGAAGAGCTCTCTCTCGAGGGGTCGTCGGGGTGACTAATTGGATTAGATTGAAATCCTTCTTTTTGCAGATGGCAGATAATGCGTCGCTCTCCTCCACCAGAAGATCAGGCACAATCGCACCAGCAAAGCCAGCTGCCAATGCTCGATCGACGTACTGCTCGGGCCCGATTCGATGAATGATGGCGTAACTTACCATCGACACCAACGGCATCGACAAATGAGAATGAGCTCGTGCTATTCCATCGAATATCTCCTGCAATTTGATTTTCCCATTCAACGCGCGAGTATACGATGCCTGGATCACAGGTCCATCTGCAATCGGATCGCTGTAGGGGATCCCAACCTCGGCCATAGAACATCCCAGATGATCCAGGAGTTTTAGCACCTTACAGGTAAAAGCCATCTTAGGATCGCCAGCCGTGACAAAGGGCATGAAAGCTTTGCGATTTTCTGATTTCAATCTCAGAAACATTTGATCGATGGCGGTCATGAAATAATCTCAGGGAAAAAATTAGGAGTGAGAGTTTCGAATTCCCTCTGAGACGATTCAGGGAAATTCCTTCTATGACGTCGACTCCTCTGTTGGATCGAGGTTCTCCCGACAGAGTTCAAAGCGAGCAGAGCTTCATCCGATTACCACTGCTGACCTCGGAGCCTTGCCAACTCAGCTGCATCTTTATCACCTCGCCCGGAAAGACAAATAACGAGGTGTTGATCCGGCCGCATCGTCTTTGCGATCTCAGCAGCCTTGGCTACAGCATGACAAGTCTCCAAAGCAGTTAGAATGCCTTCATTCCGAGCAAGAAAATCAAATGCATTCAATGCTTCATCGTCGCGACAAGACGTATACTCCACTCGGTGCATATCTTTCCAATAACTATGCTCCGGTCCGACGCCTGGATAATCCAGCCCAGCGGAGATGGAATGCACGTCACTCGTTTGCCCATCATCATCCTGCATGACATAGCTGTAGGAACCATGAAGAACACCTGGGCTACCAAATGTGAGTGGCGAGGCATGTTCGCCAGCGACCGGCCCACGCCCTCCCGCTTCGACTCCGATCAAACGGACCCCTTCGTCTTCGATGAAGGGATAAAACATGCCAGCTGCGTTACTTCCGCCCCCGACGCAAGCCACAATCGTATCTGGCAGTCTCCCTATCGAAGCCAGACTCTGCTCGCGGCATTCCCGACCGATTACGCTTTGAAAATCCCTCACAATCATAGGAAAAGGATGCGGTCCGATCACCGAACCGATAATGTAGTGCGTATGCTCGACAGAAGCCATCCAATCTCGCATGGCCTCGTTCACTGCATCGCGTAATGTCTTTGAACCGCTTTCGACCGGTCGAACCTCAGCTCCCATCAATCTCATGCTAAAAACATTCGGCCTCTGCCGACGGACATCTTCCGCACCCATGTATACCACACAAGGCAGACCAAAATGGGCGCATGCGGTTGCCGAGGCTACTCCATGCTGACCGGCGCCCGTCTCTGCAATCACACGCGTCTTCTTCATTCGCAAGGTCAGCAATGCCTGTCCTAGGGTGTTGTTGATTTTGTGTGCACCGGTGTGGTTCAAATCCTCACGCTTTAACCAAATCTGAGCCCCACCCAACTGCTGGCTAAATCGTTTTGCATGATAGAGAGGAGACGGACGACCGACAAAACGGTGCAATAACTCATTGAGTTCCGCTTGAAAGTCGGGGTCACTCTTGGCCCGCTCGTATTCGACGACCAACTCATCCAAAGCGCGTGTCAGAGTTTCTGGCACATAGCGTCCTCCAAACTCCCCAAATCGACCCGAACGATCCGGAACATGTTGGGTTGCGTGGGAAGATACTGCGTCGGATTTCGATGAATTTTGGGGAGGAGCTAGGCTCATTCGGTCAATTGCTCTGAAGGATATTGATTAAAAACTCTATTGTCGATTCGCCTTGAATAAGGGTCAAGCGACAAAAACGGCGAGTTTGCGATACGCTTTGATTAGCATTTCCGACGCATGGTCAATCTCGGTTTCGGTGTTAAAACGACCTATTCCAAATCGAATACTTCCCCGCGCTTCATCTTCATTTCTTCCAATATTCAACAAAACGTGACTCGCTTCGGGATTGGCCGATGTACAGGCACTGCCGCTGCTAACAGCCAGCGCCGGAGCCTCGAGCATGAGAGACTGACCATCGACTTTAGGAAAACAAATATTCAGATTCGCTGCTAATCGTCGTTTTTGCAGCTCTTTCCGCGAACAATCCGAGTTGGGAATACTATCCTCCCACTCCGGACCATTGATTCGCAAGCCATCGATTTGATTCGATAGCGACTGCCATAATCTAGACCGTAGAGCCCAAGCATTGGCAACATCCACCTCGCGGCGCTGGAGAGCGACCTCGAGCGCTTTTGCCAAGCCGATAATTCCAGTCGTATTCAAAGTCCCAGATCGGAGATTATTTTGCTGCCCGCCACCCACGATCTGGGGAGCTAAACGCTGGTTCCGTCGAGCAGAGTTCAGGATCAATCCACCTACCCCTTTCGGCCCGTAGATCTTGTGAGCCGAAAAACTCAATAGATCGACACCCAAATCTGCGATGTTGACATCCAATCTTCCTACCGCTTGGGCAGCGTCCGTATGGAGCGGTACTTCGTATCTAACACATCTATCCGCGATAGCAGTCAGGGATTGTATAACCCCGATCTCGTTGTTAGCGAGCATCACGCTGACCAAAGCGGTTCGATCGTCGATGGCTTCCATCATTTTTTGCATATCGACCATCCCTGCGTCCACCGATGGATGTTGCAACACCGGGATCCACACAACCTCGAAACCCTGTCTTTCGAGTTTTCGCAATGGGCCGAGCACTGCATGATGCTCGGTAGTTACAGAAACAATTTTGCGCCGTTTTTGCCTTGGATGCAGGCAGATGCCAAAAACCGCTAGATTATTGCTCTCGGTCGCACCGCTTGTCACAACGACATCATCCGCGGTCGCTCCAAAAAAATGGCCGATCGATGCGATGGCCAACTCGATCTGTTGCTTTGCATATCTCCCTGCATCATGCGTCGTACTCCCGGGATTGGCATAGTGCTCTTTCATCCATGGCAGCATGGCATCGAAGACCACTGGATCCATCGGCGTGGTGGCATGATGATCGAGATAAATGCCTTTCAAGACAGCCAACCAAATTGCAAGAAATTCAAAATGAAGCCTTTCGCTCCCCCCACATCAAACATAGTGACAGCCCACGAACTCGATTATAGTCATCTGGAGTTCAACGGACAGCATTCCATTGCATACAATGCCATGCGTCGTTTTTTCGTTACTTAGGAGCTAAACCGTTATGAAGCCGATTGTCCAAATATCTCTCGACCTGACAAATATCGATGAAGCGATGAAAACTGCGGAAATGGCGATGCGGGCCGGGGTCGATTGGCTCGAAGCGGGAACACCCCTTATTCTCGCAGAAGGGCTACACGGTATTCGGGCTTTGCGCAGTCGCTTTCCTGGTGTTCCAATCGTCGCAGATCTGAAAACCATGGATGGCGGTTACCTCGAGGCTGAGATGATGGCAAAAGCTGGCGCGACACACGTCGTGGTCATGGCCCGTGCACATGAAGAAACCATTCGGTGTGTGGTGAAGGCCGGCAAGGATTTTGGTGTGAAAGTCATGGGAGACAATATGGTTTGTCCGGACATGGTCCAAGGCGCCAAATGGCTCGAGGACCTCGGTTGCGACTTTATCATCCATCACATCGGTTACGACGAACGGCGAGGGATTGCGGCACGAGGAGAGAGAATGCCGAGCCCCTTGGATCAGCTCCGGGAGGTTGTCCGGGCAGTGCGTGTGCCGGTGCAAGCTGTCGGGGGACTTTCCCTCGAACAAGCGATCGCTTGTCCCTCCTACGGAGCGCCTCTCGTGGTTCTCGGAGCGCCATTAACCATCGACGCCGATTCCTTCAAAACCGCATCCGGAGATCTCGAAAGTTCGTTGAGGATGATCTGCGAGAGGATTCACGGTCAGCCGATCTCGAGCTGATCGGTGATCTTTCCGCTCTTTTGACCGATTTTAGAGGCTGTTTTGAGCCCCCGATGGGGATCGCAATCCCCTCTTTCGCTTTTTCTATCACGTTCTGGCGATTACCATAGATAGGAGACGCTGGGTTGCGACTCACGTTCCCACCTACCAACAGTCCGTGATGTATGCTTTCAGCTGCGTCCGGACGGATCGTTCACCAGATCGCTGAACTCCTTCAAACCTCCCCGGTTCTTCATTATGTTTGCAAGACTTTCTTTTTGGATTGCTCTCACCGTACTCTGCACCGCCGGTTTCCAAAACACTTCGACCGCAGAGCCCCCTGATTTCGTGAATGACGTTTTTCCAATCCTCCAGAAGAATTGTGTCGCATGCCACAACCTGCAGAAGTCCGAGGGAGGACTCAATCTCGAGAGCATGGAAATGCTCAAGAAAGGTGGAGAAAGCGGAACGCTTTTTGAGCAAGGAAAATCGGCCGATAGTAGCCTGATTCGAAGGGTCAAAGGGGAAGAGGACATCATGCCCCCCGAGGGGAATAATGTAGGTGCAAAACAGTTGACCCAGGAAGAGATCAACATTCTGAAGCAATGGATTGAGGGGGGAGCTATCGTCGGCGTTAAAAAAGCGTCGAAGTCCATGCAATGGCAGCCACTTCCCGATTCGGTACGCCCAATCTACGCAGTCGATACGACTCCGGATGGCCAGTTTACAGCTCTAGGAAGAGGGAATCAGGCAATGGTCTACCGATGGGCGGCCGATGGAGCCAGTGATAAGAAACTCTTGGCAGATCCGTCGGTTAAACTAGGGGATGGCTCCCAAGCTGTATCCAATGCAACGCACCTGGATATCGTTCAATCGGTTGCGGTGAGTTCCGATGGACTACGTGTTGCAACGGGCGGGTACCGCGATGTCAAAATTTGGAAAAGATCCGCAGGACCGATAAACGATGCCTTGTCCGCCTCGCTGCGCGGCAGCACTCATATCAGCTCATCTCCCAATGGCCAATGGCTCGCGAAAGGCACCAGAGATCCTTCTTTGGATATCCTCTCGTCAGACTCGGGTAAATTAGCATTTCGATTGGATCTATCATCGACGGTATCTGCTATTGGCTGGAATGCAGATTCAACCAAGTTATTGGTTGCTACTAACGACCGACATGTTCACGCATATGAACTCGATGCATCAAAAGCTGCAGGGAAATCGATCTCTCCATCGCAAACCCAGCAATTCGACGTGGGACTGCGAGAAATCCTCTGGATGGCAGACGGCGGTTTGATCACAAAAGGCGACGACGCAAAGGTCCATGTTTGGGGATGGAAAGCTGCATCGGGAGATCAACCTGCAAAGTGGGAAAAAAAGGAAATTCTCAAAGAGCATTCGAATGTCCAATCCATCTCGAAAGTTAACGATGCGCTCGTGGCAGTCGGTATCGCAGATGGGAATGTCCATCTTGTAAATTATCCAGCAGGGAACAGCGCAAAAAGTATCGTACACGGCAGTCCTCTCGCCAAAGTTGTAAGCACCTCGGATGGAAAGAAAGTGGTTTCAGTGGGTAAAGATGGAATTACCAAAGCCTGGAATTCCGCCGATGGAAAAATGGTATGGGAGAATCAATTGGACTCGCTCAGGGCAGCTAAAATCAATTCCTCCGAAGTACGTTTTGCACGGCAGAAAGCCAAGGTCGATCGAGCGACTGCCAAACAGCCCGAATTGGAAAAAAATAAAACTGCGGAAAATGACAACCTAGCAAAGCTCCAAAAGACACGTGGCGAAGTAGGAGAGTCGTTGAAGAAGAAAGAGGCAGAGGTTGAAACACAGACGAAGCAAGTCGGCGAATCTGAGACTGCAATGAAGGCTGCGGAGCAGGCGCTGGAAGAAGCGAAAAAGAAACTAGAGCAGAGTCAAAAAGACGTCGAAACCAAGAAACAACAACTCGCTAATGCGGAAAAAGCGAGGACCGACGAAATGATGAAACTAGCTACGATCGACAAAACCATCGTTGCTGCCAATGCTTCGATTGAAAAAGCGGCTACGGCCCTTGTTGATTTTCAAAAGCAGCTTGAATCCGAGCAGTCCTCTCTGAAATCCTTGGAACAAGAAAACCAAAAAGTCAAGGAATCTACGAAACCGGTTCCAGCGAACGACGCGATCGTATCCATCGATGGCCGATCCATTATCACCTCCCGCGCGGATGGATCTTTACACATCATCCAAACCGAACGAGGTCTCAATCAGTCGACCGATCCCGGGAGTTTGGACTCGCCGCTCGGCTTGGCTGTAACGAACCAAGGAAGGGTTCTTTCGGCTCATGAGGACGGCCGCTCTGCGAGCTGGGCGATCTCGAATGAATGGACACTCGAACGAACTATCGGAAATGTTACCGAATCACCTTTTAGCGATCGAATCACCGCACTGGAATTCAGTGAAAATGGTGAATTGCTGGTGGTGGGCAGTGGCCCTCCGAGCCGCTTTGGTGAACTCAAATTATTGTCCGTCCTCGATGGCAGTATCCAAAAGGATTGGGGACAGGTTCACAGCGACTCCATTCTCGTTGCCAAGTTCTCTCCCGATGGAAAGACCGTTGCAACGGGAGGTGCAGATAAACAAGTTCGTCTCCATGCAATCGCAGACGGTACGCCCACTCGAACGCTCGAAGGTCATACGCATCACGTTTTGGGATTGGCTTGGCATGATGACGGATTTTTACTAGCTAGTTCCAGCGCGGACAATACGGTAAAGATTTGGGACTTGGAACTGGGCCAGTCACAGCGAACGATCACAGGCTTTGGAAAAGAGGTCACCGCTCTGTCCTTCGTTGGTCGTTCAAACCAATTGCTATCGTCGTCAGCCGATCAGCAAACCCGATTGCATGACGCAACGAACGGACGATTGATTCGCTCGTATGGTGGTCCAGCTGATGCCCTCTACAGCCTTGCGTCTGCAACGGCGTCTCCCACCACCTCGCTAGCCATCGCTGGAGGGCAGGACGGAGTTCTATGGGTTTGGCAGGTAGAAGACGGCAAAGCAATCGCTCAAATCAAATAGAAAGAGCTGCTTCTTCGCGAAGAGTACACTCTCGATGAGTACAACAGGAGTTAGAACTCCTGCCGTTCGATTGGGAAAGCGCAAATTCTCGTTTGGATCTGTAGAGCAACCGAACGCCCCCCAACCCTTGCCTCTCCGAAACTCAGCCAATCCGATACCTTAATCTGACCGAGCCAGCCCGAATGGTCAGGATCGTCGTCGTTCTCGATCACCTAAGGAGCGACGCATCCTGTTGAGACGTCGTTTCTTGATTGGACCATGTGCAATCAAGCCGAAAGACTCCGGCGCTTCCCCCACGATGACCTCGGTGGCAATCGGTGTCTCGGCGACTCGATGAACCGTAGTGGGCGGTTCGGATAGAGGATCGAGCTCCAATAATCGATTGATGCGGTGCTCGATTTCGGTGAGTGTTGCTCCTTGTCCCTTCGAGACGAAAGTAAACGCAATCCCCTCTCTCCCCATACGTCCTGTGCGTCCAACTCGGTGAACGTAATCGTCGCAATCATCGGGCAGATCATAGTTGATGATATGCGAAATCGTTGATACATCGATTCCACGTCCGACCACATCCGTAGCAACAAGGATTTGCAGGGATCCTTCTCGCAACTTACGAAAGACCGCATCGCGTTGCGATTGATTCATGTTGCCGTGAATGGTTCCCAGCTTGAGGGAAGCCAAGCCTGGGTAATGCGGCAAACGCTTCTCCAATTGGTTGTGGAGCTTCGCCGTACCTAGCTTGGTTCGACAAAAGATAATGGTTTGGGGAGGCCTCTCTCGATCGAGCAACGTGAGTAGGGTTTCAAATTTTCGGTCGGGTGAAACCGTAATGTATCTCTGCTCGATCGTCTCGACAGATAAATCCTTTTTGGAGCAATCCACATGCACTGGCTCATAAAGATAACGATTTGCCAGCTCTTTTACCTCCTCCGCTAAGGTAGCACTTAACAGGAGAGTTTGTCGATGCTCTGGGCAACGGCGAAGGATTCTCTCGATGTCCGGCCGAAAACCGATATCGAGCATGCGATCTGCTTCGTCCAGCACTATGCACCACAATCTCGAAAGATTGAGAGTACCTCGTCGAATATGATCGATCACTCGGCCGGGTGTTCCGACAACTACCTGGACACCTTGCTGCAACTTCCGTGTTTGTCGGTCCAAATGCTTTCCGCCTGCCACTTCGAGAATGGCGGTTGGACAACCGTCCGCGAGTTTTACGAATTCACCGTAGACCTGGGCAGCCAATTCGCGTGTCGGGACCAAAACCAACGCTTGAGGCGTTGGAGTCGTACGTAGTGGATCGAGTTGCTCGAGGATCGGAATGGCAAAAGAAGCGGTCTTTCCCGTTCCGGTACGGGCCTGGCCGATGACGTCATATCCTTGTAAAGCCCAGGGAATTACCTGAGCTTGAATCGGTGATGGGCTTTCGTAACCGAGCTTTCTGAGGGCCCTCATCATGATGCTTGAAAGGCCCAAATCTTCAAACTTCTGAATTATTTCTTTTTCCATGCATGGCTCGACGGAGGTTGGTGTCGTCAGTCCGTCATTTTACGATAGAGTTGCGAGTACACTACGCCGGGTTACTTTATATTCCCTCTTTTGTTGCCAATCCATGGAATTTCTTGATCTCGAAACCTCCGATGACGCTCGTATTTGGGTGAATCGAGTCATTCTCCAGCTCGATTACTTGCGCGAATCGAACGAGGAATACCACCTCTCCATCCCGGATCCGGACGATCCCTTTTGGGCAGTCGCTGTCGCCGACGAACTATCCCAAAATTGGCCAGACTTCGAATCGGTTCATTTAGCCTTTCAAGTGGCCGGTATGGAGACGACCCTTCTGAAGGTAGCGAAATGGTTAAGAATATCGGTAGCCAAGCCGATTTCCGATGAGTCGACGGCCCTGAAACGACTCGTTAGTGTTCAATCGGCCACTCAGTTATATCTGCGGATTCGCAAGGGTCGTTTCAGCAGGGCTTCAGGGGCGCTCCTGCAGGTGGCATTCGCCTCCGGGCATGATACTGCTTTGCGGATGGGGGTAGAACTTTTGCTGCAACAACCGCCGGAATCATGGTCCTCCGGTTCCTTGGCGTTGAGCCCTCTGTTGCAGTATTCGGATTGGAATATCGATGCCGTGTTCCCAAAGATTTTGGAAAGCACACACCCTTCGGTATTGGCCTCCGCTTTGGACATCGCGAACCATTTATTCCTGGAGGGAACCATCTCGCGCCATCCATGCCTGGATCGATTCCAGGAACTGGTAGATCTCCTGGGCGCGATGGTCCAACGCTTGGCTCTCCTAGAAGAGAACCCAAGTAAATTCGGAAACACGACGGATTCCATTCAAAGAATTCTTTTCGATTCCGTTTCACTCTGTGTTTCACTCTGCCATACGATGGCTTTAATCGGGGAGGAATCATGCATCGGTAAGCTCAATCAGGCGAGTGAGTTAAAGCATCGTCGCATTCGGGTAGAAGCAGCGTATGCTCTCGCTAAATTAGGTCAAAAGCACGGAAACGAAATACTCCTCGAGCTCGTCAAGGACCCGTCGATACGACTTCGTGTTTTGGCGTATTGCGACGAATTGGGATCCGAACAGGAAATCGATGAATCTTATCGGAACGTTCTCTCAATGGCCGAAGCACAACTCGCACAGTGGCTGGCTCAGGTGGAACAGATGGGATTGCCACCTAACAAAATCGAGTTGGTAGAGCAACGGACATTGCCCTGGCCGGGTTTCGATTCTCCGCAAGAGTGTTTCTTATTCCGATTTGCCTACTCCATGCAGGATCGGGAATATAGCAATGTCGCTATCGCAGGTCCCACGACCAAAGCCTTTTCAACGGACTTGGCAAATATTTCAACGGACGATGCGTTCTCTATTTTCGTCGGATGGGATATCGAACACCCCGATGTCTACGAAACTCCTTTCTCTAGGCTTTCGGCAAGCGACTCCGAACTTATGAACCGTTGGCAAGAGATACTACTGCGAGACCACTTCTCGGAATTGGAGCCTGTTTTTGTCGGTACTCTCATTCAGCAAAAAGTACTACTAGGGTTCGGTTCTAAGCAATCAAAGCGACAAGCTTTCGCATACGATGGCAGCGAACTGATCGTGCCGACATCTCTACCATCCACACAGGAGTCTGTTTTATTGACATACTATCTGTGGCGAGGACGCGAGTTCCTGCGAAGCTTCGCATGACGCTCAGGTGCGTCATCACACGTTATCCTGCATTCCAGACAAAGATTTATGAGAGTCATCATTACCGGCGGCGGTGGATTCTTGGGCTCACGACTCGCGAAACGTATTCTCGAAATCGGAGTTGTATCGAGCTCATCAGGCCAGCTCCAGCCAATCGATGAAATACGATTGGTGGATATCGGATTTCAAAATACTCCGAGCATCGTTGACGATCGAGTCAAACAGATTACGGGTCGAATACAAGATCGGGATTTTGTCTTTTCTTTGTTCCAAGGAGAGACAGACATTTCTGTTTTCCACCTGGCATCGATGGTTAGCGGGGAATGCGAGGAGCGATTCGATGACGCATTGCAGGTGAATCTTCAAGGATGTCTTCTTCTATTAGATGCCGTTCGCCAGAACGCGAAGCACTCCCGCTTTGTTTTCGCGAGTAGTATCGCGTGTTTCGGTGGCGATTCCATGAGGGATCCCTGCGATGATCATACCAAGCTGACTCCATTGACAACTTATGGAATGACGAAAGCCATCTGTGAATTGCTGATCAATGACTACACGAGAAAAGGATTTATCGATGGTCGATCGGCTCGACTTCCTACGGTGATCATTCGTCCGGGAAAACCGAATACCGCAGCCTCCAGCTGGGCGAGCGGTATGTTCCGTGAACCGCTCAAGGGAGAACCCTGCTACTTACCTGTTTCCAAGGACCAGCGGCATCCGATGACAGGTTATCGGACCGTGATCGAGTCGCTGATTCGCATTCATGAATTGGATTCGAAACCGATAGGCAACGACCGTTCGATCGGGCTCCCGGCCATTCAAGTAACACCTCAAATGGCCGAGGAGGCACTTCTCCAGTTATCCCTGAAACATTCCTTCCCACTAGGCCCCATCGTTGAGCAGCCAGACGAGAGAATACAACGTATTGTGAGCAATTGGCCGATCGCTATCGAAGGAAGTCGCGGCTTGGCACTCGGACTTCCGAACGTTTCGTCGCTGGACCAAATCATCCTCGACTACATGCATGACTTTCCAGCTCGATAATGGAATGACTAGTATCAATCCTGATAAAAACAAACATCCTGCGTTGTTGGAACTTCCCCATTTCCGATTCCTTTTGCAGATCAAAAAGATCTATCATGACTCGACCCATAGAAATACTGATCGCGATGTTTGTGCTCTTGGGTTCTCAGCCCTTGGTTGCATTCGCTCAGCCAAACCAAACAAAAGTACTCGAACTCGCCAAAGGTGTATTTTTCCGAAAAGCCCAAACCCAACCAACATTCACGGGTTGCAATCAAGGCTGGGTGGTTTTCCAGGATTTCGTTCTGGTTATCGATGCTAATTTCCCAGGTCAGGTGAAAGAGGTTGTCGAAGCGATTCGTAAGACTACCGACAAGCCCATCCGCTTCGTTTTCGATACCCACTACCATGGTGATCACGCCGACGGGAACATCAAATATGTAGAGTTGGGCGCTACAGTCCTCGCCCATGAACGCAGCCAGCCTCTCTTTCAAACCAAAGGATTATCCGCTTTTGAAAAAGCCACCTCGAGCTCAGACCGCGCCAAAGAATACGGGGGCCTGAAATATGGGATTCCCTCGATGTTCTTCACCCACAAGTTGATCTTCGATGATGGAGAACAGCGCGTCGAGTTGATCTTTCTCGGGCACGCACACACCTCTGGTGATGCGGTTGCATGGATGCCAAAACATGGAATTCTTTTCACGGGTGATGCTTGCGTAAATGGCCCATTCAACTACACCGGTGATAGCAATACCGAAAGCTGGATCCAAGTACTCAGTGCTATGAAGGATTTAGGAGTCAAACAGGTTGCGCCCGGTCACGGAGAGCTGAGCGATTCGAGCCTTATCGATCAGCAACAGCGTTATTTTGTCGAACTGCGTCAAGAGATTCGCAAAGGACTCGATGCTGGACAATCGATCGACCAAGTCAAGCAAAGCATCGACATCCCGTTTTATAAGGATTGGGCTGGCGTTGAAGCGAAAACCCGCACGGAGAATATTGAACATGTCTACAAAGAACTGACAGGACCGCGACAGCCGCTTGAAAAGACGATTTCCTTTCAACGCTGGTCGTCGAAGTGGGAACATAGTTTCGACGATCAAAATCCGGGTCAGGAATCCAAGAATAGGATTCAGAAGGATGCGAGATATATCGAGTTGGCGGAGCTCTATTTGAAATCAGACAGTGAGAGACGCCGACAAATTCGGGAGTATTTCCGGGCACGTTCGCACGAATGGCCCGAAATGGCTTCATTTATCGAACGACAAGTAAAGCTCATCCAATCCTCTGCGGACGTAAAACTCGTTCGACATGCCTTGGCCATCGCAGCGATTGAGGGAGGCATGGGTGATTATTTGAATACGATGAGATCATTGGCCCGGCTACGTGCAGCGTCTGAGGAAAAAAGAATCGACATCGATCCTTTATTTCGGCAGATTCAAGCTCCCGAATTTATTTCTCCAGAGAATCAACTTCTGTTCGAAGGGGTTCGAACCCTAACGCCCGTTGAGCTGCTAGCCTTTCAGCAAGATGGAACATTGCTCCAAGATTGATCGTCCACGGCTCTGACACTCACCGCATCTCCTCAGTTTGAGATGCATCTCGATCAAAGTACATCAACATCGCAGGGAGTAGAAACAGATCGCAAAGCAATGCTGTAGCCAATGTAATGATACCTAGCGATCCAAAAACACGATGATCTTTCGTCTCGCTAAACAAGACCGACGAAAATCCAGCGACTAGCACGAGCGTGGTCATGACCATTCCGGTTCCTACTCCCTGAAACGACCTTTCAATCGCTAAACTGCGTTCTTGGGTGTGACGCATTTCTTCCTGGTACCTCGATAGAAAATGAATGGTGTCATCCACAGCAATTCCTAAACAGATCGTGAAACAGCACACACTCACGATTTCGAGAGGCTGGTCGGTCAAGACTAACCAAGATGCTGAGGCGACCAGTGGTAGAAGATTGGGAACAATCGAGATGAGGCCAACCCTCCAAGAGCGGTACGCCAAGCCTAATACAATAAAAATGACCACCGAGGCACTTCCAAGACTCATCACCAAATCCGTAACAATTCGGTACAAATCTCTCCATCGACGAATGGGATCTCCCTCCAGTTTCAGCACGGTATTGGGCAGGTCCATCGAATCGAGAAAAGTCTGAATACGTTGATAGGTATCAGCATAGGCAGCAGAGCCCAAATCCTTGCATCGAAAGGTAACGTTGGCAACTCGGCGATCAGGATCGTACAGAGCTAATTTGAGCGGTGGTGGTAAAAGCTCGATCATCGAAGCCTTTTCCACCGCACTTCCCTCCCCAGGTAGGGCGTCAAGCAATCTTGGTAATGAGAGAGGATGACCAATCAACGGCTCACTGCGCAGAAAGGAATCGATCTTTTGCAAAGCTTCAATGAGACTCTCCTCAGATAAATTTGCCTTTTCGCTCCATTGGACGGCCACAGAACAAACATCAAGACCACCCATGGTTCGATCTAAATAGTCTAGGGATTTCTGAATGGGATTCCCCCGAGGTAGCGCACTGGATTTCTGATCGTCGGGTTTGAGCGTCAACGCCACCCCGGACAATGCAATCAACGTCGCTATCGAAACGAGACTGACTGCTCGGCAACGGTGGACCGACCAGCCGACGATTGGACCAATACGACTGAGAAGTCGATCCAACACATCCTTATTCGCAGTCCTCGCTAAGCGATTTCCGATATGCGTTCTGCATGCGAGAGGAATCACGAGCATGACTGAAATCCAGGTACAGACAACGCCGATAACACAGGACCAGCCAAATTCTCGAACGATCTCGTGATGAGCGAATACCAATGAACCCATACCGATGGCTGTCGTCAGCGAAGTCAGAAAGCATGCCATTCCGACCAGTTCCAAAGCTCGCTTGCACGCCTGAAAAGGAGACATTCCTTGCTGGATCAACTCACGAATGTGTACCATCATATGCACTCCGTCGGTGAAACCAACGAGACTCAGCAAGACCGGCAAGATGACGAAACTAAATGGATTATCCTCGTATCCGAAATAGCGGATGAAGCCGAGCGTCCAAATCACTCCCAGAATGGGTGCAGCGGATACAACAGCTACGACGGCAAGCCCACGGAACAAAATGATGGCCATCAACAGGATCATGCCGTAACCGATCAATTGGTACTTCAGCTCATTCGATCGATTCGTCTCCCTTAGAAGCTGAAAAAACGGAACAGAACCCGTCACTTGGAAATCCATTTTCACCGAAGGGAATTCAGCGGCGGCTGAACGGGCAGCGTCCAAGAGTTTACTGGTCAGATCCGTACTATCTTGAACGAAGATGAAATCGTAATACACGTCAATCAATACCGTGTTCGCATCAGAGGATAGCATCATACCGACGACAAACGGATGACTTAGCGCCTTCTCCTTGGCGACGGCGAATCGCTGCGGGGTTGCATGTCCAGCAGGAAGAATCGGCTCGTTCAACCCGAAAATATTCAAGGGTGGAGCCTCATCCAACGATCGTGCAAACTGAACGACGTCGAGTTCGTTCAACTTCTTGACGACATTACGATAAGCAGCAGCTCCGTCGACAGTGAACAAGTCGGGTGTCTGTACAATCACGACCGCATGGGAACGCCCGATCGAATCCCTGGAAGCCGCTTGAAATCTAGCAGACCTTCGATTGATCGGTGGATCGCGTTTGACCTCTTGTTGTTCCGAAGAATCGGACTCGGTACCCGCACCGATCCGGCGCCATAAATCCTCGGGCCATTCGGGATAGACGTAGCCGCCGATAGCGATGGCGGTGATGACAAGGAGTGCCAGGATCGCCGCTAGCGGATAATCCATCACTTTCGCAAACCATCGAGCGGTACGTGTTGGGGCACTAGCCCGCTCCATCAAAGGATCGGTATTATCGGCCACGCCGTGCCTCAAACGATCTGACCAATTCATCGCGAGTTAATCGCTCGTCACCGTTTTGATCAATCAGATGAAACGAGTAAACACGGACGAGATCGCTCACCTCAGATTTCTCCAGAATCCCATTTCTGTCGCGATCAAATCGCCGAATGTAGTTATCCGCCCACTTCGAGGCTGCATCGTCCGTTACGGCTGCTGCGGATTGGATATCGACCGATGGATTTTGTCGCGATCGGACCGTTCGATCGCGCTTCATTTCCGAGTTCCGCGGCGTTGCGATCTCAAAGAATGCAACCGCCATCTCCTCCCACGTTTGATCACCCCACATCACAAACTGCTCCGGGTCTGGATTGGAAGGATTACCTTCGGAATTGTCGAAAACGACATCAAACTCTAACCGATCGATCGAGGAAAATGGAACCGGCTCCTCAAATTCATAAGTGTGCTGCCAATTGAAATCGTATCGAGGTACATCCAAAAGAATCTTTGATTCACCGCGACTCGTGTAACTCCTCAACTGAAACGCCTTACCCCGAAGATGCATATGAGGAGAAACAGCCAGCAATACAGCATCTTTTTGAGGGATACGAACGTTTCCGTGGACCATATAATGGTTTGCATGCGGAGGTATCTCAAATGACTGATCTATTCCCATGATCGTCGTCACTTCATGTGTGACACTCGAGGTGTCCACGAAACTAACACCGAGTTGAGTCACATCCAACTGCTCCGTACCGTTGGGAGTGTAATGCATTTGGAAAACAAACTTGGAACCG
Source organism: Pirellula sp. (assembly GCA_040396935.1). Lineage (GTDB taxonomy): Bacteria > Planctomycetota > Planctomycetia > Pirellulales > Pirellulaceae > JBKCUI01. The sequence continues at coordinate 84,556 of JBBAXA010000002.1, forward strand.
GCCGGAACAAATCTCGCATGTCCAGACGGGAACCCTGATACTCTTTGCCCAGGAACATACGCAGTGAGCCAACTCGTACCGCTAAAGGGAGTACCATCTGGCGGTCGAATAAATACGATCGCGTGGTGCACAACACTTAGATTGCCTGGTATCACTTGCGCTGCATCGACCCATTTATCTTCGGTCAATTTGGGATCGACGACAAAATACTGGTAATCGACAGTACCTTCTGCCGGTATCCTGTAAGGGCGATTCCTCATTGAGACAATCAAATCCGGCTCTTTAGGTAACCTCCATCCTGAATCGACTTCTTTCCATGGCACCCCTTCCGAAGCGCTACCAAGCGGGCTTCCCTCCGAAACCCACCGCTTGACTTTCTCAATCTCCTCGAGCGACATCGATCGAGCATTCATAAATTTGCCATGCTCCTTATTCGCATGCCATGGTGGCATCCGCCCGTTGTCGATCACCTCGCAAATCATATCCGCCCATCCGCGAACTTCTTCATAGACCGAGATGTCAAACGGACCGATATCTCCTCTCCGATGGCAGTCGTAGCAATGCTTGTTGAAAATGCGACCGATCTCACCATTGAATGTCAACTTAGAATGACCCTCGACTTTTCTTTCGAATGTGATCAAGCAGCCAACCGGGGAGGTACTAGCAACATGGGTCTCTCCCTTTTCTATCAATTCCAATAGCGAGTCTCTGAGATCGTGCTGCTTGGCCTCGGGACGTTTGATCCCGGGCGACACTTGATCGTCCACACGTCCTCGGTAAACGAGTTTACCGCGAGGGTCTAGAACGACAACCTCGGCCGTGCGGGTAGCTTTCCATCTCGCAGCTAGCGTTTGCCCCGCATCTCGAAGGATCGGGAACGGAATCTCCAATTCTTTCTGAAAACGTAGAATATCAGCCTCTGAATCATGCTGGTTGCTCATCACCGCGATAAAGCGAATACCTTTCTCGGTTAAATCGCCATGAAGGGCTGATAGTTTCGAAGCATAAAAACGAGCGACTGGACACTCGCAACCCAAGAAGCAAAAAACATGTCCCTTCGCACGGCTATCCCATCTCACCATGTTTCCATCGATGCTTCTGCTCTCCCAGGAATCCGAAATCAGTCGATCGTTCGCCTGAATCCAAACGGACAGAAGCGACCAAAAAACTGCTGTAAATAAGCTGTATTTCGAAAACAATCTCATAGTTCCTGGCCGTTCGCGTTGCGCCAAAATCATCAATCAAAGCCTTGGTTGGACAACAATCATTAAGCCTACTTCTTTTCGATCCGTTCGGAAAGCTCGATTGGAGGAGCCTGGTTATTAGGCCCATCTGGTTAAACCAGACCGCCGCGGCTTCCACAATCGTTTCGAGGGTTCTGAGAAAGCGACCCGAGGATGCGTTCTCCCTCTTTCTTTTGAGGCATGTGGCAGCCAAAATGGGGGATCGCCTGTCCTCGATCCTAACCTCCCTGGAGTAGTTCCATGACATCCTCCCGTCGCAGTTTCTTGACGAATTCAGCCGCGGCAGCCGCCGCTGTCACGACAGTTCCTTACTTCTCAACATCGGCAAAAGCAAAGCCTCAATCTGCAAATGATAGGTTCAAGATCGGCTGCATCGGTACAGGAAGTATGGGAACGGGTGACGCACATGGGCATGCCAATTTTGGGGATATCGTTGCGGTCTGCGACGTAGACTTTGATCATATGTATCGAGCAAAGTACGATCCCAAAATCGGAAAAGGAAAGGCAGAAGCTCATCGAGATTATCGAAAGATCTTGGATCGAAAAGATATTGAGGTCGTCAGCATTGTGACTCCCGATCATTGGCACACGAAAATTGCCATTGAAGCATTGCAAGCGGGCAAGCATGTTTTTTGTCAAAAGCCCCTGACTCTAACGCTCGAAGAGAATGTACGAATCCGAGCGGCTGCTAAAAAGTACCCCGATCGCGTGTTTGTGATCGGAACCCAACAACGTTCAGACAAAGATCGCTTTTTGCGGGCTGTGAATATGGCGCAGAAAGGTGTACTGGGCGAGATCAAAAAAATCACCTGCGGTATCAACGGTGGCGACGTCGGTGGTCCATTCAAAACGTCCACTCCGCCAGATCAATTGGATTGGAATATGTGGCAAGGGCAGACCAAGCCTGTGGATTACATCACACAGCGTTGCCATTATCAATTCCGTTGGTGGTACGAATACTCTGGTGGTAAGTTCACCGACTGGGGTGCACACCACATCGATATCGCGATTTGGGCAGCGGGACTCACCGAACAGGGTACTGGACCAATTGAGATCGATGGAACCGATGCGAAGCATCCCGTCGAATTCAAGAATGGCAATCCGCTCATCGATAATCACTACAACACATCGCACGATTTCGATGTAAAGCATAAGTTTGCCAACGGATTGGTGATTCATGTCACTAGTCGAGGCGATAACGGACTCCTGATCGAGGGAACCAAGGGCAAGATTTTTGTGAATCGTGGCAAGATTACCGGCACTCCGATTGAAGAGAACTGGGATAAAGACATGCTGAATGAGCAGGCCTTAACCAGCCTCTACAAAGGTAAACCTTTTGAAGGTCATAAGAACAATTTCTATCGCTGCGTTCGCGAGGGTGGACTACCTGTTTCCGATGTCCACTCCCATTTGCAAACCATGAATCTATGCCACCTATCTGCCATCGCCGCAAGACTCAATCGCGTCATCAAATGGAATCCAAAGACCGAGAAGATTGAAGGTGATGATCAAGCAGCTGCGATGCAAGCCCGTGCACAACGCGCAGGTTTCGAGATACCTGTTGTCAGCTAGTTGACATGTATGTCGAGGTCGCAACTCGGCGGGCGGAACGTTCGCCTGCCGACGGCGTCCTTTGTGGGAGCCGCATCTCCACACGAGGTGGAGACGGCTGTTGGCTGCATTGCAGTTCAGTGCGTCGAGGATTCCGGCCCGTCAGGATTTCAGGATATACCCTCTTCATACCGAGCTGAACTTACTTCTAGCGATGCAACGGTCGCGACAGGGATCCTAGCAACCCATGAAAACAGGACTGAAAATTCATACAGTGAGCCGCAAAGCGCTAGCTGGGGGTCGAGCGGATTAGGACAGGCTGCTAGCGCGACGCCGCTCACTTTTCCAACAGGACGCTAGGGAAGCCCCATTAAAAAAATAGAATGCAAATCACAAAGTGAGCCGCAAAGCGCTAGCTGCGGGTCCAGTGGATTGGGACCGGCCGATAGCGTGACTACACTCACTTTTCCAACAGAGTACTAGGTTTGCAAGCGACCGATCCATCGAGAGACAGTCTCTATTTGAGCCCCTCTGAGTCCTTGAAAAAGCCCTCGAATCGCAAAACGTAAGCCGGTCGAGAACGAATGCGAGATAGGCTTTTTCGTTCCTTAGAGACGTTCTATCTAGACGCTCACCCGGGACAACGATGACCTTTGCCTGGCAGTCGATCTTAACCCTCATTGCCAGATTAGCTGAGGGATATCGAATCGATGTTTCGAATTTCCATCCAAAAGTATCAATACTGTAGTCAGGAATTCAGGGTACGAGTAATTTCCAAATGACAAGGTTGGTGTAATCTGTGTTCTTATTCGTCCCATCGCATCCCTGCAGGATCGTCACCAAAATTCATGATCACTTCATCCTTTGCAAGAATCGTCAATAACAGTTTGCGGACGACTCATGTTCGCTTTGAGATCATTCCAAGTTGCGTAGCGATAGGGTTTGTTATTTGGGCCAGCACCGTAGCAGTTTCACAGGAACGTTCGAACCCTCCGTTTCCTGTAGGCTCAGAGCTCATTACCGAAGCGAAAGTTCAGGGTACTATCTCTTTCTTAGCAAGCGACGAATTGGGTGGTCGCGGAACGGGATCTCCCGAATTTAAAATCGCAGCCAGCTATGTGGCTTCTAGGTTTAGCGGAGCCGGTTTGCTACCGGCAGGAGACAATGACACCTACTATCATGAAACGACAAAGCGGCAAACACTTCTGCCAGATATCTTTACCATCACGGACGATGGGAAAAATCAGCTGAATCCCTTAGGTTTGCTTGGGGCTGGCGAACAGCGATTCCAATATTCCGGCCCTGTGGCTGAAGTTGATTTATCTGCTACTGAATTCGGTGTTCTTCAAGGCACCGTCCTTGGAAAGTTCGAGCCTCAAGCGACCGGCAATCGCGCTCTTTCTCAACTGACTCGTTTGACCCAGCGATTGGAAGCAGCCGGCGCTAAAGCATTGATCATTATCACGAATAAAGACAGCGAATGGAAATCCTTGGCCGACCAACTTCGTACCAAGCCACGGATGGAAGCCCAAAACATATCGAAAATACCTGTTGTTCTTGTAGATGTAGAGCAATCGAAGATCACATCGGTCGCAATGGATATCCCTGCAATCCTAAGTAGGGAGCAACCCATGCGCAATGTGATAGGAAAAATCCCAGGTAGCGATCCGGAACTATCTCAGGAAGCAATCTTATTTTCCGCACATCTCGATCACCTGGGAACGCTCAATCATGAGGGGGATAATATCTACAACGGAGCGGATGATGATGCGTCAGGGGTAACAGCCGTCTTAACGCTTGCTGACGCATTTGCCGCGATGAGCACGAAGCCCAAACGGTCATTGCTCTTCATGACTTTTTGGGGCGAAGAGTCGGGACTCCTAGGGTCGAAAGCCTTCGTTGGAAGACCAACATGGCCGATCGATAAGATTGCTGCGAACATCAACATCGAAATGATTGGTAGACCGGAAGATGGTGCGCGCGGAAAGATTTGGATGACTGGATGGAACGAGTCGAATTTGGGTCAGCTTATGTCAGACGGAGCAAAACCATGGGGAATTGATATCTTTGAGCATCCCAAATTTAGCGCGATGCTTTACCGGGCTAGCGATAACTGGTCTTTTGTTGAACGCGGGATCGTCGCACACAGCTTTTCCGCTGGTTCGCTTCATGCAGATTATCACAAACCCGATGATGAATGGGATCGATTAGAAATACCTCATATGACACAAGTTATACGAGGGCTTTTTGTCGGTAGCCTACCACTGATTCGCGGCGAGGTATTACCCAAACGCATCAGGTGAGCACTCGCGAATGAGCCTTGGCTTGGAACTCAGGGAAACCAGCTTAAGAAATCGAGACAACAGGGACATGCATGACGGTTCCTGAGGTCATCTATAAAGGTACTTCTCAAAGCTCACGATCACTAACCAAGAGTCGGCAATTGAGCAATGTATTTTCACGCATCGCTATGGCTGATTTGAGTCCATAGGCGGATACTAAATTTTCCTTGTGAGGAATAAATCCTACACCTGTTGTGTTCAATTCCTTCCATGCGGGATTGGCTGTAAAGCATTCGAGACGTTCGCGTACGTTCAGTGATTCCCCAACATAGAAACCTGTCTCACCTTGGTAGAGGACAAATACTCCTGGCTGCTCCATATGGCTGAGCGATCCATGGATTGGCGTTATCGGAATGTTTTTTGACTTATTCAACCAATCACGAAACTCTGACACCGCCAATCTTCGGGCGGCAGTTGATCGTTTCCGTACCGACAGAGCAGCTTGCCGATACCGAAGCGAAGAGGGTTTAGATTCCTTCGAACCATAATAGTTTGCAAGCCGATCAAACTCGTCGGCAAAATCTGGAGAGCACAGAATATCGTCGAGTGTTTTACGGAAATCGATAGCGAGTAATCGCCAGGCAACCTCGCTTGCATAACCGAATTGATCCATTTGCTCTGCTTTGATCTCCGGAACGGATCGAGTGGATTTTGGTAACCTTTTGGACTTTCGAAGCTGTAGCATCAACCGGTTCCAAAAGTACGGATTTCCATCGATACCTCGTTTCCTACATCCTGCGATAAACGCCTGATTCAGTTCACGATCGCAAAGTAGGATATCCGCGGGAAATCCGGCCCCTGCCGTAAGATAGGATTCGACAACACCCCTCTCGGTATCCGAATCTCTTTGGGTGCATCGCTGCTTCCCCTGGGATGTACTAGGAGCGCTCTCAATAGGATCCTCTGGGCCATCGATCTTTTGCCCTATATCCGTCTTATCAAGCCGATCCTTGATGTACTTCACATATTCACTCGACAATTCGAGACCTATCCAACGACGTCCGAGCTTTTTTGCTACGCACATAGTGGTACCACTACCACCGAAAGGGTCGAGTACCGTGTCGCAGGGGAGCGATGAGGCACGAATGATCCGTGCGAGTAATTGTTCGGGCATCTGGCATCCGTGAAAGCCCTCCCTCTCCTTGAAGGTCCCAGCAACTCTCGCAAAATACCAGGTGTCATGAGCTGGACTGAAACTCAAAGGAGCATCTTGAGGCCGGATGATCCATGTGTTGTCGGGAAGTCGTCCATTTGGGTTGGCTCGATTGTCGGCGTACACCAACTGTCGGGCAGATTTGATACGAATCTGTGGGTTCAGTCGATTGAATGTGAAATTCGATTTGTCTTTTACAAAATGAAATAGATGCGTATGAGATCGGCTGAATCCATTCACACAATTCACACCAAACGTGTAGTACCAAATCACCCAGCTACGACAGTGAAAACCCGCCCGCTGCGCTTCGATCTTAAGTTCAGCTGCGTACTCGTCGCCGATTGCAAGCCAAAAAGTACCGTTTGCTTTGAGCGCACGAAAAACGCCCTCGATCCACGAGCGACACCAGGACAAATAGTCTTCAGATGCTTTCACATCATCATAGACATCATACTCATAGCCGATATTGAAAGGGGGATCCGCAAAAACAAGATCGATTGACCCCGGATCAATTTGTTGCAGAAGTTGAACGCAATCTCCTTGATGAATCGCGTTTTGCTCTAAGGCCATCCTTCCCCTCCTAGATACAAATTTGTAGCATCGTATCGTGTCGTCATCGATCTGCAATGTCCGATAACGTCGGGAATATCACTTGGATAAAAACCTAAACTGCGGATCTTCACTTCCCTAATCGCTCGAGAATATTCATCGTAATTCTCTCAACCATTGGATCTTTTCCCTTCAAACCGTGGGCCCAATCCGTCGAACCAGCCGTAATGACGGTGCCGCCCCGCTGATACAGTCCCAAGATCGCCGCTCCGATTCGCCTTTGATCGAAACGCTCGTAGAAAAATGCGTCGTCCGGATGCCAGCGGGCAGGCGCTGAGCCTAAAATCAGGAACCCTTCAGGTGTGCCATCGCGATGGGTCGGAACCGGTAATCCGTCCTTGATTTCGAATTCGCAACCATCGCACTCGTAACCGACGATAGAGTCTTTTCCACCAAATTCCATGCCACCTTTGAGCCCGGTTCCCTCAAAGATCCAGTGATCGGGTCGATGCACCGTGTATGCACCGCTTCCGTCCATGAATTGTCCGTGACTTTTGTGGTACCCACCGAACAAGAAACCTACTCCAGTCAATCGATTCTCTGGTCGCTCGACCAGATGATGGCTCCAAAGTGTTGAAAGCAAACGATGATCTCCGCTCGGGAAAAGTGGATCCATCACGTATCGCTGCTTCCAACACACAAAAGCCGAACCACTATCCTCACTTCGAATCTGCCAGCAACAGGTATTACCACTTAAGAATGCAACGTTTCCGCCTGACCCAATATAGGATTCAAGGTGGTCACGCATCGGCGCTGACCAATACTCATCATGGCCGACACTGAGGACTAAACGATAAGCCTTCAATATTTCCGGATGATATTCCAAATCACTATTGGCAGCGTATTCGAGAGCGATCCCGTTTGATTCAGCCCAGGTTGCAAATGGAAACTCCCAATTTTTGAATTGGCTTGTCGGAGGTCGATGAAACGAGACTCGATGCCCCTGAATATTTGCACGACCGTTGTACGCATATAAACTCGTTCCTCCCCAATTGTTATACGCATTGTAGGTATTGGTACTCAACTGCAACAGGATTTTCGAGGTACTACCTGGATGCTGGGCACGGATGACAAAAAAGCAAGTGGATTCAGCTGAACGGGCTCCGCGGTAAGCATACTTCCCACCCGAATCGCTCGTACGAAACGAAACTTCGTAATAACCAGATCGCCATGAATCCGGAATGGTTATTTTCGCTGCAGCAGGCCATTGGCAACCATGGGACGAGCTGTTTTCAGGAACGGGATGGGATTGGCCCACGAAATCTTTCTTCGACCAAACCACTTCTCGGCTGGCGCCGAGCCTGGCGATTTCAATGGAATACTTGGTACTCGAGCAGGAAATGTGCAGGCTTAACTCCTCTCCTGCTTTGTAACTGACATTCCCTGGATAACCTTCTATAAAGAGGGGCGGTACATGATCTGATTGTGCAGAAACAGCTTCCGAGAATACTGGAACCAGCAGAAGGACCCAAAAAAATAAATGACCGAGGGTGCGAATCATGTTGATAAGGTAGAAAGCTTTACTGATTGACGATGTAAAGATAGACCGCGTAGGATCGTTTTTAACACAAACCACTTCCATTCGCAAAATGGTGTTTCGCGAAGGCCGACAGATCGTTGGAAACAAGTAAATCCTTCGATCACCTGATCTTATACCGCATCCTATTAAAAACAGAATCCCTATTTGAATCTAACAATCTAACGGTGCCACCAATCTAACGGTGCCACCCACTGGTTGCATAATCGGGCGATCTACCTTAATATTTGGTTTGGAGGATTTGCCATGCCTAGACCACTTCGATCTCAGATTTTCAACCCGAATGAGGTTGCCATCCTGCACTGTGTGCAACGCTGCGTCCGCCGGGCTTTTCTCAGTGGCGTCGATGCATACTCCGGAAAAGACTATTCCTATCGGAGAGAATGGATCCGACAACGGATTGAAAAACTTGCCTCTGTCTTCGGAATCGATGTCCTGGCTTATGCCATCCTCTCCAACCACCTCCATGTCGTTTTGCGCAACCGACCGGACGTCGTTGCATCCTGGTCGGATCGACAAGTGGCCTTGCGATGGCTTCAGATCTTTCCAGGGAAAAGGATCGAGGAGCAACTCGGCGACCCAACCACCACCGATGTCGAAGCACTTGCCAATGATCCGGAACGCTTGCAGGTCGTCCGCTCCCGCCTTTCCGATATCTCCTGGTTCATGAGGGCGTTGTCCGAACCAATCGCGCGGCTGGCCAACCAGCAGGAAAAATGCACGGGTTGCTTCTGGGAAGGCCGTTTCAAAGCACAGAGGATTTTGGATGAGGCTGCCTTACTGGCTTGTTGCATGTATGTCGATCTGAACCCAATCCGGGCGGCTATGGCTGAAACACCGAGCACATCGAAATTCACCTCGGCTTACGATCGTATCGAAGCATCGCAAGGGGAGATGGTCCTGTCATCTGCCGCGATAATGCAAACGATTCGCCAAGACGAAGCTGGCAAGCTACTGAGGCAATGCACGCCTGAACAACTGGCACGCAGACGGAAGGCTTCCAGGCAGCGAAAAGGGGCCTTAGTGAAGCGAGATGCTTGGTTAGCTCCCTTGACTCTAAACCCTCGTATCTCGGGCCCGGCAGTCCATAAGGAAGGCCTGAGAGCGAGCGATAAGGGTTTCCTTAGTCTAAAGTGGGAAGAGTACTTGAGTTTGTTGATCTGGACAGGTCGTCAGGGAAGACCGGATAAGCGCGGCAAAATCTCGAAAGAGTATGCACAGGTTTTATCTCGACTAGGAATATCTGCTGATATGTGGTGCGAATTGGTATGGAATTTCAAGAGGTACTTTGGCAAGAGTCGCGGGGCAGGCTCTCCAGATCGGATGAGAGAGCACGCGGTCATGCACAGCCTGTCCTTCCAACCCGGTCAAAAGCGAAGCCGACTCTTTTTCGTTTAGCGAGTGATCTTCATTTCAACTCAACGAAACAGAGCATTTCCGATCCTTGGGGTTAACGCAATTCATCACAAAGATATAGGGCCTTCATCGCCTGGGCTGTCGCAATGTAGGTGGTGAAGTGATAATTTCCTCGGTAGAGAGAGTGCATCCACCATCGTCCGCTGGCTCTTTGCTCTCTCTTTAGCCACGCAATACCTTTTTGCACGCGAGGATCGTCCTTATGAACTCCTGATTCGCAAAGAAGGACAATCGCAAATGCAGTCATGTAGGCATCGCTCTCGGGATCTGCTGCATCAGGCAAGGAATCGATAAGGGTTTTCACTTTATTGCTAACAGCAACATGCCAACTCATCGTATCTGACATACTACGGGTCGACCAACCACCATCGGAACGTTGCTTGCCGGAGAGTAGATCAATGTTGTTTTCCTTCTCCGAGTTGCTGATTAGTCCGGGAACCAGATTCGACAATTGAAGTCGGAGCATGCGATCATAATCGTTTAAAGGCTGGGTCGTTTTGAGAAACTGCTTTAGCTTTTCAACTCGCTCAAGCAGGTCAGGATCCTTCAATTGCTCGAGCCACATCGGGGCTCGAACGATTGCACGCATCGCTTGGGTAGACAAGTTATAGTCTGTCGTAATATAGGGAATCTCGACCTCACCAGTCACATGAAAACCACCATGACTCGATTGCTGAAGCAGCATGTCTCGAATCGATTTTTCGGTCGTCTCGGAGGTTCTACGCTCCACGTATCTGTCCCACTCAGCGAGCCCCAGAGATCTCCAAACAGCTCGTTCTGCAGTCTTGTAGTAGACGATACCTCGATCCTCGTTGGAGGCAGGCACACTCTGAGGAATGGACTTCGCGAACTCATCTCGGACCAGTCGAACAGGAGCCCCTAGTAGTTCCGTGAGAATTGGTCTCTCTGCCAGATAGACACCTGTCGTGTGACATGCAACGCACGTTCTTGTTTTCGTCCATGCATAAGCGCCATCGTCTAGATATTTCGCTGCTGCCAGGATGGAGTCCTTCCCAAATTCCGATACACGCGGCTCCTCGACGTATGCGGCGGGGATTTTGATTTCCTCACAATCGTACTGAAGTGACGGCTTTGGAGATTGCCCTAGGGATGGAATCTGACAGAGAGGGATCGCTGCTATCGCGAAAAGCTGAAATACTCTAATCATTGCTCATATCCATGCACGAAGCGGTTATTGAATGTTGCTTGACCAAGACGCCTTCTCTTGTCTTAAAATTCAATGCAAGCAAACGGCATCGGATCAAAGATCCCATGGATTACTGCAAAAAATTTCAAAACTGCTAGTGAACGCAGGCTCCAAACACCCATACGATACCAAGTGAGTCTTGTTGAATGGAATGACCATTGCAAGAATCTTGTCAGTACGGCGGATTTCTAGACTCGACAGCGATGGATTCTTACGTGGCACGAAACGAACAACTGATTCGGCAGCATAAATTACTTCAAATTCTCGAACGACGAAGATACGGTGCGACTCTCGAAGATCTCCGGGATTCGGTTGTCGAAGAGCTGGGACTTACCAGTTTGCACGTGCGCAGTATCCGCCGCGATCTGGAAGCGCTTCAGGCCGCTGGCCTGAATATCGTCACAGAGGAACTGGATTCAAGTAAGGTTTGGAAACTGAGCCGAGTCGATAAGGGATTGCACAGAATCACCATCACTGCCAGCGAGCTCATCGCCCTATCGATGGGACGCGATTTATTGCTGCCGTTGGTTGGGACTCAGTTTTGGCATGGGATTGAGGCGTTCTGGAACAAGATTCGTGAGCAATTACCCGCAGGCGTCTGGGAACACTACCAACGCTACCGCCGCACGTTGCGTGTCTTAGGAGTTCCTGCCAAAACCTATGAGAAGCAGCAAGGGATTTTGAAGACCGTCAACCGCGCCATTCAAGAACATCGCATCGTTGAGGTGGAATATGAATCGATTGGGAAACCGATTGCAACCCGTTATTTGGAACCTTATGGATTGGCCCTCTATCAAGGAAGTATTTACGTTGTTGCGATGGAAGAAGGCAAAGATAAAGATAAGGATCCTGAAGATCGCTTACGTCACTGGAAGCTAGATCGATTCTCAAAAGCGACCGCTCTCGACCGATGGTACAAGTTCAATGAAGAGATCGATCTCGAAGCGCATCTCGGACAAAGTGTCGGTATCTTTAGTGGTGATGAGCCCGTGACTTACAAGATTTGGCTATCCAGAAATGCCGCTCGTTGGATTCAAGAAGATCCCTGGCATGCCCAACAGAAATTAGAGTTCCAGTCCGATGGGACATGTCTTTTGAGCGTCCCCGCTTACCAACCGATGGAAATCATTCCACAAGTATTAAAACTCGGAGATGAAGCGAAGATCTTGGAGCCGACGATAGCTCGTAAGGAAATGAAACGCATCGTCCAGTCCATGGCGTCTCTTTATTGATCGAATAACACGTCGTTTATTCATCCGACCCCATGAAACCATTTCCACCCATGGACTGGCGACTATCGTACAATAGCTATTTGCGACTTGTGATTACAAGTCCTCAGCATCCATCGAAAGCGGCTCCATCACTTTCGTGTTGCGTTCAACGGCAATGACTACGGTCTGCTCATCGACTCCATCTCGGCTCTTCGCAGTCGCTGGGAGTACTTGGCGACGATCGGGAAGCGGCAATCTGATAGAAAAGCTCCCGTCGCTGCGTACTTTAACAGGTTCCCCTCCAATATTGACATGAGCATCAGGATGGGTGGTACCGAAAACAACAAGTTCGGCATCCACTTCAAAATGAAATTGCTTATGCCGTTTTAGTCCGCCCTCGGCACCACTTCCGAACTGGGAGAGAACATCTGTGTCCATCGTGCGCTTCAAACGCTCTTCGAATACTTCCTCTAGATCACCGGATTGGGTATCTTCGTTGTAGCCTCCGCTCATAGCGTAGATTCGTTCGGCGTCCTTTGCGATATCTGCCCAATGGTCGTCTGCGGCCTCTTTTCCTCCAGGGATGGGCATGACCACGGTATTGCTCCGAGCAAGTTCAAAAAAACGCCCATTCGAAGTAACGTAACCCATTAGAACCTTAAACGATCTCTCAGCCGTTTCTACCTCGATATACCAATTCCGAACCCCTCCGTGAATTTCGATATCCCGGTAAACCGTTTCAGCGTTGCTGGTAGTGCCGTTATCGTCCAGCTTTATCATGCGCAGAACAGGTTTGGCCGTATGCCAATGCTCTGCGATCGACACCCGAGCTCGCTCCACAGATTGTCGGGTGACATCCCAATGAGCATGTAACCAATACGCATCTCGCACCATCAGAATCAAACGATCCCTCCCTTTCTCCAGGGGTGGAACCGGGGTGATAGGGACTAGCGATGGCTTGGGAGTGGACTGCGCGAGATCCTTCCGGAGCTCCTTCGAGGCCTGGGCGCTCTTGATTTTGGCTACGATCTCAGGCTTAGTATTCGACGGGGGCGGGGTGAATTCCGGCTTTTTGATCGGCTTCATCACAGGCGCTTTGGGTTTCGCAACCTTGGTCGTAACTGTCTTGACTACCGGTTTCAAAATCGCCTGTGGTTGGGAAGATTTCGCCTTACTGGACGGCCGCTTCGAAGCCTGAGAACTTGATTTTTTCCCTTTTACCTTTTGTTTGGCAACTTTTGCTGCAAGGGACTTGGAGTTCGAGGAAACAGTTCCTTTCTTTCCGGTCGAGAGGGTTTTTCCCTTGGCCGCCGGCTTTGATTTCTTCACTTTTTTGAGAGAGCCAACCGTCGACTTATTGATCGACTTTTTGGCGGAATTCCGCGATTTCTTAACGATTTTCACTGCAGAACTTTTCGGCGACTTAGCCGCCGACAATTTAGACGCTGGCTTTCGGCTAGCAGTCTTTTTTCGAGCGGTGGACAAAGTTGCGGCTCCCTGAATATTCGTCGTTCAAACTATCACGGGTGGAAATGTTTTTCCACCAAGGTCACCTCCTAGTATGCTTAGGAATATCAAGATTTCTAGAGTTTTAAACGAAACTTGGCCAGGGCAGCTCCTTGGTTTCTGATTTCCAAATCGGTTTCCGCAATCGAGTAGAAGATTTCTCGTTCCTCCGTCAGAATAGGAGACGCCCATAATAGAGACACGAGAAATTAAAAGTACCTCTCCCAAGAGCCTTCCAGCTCGCCCCTCCAGACGGACTCCTCCCCATGAAGTCGATACAAATTCTCCTGGTAGAGATTCTCTTTTTGGCTGCTTGCAAAGGAGTCGGAGCTTCGGATCGACTCGAATTTAATCGGGATGTGCGACCGATTTTGTCGGACAATTGCTTCTACTGCCATGGGCCAGACGCCAACCATCGGCAGGCAGATTTGAGGTTGGATGTTCGCGAATCGGCCGTGGCACGCAAGGCGATTACGCCTGAGAATCCAGACTTAAGCGGACTTGTTCAACGTGTGTCATCGAGCGACCCGGAGCATCTAATGCCCCCGCCGACTTCCAATAAAAAACTGTCGGAGCGGGACAAGGAGATTTTGAAGCGATGGATCGCTGAAGGAGCAGAGTATCAGCAGCACTGGTCCTTTGAAAAGCCCGTAAAACCTGCCGTACCCCCAGGATCAAGCGCGATCGATTTCCTTATAGCAAAACGGCACTCGGAACTCGACTACACGACGGCGTCAGAAGCCGATCGACGCGTCCTCATTCGAAGGCTTTATTTCGATTTGATTGGACTGCCGCCCACACCGCAAGAGGTCGAAGAGTTTATAGGGGATCGTTCCGATAACGCCTACGAGAAACTCGTCGATCGGCTGATACAGAATCCACATTATGGGGAGCGAATGGCAATCGGATGGCTCGATGTAGTACGCTTCGCAGATACGATCGGATATCACAGCGACAATCCCCGAAACATCTGGCCCTATCGGGATTGGGTCATTCGATCATTCAACAGCAACAAGTCATTCGATCGATTCACCTTAGAACAGATCGCGGGCGACTTACTCCCGGATGCGAACCAAGAGACGCTCGTCGGTTCAGCTTTCAATCGTTTGTTGCTGACTACCGAAGAAGGAGGAGCGCAAGCGAAAGACTATGAACAGCGAATGCTGACAGACCGTGTCCGAGCTATCGGTGCGGCCTGGTTGGGATTGACCACAGGATGTGCGCAGTGCCACGATCACAAATTCGATCCATTCACGATGCGCGATTTTTATTCCTTGGGTGCTTTCTTCGCTGATATCAAGGAACCGATCTTGGGACGCCGCGAGGACGGTATGATGGTCCTGGATGAAACACAATCAAAGCGCCATCGCGAATTGATCCAAGTATTGGAGGGTTTGCAAAGGCAATTCGATGCACCGATTCCCGAATTAGCTCAAAAGCAAGCTGAATGGGAGGCCTCGGTTTTGCGAGCAGTCGAGGAGCAGGAAAACTGGAAGGCCCTCCCCATCGAACGCGCCGTGAGCCGAACAAAAAATGTACAACTCAAAGTCGGTACGGATCACGTCCTACGCGCAACGGTCGATCCGAAAAGAAACAATCGTAATCAAAACGATGGAACGGATATTTACGATATCCGTCTTCGCCTGAATCAAGAGGGAGTTACTGGGTTCCGAATAGAGGCCCTCAAGGAAAAGTCTGCAGGAATTGGATTGGCCTCCAACGGTAACTTCGTGCTCAACGAAATCACCCTTCTCAATGAGGAAGGTGAAAGAGTCGAAATCAGCGATGCCATTGCCACGTTTGAGCAATCAAATTTTCCAGCATCCCAATCGATCGATGGAATTGAGGATAAAAAGGAGAACGGTTGGGCGGTCTTAGGTGGAACCGGTAGCGACCAATCACTCTACCTGAAATTAAAAAAACCAATCGTCAACAAGAACTCGATCATCAACCTGAATTTGGTATTTCAATGGGGTGAAAACCACGAAATCGCCAACCTCAGGATCAGCGAAACCGTTTCCGATCACCCATTGCATGCCACACAAGTTACGGTCCCTCCCAAGGAACTAATCGAGATCCTGCGCATCTCTCGGTCAGATCGCAGTCCAGATCAACACTCAAAGATTCTAGCTGCATTCAAACAGGTCGTCCCGGAACTCGCAGACCTCAGGACTCAAATAGGAGTTGCTCAAAAGTCGAAAGCCGATTTTGAGCAAACCATCCCTAAATGCTTGGTGACAACCTCGGATACGAAAAAGCGAATAGTCCGAATCCTCCCTCGCGGAAATTGGATGGATGAGAGCGGAGAGATAATGAAGCCCGCACTCCCTGGATTTTTGGTCAAACAGTCGGACAAAACTGAAGAGCTCAATCGTTTGGATCTGGCGAGATGGCTGGTCTCTCGTGAAAATCCGCTAACGGCGAGAACGATTATGAACCGGCTATGGAAACAGTTCTTTGGAATTGGTTTGAGCCGGGTTCTCGACGATTTAGGGGCGCAGGGAGAGCCACCCATTCACTCTAAACTGCTCGACTGGCTCGCATTGGAATTCATGGATAGCGGATGGGACATGAAACACATGGTACGAATCATCGTAACGAGCTCCATCTACAAGCAATCGGCGAACGTATCTTCCGAGCAGATGGCTCTCGACCCATCGAATCGAGAAATCGCACGTCAGTCAGCTATTCGATTGGATGCTGAATTGGTTCGTGACAATGCGTTAGCGATTTCTGGCTTGTTAATTCGGCAAATTGGTGGACCGAGCGCCAAACCCTATCAACCTGAAGGGTACTGGGAAAATTTGAATTTCCCGCAGCGAACATACCCGGCAGATCAAGGAGAGATGCAATACCGAAGGGGACTCTACACTTGGTGGCAGCGCAGTTTTTTACATCCGAGCATGCTCGCTTTTGATGCACCCAATCGAGAGGAATGCTGTGCCGAGAGAAATCGTTCGAATATTCCCCAACAGGCGCTCGTCCTACTCAACGATCCGTCCTTTGTAGAGGCAGCAAGAGCGTTCGCGATTCGGATCCAATCGGAATGTAGCGGTACAACTACGGACCGTCTTACTTGGGCATGGCAACAAGCGCTCCAGCGTAAGCCTTCCCAACAAGAACTTGCAACCATGGTACCACTCGTCGAGGAATACCTCGAGCAATATGGCCAAGACCCCAACGCTGCAAACTCGCTACTCCAGGTTGGTATGAGCAAGCTGCCCAGCGATGGGGATCGAGCCGAGATAGCCGCCTGGACCCATATTGCTCGCATCCTTCTCAATTTGCATGAAACGATCACCCGTCCCTAATCCCATCCATCCAAAATGAATCACTCGCATCATCATGCAATATCTCGCCAACTCTTTCTCTCCCGCTCCTCTCAGGGAATAGGTCTCATCGCGCTCGCCTCGCTGATGTCTCCTTC
The DNA here is from genome assembly GCA_040396935.1 of Pirellula sp. GTDB lineage: Bacteria > Planctomycetota > Planctomycetia > Pirellulales > Pirellulaceae > JBKCUI01. Next base: position 101,759 of record JBBAXA010000002.1, read on the forward strand.
TCTCTTAAGAGCAAATACAGAGCGAGGCGTGTTGAAAGCATTACCCTTACCGCAACGCGCAAAACGTATCATTTGGCTCACCATGGCCGGTGGACCGTCCCAATTGGAGACTTTTGATCCGAAGCCGAAACTCGCGGAGATGAACGGCCAGCCCATGCCGGAATCGTTGACCAAAGGGCAGCAATTGGCTCAGCTTCAGGGGCAAGCATTAAAGTGCTTCGGCCCGCAGCACCCGTTTTCGAAATTTGGTAGCAATCAGATCGAGATATGCTCGCTCTTCCCCAACATAGGCTCGGTGATCGATGACATCTGCCTGATCCGATCCATGACCACAGATGCGATTAATCATGATCCAGCGCATATGTTCATGAATACGGGGTCTCAAATCGCAGGTCGCCCCAGTATGGGTTCCTGGATCACTTATGGCCTCGGTAGCGAGTCTGAGGACCTACCCGGATTTGTGGTGCTCACATCGTTGGGGAAAGGTGGACAAAATCAGCCGATCGCAGCCAGACAGTGGAGTAGTGGGTTCCTGCCAACTAAATTCCAAGGCGTTCAGTTGCGAGGTAAGGGAGATCCAGTGCTCTATCTGAATAGCCCACCGGGAATATCGATGGAAAGGCAAGGAAAGGATGTATCGACAGTGAACGAATTGAACAGGCAGTACGCTTCGACCGTCTATGATCCCGAAATCACCACGCGCATCGCACAATATGAAATGGCATTCAAGATGCAGTCAAGCGTTCCTGATCTTATGAACCTGCAAAATGAAAACGAGAAGACGCTCGAACTCTACGGATGTCAGCCAGGAGATGGTTCCTTCGCTTCGAATTGCTTGCTAGCACGACGACTTGCCGAGCGAGGGGTACGATTCATTCAACTGTATCATAAGGATTGGGATCACCATGGAGGCGTCAAGGAAGGGGTTGCTTTGAAAGCACAGGAGATTGATCGTGCTTGCATGGCGCTGATCACGGATCTGAAGAATCGAGGGATGTTCGAAAGCACGCTCATCGTCTGGGCTGGCGAATTTGGCCGGACTCCCATGTCCCAGGGTGGAAGTGGACGCGATCATCACAATAAAGCGATGTCTGTTTGGTTGGCTGGAGCAGGGATCCAGGGAGGAATCGTGCACGGAGCAACCGATGATTTGGGCTATGCTGCGGTCGAAAAGGTCACCACTGTCCATGACCTCCACGCAACAATGCTTCACCAATTAGGAATCCAGCACGACGCCTTTACATACAAGTTTCAAGGACTAGATGCGAGATTGACCGGGGTCGAAGGCGCCAATGTCATTACAGACATTCTCACTTAAAGGGACCTGGCTCTCGATGCAACCACCGTACATTGCTTCCATATCCGATCGTCCGCAATAGCGAGTCGCGCACTGTGCCCTAGCGAGTGTATTTCGCGATCAAGCAGGACACCAAAAAAACAGCGGACTTTCGACAATCGTTTGCTTCACGAGGCAAGCATTTACAAAGTTCGTGATGCTGATCGACTCAAAGCCTATCGCGCCTTACTTGTAAGAGCACAAGTTATCCCGTCCGCAGCCGCCGGATCTGCGTAACGATATCCATGGGAACGAGTCTCTGACATCCCATTATCGTTACGCTCGAGATGGATTTCTGTCGATCGCAAACCTAGTTCAAATCAAATTTGAAATCATTCTTCGATGTCTTTGCATCCACCGTTGCGGTAATCCCGGATTTGTTTTCATCTGAATACTTTGAAGGAATCGGGGACTTTTCGGGTTGGACTCCACCCGCGAAACCTGGCATGTCGGGAATCGTATCCGAGACGTATTTGAACGAGACCTTGTAGTCACCTGGCATGGCGCCATCTTTCGGGTTGAGAGTTTGTAGCCAAAATGCCCCGTTTTCATCCGAAGTACCTTGGGCGATAATCCCTTGCTTATCCGAAGGTACAAACATCACGTTTATCTTTGCAATCGGCTTTCCTTTGAACGTGACAATTCCCTTAACAGGCAGGAGCTCTGGCCCACGTTCCCCACAACCGACCGACATCAGTAATGCTCCAACAACAAGGAAAACGGGACTCAATTTTCGCGAAAACAAGACTTGATCTCCTAAAATTCATAAACAACTATGTATGAAAACACTCATTGCCTGAGGATTTCCTCAGGCAATGAGCCAATACTGCCATTCTTCGGCAACCAAAAATCAAGTGAACAGCTCTATTTTGGATTGATCAATACAACGAATCAATCATTCATCATAACGACTTCGCCAGAACCAATCGTTGCAAAGCCACGGTAAACGTCGGTACTGATGTTATCGCTCACGAAGCGCACACTACCATCTCCAAGACCAAAATTGGCGCCTCCGGTATGTCGACTATTGAAGTTATAGTTGTTTGGCCAATCACAATCCGCCCTACGAGAGTTATCCCCAGCGGGTAATCCGCACGTTGGCCATGGTAGAGGCCGACGCAAGGAGAAGTTTAGTGGAATTGCGGTGGTTGCAGTAACAGCATTTGGATTATACCACCAGTTCCATTGGCTAAATATTGGTAATGCTTCACCAAGAAAGAAGGTATTCGAAGTGCCGTCCGAAACGTCTCGCATCCTCGTGATCGGATTCGTGTTCTGCTGGTTGGAACTCAGAACGCCGTTACCAGCATTCAGACCATCCGAGTTACCACCATTTTTTCCACCGAGGTTGTTGACCCATGCGAACAAGCCCGAGTTCCAGTTGCTGCCCGCACACGCTTTATAATTAGTAACAGCCCATTGCTCGGATGCTGCTACGGTATCTGAGCGCCGATCGAGTCGACCGTTGTTATGTTGACCGTCGGAGGGACAAAGAAATGAAGGGATGGGGGTCGCGGCAATATCTCTGTTCCTCTGGATGTTTGCTGCCGTGCCGGGAATACCACCCGTGAGACGAAGTCCGACTGTGAAGTCGATGTTATTGAACATCGCGTTCTGCTCGATGAATGGAAGAATCATCTGCATCCAGCTCTTGCCGGTATCCGAAATCGCTGGTCCACCATTACCGAGCCCCGGTCTCGCACGCCAAGCGAAATTGATTGGAAAGTTTCGAAACGCATTTTCGTAATTATGGAACGCAAGACCCAGCTGCTTCACATTGTTTGAACACTGCATTCGTCGAGCAGCCTCGCGGGCAGCTTGAACCGCGGGGAGCAGTAACCCTACCAGAACTCCAATAATTGCAATCACCACGAGTAGTTCAACAAGTGTGAACGCGGGGCGTGAAACAAAACGATTGCGCTGCATGACAGCCCTCCAGAAGAAAAGGAAAAACGAATGGAAAAAGTAGAGAAGACGATCCCAAAAAGTATCGGGCGAAAAGCAAATAAGGGAAGATGAATTCTCTTACCAAGCCTTCAGTGTAGGGATTTCAACTCTGAAAATCAAGCGAAAGCCCTTTTTTCGCTGGCTCCGGATACTTGACTTTTTCAACTAAATCGAACTCCGCCAAGGTCTGTGATGGATTCTTTTCCTTCAGTTCCAAACTTCGGGAGGTGCGATCTATCCCCAAAACACGCACTTCACTTTCCGTCCTGATCCAATCAGCTGCTACGGATTTGTAGATGCATTTTTGGTCATGGAACAATCACCCCTGAAGGTTGCATTCATGCCTCACCCTTTGGAAGGAGAGCAGAAACAAACCTAATAAAGCGAAGATATGCAGTCGACGACTCTTTGGATAAAAAGTAGTTGGCCATAGACGACCACGACCCATTCCGCGTGGCTACATTCCATCGAATATGAGGGGGAATCAAGAGCTCAGAACAGTACTTCCCAGAGCTACCCAGGTTGACCGATAGGATCTTTCGTCTATCCGAGAGATGCCAGTACGTTAAAAACAGGAAGTCATGGCTGTTGGTAAACAACAGCCTTCGAGAAAATGAGCTAAGATCTTGGATGGATTGTTTTCCGTCCACACTACCGTTAGGCCGAGCAATCGAT
>JBBAXA010000002.1:105816-128099 GCA_040396935.1 Pirellula sp.
TTAGGCCGAGCAATCGATGCATCGATCCCAGCCCAGGACGAAAGAACTGGTTTCTGCATCCGCCGTCGCTTCTGGTTGCAAGTCGTTATGAGATCGCAAATGTACCAAAGATACGCTTTAATGACTGGAATGTGCATTCTCCTCGGTTGTACTGCGAACCAACCAGCAAACAACCAACCCGCAACGAACCCATCCGTTAAAAAACAATCGGTTGTGAAAACGAAGGACCCAATCGCCACATTGGATGGCAACGTCGCGATCGACTTTAGTCCAGACGGCAAGTGGCTTGCAATCGGTGCTGAACTGGTCGATACGAGTACTTGGAAGGTCGTCGCCATGCTAGAAGAGCGGGTGTCCGATAAGAACCCTCGAAGCAAGAACCATTGGGGATACACGTCTGCCTCCTTCTCTCCGGATTCCAAAAAACTAGCGCTCGGTGATCAGGATGGAACTCTACGTCTTCTCGATGTCCCAGCAATGACGATGTCCCATGAAGTCCTCGCCCATGGTGCTAGGATTACTGGTATCGGCTTTGCGAACGACAACGAGACAATGGTCACGACCAGCATCGATGACTTTATCCGTATTCGTATATGGAACTACCAAACTAACAAGGAACTGTTCCGCAGTGATAGCGATACCAAAACGCCTAAGGATCCGAATGGCAGTGTCGTGGATATCGTTAGCGGAGTAGATGTTTTCGCACTCAGCCCAAATCGCGAGATGTTTGCCGTCGCAGATGTCATGAGTAAGATCGTGATCGGCAGGGTACAAGATGGAAAGATCCTAAAGGAATTCAAAGGCCCCAATGGCGACAAAGTCGAAATGGACTCGCTAGCCTTTACCCCGGACTCCAGCAAATTACTCATCGGGGTAACACCTAACGTTTATGTTTACAATCTCAACGGAGAACCGACCTCCGTTCAAATCAAGACCCAGGCAAATTCAAGTACGATACGCGTCAAGACGATCGACGATTCGGGAACAATCGCCATGTGGTATGAAGATACCGCCTCCAAGTCACCCGTTGTTGAGTTCTTTGATTCCTCGCGGTCGAAATCGTTAGGAGGCTTTGTTCCCCACTCAGCGCGCGGTGCTTATTGGGCTTGCTCACGCGATGGAAAGTTCATCGCGATGGTCGGACGTGGTGGACCTATTAGGGTATGGGATGTGAAAGAGGCTATGCAGGAGCTTTCTCCGCTCGAAACCTCTGCGTCGGAATAGAGGCCGAATAACTAGCGACAAACTCTTTTTGCGATCGTTTCCAATTGAATTCTTTCTTACCGGCATTTCTTCTCAGATGAAGAGTCAGTCATCGTTCGTGTCAGCTCTACGTTGACTGCATGATCTCGCTATTTGATTGCAGGTCTTTGCGATCATGTTACGTGATGTAGTCTCGATAGGTTGCCTGACCATGCGGCAGGACAGAGCGTTTGCAATCTACTCTTTTCTTGGCTAAAAATCTTCGTTCGCATCAATCCTGGACTGGGATTCCTAAAACGTTCCAATGCTCGAGATAGGTTTTGTAGGCAGGATGTTTCGATGATTGCTCGATCAGTATTTCACGGACCTTCGTTGTGAGTCTATTCTCTTGGTCGACTGAAATCTTGCCCATGACGACCATAGTCCTTAAGAAGACAAAGTAGGTGTCTAGAACATCACATCGGCAGTATTCACTGATATCGGTGAGCCGACCGGCTGCAAATAGTTCCTGAACCATATCACCTTGGACATCGATTTTCCCTGGTTTGCCAATGAGCTGCGCTGCAAGATTCAGCCCACCTCGAAACCAACTACTTCCAAAGTTAGTAAGCGTTTCGTGTAGATCCAAATGGGAATGGACGTTGTACCGATTACGGTATTGTTCAAAAGCTTTGTCGTAAATATTGAACCATGCTTGTACACCCACGCCATACCGATAGGCTGACAATTCCATGAGTGGCAAGTCAAAGGAACGACCATTGAAGGTGACGAGAGTGGGACGACCATATCGCTCCCAACCCTTCCAGAACATCTTTGTAATTGTGGCGGGTCGATGGTGTGGTTCATCGAGCGATACGATTTCGGCGAGGCTAAAGTCTTCACGAATTTTCGCGATCACAATGGCGATAGGTACATGGTAGGTGTAGGGAACAAAATCTCGCCCACTTTCTTGCAGCAGCTCGAACCGAAATTTCTTGAGAGCCTCCTCTGGGGATAGTTTTGCATTTGGATAGCGGGTGGAGGCGATCGATAGACCATCGGGTACGCTTTCGACATCGAATAATAGATATTTGATCTCGTTCGATGTTTGAGTCATTGGGTTTCCTTTGGACTTAGGAATTGTTTCGGATCATCCAATTTCGAATCCTTTCGATAGCCATGGTACGCCATGGGGCTTTGGGAGTATTTAGGATCGCCCTGGAGGCAAACTAAAATAGGTATCACGGAAATTGAGTAGGCCGCTTCTCGACAAAAGCGCGAATCCCCTCGCTCGCCGACTCCGTACTGCAAACGGTCGCCATCACTGCGGCTCCGCTGATGAGATGGCTCCATAATGACTCCCCTATCATCTCGTTTAACAATCGCTTGGTCATCTGGATAGACTCCGTGGACGCATTAGAAATACCAATCGCTATTTCATGCGACTTAGCCCATATTTGTTCCGAGGAAACAACATAATGAACGAGTCCCCAGTGGTGCGCTAGATCGACACCCACAGGCTCCAATCCGAGCAGCAATCTGGATGCCACTGAGGCTCCCAATCGAAAGACAAGCAGTGGCGTGATTAGTCCAGAGACCAATCCCAGTCTCGGCGCGTTGGACACAAAGGAAGCTTTTGAGCTTGCAACAACGAGATCCGATGCGAGGACCAGTCCCAGTCCAGCACCATAGACAGGACCATCGATTGCCGCGATGATCGGTTTCGGGAACCTCAACATCAACTCCAACAACTCCTGCAATTCCGACGCGATTTCCTGCCACGCGACCAGCGGGTCTTCCTCTTTTTCAATTTCGCTCCATTGTTTGAGATCGACACCAGAGCAAAAGCTAGAACCCTTCGAACTGAGAATAACCGCCCTGACATTTTTCTCGCGATGGAAATCACCGAACGCCTCCATAAGATCCGCGACCATTTCGCGAGAGATCGCATTATGGGACTTGGGCATATCCAAGAGGATGGTTCCGCTCGGTGCATTTTTTTGTATTCGAATCCGCATAAATTTCCGACGTTGAATCGTTTGGTCTTAATGTGGATTCGTATTCTAACGCATCCTATCGGTTGTGCACGAATAGACGATCGCTGGTTTCTGGGACTCTCGGAAGGGCTATGGTTGTACCCCGGAAAAGGTGTGTTCGCTCCCTTCTTTCCCGATCCGATCCGTTGGTGATACGAGTTCTATCTAGTCAAGGTCCGAACGATTTTCGGAGCCTTCCCATCCTCTGCGCCTTGAATCGAACAATACCTATCTACGCATCATAGAATCAGCCAATGCACTATTCCAAAGCGACGATTTCCCATGATCCTTGCTAGAAGCCTTCGGTACATTCAACGTGTACCAAAGCGGGAGGATTGCTGGGAGAGAGCGGTCCATGTAAGAAGGTCACGAACGCTATTCATCGCTGCTGCGGGTGGATCCTACGCGGGCTATGAAAATAAAAAAGGCGGCAACAGATTTGACTCTGCAGCCGCCATAAGAATTAGCTGAAACGCTGATGTGTCTAATCACAAGTCGGATTAGACCGATTGTTCGGAGGGTAGTTCGTAGCCTTTTCGATACTCACGACTCAGCATTTGATTCGCCTTGGCATTGCCTGGGAACGTTTCCGAGACTGGATCGAAAGGCATGGAAGGCCCAATACTCATCTTGAAGTTGGTAACCGAGTTATCTTTGAGGTGGGCTGCCGTTCTTTCCCAAGCCTCTGTTACATTCGAGGGTCCTTTGATCGAAGCAAGCTTTGCCGGGATATCAGCGCTGGCTACTTGTTCGCCGAGCATTAGTGAAATATTGCCGAGGTGGCATAGAGCCGACGACAGATGCCCCTCTTCACAGTCGGCATTCAGGACCTTGTAGTCTCGTTTGCGAACTGCGTCTTGGAAGTTGGCATAGTGGTGATGATCGCCGCCACCGCTAAATGTCTTGATCGGTTTTCCATCGAGACCAAATGCGGTTCCGCTATCGTAGGAGGTCATGACAAGATAGCCCTTACTTCCCTCTACGATGATACCGACGTTCGCACCCTTGTAGTCGCCGGTCTCAAGACCACGTACTTCAAAGGCGAGTTGCTTCTTGCCGTAATCATGGATCACGATTTGGGTGTTCGCGGTATCACCTGCATCCTCATAGCCGAGGCGTCCGCCGAACGAGAAGGTTCGATCGGAGAGCTTATTCTCATTCAGTGCCCATCGAGCTAGGTCCATTTGGTGGATCCCTTGATTGCCTAAATCGCCGTTCCCGTAGGGCCATTGCCAGTGCCAGTCGTAATGGAAGTTGGGACGTGTCAAAGGCAAGATCGGGGCAGGACCGGACCACAGGTCGTAATCCACCGTTTTCGGAACTTCGTATGTCCCTCGAGCACCGATCGACTTTCGTCTCTTGTAGCACAAGCCTCTTGCAACGGAAACCTCGCCGATACCTCCCGAATGGATGAACTCCATAGCGGCTCGCATACCCGGAGTCGAGCGACACTGCGTACCTGTCTGGACCATCCGATTGTGTTTGCGTGCCGCTTGTACCAGTCGGCGTCCTTCGAGGACGTTGTGCGATACAGGCTTCTCAACATAGACATCCTTGCCAGCCTGTACGGCCCAGATCGCTGCCAAGGAATGCCAATGGTTGGGCGTCGCAATACTCACCGCATTAATCGACTTATCCTCGAGAAGCTTGCGAATATCTTTGACAAAGACTGGTTTCTTGCCATCTTGTCGATCAGCCGCTTTCTCGCACATTCTTTGGCCGTTGCGCTCGTCACAGTCGCAGATATGCGTTACGACCGTTCCTTTTTTCCCTGCAAATCCGTCGACGTGGGAGCCGCCGCGACCACCAGCACCGATGACTGCCACCTGGATTTGATCGTTGGGACCGACCGATGGAGACTGATTGTCCTGTGCTGCGGCGCTAGAAGTCAGCCGGTGCTGCGCAGCCAACATCGTTGCCGTGGTCAGCATCGATCGCTCGAGAAATTCACGTCTTTTTGTCAATCGATAACGAGAGGAACTCATTTATAGGTCTCCGAAAGAAACAGTTGAGGAAAGTCCCAATCATAAACGGAAACTCTCCGAAATTCAGCACCTTTGCGGTTATTCTGCCACGTCAAAACCCTCAATTTTGTCGCTCAAGCATTTCAGAAAGATAGCGAGACTGTTTCATTCCTTCGAACGGAGAACGGCATACGCTAGCCTCTGAAGCTCGACGGCCAAATCGACATTGACCACCGTGACGTGGCTTCGGGGTTGGTTCACTGTGACCGGTGCAAAATTCAGGATCCCTGCAATTCCTGAAATTTCGAGTTTTTGAGCCACCTGGACCGCCGCAGCAGCGGGTACTGATAGAATCGCCAATTCTACCGATTCGCGTTGAATAAGCTCATCGACAGCATCGATCGACTGAATGGTCAACTGCCCGAGTTTCATTCCAATCTTTGACTGATCAATATCAAATGCTCCGACCAGTCGAAATCCTTGCTGCTCGAATCCCCGATATCCAGACAACGCTCGCCCGAGATTCCCGACTCCCACCAGAATGACATTCCAAGCACGATCGCTTCCTAATGTATTTTGGATCGTCGCGATGAGCCCTCGAATATCGTAGCCAACTCCCCTTTGTCCCAAGGAGCCGAAACTAGAAAGATCCCGTCGCACCTGGGAGTCCGTGAATCCCAACCGTCGAGCTAGGATGCCACTTTGAACGCGTGTCTGTCCCTGTCGTTGCAGTTGCTGCAATTCTCTCAAATAAAGTGGCAATCGGCCAATAGTTGCATCAGAAAGCATTCAGGAAGTGTACCAAGACCCCTGCACGAAAGAAATCATCCAGAGAACCAGCAATTTTGATAAAATGAAGCGAGTGTGGCCGAGCTTTCCTGCAGATCCCCGATCCAGGACCCAATACTCGTGGCTTTACCCACATTGTGCGTGAGTAGATGATCAGCTTCGGTTATGAGTGGAAATGGGTCGGTAATGCAAGATCTTTCAACACACCTTCTCCACCGAGGAGGGTAAGCATGAACCACTCAGCGACTGACCATGTCCCATTGGTGAATGGATCATGAAAACCCGTTTAAAGAGCGGACCAAAAAACGGATGGTAGAGTGTACCGTAGGGGGCATAACACGTAGTACCTCGTCAAGCAAGCGAATGGACTATGTTACCATTTTGGAAGTATGCACGACAGGAGCGCCGAGTTGCCGCGATCGATCATGAACCAAGATGATTCCCGGAGCGCAGGGGAGTCACGTCTATCGCGACGCTGTTTCCTGAAAGATTCAGCCAAATATGGGATCGCAGGATCTGCAATTCATGCTTTAACCAGCGGATGTACGAATGTTTCATCAGACGCAGATCGTAGGCTCTACGAAACAGATCTCGTCATAGGTCAGCGTGGACTCTCCGATGGTCGATTCCAAACACCTCGCGCCATTGCGATTGATTCCAATGATCGACTCTTTGTGATTGATAAATCAGGACGTATTCAATCTTTTGATAGCCAAGGAAAATTCCTAACCGGTTGGCGAACACCCATCATCGAACAAGGGAAGCCTACTGGAGTGACCGTAGATCGCGATGGAACGATCATTGTCGCCGATACTCACTACTTCCGTTTCCTCTTCTACACGCCAGACGGAGTGCTGCTAGAAGATAAAACGATCGGTGGAGAGAATGGTCCCGATCCTGGCCAGTTTGCATTCGTTACCGATATCGTGAGAATGCCTAATGGTGAATTTATCATGGGGGAGTACGGCGAATTCGATCGACTACACAAGTACTCCGAATCGGGTACGTTTCTCGATCGTCTGGGAGAACATGGCGAAGCTCCGATGCACTTTAGCCGTCCTCAAAGTCTCGCATTAGATGAAGAAGGCCTACTTTGGGTAGCCGATGCATGCAATCATCGAATCCAGGTTATCGATTGGCAAGGCAAGGATCCCAGGCTGGTGAAGATCCTGAGCCGCGAGGGGGATTTGCCGGGCGAATTGAAATACCCGTATGGTATTACGCTGATCCCAGGTCATGTCATCGTCAGTGAGTTCGGGAACCATCGAGTACAAAAGATGGACCGTGATGGCAATTCGGTTGCCCTATGGGGTCAGGTTGGCTCGGAGATCGGCAACCTCGTTCGACCGTGGGCTGTCGCGGTCGATTCTAAGAAACGAATTTATGTCGTGGATTCAGGCAACAATCGCATTCAAAGATTTCGACTTTGATCAAGGCGCATTTCATTGAAGGACGAATTCTCCGCGCTCGTACCGTTGGTGCTAGATTCATACCCCGCGACCGCATCCAAGGGGATTCACCTGCACGATTTGCTCACATCCAAAAGAGGAAAATGAGCGCAACCCCGATCCTGATCCAATCGGACATGTTTTAAGGGTTTCGACCGTCTTTCCACGAAGTATGGAACGGTCAACTGGTCCTACACACTTTCTATGGAACGGGCGTCCGAAACAGATTCCTTGGACTGCAACCGACGAGAGTTCAGGCTGCAATCAAAACTGCCATTAATAGAATCAATGCACCTCCGAGTGCTATCCAGAGCCAGTGCAGCAGTCGCCTTGGGCAATGCACGTCGTATTCGTCTGCTAATCGATGGACGAGTTGCTCGGCTTGTGGAAGGGAAAGGCCTAGTTCGTCTCTGTAGAGACAAACAGCCTCGGCCCATTGCCCTTCTCGTATCAAATGAATCGCCAGAGAGTCTAAATTCGACATGTTAGGATATCTGCGGTCAGTGTCTCCGACCCTGTTAATTTAGGCCGACTTGCTAACCTGAGCTGACTGCGTAGTTTTCCGTTGTGTTTTTTCTGTGGATTATTAGGTGTCGTCTCGCGGCAATCCCTTTCTTTAGGGAAACCTTCGTCTTGAGGTGAATTTTTTAGATTCCTATACTCCGGCTCCGGATGCCTGTAGCTAGCAAGGCATAATTCCCTTCAATGGAGAGGAAAGGATTCCCATCCTCACATCGGCCTCCAATCGGCCTCCTTCGCGTGATTTCGTAGCGAAGTCAGAGTCCGACGAAATCTCTTTTATTCCATCTTACCGATGGGGCCGATCGAGTTACGCACTTAGATTTCCGACACAATCGTTTTCTCGCATCCGTCGTTGTTTCTTCTTTTGCTTTTCGGCGATCTGGATTTTGACTTTGCTTTTTGGAGACTGTGGTACCAGCATTTCCGCTTCGGAGATTGGACTCCCACTCGCAGATCCTAAATTCGCGATCCGTGTTCGAGCACAAGAGGCAAGTCGACAGACCCAGGGATGCTACGAAGCCGTCACATTGCGGGGCGATATACGGATTCATCAAGGAACTTTTACAGCGACGGCGGAGGAAGCTGTCTTTTGGATCGATCTCTCTCTTCCTGAGTCCGCATATCGGAATCAAGCAAGGAAATTCCTCCTTGATCTCAAAGGCAATTGCGAGATCAGGATCGAGGGCCAAACGGTGCGTGATGATCAGTGGACCGGCCGATTGTTCAGTTACTTCGAGGCGGATCTTCAATCAGAGGTATGGCTGGAACCCGTTGGCCCTCCTCCCTCGTTGAGTTGGAATCATCCGTCGACCAATGCAGCTGTTGAACCTGCAGTTTCATGGACGAGCGACGACGAAGCGATGCACGTGCGTTTGGCGCAGCAGGTCCTGCAGACGGTTCCGCCCTCATCCCCATCCACTGGTATCATTGTCGGAAATCCATCGCTGGGTGGAACTGTAGTCGACCCCGGTCCGATGGCAATCCAGGGTGAACGTCTCCCACAACCCAATACCAAGTCCGAGGAGATATCGGCATTTCAGCTTGGAGCCCCGTCGGTAGCTACACCACCCTCGACAGTACCAGCTCCCGTTGCTGCACCTGTTGTCCTGGGCGCGCCGGGACTACCTGCTCCTAGACGAGTCGGTGCTAGAACGTTCCAGTTTGCTGGACGAAGTGGTGTCTCACCTCAATTCGAGGCAAAGAGTCGCCCTGATCGAGGCGACTCCGTTATCACATTCACGGGTGGCGTTCGATTACGATTCGGTGATACCTCGATTGCGACTAGCAGCGGCATCGTCGATCTGGGGACGGTGCTGATCGAATCGGATCGGGTGGTTATTTGGACGGCCGATTTAACGCGCCTGATGTCGGGGCAAATCAATGATCTACCGGTCGAAATTTACCTTGAAGGTAACGTTGTATTTCAACAGGGAAGTCGACGCGTTTATGCAGAACGCATGTTCTACAACGTTCAGTCAGAGTATGGCATGATACTGAGTGCAGAGGTGCATACCGATGCTCCCCAGTACGATGGAATCATTCGCATGAAGGCGGATGTGGTTCAGCAGCTATCTCGCGAAAACTTTGTCGCACAGCAAGCGGCCATCACGAGCAGTCGACTGGGCGTACCTCGCTACTGGCTTCAAGCCGATCGCGTTGAGCTGACGGATCGTAGTAGCGAGCCGAAAACGAACCTTTTTGGCTTTACGACTTCAACGGTTGCGGAAACCGGTATGAAGGCGAGGGCAAGAAACAATTTCGTTTACCTCGAGGGCTTACCCGTATTTTATTGGCCTATCATGGACACCAACGTCGATACCTCGAGCTTCTACTTGTCTGGACTGAAATATCGGAATGACCAGATCTTTGGCAACCAGGTCATGGTGGACTGGGATTTGTATCAGCTCTTGGGAATCCGGGGACTCGATGGAACGCGTTGGACATTGTCGACGGACTATTTGTCCAAAAGAGGATTCGCGCTCGGAACTCAATACCAATACAACGTGCCCAATGCCATTCACGGTGGACCAGCCAATGGGTTTGTCGATGTCTGGGGATTGCGCGATAAAGGCCTCGATATCTTAGGTTCGGATCGAATCAATCTGCTACCGGAAGAGTTAACAAGGGGTCGATTGCTGTTACGCCATCGTCATTATCTCACTCCTGATACCGAACTCTGGGGCGAGGTTGGTTGGATAAGCGACCGGAATTTTCTGGAGCAATACTTTGAGCAGGAGTGGGACACTCAGAAGGATATGGCCACCGCATTGCGGCTCCGACAATACCTAGACAATAAAATGCTAGATCTATCGGGGCAAGTGCGCATCAACGACTTCCATACTGAAACAACCTGGCTACCCCGGCTCGATCACTATTGGTTGGGGCAAACGCTGGGAGAGCACTTCACGTACTATAGTCATTCGGATGTTGGGTATGCGAGACAGCGTGTCGCGAGTACACCGCTGAATGCGGCCGACGCTGCCAAATTCACACTGCAGCCTTATGAGGTGAACGCCTCAGGAGTCCAGGCATCGACCAGGCATGAGCTGAGTCTTCCGATCGATACGGGTTGGACAAAGATCGTTCCCTACATCTCTGGTGAAGCCGCATATTGGGGTGAGGACATCAATGGCAATGATCTAACACGGCTGACCGGCCAGGCTGGCTGGCGTACCTCCACGCCGATTTGGGGACTGTTTCCGAATGTTCAAAACTCGGTACTAAACTTGAACGGCTTGGCCCACAAACTCTCTTTCGAAAGTCAATTCCTATACGCCGATACGAACAAGGAGTTGGATCTCTTACCTCTCTACGATCCTATCGATGACAATTCCCAAGAGCATTTCCGACGTCGTCTCGTCACCAATACTTTTGGCGGCGTGCTACCACCGCAGTTTGATTCAACCGAATTTGCAGCCAGACAAAGTCTGCAACGTTACGTCTCGGCGGTCAGCAATGAAATCGTGACCGATCAATTGCAGTCCCGCGTTGGGATTCACCAGCGATGGCAAACCAAACGAGGTGCTCTCGGCAAGGAGCGGATTGCCGACGTCGTTGAATTCGATGTCGACGCCATTCTCTTCGGTGATCGGAAGCGTGACAATTTCGGGGAGACCATCGGTGCGATCAATTACGATTTTCGTTATCACATCGGGGATCGGGTGACGCTTATCAGCGACGGATTCTATGACTTATTCGAGAGCGGGTTGATGGCAACAACGATTGGGGGCGTCATCAGCCGACCAGGTCGAGGCGAAGCCTACGTCGGGGTTACTAGCCTCGAAGGGCCTATCAGCTCCACCGTTCTTACCACCGCAGTCAACTATCGTATGAACGAAAAATGGTTAGCCGTCGGCGGAGCTTCTTTTGATTTCGGTGAAGTCGGAAACATCGGTCAATCGATCGCAGTCACTCGGATTGGAGAGTCCTTCCTGTTGCGCGTCGGCGCGGCAATCGATTACGGTCGAGACAATGTATCCTTCCAATTCGCATTGGAACCTCGCTTCTTCCAGCGACAAGGCTTGGGAATTGCCGGAGGCCAAGCCGTCGCGTCTGCAGGATATTACGGACTGGAATGATGAATCATCGGGAACTGCTCCAACGAACCTACGATCACGCGCGCGAAACGAGTATGCTCGCAGGCACTCTAGCATTGCTCGAATGGGATCAGCATACGTACATCCCAAGCCGAGCAGGTGCCTTTCGCGCAGATCAGATCACCTGCCTGAGTGGCATTCTTCACGAACGTCAAACGAGTCCGACGTACGGAGATTGGTTAGCGACCCTCGCTGAATCCGATTTTGCAAAGGATCGTGAATCGATCGATGCGGCCAACATTCGCGGGTTGCTCCGGGATTTTAAGAGAAATATTCAGTTGCCGGAATCGCTGGTCAAAGCCACGGCGCATGCGACTTCTATAGGACAACAGATTTGGGCGGAAGCTCGGGCAAACGACGACTTCATCTCGTTTTTGCCTGCTCTTGAAACGATCATAAACTTACGACGGGAAGAAGCATCGATCCTCCAAAAGCCTGACCGAACCAAATACGACAGCTTGCTCGATCAGTACGAGGAAGGTGCTGATTCCGAGCATATCGCGAACGTGTTCGATTCGCTCCGCAGGGAATTGGTGCCGATTGTTCAACAAGCATCTGAAAAGGAACGGATCTCCTCCAGGAAAATTGTCGCTGGCTCCGTTTTCGAAATCGATGCTCAACGGCGATTGGCTCGCTGGGTTGCTCAACAGATCGGATTCGATTTCGATCGAGGCCGATTGGACGATACAGAGCACCCATTTTGTACGACACTCGGCCCCCATGACCATCGGATCTTATCTCGCTATTTTCCGGACTCCTATAGCAGCGGTCTCTACGGAGTTTTACACGAAGCAGGACATGGCATGTATGAACAGGGCACACCTACCGACATGCATGGCTTACCCGCTGGCAGTGCCGCCTCGTTGGGAATTCATGAATCCCAGTCGAGACTTTGGGAAAATGTTGTCGGCAGGTCTCGCGGATTTTGGAGATGGTTGCTACCACATGCTTACCAGCACCTACCTCCCCTGAGAGACTTTAGCTTGGAACGGATTCGCGAGGATCTCAATCGCGTTGAACCAAGCCTGATTCGAATTGAATCTGATGAAGCGACATACAACTTGCATATTTTCGTTCGCTTTGAAATCGAGAAAGATCTGATCGATGGTGATTTAAAGACCTCCGATCTTCCCGATCTTTGGAACCAACGCTATCGCGAATACCTGGGAGTCACTCCTCTCAATCACGCTACTGGCCTCATGCAAGATGTGCATTGGTCCGCTGGACTCATTGGTTACTTTCCAACCTACACGTTGGGGAATCTCTATGCTGCCCAGATAATGCAAGCGGCCGAAAATCAACTCGGAGACATGGAGGAGTTGTTCAGTCGCGGGGAATTCTTTCCTCTTCTGGAATGGTTGAGAGTGCATATCCACTCCCGAGGTCGATGCATTCAGCCCCATGAATTGATGCGACAGGTCACAGGGAAACCGTTAGAAGCCGATTCTTTTTTGAATTACCTGAAGTCCAAATTGCTTTGAACCATCGCGCATCAAAGAAAACAAATCTTGGATAGACTCGCTATCCAGCTCCTAACACCATCAGGTTTTCCGCATCGGTTGACGTAACGATCGAGAAACTCGAAACAGCAGCGATCGGAAAGTTTCAAGTGCTAGCTGTCCTGGGTTGGCAAGCGAAAGCGAGGTTTCGAAACCGGTCCGGCAATGCTGTGCTTGGCGGATGGATGATTCCCTGGAACCTCGACCGAGTTCATCGAAGCAGCGGGCATCAACTCACGAATACGTTGACTAAGAATTGCAGCGTCATACCAAGTAAAGGCTAATTCAGGATCCGCGGCGTAACGACCGAGCGTACGAAGAGTCTCTGTTCGATTTGCTTCATCGAACAAGAAAATGTACTGTTCCTCGCCACGCACTAGCGCGACGACATTGACTTCGCCACTCATGAGCGAACCTCCGTGCCTGTTTCCGATCACCTCGGTCTGCATTTGCCTGCAAACGAAAGAGCCGCCGTGCCTTGAAGCGGCTAGCGTTGGTATCGGTAGATAGGCCAACGGACATTCAGGCGACTTTCGAGCTGTCCGCCCCGTGCCGCTAACGTTTCGGAGACATGCAGATGGCAGCAGAATCGTATAAAGTCTTCGCTACGTTGGAGATACGATTGCCATCCACCGAATCGCGCGTCGTCACGAAAGTAAAAGTACTCCTGAAGTGATTGCGTGAAATCTTCGTCATTTCCGTTATAGGCCTTCATATGTGAAATCACAGGCTCCTGCTGAGCTACCATTTTGGGTCGTTCGGCGCGTGGACCGGAAGGAATAAAGCCGGTTGGATCGGGCCAGTCCGCAGGAAGATCACTTGCAATACCGTTCGCATATGCATCAAAGAGCGTGGGATCTTCGACGACAAATACAGATCCATCCTCCATTTCAAAATCCGGATCTAGCCCATGGTCCATCGCATCCGGGACGAGTGAAAAGGTCCCATCGGGATTGACTGTCAATTCTGGCTGTTGACGCTGGGACGATAGTTTTGCCGGTAACCTCGGAGGCTCTTCTAATTCCTGGCTATCAACTTCAGTACCCTCGCTCCAGTTTGGTTTTGCTTCTCGAACCGCATTCTTTTGGGTAGTGTCTAAGACGTCTGCATAGTTGACTCGTTCCGGTTCATCGCGATCGATAGAGTGTCGTGGAGCAGACGAGGTATATGCTTGCTTTTCTACACGGGGCAGTAGAACTCTAGCAGACTCGATTTTCTTTTTCTGAGCTCGAGCCAAGGTTTCTCGCTCAGATTCCGGTACATTCGTTGGTTGCTCGATATCATTAGGATTGACAGGAGCGGCTGGTACTTCCTCGATTCTAGGCGGTAGCGGTTGGAATTGAGGTTCGGGCGCAGGAGACATTGGGATTTCCTCCTGCTCCTGCTCCGTACGGATTGGCGATTGGGTAGCAATCTGCTCTTTTGCGAGCGCTCGTTCCGCCTCGAGCTTGATCCACGTTGGTATTTTCTTCTCCGCCTTGGTTCCCCAGGGCAAACCATAGCCAGCTGGGACGGGATGCAAACCTGGATTGGCAGCATACCAATTGACCTTGAGGGTCATACGAGGTGGGTAGTAGGCACTGTAGTCGGTGATCGCCCCTTGCAATACAGCGTCGACACCGAGGAATTCAGCAAAACTTTGAAAGTCTTTAGCGGAAGAAATCGGTCGCATCAGCACCCGCGTCTCGAATGCTGCTAATTGATTCTCCACAACTCCGTAGGGGATTACTTCAAATCCAGGAATGGATTGCAGCTCGTTGTAGTAAGCCATGGAGACTCGGGCTCCGCTCAGGGTTGGTTCCTGGCTTTGATTACGAAATGGCAGAACTGCGACCCGAGAGAGTTGCGGAAATGGATTATGCAATTGCGCCTTGTGTCGAATGTCGGGAAGAATGCTGCAACCCGAAATGAGTCCGAGCATGAACAAGCAGCAGGAAACATTCATCCGGAACTTGATTGTCCCGAAAGCCTTTAGATAGGATAGTTTGGAAAGTTGCGGCAAATGCATGAAATGGGAAATGAGAAGGTATGAATCCGCGCGTCACTACATCGCAGGCACTCGCGATTGTAGATGCGACGCACGTACCTCTTTCCCCCTAGGCACATTAGTATTTATCGGAATCGTCATTACATTTGCTGTAGGCAAACGTAAGCAAAAGATGATTTTTGATCGAATTGTCAACGTAGACGGAAAAGATTAACGAATCCTATACAAATTGCCGAGACGAGAGATATCGAAGGACCGTTCCTCCTTTTGAGTGAAGACACATGGACGTTAGTCGCCTTAGCGAGACCTCGGATGAATCCTTTCTCATGGTTGGGCGCGGGGATAATCGCAGGCCCCGCGATTTCGCAAACAGCGGAAAGAATAGCAAGGAACTCGAGCCAGTTCTTTGGCGATCTTCTGTTACCAACCGAGACGCCGCAGGCCAGTGGCCTATCGGAAGTAAAAGCCGGAGCGAAGAGCGCACCCCGAGCAGAACGTACTAGTGCTCCGCTCTTCGAACTCAAACAGAAGATCTCGGATTGGCTGCGGCTCCGCGCATCCCAATCGGGAGACCTTCTTCAATCAGGCGACGTTTCGCTTGATATTAAAGAGACTTCGATCGAAGTTCAAGGAACTGAACCCACTCGCTCCGAACTAGAACGTTACCTGAAGCAGTCACCTGATTTGGTGTCGGATTTGATCGAGGCAGGTAAAAATCGCTCGCCGCTAGCCTGGCTACCGCATGCGTCCCAGACGAATTTAAAGCTCGAGCTACCTTAACGCCACCAAGTTGCGAAGAGACTCGCTTTTTGAGTTTGTGAGAACACCACGGGAGTGATTCGACTCGATCATCCATTCCCTAGGTTCGCTCTGCTCCTGGATACGAATTCGACGTTTCGTTCGCTCGCGCATCTGTACACATTGGCTTAGAATCGGTTTTGAAATAAAGTAGATCAAAACCTGTTTCGAGAATGTCGTCTCGATCCACTCGCACCAGACTCCGGTCGCGTCGTTCACTCGATAACTGGCGAAGGAGGAACCATGCCGAATCGTCTTTTCCCAAATCCGGATCGATCTAGGATCAATAGACGATCCTTTGTATTCACCTCGTGTGCAACCTGTCTTCATTCATCAGGTTTCTTGTCAACAGTTCGAGGCGAGACAGATTCGAAAGAATCCAAGAAAGTAGCTGCCGTGGTTACTGTCTATCGCACGAATTCCCATGCAGATGTGCTGATCGGGAAAATTCTCGAGGGCTGGAAGCAGGACGGTGGAGTCGGCCCCTCACTGAAAGTTGTATCTATGTATGTCGACCAGACCGGATCGGATGACCTTTCCTTAGGACTGTCAAAAAAGCATGGATTCCGTCTATGCAAGACAATTCGGGAGAGTCTCGAACTGGACACGGGTACTGTTGCAGTGGATGGTGTCTTGAGTATCGGTGAGCATGGAAACTACCCAGTCAATCCTTTAGGACAACACTTATACCCACGACGTCGTTTCTTTTCAGAGATCGCTCAGGTCTTCGAAGAACGTGGACGTGTCGTGCCCGTGTTTAATGATAAACATCCCGGTCCGGAATGGCAGGATACCGTTTGGATGGCGGAGCGAGCTCGTGCGCTGAATGTCCCTTGGATGGCCGGTTCATCTCTCACGGTCGGAGAGAGAACGCCCGATGCGACTTTACCATTTGGTTCATCGCTGCAAAGTTGTATCGCCGTGGGTTATTCGGGGCTGGATATTTATGGGTTCCACACCTTGGATTTTCTTCAGAGTATCATCGAACGTCGAGCAACCAAACGTCAGGGTGTCGAACGGGTTCAGGGTCTACCACTCTCTATGTTGCGATCCCTTTTGGATAACAACCGTATTGATCAAGAAGTGCTTCGCTTGACACTTGCATCTAGCGGAACCAGTTTGGATCGTCTATTGGAAAACGCTCAATCGATGGACTCCAAGCAGCATGCTTTGTTCGTGATAAAATATTTGGATGGATTGGTCGTGCCAGTGTTGATGCTCGGCTCGTATGCGAAATCTATTTCCGTCGGCTGGAGAGATGGAGTAAATAAGCTGCTGGTAACACGCGCCGAGGAGAAATCAGAACCACGCTACCCGCACTTTGCCTACCTGCTCAAGGGTATTGAACAGATGATCCATTCTGGTAATCCAGCGTATCCTGTCGAGCGAACCCTCTTAGCAGCAGGAATACTCGATCGTGGTTTGCATTCGCTCCAATCGGGTCGGGAACAGGAAACACCAGAATTGCAAATAGACTACCAACCCATCGACTATCCGAATGCTCCGAATCTCGATCTACTGAAGACCTACTAAGAGAAAATGGAAGGAGTGGAAGCAAAGGTTTTTAAGCTACATCAGTCGAAACCTATCATTCAGCCCCATGATCGATTCTGTATTTCGCAAGCCGAAGAATCATGGGAGCGTCAGAAGAAGAGTGCGGTTGCCTTAAACATTCCGGACAGTCGTGGCTCGGCGAAACAAATGGATGTTCTCCATATTCCCAACAACCTATCCGTCCTCCAGTATGGCTTTTTTGGTAGCCAAGCTCCGTTCATGACGATCCTCGTTGGCAAGCTGAGCAAGACTGCACGGTATGCAAAGAATCCCGTTCGAGATACTCGTACCCCAACCATCGTTCTGAGCGGTTCAAGCGATTCCAGAGAGACTATCCTCGCTATAAGTCATCAGAGGTGCGTCCCCTCATGGATTCAAAGACATGGATCCGATTTCCTTGAAGATGGATCGTTTTCGAGAAAATCCTAAGTGATCTAGGGCTGCTTACTCTTTCCAAAAACGTCTCTCAAATCGCCAGGTCGCCAGCCGTTGAAAAGCGGGTTTCCTCTCCTATCGATTGTTGCTAAAAAAACTTGCATTACTACCCATCCGATTCGATAATGAGTCTTTTCAGATCGGAATCGATGGACATTCGATGCAGGAAGTATGAGCCTGAACAACCCGGAAACCTACGAAGAGTTGCGTTCTCTTGCTAAACACTTTATGAGTGGTGAGCGGAAGGATCATACGTTTTCTGGAACCGACTTGTTTCATGAGGCTTATTCGCGTCTCTCCCCGATGCTCAAAGTCTCCGAGAGTGAAGTCGATAGTTTGCGAGCCTTGTTTGCTGTTACCATGCGCAGGATTCTGATCGAGCACGCCCGCAAGCGCTCGCGAAGAGTTCGTAAACTCACGAAGCTCGCCGTACCCTCCCAAAACTTGAGTACCCTGGGTTGTGCGACGACGGAAGAAGATCGAGCCGACCATATTCTTACCCTCGATACAGCCCTGCAGCGGCTCGCCCTCGATTACCCTCTACACGCAAAAATTGTCGAGTACAAATTCTTCGGTGGAATGACCTTCTTGCAGTGTTCGGAGCATCTGGAAATCGGAGAGGCAACGGTACATCGTTACTGGAACTTCGCAAGGGCTTGGATTAGTCGCGAAATGCATCGTATCGAGACTGGACTAGCCCTCCGAATCGATCGCTCCGCAGAGCAGTCCGATAGCGGTGATGCCTGATCTGTCGATGCGATGCTCGGCGCTGTTGTGATATTCATCGACTGCTTTCCCTAGCTGTTGCGAATTGATTATGCCCTTATCCGACCAACCGCTAGATGTGCTCCTCGAGGAAGCTCTCCAGATCACGGATCGGCATGAACGCCATGCCTGGATGAGGAGTGTTTGCGGCAACGACGCAGAGAAGCTCGAAGACTTGATGTCCCTGGTCGAGGCTGCGGAGAAGCCCTCCTGGATTGACAGTCCACTGGTGGAAATTCAACAGGGTAAAAGCATCTTTGAATCGATCGAAGGAATGCAGTTAGGTCCATTCGAACTCATGGAGCGGATCGGTACGGGGGGTATGGGGGTCGTTTACTTGGCCCGCCAACTCGAGCCTGTCCAGCGAATAGTAGCGATAAAATTAATACAACGGGAATTCGCAGGTCACCAAATCCTGGAGCGTTTCCAGCGGGAGCAACAGACGCTCGCCAACATGGATCATCCGAATATTGCGCGTATCATCGACGCAGGAACGTCGGATTCCGGTTTTGTCTACATCGTGATGGAGCATGTTCAAGGAGAGCAAATTTTAGATTATTGCAGGCAGCATCAACCCAGTATTCGTGCTCGGATCGAACTGATGTTGCAATGTTGCCTCGCAATCCAACACGCTCATCAAAAGGGAACCATCCATCGAGACATCAAGCCCAGCAACGTTTTGGTCACTCGCGTCGATGGCAAGCCAGTTGTTAAGGTGATCGATTTTGGAATCGCCAAGGCGATGGCAGGCGAAACCACGTCACGAATGACTGAAACGATACACCCGACGGTACATAACTTTTCAAAGAGTCTGACACAACTGGGTGTATCACCTGGAACGCCACCATATATGAGTCCGGAGCAATACTCAGCGGAAAACAAGGAGGTGGACACAAGGAGTGACATTTATTCGTTAGGAGCCTTGCTATACGCTCTTTTAACCGGTTTGCAGCCGTTCGATCCGGTCATTCTGGGGAAAATGTCTTTTCTCGATTTGAAGGAGTTTATCAAGAATCACGACCCTGAAGTACCAAGTCGCCGCGCACCTCATCTAGCCCGTTACTTGCGCGGAGATCTAGATGCGATTGTTCTGAAGGCTATGAGCCGGAATATCGATCAGCGGTACCAGTCGGCAGGACTATTGATGGAAGATCTACGCTGCTATTTGGTGGACGCACCTGTGGCAGCCAATCCTGGGACTGCACTTGCACGCACATGTAAATTCGCGAAGAGAAACAAACTGCTCATCAGCGCCAGTTCACTCGCTATCGCTGGTTTACTCATAGGGCTTGTATTTTCTATCATTCAAGAGCGGCGTGCGATCGTATCGGAGCAACAGGCCAAACGCCAGGCATATGCCTCGGATATGCTTCTCACAAGTATGGCGATCGCGAGAGGGAATTACGTTCTTCCTCAAGAAATCTTGGATCGCCATCGAGTTGGTTCGCTCGGAGTGGTTGCTGGTGTGATCCATCCCAACGCGCAACGGCTCGATTGGCGATTACTCGCCGCGCAGCTACCACAAGAACCCGAGTTGCTGGCGCGTTTTCCCACGAAGATCTACTTTGGCATGGACTTACCCCATCGCAATGAGATTGCCTGCGGCTGTAAAGATTCTCATCTCCGCATTCTCGATCGGACGAGCGGGAACATCCGTCTCGATATCGATACGCAGCAAGGAGAGATCAATGGGCTGGCGCTCCGTCCTGATGGTTCGGAAATCGCATGCGGAGGAGACGATGGAACCGTGCGGTTTTATGATACCGAAACTGGAAAAGCTACACGTCAAGTCAAGGTCTCTGGAACCAGTGTTTTCCAGATTGCGTGGACTCAAAATAGCAGGCACTTCGTGACCGTCGGTGATGAAGCCAATGCTAAGGTATGGACATTCCCAGACTTCCGGCTCGCGACAACACTCGACTCAGTCAATGAATCTCTGGAATGCCTGGGAGTCAGCCGACAAGGAAAAGTGGCTTTTGGAAGTGACAAGGGGGTTATTCGAATTGCTTCGTTTGATTCAGAACTACCAACCAAAACGCAGACGGTCTCCGCTGTCATGTCGCGCGTTTTCCAAGTGAATCGTTGTTCCACCGTAGTGTTTTCTCCGAGCGGCCGCATACTCGCAGTCGGACTCGACAACGGGTACCTACTCTTGATGAAAGACACTGGAACGGCTTATCAAATTGTGGAGCGGGTTCGGTTTCCTACAACGGTGACTGCAATCGCGTTCAGTAGCGACGAGTCAAAAATCGCTTTAGGCGAAAATAATGGTTCAGCGCATTTGCTCGATTTACCGTCGGATTGGCCGACGCAGTCTCGCTTGCGATTCACGAAGTACTTTCTCGACCACAATTCCGAGTTTCTCTCTGAATCCGATCGTCAACCAGAACAGCTCTGGAATTTAGTCGCTCGAACGGAGCCTGTAAATCTCGTCGAGTCTATCCCGCTCGATACCGATCATGTTTACATCGAATTCAACAAGCCACTCACCGATGTGGTTTTTCCAGACAATTACATTCGAGAGTGGAGCGACGCATCGGGCCAGACTCTCCCCGGTTGGAGTGAAATGCCCAAGTCCGTGATCTACAAGAACGATGGTATTGAATTGCGATTTGAAAATCGCCACGGAAGTTGGTCGGATTTCAAGTCCCTCGAATCCCAAGGGAGGCTGACGAGTTGGTCCTGCCACACGAAGCGGATCGCCAGTATCGTCTGGAATGAGCGCGAAAACAGCATTCAAACATTCAGTGAAGATGGGACGATTAAGAATATTGCAAGCGATAGAAATCGAATCCGCCCGGTGGGAGGCCAGAATATTCAGGGACTTCTTCCCTTGAAAGGAGATTTGTTAGCGTTGATCACTTCGGATTTCGTGCCCCAGTTCGTACAGTTGGATGCCGAACAGGATGAGCGATTTAAGTTAGAATCGCTTTTACAAGGACAGGAAGCGAGCGCAGGGCTTGTCGCGCGCGAAGCAAACTTCCTCTACTTCGTTCGTCGCGAGCCAATCGACGACTCTTCTGTGCCTCGGTCAATCTACCAATTGGATCTAGAGAGTCGTCTCGTCAAACAGGTAGCTCGACTACCTGCCATAGTTGCCCCCAAATATCTGGTCGGAACGATCGATGGAAATCGATTGATTGTCCTCTATGAGGAAAACTCGGACGAAGATTCTATTGATTCTCAGCGTTACGGGTTTCTCTGCTGGGACATCATGTCGAACCAACTTGTTTGGAAACAGAAATCAACGAACGATAAGGCTCGTCTGCCGACATCATCTCCAAAAGGTTCGTATGTCACCTACATCAAAGAACAAGGAAAGCGTGAAGTTTGTTTGGTAGACACAGGTAGCGGTGACGAACGGATCCTGGAGGATTTTGTAGACGTGCATGTTTTGAATGTTTGCTTTTCCAAGAACGATCGCTTTCTTGCAGTCTCTCTCTCTGACAATTCCATTGTGTGTTTTCGGACCGATAGCGGTTCTCGAGCTTGGATAATAAAAGTTCCGGGTAGTCCTGCGAATGATATGGTTTGGTCTGAAGACGGCGTCACACTTGCTTGCGTGAGTCAGGACGGTTTTCTACGCACTTTCGATACTGAACTCCGTTTGATGACTGCGGAGATCTTGCTGCCATCCAAAAGTCCAGTAGGAATTCGGTTATCCTCCGCGGAGGACTGGCTTTATGTTCTCGATCGCGAGGGAAGTCT
>JBBAXA010000002.1:128199-156627 GCA_040396935.1 Pirellula sp.
TTCGGTTATCCTCCGCGGAGGACTGGCTTTATGTTCTCGATCGCGAGGGAAGTCTCATCCGTATCCAAAGCGGTGCCAGATCGATACCGAGACGGGCGAAGTAGTCGCTAATACCCCGTAGCCGCTACAGCCATAACGGTACAGTTATCGCGAATCTCGATACCGAGCATTGCCTTGGGCGAGCGGCAGCAAAAACATACTAGGTAACTGGCGGTACTCCGCGCTTGTATTTTAGCGATGGTGCGCAAGTACTCCATTTTCCTAGAGGATTATCCCTGCAACTCCAATGATGACTCAACCCTAGCCTACAAACCAGCGCGCTCACATTCAGGGTGTTGAGCGTCGAAAGACTTCACACCGTCTAACTCGACTGTGTCTCGAAGGCTAGTACATTCATAGCCCTTCAAAAAGGACATTGCAATGGGAAAGGTTTCAAACATCCCTGTCGAATCGTTGTAGACACCCACGTTTAGATGGACATCAAAAAGTTTTTGGAACTACGATGATGGCAACGGACTCAATGCTCTATCCGAGAAGGGCGCAAATTTCCAAAGATCTGGCATTGCGTGGAAATACTGAATTATTTGCAAGTGAACGATAGAAACCAAATAAATGCGACGACCTGTTCGCACAACCTTAACCTAATCGATGCATGATCGCCTATGACGAACGGGAAAGATGACACGGTAATACTCATCATTCCCGAAGTAAAATCTACGGGCGTTGAGAGATCAGATGTTCCAATCCGCTGCGTTGCTCAACGACAATTCCACGGATAGATCTCCATTCGAGTCCTGAACTCCATCGTTGACGCGAGTCGTTCGATAGGCTCACATTATCCCCCAAGACAATGTAGCCACCCGACGATTCGATAACCTGCTCGCTTGCATCGAGATGCCCTCGATAGTGTATGTCGCGGAAAACGAGTTTTTGCGGAATCTCTATTTCGCCTAGCTTACATTCGACATGAATAGGTTGAGAAGTATCTTCGATCGTTAGCGAATCATCCGGTTGATCCAGCCGATCGATAGCGATCCTGGCGATTTCCTCTCTGGCATTACCGACTAAGCAGTGACCGTCGCACAAATAGATCATCAACCAACTATTCTCTTGATTGACAGGAAAAGGAATCGAAAACTCCTGACCGAGTAGATTGATAGAGAGCGATCCATCGGCCCAATCGAATGTCACGGTTTGTTCGTACTTCGCGGATCGTATTCGAACGACTAGTTGCCATTCGATACTTGTCGAACCGATTTGCAGGGCGAGGCCGACGTCATTGACTGGAATCGGTGTTGTCTTCTCATGTGCATTACGCAGAAATTCGTTGGTTATCAGCGAGGATTGCAGCGGAACAAAGACGATAGAGGCAACGCCTTCAGTATCTATGTCAGCAGAAGCACTTAGTCGGTGACTCGGGGGTGATCGATCGCTTGAAGATCCTTGCCAAGTACCACTCTGAACACCGGAGTTAGTCTGAGCAGAATCGTACGATAAGAGGACAGCACGTTTCAAACTTTCGTCGAGGCTAGCAGTCCAGCGTCGGTCTTGGATCCAGAGGTCTCCGTCCCAAATTCGAAGGCTTTCACCGGGGAATCCGACCAGTCGTTTCACCTCGGATTCGCTATCTTCGCCATCCTGCAATACCAACAGATCACCGCGATTCAGTCCTCGATGACTCTCAGTTCCCGTAGGTGTTGTACGCCGCTTGGAAATCCCTGCGTTTCTTGAATAGTACTGAACTTTATTACCCTCAAGCCATGGACGTTCCGTCGATGACGAATTCCGGAGAGAGAGCCCTTCATTCCATGCCTGACATTGTGGACAACGGATCGGAAGCCCTTCGATGATGGAGTCCACCGCAAACCAACATCGAGCTTGACACTCCGTACAGCACCATTGCAAAGATGGACCTCGCAAGGTCGGTTCCATGGAACTACCGATGATGATTGCGAATCGAGGTCGTCGCTCTTGGAGCAGAAGAATCAAGCCAGCTAAAAGAATCGATAGAAATAAGAACAGCAGAAGACCGCCGGCAGACCAAATAAACCATCGATAACTCCATTGCCTCGATCTCGACACCATGGGTTCTACGGTGGAATCATTTCCCAATCCGATACACTCCCGTCTCACTACGAATGATCCAGTCGTCTTCATGCACCGCATAGGATGCAAAAATGCGACCCGGAAGATTGTTTCTAGCAATTTCCTCGAGCTGATCACCGACCCGATACACGATGCATTCCCCCGATTCGCTTTGTACGAATAGTTTATCTCCAGCTAGTGTCAATGAGGCCGAATAGTTCCCACCAACGCGTTGTCTCCAGATCTCCTTGCCGGTAGTAGCTTCGACAGCCGCCGCAACACCACCATCGCTCACGGAAAGGATCTGATCACCAAACGGAACAAACGATGGAGTGTTTGGAACACCCACCTTGGTCGTCCAGCGGACGTGTGTGTTGGTAACGTCGCCTGTTCCTGTGGGGTCGATCGCGAGTAACTTCGGAGACATGAAACCTGTACTGATAAAGACCAATCCCTGATGGAATACGGGTCTAGGCACGACCGAAAATCCTTCGTACTTGACGTACCATAGGACACTCCCATCCTTCGGCGAAAGACTTTGAACGATATCAGAGCCAGGCGAGATGATTTGCTCGTTCCCCTGAACGTTGATGAGCTGGGGAGTACAGAAGGAGAAGGGGCGATCGGTACGAATTCCCCGAGGTGTACGCCATCGCTCTTTTCCATCTGCTAATGCTAACGCAACGGTGTAGGGCTGATCGCCCCCGTCGCATGTAAACACAAGCATATCAGAGACAATGATCGGAGAGCCGCCGTTCCCGTGTGTTGGTGGATAGGAATGGTCTCGATTGATCCAAAGGACAGACCCATTCAGATCTGTACAAGCAGTCCCCTGATGACCAAAGTGCAGGTATAGTCGTTCCCGATATAAAACGGGTGTCGGGCTCGCATGAGAATTCTTTTTATGAATGGTCGGTGCATTTGCAGGTTGAGTCAAAACGATTTTGTCGAACACCTTGTTTCCCGTCTTGGCGTCCAAACAGGTCAAATACAATTGCTGGGCACCGAATAAAGGATCTTTCTCTGCGGTAGCCTCCTGCCGCGCTGAAGTAAAGTAGATTCTCTCGCCAGAAATAACCGGGGACGACCACCCTAAACCCTCCGTCGGCGAGTACCAACGAACATTCTTTTCCGGTCCCCATTCGACGGGTAGATCGGTATTCGAAACGATTCCGTTTTGCTGAGGGCCACGGAATTCCGGCCAGTCCCATGCTTCTACCACATTTGTTAAGGCCAATAGACCTAACGAAAAAGCTTGGACTCCGGTTTTCAGCTGGTCTATGTATAATCGTGGAATCTTCATTTTTTGCGGTCTTTACTGATTGATTGAGGTTGAAGGTGATTCGTTGGATTGTAGTCGCGATTGCAGGTTGGATAATCCTGTGGGTGGCAGATTGTAAAACGTTTGGTCAGGCTCACGTGACCGAATCCCCTGACGCCAAGGTAACGCTTGTGGCCGAGGGCTTCAAGTTTACAGAAGGGCCTGCCGTCGATTCCAAAGGGATGGTTTACTTCACAGACCAACCCAACGATCGGATCATGAAAGTGGATTTGGACGGTAAAGTTACCGAATTTTTGAAGCCTGCAGGTCGTAGCAATGGAATGTTTTTTACGAAGGACGACCGATTGATCGCATGTGCGGATGAAAAAAATGAAATGTGGGAGATCCACCCCGATGGATCGCATAAAGTACTCTTCAAAGACTTCGAGGGAAAACGCCTCAATGGCCCCAATGATGTTTGGATCGATGCCAATGGTTCTATTTATTTCACAGATCCTTTTTATCCCCGCGCTTGGTGGACGGACAAGACTCGACCGCAATCGAAGCAGTCCGTTTATAAGGTCGATCGAGATGGACTCAATATGATGTGCGTAGACGACGCTTTGGTCCAACCGAATGGTATCGTCGGAGACGAAAAACGACGGTTGTTATTCGTGGCTGATATCGGTGATAAACAAACCTACCAGTACACGATCGCGCCAGATGGGGCCTTGGTCGATCGCAGGTTATTTTGCTCGCAAGGGTCCGACGGAATGACAATAGACTCCGAAGGGAATCTTTATCTCACGAATCAAGAAGGGGTAACGGTCTACAGTAGCGATGGCAGGAAATTGCAAGTCATATCGGTACCAGAGCGGTGGACCGCAAACGTTTGTATCGGAGGACCAGCAAGGAACATTCTTTACATCACAGCCTCCGATTCGCTCTACTCCATTCCTCTAAGAACTCGAGGACTTTGACAGGCAGATCCTGCGACGCTTTGGACTCTTTCAAGGCCTATTTTTCTCACTTCACCAACTTCCATACTATCCAGTGAATCCATCTGACCCCACTTCGCTTCCCTGCCAGGTCGCCTTGACCGAATTGTGGCAGCGTTATGCATTCGCGAACGATGCAGGTCCTTATCTGCTCATCCCGCAAGCTGTGCTACAGCCTCAAAGCGAAGAAGAGATTCGATCGATTCTCGCTGCATCGAGGCGCGAACGTATCCCGGTAACGTTTCGCGCTGGAGGAACCAGCTTGTCCGGCCAGTCGGTTACCGATGGTTGGCTCGTCGATATCGGCCGATATTGGCGGGAAATAGAACCCCTCGACAAAGGCAATCGTGTCCGTGTTCAGGGGGGGGCAATCGGCGGACTTGTAAACGCGAAGCTCCGAAACTTTGGAAAAAAAATCGGTCCGGATCCCTCTTCCATCAACTCAGCCATGATGGGAGGCATCCTCTCCAATAATTCGAGTGGAATGTGCTGTGGTGTAGCTAACAATGCTTATCACACAGTCGAGTCCATTCGATTCATCCTACCGGACGGTTCGGTTTGGGATACCTCTGCTAAAAACGAGGAGGAGCGTTTTGAGCGAGAAAAATCGCATTTGGCCAGTGAATTGACGAACTTGCGGGAAGAGATTCTCCGAAATCGTTCGCTGGAGCAAAAAATCCGTCGAAAGTATCAGCAAAAGAACACGGTAGGCTATTCACTCAATGCGTTTATCGACTTCGAGCGACCGCTACAAATCCTAGCCCACCTGTTGATCGGAGGTGAAGGGACGCTCGCATTCATCTCGGAGGCCGTGCTGCGAACATTGCCAGATCATCCTGAAAAGGCAACTTCTCTTGCATTTTTCTCGGATGCAAATGCTGCTTGTGACATTATTCCTTCTCTCATCGATGTCGAGTGCGACGCTGTCGAGTTCATGGATCGCGCATCGCTCGACTCCATCCGCAATTTGGAGGGTGTACCCGAGGGTCTTGAGCAGAGACTGAATGATCATAAGCATTTGATGGGGTTGCTTTTTGAATTCCAAGCTCCCAATCAAGACAAACTACGGGAAAAATTGTATCGATTTCAATCGGAATGCGTCCCGAGAATGAAGCCACTTTCAGAAGTGGAGTTTACTCAGGACAAAAAGAAACAAGCTAATCTCTGGAAGCTGCGTAAAGGCATGTACCCTGCGGTAGCTGCAGTACGTGCGAAAGGGGAGGCAGCCATCCTCGAAGACGTGACGTTCCCATTACCTCGTTTGGGTTCTGCAATTCTCGAATTACAGGCATTGTTTGAGAAGCATGCTTATGAGAACGGAATTATTTTTGGCCATGCGCGTGACGGGAATCTGCATTTCGTAATCACCCAAACGATGTCCGGACAAAAAGATACGGACAAGTATGGCCGCTTTATCGACGATATGGTTGATCTCGTTGTTCATCGATTTGATGGAGCCATCAAAGCGGAGCACGGAACGGGCAGAAATATGGCTCCTTTCGTCGAAACCGAATGGGGTACCGAAGCTGTCTCCATCATGCGTCGGCTCAAACAGGCAGTCGATCCGGATGGACTTCTCAATCCAGATGTAATTCTGACCTCAGAAAAGAATCTCCATTTGAAGAATATCAAGGATCTTCCTGTTGTCGAAGATGTGGTTGACAAATGTATCGAATGCGGTGCTTGTGAGCCGCGATGCCCAAGCCGAGACTTCACTCTATCGCCACGGCAACGGATCGTCTTGAGACGCGCCAGGGCTAGAATGATCGCGGAGGGAAAAATCGCGTTAGCAAAGCAGTTGGACCGGGATTACGAGTTTGCTGGCAAAGCCTCGTGTGCCACCGATGGGCTATGCGCTCTCGATTGTCCCGTCGCAATCAATACAGGTGATTTGATCAAACAGTTAAGGCGGGAGTCGACAACGACCGTGGATTCCCGCGTTGCGCAGTCGCTTGCCCATCATTTTGGTTTGGCCGAGAAGATGGTAGGAGTAGCGCTCAACGGCGGGTTGTTCGCAGACTCATTGCTAGGTAGTCGTTTGTTACGATCGATAACCTCCGGTTTTTCACGAGTGTTTCCTGGCTTCCCGCAATGGCATCATGGCTTGAAAGAGAACTGGGGATGGTTGGATCGATCGCTTTTATCGAGTGACGAAGATGCTCAATGGATCTATTGGCCGACATGTATGTCCCGAATGATGGGGGGCACGGCTGATGTACTTGCTCAGGTATGCGATCGTGCAGGCGCACGTATCCATATTCCGAAAAACGCGGATGGGAAATGCTGCGGGCAAGCTTTTTCATCCAAAGGTTATCTGGAGGCTGCGATTGCAAAGCAGTCTGAGTTGTTGGACGCGATTTGGGAATGGAGTCGTCAGGGTCAGCGTCCCGTTGTACTCGATCTAGGATCGTGTACGTCGTTCTTGAAGAATGGGCTCAGGGACCTAGACGCGGTGCGTCGCGAGCGTTTGAGTCGCCTACGAATCCTGGATTCTGTGGAGTTGGCTGCAGCTCTGCTTCCCAATCTTAAAATACGGGTTTCCCCTGAACCGATTGCAATCCATTCCGTCTGCTCCAACCAGAAAAGTGGACTGGATGGACCAATGCTTCAAGTCGCCAAAGCCTGTAGCGAAACGGTTTTTCAACCACATGAAGGAAAGTGTTGTGGAATGGGTGGTGATCGCGGTTTTGAACTGCCAGGTCTCATTGAGAGTGCTGGGAAGGATGTTGGCCCCCAAATGAGCGAGGCGGGATGCTCGGTTGGGTACACCAACGCACGATCCTGCGCCATTAGTTTATCAACGAGCAGCGGAAAACCTTGGAAAAGTATCTTTCACCTGCTCGAAGAGCGAACTCGAACTTCCAGTACATCACCGAATACTTGATCGCTGAGTGCCCCCTTCAATCGCACGAATTATTGCATCCTGAACCTAACTATCCAAAAGGCTCCCCAGTAGAATCGATGGAATGAATGATTCCTATTTCGGAAAAACTACATGCGACGTCTCGTTTATAACCTAGCCAATGGGCTGCTCGTGATCATGTTGGTAGGTTGCGATGGCCCATCACCTGTGGATGGATTAGTGCCGAATCCAACGCCGACTGCCTTGGAGACTGTAACTAGCCCGCAACTGAGTCCGAAAACCGTCTCGAAGATTGAGAAATTTTGTGGTGATTGCCATCCACTTCCAATCCCTTCTACCTTTCCGAAAGCCGACTGGCCCCGAGAAGTTCAACAGGGTTACGATTTTTACATTGAGTCAAAAAGGACCGACCTGGAGGAGCCGCTCATTCGTGATGTCGTCCGTTATTTTCAGGATGCAGCACCTGAGAAATTGGTTGTGCCGAGAGCGGATCAACAGAGGGATACCGTATCTCCAGTCGTTTTCCAGAGCACTTCGGGCTTGGGAATCGATACGACACCCCCAGCCACAGCTCACGTCCGCTGGAGCCACGAACTGAATACTCTCTTCTTTACCGATATGCGTAAGGGTTCTTTGAGCGCCTGGACCCCTACACGGGAATTGTCGTTCATGACTCCAGAGGGAAAGCAACGCTTGATCACGACAGGCCGCAACCTATGCCGAGTCCACCTTTTGGATTGGGATTCGGATGGCTTACAGGACTATTTGGTCGGGGAACTTGGGAGCTTTCCCGTTGGCGATCATCAAAATGGTCGAGTGACTATGCATTTTGGAAAAGAGGATGGAGGTGTAGACAGTATTGTTTTCGCTGACTCGCTCTCACGAGTAATCGAAGCAAAACCATTCGATTACGATGACGACGGTGATCTAGATATCCTCGTTGTCGAATTTGGTTGGCGAAAAACAGGTTCTTTGAAGCTACTCAGGCGAGTCGGTGGAGAACTGAGGAAACCTCAATTCGAAGTTCAAACATTGGACAGTCGGCATGGTCCGCTCGGTATCGAGATCGCTGATTTGGATAAAGATGGCAAACTCGACTATGTTGTGGCCTACGGTCAAGAAATCGAGACTGTCGAGGTCTATTACCATCGAGGAAATGAAAACTTTGAGAGACAAGTCGTAACGACACTCATCGATCCGTCGTATAACTCGAGCTCTTTCCAAATCGTGGATCTGGATCAAGACGGTAGGCTGGATATCGTCCATACATGTGGGGATACTATGGATGCGGTGATCGCCAAGCCTTACCACGGTCTGCGATGGATCCGTAATCTGGGTGATAAAAGGTGGGAGGAAAGAGACCTAGGGCTTTTGGTTGGAGCTCTTCAATCAACGGTTGCTGATTTCGATGGAGATGGCGATCTCGATATCGCCGCGGTCGGGCTCTTTCCTAAGGCTCATTTGGATGGCAAGGGCGCATACGATTCTATCTGCTGGTGGGAACAAAGGGAGCATTTGGAATTCGTGAGACACTCCATCGAACGAGACGACTGCTCCCATGCAACCTGTACGGCCGCCGACGTGAATGCCGACGGTCGGATCGATTTGGTCGTTGGGCAGTGGCTTTCAGACGATAAAACAGCCTTTCGGGTTTTTTTGAATCAGGGTTTAAGAACCGCCAATCGCTAGTCGAGTCGGTCTAAACAACCAGGAACCATAGTTGGTTGGTAGCGCTCCGGTCTGACTTTAGGAGCCTCTGGCATAGCGGAATGCACCGGACTTATTGCCTGTGTTCGACAAAAATACCAGCATCCTGATTCGTATTTGCTATCGCCTTAGAAAGTCAATTAGCAAGCCTGGATTGTCCGATCGATTGATCCGAGGATCCATATACGAATGAAATTGAATCAACGCGCCAATTCAGTGTAAACTATCGTCGGACTATTCGTTTTCTATCCTTTTGAGTCTATGCCTCCACTTCCCGCTAGTTCTAAACTACGAATCGCGATTTGTCTTTCGACGCTGTTTTGCAGTTGTCTCGCCTCGGGTGCTTTCGCGCAGGAAACGGAAAGCGAAGATTGGAACAAATGGAAGTCGACCTACGTCGATAAAGTACTACCAATCATCAAAGTGAAATGCCTGAAATGCCATGAGGGCGAGGACTCCGAAGGAGAATTCGACATGGCTAAATTTCCCGATGGGGAATCAGCCGTAGATGCCGGTGATGTTTGGGAACGCGTAGCTAAGCGAGTACGACTGAATGAAATGCCTCCCCCAAAAAGTCCTGGATTAAATGATCGAGAGAAGAGTGCCTTTCATCGATGGGTCGACTCTCGTCCCGGACAAGATTTGTGTTCTAAATTGGCATCCGATGAGACGCAAAGTTGGTATCGAGGACACGTGATGAGCAGGCGGCTTTCGCAGTTTGAATATGCCAATGCGATTCGTGACTTGACGGGCTATCTAATTCCGAGTGAGTTCCTCCCACCCGCAGATGGGGCTGGAGGCGAAGGATTTGATACCGTGGGGGATTCGCTATTCACGTCACCCATTCATCTCGAGTCATACCTCCGAGTCGCCAATCAAGCCATCGATCGTTTGCTTTTCGACTCAGGGTCGGTTGAGAAAGCGTTACAGCAAATCGTAGCAAATCATGCTGCTATCCAGTTGATTGTACCCTTATCTTCTACCGATTCGGACCTGGATACAGCTGCCTCTCAGACGATTGGTTCTTTTGCGCGACGAGCGTGGAGACGCCCTATTCAATCTGAGGAAATCGACCGATTGCAAAAATTGTTTATGCAAGCCAGGGAAGAGGGCGGAACGTATTCTGTCGCACTGAGACAACCTCTCAAAGCAATTTTGCTATCGCCGCATTTTCTATTTCTCGCAGAGCCAGAACCTGAGCAATCAGGCGTGCAACGCCTAACACCTCATCAGTTCGCCACACGCATGTCGCTGCTGGTTTGGTCGTCCTTACCAGACGAAGAGCTTTTGGACTTGGCAGATAATGGAATGATTTTTCAACCTGACACGATCCGTCAACAGCTGCAACGTATGCTACGGGATCCGCGTTCAAGGTCAATCGGTGAGAACTTTGGCCTGCAATGGTTGGGACTCAGAGACCTGTCCCAGAGCAAGCCAGACCAGGAACTGTTTCCTAACTTCGATCAGAGGTTTCTTCGTGACTCAGTGGAAGAGACCGTTCAATTCGTCAGCTCCATATTCCAGCAAGGACGACCTTTAACGGATCTGCTAGTTTCGGATTATGCAATCGTCAATGATCGGTTAGCGGCGCACTATGGATTTCGCAATATCTCAGTACCTGGATGGCATCGCGTTTCCCTGGTTACCGAACAGGAGAAAAGGCGGGGTGGAGTGATGACTATGGCAAGTGTGCTGCTTAAGACGTCCTATCCTCGGAGAACCAGTCCCGTGTTGCGTGGTCGCTGGATTCTCGAGGAAATTCTAGGCTCGAAAGTGCCACCACCACCGGCCAACGTACCAGCGCTCGACGAGCAGCAACCATCCGAGGAATCAAAAACACTTCGACAGCGATTGGAACTACACCGTCAAAAAGCCGAATGCGCGTCTTGCCATGATCGTATGGATCCTATCGGTTTTGGATTGGAGAATTTTGACGTGATTGGAGGATGGCGCGCCGACGAAAACGGCTCACCTATCGATGCCGAAGGAACCCTTCCGTCTGGAGAAAAATTTGTTGGGCCCGAGGAATTGAAACAAATTCTCCTCAAACGTAAAGACGAGTTTTTCAGGCATTTCACTCGTAAATTCGTAGGATTTGCTTTAGGCAGAGAATTGAACAAATTCGATCAATGCATCATCGACAAAAGTATCAAACGGTTGCAAGACGAAGATAGTGCTACGGTCATCCTCGAAGAAATACTGATGTCCTACCCGTTTCAGAATCGCTACTACAATCCAGCGAAGAGCAAGTCATGATCGAATCTTCTGGCAAACGGTCAAATCATCCGCATAGGCGGCGTTTTCTGCGCGGCTGCAGTGTCGCGTTGGCTCTGCCGTGGATGGAGTCTCTATCCGCGAAACGCGGGCTGAGCTATGACTCTCCTAAACAACCGATACGAACGGGGTTTATCTATTTCCCGAACGGTGTTTGGCAGAAGGCTTGGGTGCCTGAGCAGACCGGTAAAGATTACCAACTCAGTCCATCGCTGGAGCCTCTTGCGGATGTTCGTGAACATGTTTTGGTGCTCTCCGGTTTAGATAAAAAGAACAGTCATGGCGGAGACGGTCATTACGCCAAAACAGCTAATTTTTTAACTGGTATGCCGGTCACCAAGACAACTGGCAAAGATATCAATAGCGGCGGTATCTCAGTGGATCAACTGATCGCCCAGCACACTGGTAAGCACACACCGCTCCCATCGCTCGAATTGGGAACCGAACCAGTCATTAGTGGGATCGATAGCAATGTAGGGTACACACGACTGTACGGTTCGCATATTTCCTGGCAATCGCCGACTCGTCCTGTTGCGAAGGAAATCAGTCCTCGAATGGTTTATGAACGATTGTTTGGCAAGTCGATCACCAGCGACCGGGAAAGTATGCGGACCTACCGCAACCTCTTAGATTATGTTCTCGAGGATGCCAAAACGTTACGAAGCAGGCTAGGTCGCGATGATCAATTCAAAATGGACGAATTCCTCGACTCCGTTCGAGGGGTAGAGCAGCGGATCGAGTATGCCATGCAGCCCCACGAGTTCGGGAACGATTCTTCCTTGAGCCGAGAGGATTTGGCTCTGGCAAAGCCGGGTATTCCTCAGGATTTTCGAGACCACATTTCCATCATGATGGACCTGATGGTGCTGGCCTTTCAATCGGATTCGACGCGGGTCTGCTCACTGATGTTTGCAAACGATGTTTCCGGAAGGAATTTTTCGTTTTTGGAGGGTGTCCAGGGAGGTCATCATGAACTTTCGCATCACGAAAATAAAGAAGAAAAAATCGCGCAGTATGCTTTGATCAACAGGTGGCATACGGAGCAATTCGCGCGGATGTTGCGAAAAATGGAGGCAATCTCTGAGGGTGATTCCACCCTGCTTGATAATAGTATGATCGTCTTTGGATCGAGTATGTCGGATGGCAATCGACACGATCCGGACAATCTACCAATCCTGGTGGGTGGTAGAGGAGGAGGAAGCCTCCAAACAGGACAGCATGTATCGGTTGACGGCATGGTTCCACTGTGCAATCTGTATTTGACGATGCTCCAGAAAATGGGGCTCGAGGTCGAGCAGTTTGGTGATAGCAATGGTATCATTGCCGAAATCTAATTCGCTTCGTGGCTCTATCTATGCTCTTCTATGCCAGAGACAATCTTCTGCAAGATTATTCGAAAAGAGATTCCAGCCAAGATCGTCTATGAAGATGACCAATGTTTGGCCTTCCACGATGTTCATCCCCAAGCTCCCATACACATCCTAGTGATTCCAAAGAAGCCGATCGAGTCGCTCGAGCATGCTTCGCGGGAGGATGCACTGATCCTCGGGCATCTGCAGTGGGTTTTGCAACAAGTCGCGCGCCAAGTTGGGATTCACCAATCTGGTTATCGTGTCGTAACCAACTGTGGTTCGGATGGAGGACAATCGGTGAGCCATATCCATTACCATCTCTTGGGTGGTCGACCTATGAGTTGGCCTCCAGGATAAGTCAAATCGCCGCGTCCTTATCGGTTCCTAGGCTCGCTCTTGGTTTGTACGAGCTCGCAAAGATACTTGACTCACAGTCCTTGAATTGGACTCGGCGTATCTTCTGGAACCGCCGACTGGCTCGATCCTTGAGTCGATTTTACGACCCTAGGCCGGCAGACTCACCTTCTTTTGATCGTAATTCGTCTTTGCGTTACCCGTCGCCAAGCTGGATTGCAAGCAAATAGTGTTATTTTGACAACGAGTCTAAATAAAACTGGTTTTGTTGGACAACGAAGGGATACTAGTGATGTGAGGATTCAAAAAGTCGGAGTAAAGATTTTTCCCAACAAATATCGACGCATCTCGGTCGTCATGAGTTCTGCGGCGACTGCAGGAGCGATCCTTCAATCCCAAAGCGCTTTGCCAAAGTAGCCAAATACTGATAGTCTACGGGATGTTAAATCGTTGCTTTAGCGAGGGTATCAAGACTTATGTGTTTTCGAGCATTGCAAACCGTTTTCTTGATTTGGATGATCGGTGTCTCGGGATGCGTCACTTCCCGCTCTCCCGATGTGGTTGATTTGAATAAGGTTCTCGACGCCTTGGCTCTTGTTCTCAAGGAATCGTCCGATACTCCGGGTGCTGAATCCATAAGCGTAAGTGTGACGTCCAGCGATAGCCTCGAGAGCCCCTCAGTTTCTGAGATCATTCCTTCGCAGCAAGACCCCACGAAGGAGGCGGACTTCCTAAGTCGTTATGCCTCTAAGTTGAACGAACTCCATGTCATGGCGTCGAAGGTTGGAGTATCGATGTCGCAGGGTGGAGAAATCGTTGGATTCAAGGATCCAAACGGTAATAACGTACAAGACTTGGGTGAAACGAAGGAATTCACGGTAACAATCGATTTGCAAAATAATCGTTTGGTTGCTTCTGACAATCAGGGGCATCATCGACCGTACGGATTTCGACCTGGCGGTATGTTCACCGCATATCTCCTAGGATCGATGTTAGGCAGGCAAAACAGTTTTTATTCCGGGGCTGCTTCCAGCGTAAAACCTAACTTCAACAATACTCCGATGAGTCCTCCGGATTATCGGAAATCCGTCACCACAGCATCGAGAACTCGTACATCCTCTCCCTCGAGTCGAAGCTCAGTCCGAACTCGATCGGGCTCAAAAGGATTCAGCTTCGGCAAGTAGTAGTCCAAGCACTTCGGCTACTAATCGGCAGAGAGAGAGCTCGGTCCATTTCCGACTGTTTTTTCATATCGACCGTCATCGGTTTTGACATATTTGGTAAAACCCAGCCGCTTCAAATTGGAATCGCTTGTGGATTTACCCATCGCCGAATCGGACCACAAACCTCCTATCGAAGGCGCGCCGATGATTCGTCGAACGGGCTCGCCCGTATCAGGATGGTGGGTCAGGGGTGGTTCGTTCATCCGCTGAATCACTTCAAAGGTACCGGGAGCTTTACCGTCTTCGCGGATGACTTCGTAAACGTAAATTGGCATAGGTCGATATCAGTTTTGACTTGCTTTTAGAATGATATCACGAGTGATTTCGTAAATCTTCTGCTGTCGATCGGCTAAGTCGTCTAGCTCAGCCTTCAGTTCCGGTTTGCGCACCTGTCCTACACTGTCGTCAGTGTTTTCAGCTTGCTTGGCCAGCGACTGAGTTCGTCGGTTGACTCGCAGCTGGAGCGTTTTCAAAAGCTTCAATTCGGCCAGGCTATCGACCAACGGCTGGTCACCCGGTTCTTGCTGTTGTTGCTGCGGTTGCTGTTGTTGCTGTTTCTTTTTGTCATCGCGTTTCTTTTGCTCTTGTTTGAGAGAGTCCAACAGCTCTTCCAAAGCTGCGAGAATTTCATCTTCGATCGATTGAGTGGATTCGGTGACATCCGCCTGAGCCAACCGCTTAGCCACTAACTGCGAATCCTTCACAATTTGCTGCATGGCTTCAGGAAACGCGGTACTAGAGCCTTCATCTTGTAACAAGAGTAAAGCACGCTGGCCCTCGAGAACAATTTTGTTTTGCTCGATCGATAGTTTGTTCGCTTGAATCTCCAGGTTGCGATCTCGAGCATCACCGGTTAACTCAAAGAGCTTGCCTGTTTGATCCCGAACCTGCTTTTGCATTTCGTTCATTTTCCGTAGGCGGGTTTCAAGATCGACGAGTGATCTCTCAATCTCTTCCTCTCTCAGCTGACGGAGTATTTTTTCGAGTTCATCGACAGCATCGCGTAATTCTTTCTCGGCAGCCTCCTGTTCCTCGACTGCTTCCTTTCTTTGATCCTGCTGCAATCTTTCCTCAGCATTTTTCATCCTATCTTTGGCTTTCTCGACTCGTTTACGAGCTCTTTCTTCCTTAGACTCGGGCTTGGATGATGGTTTATTTTCAGAGGATTGGGAGGACGAATCCGAACTTTCCTCTCCTGACTTTTTGGATTCTGACGAATCCTGATTTGGCTTGGCAGGTTGGTTCTGTTGTTGCTTGTCGCTCTTTGGGGAATCCGATTTCGATCCTGGTTGGGCCTTCAGATCCTGATTTTTTGGTTGCCCTTGTTTGTCGCGGTCCTGAGATTGCTCCGCTGGCTCGGTCGCCGGATCCTTAACAGGTTTGGAATCTTGTGGCATTTCCTTTGGATTGCTGTTTGGCTCCACGGAGGGTTTCGATTGCGAGTCCCCCGATTCCTGGGCCTTGGACTCGCTCGTAGGTTTCGAATCACTCGTTGGCTTGTTGTCAGATGGCTTATCCGAAGACGGCGTGTTCTGCTTTTCTGGAGTGGGCGAGTCGCTTTTCTCCTTATCCGCCTTGGGGTCCTTCAGATTTTCCTCGACCGCACCGAGTTGCTCGGTCAGGTCTTTTTGATCGTTTGCAGATTGCTGGATATCTTGTCCAGCTTCGGTCCGTCCACGCAACGCTCGCTGGAGACT
Organism: Pirellula sp.; assembly: GCA_040396935.1. GTDB lineage: Bacteria > Planctomycetota > Planctomycetia > Pirellulales > Pirellulaceae > JBKCUI01. The sequence continues at coordinate 144,014 of JBBAXA010000002.1, forward strand.
TTCGAGTCGTCGTAGATCCTTAAGAATGTCTTCCAGTTTGGCTCTCTCATCGCGAATACGGCTGGCGCGGTTCTCACTTTGCAAGAGTTCCAATAATTTTTTCAGGTTCTCATGAGCCGATTCCTGCTCCTGGATCGCTTTGCTAATTTGTCCTTTTGCGATCAAGTCGCCTGCGTTATTCAATCGTTGTCGAGTACCGAGCTGTTTGCTCAGTTGGGCAGCTTGCATCAGTAGGCCTGCATGGGTGGGATTGGATACTGCTTCCAACTCACTCATCCGCAAAAACAACTCTTCCAATTTCTGGAACCGCTGAACCAATTGTCTTTGTTTCGTTTCCAAAGACTCCGCCTCAGCCGACTTGGTCGTTGGTTTTGGTGTTTGACCGATAGCGAACGAAGTGGCAAGCAAAAAGAGAATCAACCCATTTCCGATAGTACGCATGAGAAGCTTGGCTTTTGGAATGCTTTCGAAAACGGATTGTTCGCCCATGTTCGGATCCTTATTCAGCAATGGATTTTTGATTCGAAAAAGGAGAATTGGCATGGCTGCGAGGATTTCGGAGCAATGCGGCTCTGACCATCGAACCGATGGGACGATGAGCCTTAGACATGCTTGGCACCGCGAAAGGGTGAAACAGCGACTATCTTGTTTCCATCCTTCAGCCATCAGCGCAGATCCAGAGCTTTCCTATCCTGTTGCTTTTTATAACCTTTTGTCTCATCAATCATTTGGGAACTATTGTCTATTAGATCCCGTAACATATCGATAATTGCTGTCTGATCCTGAATTTCAAGCATATCGGCAAGAATTGTTTGCAAAGCGGCCAAAATCAGGTTGTTTTGCTCGATCGCCTGTCCGAGAAGCCTTTTCGCTTCATCCGATGATTCCGGCGATTTTAGGAATAGCTTCTCTAGACTGGCGAGATCATTCGAGAAGGGAATCCAATCTTTTTCCAAGACCTGTAACAGCGGCTTCTGAATTTTATCCTGCCAACGGGTACGCCGATCGACGCTGTCGATCCGGTTGTTGATGAGCTCTTGACTGATTTGAGCAATTTCCTTCTCGACACCCTTGAGCTCTCCCTCAGACTTCGACAGTTGGCTTAGTGCTTGCTGTGATCGCAACAACTGGAGTTTCGCTTTCTTCTGTTTTTCATCTTCCCGAACTACCTCGGCCGACGAGCCACCAGGCACCGCTGGCGACGGTTCGGGAGATGTGGTGGGATCCGTCTCGCGACGATTCATCGTCGTGAGCAGATCCCTCAACTGTTCGACTTCACCAATAATCTGTTCCAGTCTCTTCCGCATCGCAGCTTCTCTTCGATCGAGCAATAGCAGCAGCTGATCAGCCGTGACGATACTCAATTGAACCGTATTCGCTTTTCCCAAGTGACCTTCGGATTTGAGATCGTAGAAATCACTTGCGACGAGATGAATCGCCAATGTCGAACCGGCCTTCGTCGGGAGTCTGCCCGAATCGCGAAGCTCTTTACAATCGATCGAGACATCGATATCCGACTTGGTTGTTTGGCTAGTCGGAATTTTGAGTGGGCTATTCTCGTCTAGAGTCGCTTCAACCCAAATCTGGTTGACATCATATTCATCTTTTACCTTACCCATGATCGGTATCGAGGCGATTTCGGTGATAGCTGTTCCAATACCATCGAGGATCATATCGACCTGGGGTGGCTGATCGACGATGGCTGATAGAGTGAACTGCTGTACACGCGATGAACAAATTCCGTCGGTATCCCATAAACGAAATTCAGCAAGAACATTATTGTTCAGCATACCCAGTGGTACTTGGAATGATTCACTTACGTTTTCAAGCTGAATCGTTTGCTCTTTGGGACTTCCTTCGGACGGATCCTGCGATCCCATCAAAACAAAGTCGCATCGCCTTACTTTCTTGTTTGCCTTCAGGTTTAACTCGACAGACGTCCCTTGCGGCAATCTTAGTCCGGTACGGTAAGACAGTTCTTCTTCCCCCCACCGAGACTGTGTGGATCGCTGTAGATAAACGGGATATTGCACTCGCAATTGCATATCCACGATCATCGGTGCATCCACCGCGTTCAGTCGAAGATTGGACAGTCGTGCGTCTCCCCCTACGATGCTAAACCAGAGTGACTGGCTGATAGATTCCAGTGGAGGTCCATCGAGCAGGAAGCCCTGCTTCTTATCGATCGCTGGCATTCGTCGCATGTTTGCGCGACCGCGATTACCCTCATCGTCTCGATAGTAGACCGTACATAAATCGGGAACCCTCTTGGCGTCTAGGGATGCATAGCTTTTCAAATTGGCTGATTGCCCTTTGGGGATCGATATTTGGTCACCGTTGAACTCAAGCAAGTATCGTTGTCGGGAGGAACCGATCCCTGTAAAAGAAGGAATCTCCAGTTCTAATCCATCCACACCTAAAACAACACTTCTTGGCCAATTCTCGTTAGAAAGCGCATACAAACGCTTGGCCCAATGATAACTCCACTCCGTCCTTAACAAGCCAAGAACAACGGATGCAATCAGGCACGCTCCAAGGAGAACGAGTTGCCAAAACAGTGGCTTCGTCCGAACCAATTCCTCGAGGGAAACCGTTGGCAATAGATCGATAGCACGCTGGCGAGCGATGGCCAGCAATCCAGGACGATTCGGATGATCGAACTCCGATGCTGAATACCTGGAGGGTTGAGATGCCTGAACCGTCGTAACAAGCGCACTTTGAAATTCAGGGTACTTTCGCTCAATCACGAGAGCTAACGCAGAATCGCTCCATCGCACTAACCAACGTTGCCAGATTTGGCGATAGAGAATTACGAGAATTCCTACGGCAATAATCGCCAGCATTCCCACTCGAACCCATCGTGGAGATTCTGCAGCACCCATCATGGCAGGTAGATAATCGATAGCACCAAATAGCCAAAAGGATACGAGGCACCAAATCCCTAGCTGGATGATTGCTTGAGAAAAAACAAAACGATTTAGAAGTCCACGAAGGCCTTCCAAGGTCTCGCGGATAGGTTCTGGGAGAGGTGGATTTACCAAATTAGGTTTTGCGATAGACGACATCCCAATATCGTAACCTATCATTCGCGGAATTGCATCGCGTCACGTGTCGCCTACAGTCGGTTCACTTGAGTTCGCATATTGAAAACTCTGTTCGTTCCGATTTGCTCGCATTGGAGAAGGAGGGTTTGTCCGACCAATTCATCCGCTCTCGGCAGAACGAAAAATCGGGTCGTCCGATCCTTGAGTTGCAAAATCTGTGTCCGTTCACGTGTTCGACTACTGGGTTGTAGGATGCAGTCAAAATTCGCTGGTGCACCAGACCGGTTACTCGCCTCGATTTCAACCAACAATTCATTGGTTTCCGTAAAGGTATATCTCAGATCGAATTCGATCTCATTGTTGCCGATCTGAATGTTCTCGTCGATGGCGATGATCGATTGATCTTCGGGCCCCTCCACGGTGACGATGATTTGCATGGGAGAGTTCCCGGTATTGGCGTAGGGATTTACTTTGACTGGAATAGTGATTTTTTCTTGCCCCTCGCTGTCGACTCGAAATGATTTGGCAGGCTGGTCGTCCACGAGTGAACTACAAACAATTTGCATACTTCCCGAGACAGGGAAAGGAAACGGATTCGCGAATTGGACAAGAATTTCCTCTTGCTTGCCGACGACCATATCGATTTGCTTGGTCAGCACTTCCAGGCCCATGCGCCACCGAGCAGTGTAAATATCAACCCCATCGACAATGATCGGCCAATCTCCGACGGAGAATGATTGAACCGGTCCGAGTCGACTTTCCTCTGTCGTGTAGGGAACCGTTCGACCCCAAACATCCCGAATCGAGATTTTTTTCCCAAGATAAAGTTTTGCATGCAACGGTTGAGGGCCCCAAATAAGGAGCCGGCATTGATCGTTGGATGAAATCACAGCATTTTGACCCAACTGCGAATTCGGTAATTTGCCCAGGTACTGCATGCCTGCAGTACTCGCAGAAAGCGTACGAAACGGTACGAACATCTCGCGGGGCCCACCATCTTCGGTAATCACACCGACATCGGGAGTCATCGGATCGTACACCCATCCAACCGTATTGCTTTGAAATCGAGGATCCGTGAGCAACAGCATCCTCTCGGTTAGGTCCTGGACCCTGGTTCTCAGGGAATAGAGTTTCGACGACAGCGGAGTGATATGGAACCACGGAGTCAGCTCTGGAGAACGTTCAGCTTGGGATTTCAAAAGAATGGTTTTCAATTCATCTGCCGTCAGCAGCGTAGCGCAATTCAATTGCCATCGATCGATCGATGGCGTATTCGACGAGGCCGCTATCGGGTTATGCGACGCAATGAGCTGGGCTTCTTGGCTGTAGCGTCGAAACATTCTCCTCAAGGAATCCAAGGCTGTCTCAAATCGTGTATGCGCTACGAAATCCGCCTCGTGATCCCAGCCCAATTGAAAGTTGAGCAATCGGCTACTCATTCGCTGCAAGACCGGTTCTAACAGCGTCTGGGTGACAATCGTGTCCTCCAAAGCACTTCCCGAATCTTCCGCGCGGGAACGCACAAACATCGATTTTAAAGATTCAGGAGGAGTGGCGATAACACCCACACAAGCGATCCCGGATCCCTGGAGTCGATCGACTCGTTCCGTATAAAAATCCGCATTCGTATTTTCTCGACTGTCAAACCAGATCGGTAGTTTCACTCGGCCGACCCTCGCCTCGCGAAGAATATCAACGATCGAAGAGGTATCGAGACGATCTTTCTCTCGTTGCCGATCTTCCGGTATCGACCATCCGACTTGCGTATTGACCGTGTCTCTGGAATGGTCGGACAGTACCGCAAATCTTTCTATCAATTCAAAACGATCTATTCGACTGCGATCCATCTGTGTTCGCACCTCATAGAACCCAGCTTCCAGCTTTGGCAATTTCCATTGGCAATTACCACTCCAGTACGCGGACGGTGCTAAAGATTTTGCACCCGTTTGAATGAGTCGACCGGATGGTTGTATTCCGGAATCCTCGGGAATCAAACTCTTGGTAACTCGACCGAGCATCTTCCCTTCATGATCTGTCAACCGAATATCCAGGGTTGATTGCAGGTAATTCATTCCCGATGCTTTGCATTCCACAACAACCGATTCGTCCTGTAGATACAAACGAGATGGACGATCCACTTTTAGTGATAGTCGCGGCGACCTTAGAATCCGTACGGAATCGAAACCGAAAACAGCACGGAAGGAACGAGCAGAACGCGGTCGGACTTGGAGTGACACCTGAGCGTAAGCAACATCTGGATTGTAAGGATACTGAGTTAATGAGGACAGTTCCTTCCAAGACTCCCTGCCAGTGATACTGGGTGTTGATCTCTCAAATAGAAACTGCTTGTTGGAGTCGTAGAATCGAATGGTTGCAAAGCCATCGAAATCTTGTGAATGGCAATCCGCGAATGCATGGCAACTGATCCCGTAAACGGATTGATTGTCGATTGCTATGTAAGGCGAAACCACTTCTGCAGTTCCGCCATCCATCTGAAACTCAAGAAACGGGTTAATCACCGTAAGCTCAACAAATTTGTCGAACTCGCGCGGCGTGGTTTCCGGAGTGATATTCCAAGGCAATTGTTTGGTATCCCATGCCAAGGACCATTGAGCGTAGAGCCGCCGCAGTTTGTCGATTTCCTCGATTTCTTTTTTTGTCGTTGTACGTTTGAAGATCCCGATCGCCAAATATTTGGGATACTCAGTACCCGTCCTCCGGCTCCAATCGTCAGGCCAGCGGTCCCCCTTCACATCTTCCTCGACTCCGAAATCCCATCGGGCTACCGTTTCGACCCGACCGCCCTGTCCGTGTAAGGTAGACGCGAGTAGCAGGCTAGCTAAAATGCCAATCGTCAATCTCGGCATTCGAATTGAGGGGTTCGAGCAACCCTGGATTGGTTCGACTATGACTCGCATACAAGGAAAATTGAATTGCCCGGTTTACGTGTTGGCGTTCAGCTTGCAGCCTTCAAACTCCCGTTCAAAATGGCGGTCCAGGCTGCCGCGAGAATGGGAGCGGACGCAGTCGAGATCGATGCACGTCTGGGAATGCGTCCCTCGGAGGTTGTCGGCACGGCATTGAGGCAAGTTCGCAAATTGCTAGAAGATCTGAATTTACGTGTTGCGTCAGTTAGATACGCGACGCGACGCGGCTACGCATGCGAAGAGGAACTAGAGAGACGCATCGCCGGTACCAAAGAAGCGATGAGATTGGCATACGACCTAGGTGCCAACGTAGTCGTCAACCACTGCGGTACGATTCCAGCCACTCAGGAGGAGCCATCCTATGCGATTTTGCGGAGTGTTCTTTCCGATTTGGGCGTTTACAGTCAGCGGATCGGTGCATTCCTGGCGTGTGAGACCGGTACGGAACCAATCGAGCAACTCGGCGAATTCGTAGAATCTCTCCCCGAAGGATCGGTCGGCATAACCCTCAATCCCGGCAATCTTTTCGTCAACGGATTTGACCTCGCTGCACTGCCAAAATTCGCAAAACATGTGATGTTGGTTCATGCCAAGGATGGTGTAAGAGATCGATCTCGCGGACGGGGAACCGAAGTCGAATTGGGCAGAGGCATGGCGGAATTCCCGGAAATTGCAGGAATTTTGGAGGAACAAAGGTTTCGAGGTTACTTCGTTGTCGAACGGGACAACACCCGAAATCCGCTGCAGGACATTGCTACAAGCGTTGAGTTCCTCAAGAATATTTAATCGGTGCGAGTCCAGGACTCGTTGATTGAAAAATAATTCACGGTTTCACCTTCCACAGATTGATCCATTATGAGAACCATTCTCTCCCTTGGTTGCCTGTTGTTAGCAATTCTTTGTGGACTCTCGCTAGGTGGCTTCACGAACACGGAAGCTCAGGAAAAATCCATCAGCCAGACTCGTATAACAGAGTTTGAACAATATCTTTCCAATAGCGTACTGACCGGTGTTTTCACAATCGATGGTAAAGCACTCGACAAACAGGAACCTGAATCCTACGAGATCAAGTCTGCTAAGAAGCTAGAGGGTTACGATGCGCTCTGGGAAATCACAGCCCGCATCAAGTATGGGAACAAAGACGTCGAATTGCCTGTAGAGATCAACATCGAGTGGGCAGGCAAAACCCCGGTGATGGTTATGGACTCGATGACCATACCCGGCTTGGGAACTTTTTCTGCCCGCGTCGTCTTCCATGATGGGAAGTATGCAGGCACGTGGAAGCATGATGCCGTTGGGGGACACATGTTCGGCCGTGTATCCAAAAAAGAAGCAGCAAAGTAATTGTCGATGGGAAAATCCTTTAGGACTGGATTCAACTCCCCTAGGCCAACCGCTGATTTTGTCGAGGATGTCTTTTGCAGTCGAGTCTTTGGTGCTCCAAGGTCAGGTTGACTATGCCCCCAGAGAAAAGCTCGAACATTTACTGGATCGACGAAACCAACACCCTTCGTACGATTCTGATCAGAAAAACCGCACTGGGACTCTCGAGGGAAGGAGCACATCCTATATCCCGACTCGCGATATCCACGTCTCGAATCGATCGTACGAGTCCAGCATCCTCAAGTACGCCATCGGATCAGATGGGTAACTCCATCACCATCACTGCCCCATGCGCCTTGGGATGGCGGTGTTCCTGCTCTCCTACATAGATCCGACCAGCATGTGCTTCCACCAAGCGTTGGCATATCGCCATCCCCAATCCTGTCCCCTTGGTCTTGGTTGTAAAGAATGGCTCGAAGATTCGCTGTCGCTGCTCTTCGCTCAGCCCAGGTCCATCGTCCGTAAAGCAAACCTGCACAAAATGGATTTGGGAATGCTGCACGGGTCTGCAGGTAGTGAAGAGCGTACTCCCTTTAGGGGATACTGCGAGCGCGTTTTCATAGATATTTCGAATTACCTGACTGACTCGTTGGGCATCGCAATAGATTGCTGGACAATCCCCGCAATCGATTTCTAAACGCACGTCTAGATGCTTTCTCTGCTCCTCAAGATTCGCCCAAACCTCCGCGCATAGCTCAGCAACGGTTTGCCGTGTTTTACCAAGCTGTATAGGAGCTGCATAACTACGAACTTCTTCGTAAAGTGTCTGAAGCTCCACCAATGCGGAACGGATTCGGCGTACCAAATCCCTTTGCTCGGGAGCGGATTCCAGGTCGAGATCGAGCATATCCAAACAGGCTCGAGAACGCTGCAGTGCATTTCGACTCTCATGCGCTAGACCCGTCATCATTTGCCCAATCGCTGCCAGTCGTTCGCTCTGAATCAATCGGAGTTGAGCTAGTTTCAGATCCGCTTCTGTTTGCTGGCGCTCCGTCATATCGCGCATGATACCTGTGTATAGCACGCGAGATCCAACTCGGACTTCGCTGATTGCTAAATCGATCGGAATGAGCAAACCGTCTGCCCTCTGACCCAGTACCTGGCGTCCGATCCCGATGATTTTCCTCTTCCCCGTGTCCTGATACGTAGAGATGTACGCGTTATGACGCGAACGATCGGGTTCGGGCATGAGCATGGAGACATTCATCCCAATGAGATCATGCGGCTTATAACCGAATATTTTCTCGACCGAACGGTTGGCGTGGAGAATCTTGCCACGTTCATCGATCGTGACAATCGCGTCCACCGCGGTATTCAGAACCGCGTCGAGCAATGCTGAATCCACGGTGCTTTGGATTTCACTGGCTGAAGTGCTAGGACTATCTGAGTGGCTATTCATTCGAGGCTCTTTCCGGGTACCACATAAAGTAGTTGTAACGATTCGATTTCCATGCGAGCTGCGTTTCTCATTGAACAAAATCCTAGTTGGAACACCAAACCTACTTCAATTTCTCCATGAACATGATTGATGCTGCTCGAGGGAATGAGTCCATGGGCTCCGAGTCATAAAAGATCGGTTTGATACCTGGCCTCCTATTCAAAAATCGAACAACCTTACAAAAACCTTTGATTTGTAACGCCCTGGACAAATGGACTTGGAACTATCCCTCTAACCAACCCGGCTTGAGTTCGCGAAGCATCTCTCGAAGAGCACTCTTCTGTTCATCGGCAAGGACAACGCCCTCCGGTAGTGGACGTAATCCTAGTAGCGATTCCTCTAAGTTTTTGCGAACATAAGCCATGACGGGTTCCGGAAGACCATCGAAATGGGGCGATAAGATCAAAAAACTCAGCTGGTGTTTGAAAAGTCTTTTTCGCAGGTCCAGCTGATAAAAGGAACGTCCTTTGGAATCTATCTTTCCCCGTTTTGAAAAGCCCTCGGAAAATTCACTCGAACCAACCACAGGGCTCGTCAGCTCGAATTCATCTGCAAAAAGTAGACCACGCAATAGCTCCTCGCCTACCGACGCAATTCTTCTTTGGGTGGATTCGCTCACATAGGTTGGTTCACGATCGAGAGCTTTGTTCATCGCTTGGTCCAAATGGACAGCCTGCCTCGTTTCATAATTGGCTCGCGTAATGAGATTATGCACTCGAGTTTGATGTTCCATCACCATCAGAGAAACAATGTCGCTTGTGGCGAGCAAATAAGGTTTCATGTCAATGGTGGTCGGTATTTTTTCCCAATTCGCTCCGGATTCCACATCGACATGCTGAGGATCTTGACGATCGACCGCGAATAAATTTCCCAAATGGCGCATCGCACCGTGCTCACCGGTCACATACCAACCTCCCCAACGTTGGGGGAATGGACTGCGATGATCAGTCACATAGGTAGAAGCTCCAGATCGAGGCCGTCCAGCTCTGTCTGGATAAATGGATCGAACCAGCACCCCGGGAACTCGCTCGGTGCGCGTCGTAGCATGACATGACAGGCATTGTCCACGATCTCTGATAATGGCAGGTTTCTCAGGTTTTTGCTCGTCTTCTGTCTCTTTAGGAACCTCGAACGTGTAGAAAACGCAGCCCAATTGGGGATCGACGGCCGTCAACTCCATGATAGAACTCCCTTGGACAAACCCGACATAGACCGAGTCGTTGAAGTAGATCGCTCGTGGAGTTCGAGGGCTGATGTGATTGATCTGAAGGCTTGTCTTTGAGAAGACGAGGCACTGGGAAGAAACAGGTACGTTCAGCGCCTTCAATACTGCTGACAGGTATTCACCTTTACTATCTGGTGTAAGAATCACCTCACCGTTTTGAATCTTGGTCCAAAGCAAAGCAACTGGGTCAATCGATTTGGAATCATAGTAGGAAATAGGCGGGTGTTCGAAGTCATCGCCTGCCCGAGTCATCTGGCTGCAAAAGCATACGAGCCACAAGGCGGGCAGAAGTTTACTTGGGTTCATTTTCGATATCTTCGTTGAGAATCCGTAGGGAGGCAGAATCCAAATCATCGTATTGGCCGCTTCGAATGCAATACAAACAACCAACCAAGCCTGCTGCGCCGAGCAGTAAAGCTGCGGGTAAAGCGATATACAAAACACTCATGATGGTCTTAGCCTTTCCGATTCGAAAAGATCCTGATTGAGAAAGGTACGGCTATGCAGTGCCATCGCCAACACGGTCAAGCCGCTCAGTGGCATAAATAGCGCCGCAATCAACGGATGGATCCATCCAAACACCGCTAGTGATATCGTGATCGAATTGTAAACCAAAGACGCTTGGAAACATCGCTTGATGCCTACAACTACCTGCTTGGATGCTTGAAAGAGTTCGAGTAGCGAACTAAGTCTCGGATTTGCGATGTAGATGGGAGCAACGGTGAGTGACTGCTCACTATTGCCACGAACAGCGATCCCAACATCGGCTGCTGTTAATGCTGCAGCGTCGTTGATACCATCGCCCACCATAGCAATTAGCTGTTTCGTCGTTCTTCGCGATTCCTCTATCTTATGCAACTTATCTTCTGGACTTTGCTCTCCTAACGCCTGCTCAAGAACAATTCCTTGATCACGGAGGGACTGCGCAATCGTCAGGACAACTTCAGGATGATCACCGGAAAGTATTCCGAGCTTCCAACCCAGCGATTGCAATTGCTTCAGCGTTTCAACAGCATCAGGTCGCAATGCATCTCCGACGGCAAACATACCAACAACCAAATGATCCACAGAAAACCAAATAGCGGTTTGCCCCTTGGAGGCGATCGATCGAGCTTGGACGAAATCATGCTCCTGTATTTGAACCCCCTGCTTTCGCATCCACGGTTCGTTTCCGATCGTGACCCGTCGATTGCTAACAATCCCGGTTACTCCGAATCCACGCTCCTGAATGATATCCCTCACGCTGTGCTGACAGTTGAAATCGTCATACGCTTCAGAAAATCGAACAATTGCGGAAGCAACAGGATGCACCACGGTCTGCTCCAATGCAAAAGCGTAGGGAAGCCATCGATCTTCTCCTGTCCATTGATGCACATGCATGCGTCCCAGGGTAATCGTCCCGGTCTTGTCCAACCATAGCATGCCAGGATTTGCCAATTTCTCTAGACAATCACCCTCCCGAATCCAAATTTGGCGTTTTGCTGCCCTTCCTAGAGCAATCGTGATGACCAAGGGTGCTGCAAGAGCCAGCGCACAGGGACAAGCAATTGTTAGCAACGCCATCGTATGTTGTGTCGCAACAGTCACATTTGCATACAGGGTCCAACCGACCCAAGTCGCGCATCCGAGGAATAAAACGACCACGACAAACCACTTACCAACTTGATCTGCCGCTTGGATCCAGGGTGTGCGATAGGTGGTCGCTTCGCGCACCATTGCCATCAGCTTACCCATTCGGCTTGCGTCGCCTGCAGCATCGACACGAACCTGTAGAGGGGAACTCAGATTGGTCGTCCCTCCTACAACACCTGATCTAGTTCGAACGACAACTGGTTGCGTTTCGCCTGTAAGCAAAGACGTATCGACGGAACTCTCCCCAGACTCCACCGTACCATCGGCAGGAATGATTGCCCCGGGTTCAACGTAAATCAAGTCACCCTCGACGAGACGGCTCGCTGGAACAGGATGACGCTCGCCATTGCCATCGATTCGCTGAGCGATCTGAGTATTCCAACGCATTAATTGATGGATAGAACTCTTTGCCATCGACTGGGCACGGAATTGCAAATATCGACCTATCCGAAGCAGCAACACCAGCGACGTCAGGGAGTCGAAATACATATGTCCGCTACCCATCCATGCACCGTAAAGGGATCCAATCGTCCCGATAGCCAACGAAAGCGCAACCGGAATATCGACATGTGGCGATCGTACCCGGATCGCTTGCCAGGCAGTTTGAAAAAAAAGGCTTCCAGGTCCTAGAGCAGACAGCAACCCGAGAACGGCTCCGATCCAACGAAGAAAGTACTCATTATCTGAGGATATACCAGACGCTTCTCCCGCGTATAAAGCGATGCCGATCCACATCGCATTCACAGCTAAAAAAGCAGCAGTTGCGATCCCAAACCAGTGGTCTCGTTGCTTGTCGATGATATCGGATACGCGATCAAAATCTTCCTGCCAAGGAGCGAGCTGATAGCCAATCCTAGACAATCTGCTAGCAACGCGAGAAACGTTCGTCTGGGCCGGGTCGTAGACCAGTTCGACCGAGTGATCACTCAATCGAACCCGAGCACTATGCAAACCTCGAATGGTCG
>JBBAXA010000002.1:156727-228272 GCA_040396935.1 Pirellula sp.
TCGACCGAGTGATCACTCAATCGAACCCGAGCACTATGCAAACCTCGAATGGTCGGCTGTATCCGCTCGATCAACCAGGAGCACGCCGCGCAATGCATCCCTTCCACAGACAATCGAACGCAATCCAATCCACCTGGCAAATGCCTTACAGGAACGCCAGCTGACTCGAGGTCTTCGAGCGCGGCAATTTGCTGCTCCGATTCACGCACATAGAGGGAAGCTCCCGAATCCGTACGGAGCTTGTAGTAATCCTCAAGACCCATCTCATGAATCAAGGCGTATGCACCCATGCAACCATTGCAGCAAAAGACTCGTTCCTCGCTCGAGCGTGCTGAAGTCGGTAATCCGCAGTGTGCGCAGGCTAACAGTACTTTGCCATTTGTCGATGGATAGGCATTCGATGTCACGGCGAGCCATCCTTTTCATGAAGTGGCTCCTTCTGTTGTGCCTCGCCACTGCAATAAGATACAGCCGAATGAACGTTCCGAATAAGCCATTGGAATGGCTGCTCGTTCCCGATGGAACGGGAAGAGCCAATAGCAGGTCGGTTTATTCCTTCGAACTCGAGACCCACCATGGATCGGGTCGCAATCAGATAAATCCCAAGGAAAAGAATACAAAAGGAGGCGACTCGATCGGCCGAACCTCGCCAACCTTGACTGATGTACTGCCAGCTCCATGCCGAAAAACTCATGAGCGGCAATGTCCCGATCCAAAACGCAAACATGGTGGCTAAAGTCATTCCTAATGTCGGTGCAGATGCAGCCGCCATTAAGAAAAGATACAACCAACCGCATGGAAGCAATGTACTGGTTGCCCCCCAGGCAAAGGCGTTCCCGAATGGACTTCGGTAAGGAAAATATCGACGCAGGGTAGCCAATGCTCGCCCCCAGGCAGTAATCCAGCGCAGGTGCTTTGGTGGATTCGTCAACTCTTGATTGCTCTCAAATGCTTTGAAGACTCGTGCCATCCACAATCGGTAAAATCCTATCGCAACAAACCCTCCACCCACGACCAATCCGATGTTTGCAAGGAACCCTGAACTCCTTACCCAACTCGAAGCGAAACCTACTAACAACCCCAATGACAAATAGGTGGCGAGTCGACCAAAGTGGTATGCAATCAGTCGGAATTGAAGCTGGCCGAAGACCGTCTGCGAAGCATCAGACCGCTTCGTAGCTAGCAATGCGAACGGACCACACATCCCTACACAATGGACAGATCCCAAAGCGGACGCGAGGGTTGTTGCAACCATCAATTCGATCGCCGCGCCCCAGCTGATCATGGTTGCCTATCCCAATCGAGAGTAAGTTGACTCCAAATTCGTTCCCCTTCCGGGGTCGTCCCGTCGAGGTCGATATGCCAAAGACCCGGCTTACTTAACTTCACGGGTGCGATGTACATAGAATCGACGGACCGGAAATGGGCTTTTTGCTGCTCGGCAACACGGGTGTAATGGAACAGATTCACTTGAAGTGATATGCCATCCACGGGTTTACCCTGCCGATCGGTGATCTCGATGGCGAGTGAATCTTTCCCCGATCGCGACTTGTCAACTTGAATGCTCCACCCTAGTGAGACGAGACGCTCGTGTTGATTTCGGCGTTCATCCCAATGGACAGAGCGTTCGCCAAATCCTGGTATGGAGCGAAAGGATGGGTCCCCTGCCGCCATCGAAATCGCGATGACAGCGATCGTCAAGTCGATTGCGAAGAACGCGAGTATTAAAAAAATCCAAAAGTTACGCGATGACTTCTCGTTCATATCATCTTGGCCCATGAACATAGATTGGGATTTTGCGTTCCGAGCCTGAGCTATCTGTCACCTTCAGAGTCGATGTCGTCGAACCAGCCCCCATTGTTTTCTGCGGAGGAAAGAGGATCGCGATTAGAAGCAACCTTGACTCTCCTGGTCGGAGTGTCATCGATTCACTACCATCGCTCCATTTTGCTGTCATCAAGGGTTCATCCAAGTCGAGTTTGTACTGCTGAACGTTTTGGCTGCGATTCGTCAAACGCAACTTGAAGTTATTTTGAACTTGCTGATCCGCAACCAGGGAGAAGGGAGCTCCTGGCAGACGGAATATTCGCGCATCGAACGCAAATTTATAGGAAAGGATAAAAATGAACAAACAGGTGAGTAAGCCCAGGGCTGTCGTGTAAATCACCGTTCTAGGACGAAGCAGTTGATTTGGCTTCCCCTCAAGTCCATCCTGACTGGTATATCGAATCAGGCCGATGGGTTGGCCGGTTTTTTTCATCACATCTTCGCAAGCATCGATACATTGCGCGCAGTGGATACACTCGAGCTGAAGACCATTTCGGATATCGATGCCTGTTGGACAGACAGCCGTACATCGACCGCAGTCGATACAATCTCCTACCGAGACACTCGTCAATCGATCGAGCGAGAGAGGCTCGCGTTTCCCTTTCTTTCGCGGTTCACCTCGGCGCGCATCGTAGGCCACGATCAAAGACTTTCGATCGAGCATAACAGACTGGAATCGTCCATAAGGACATGCGATCAGGCATAACTGTTCTCGAAAGTACAAGAAATGGAACATCAACGCTGCGGTCGATCCCGCCATAATGAGAAACGCAACAGGATGTTCGCTGGGTGGTGTAACAATCCACCGAGCCAATCGATCGGTTCCCACAAAATAGCTCAGGAACGTGTGAGCTAAAAACATGCAGCAGACCAAATAAACGAAGAATCGACCGAATTGCGCGGCCGCTGTCATCGGGTGGCGTCCCTTTCCACCCCTCCCGATCGTTCCGCTGAACAGACGATCGATGGGACGGAAAAGAAATTCGGTATAAACGGTCTGAGGACATCCCCAACCGCACCAAACACGCCCAGCGAGGCTTGTGATGAGCATGATGGCGAAGAATGAACCCAGCATGATACAAGCCAACAAAGCTGTATCTGTAGGATAAAACGTATGCCCTAGAAAAGTAAATTCTCGGGAAGCGATATCGATCAAAATATAGGGTTTACCATGAAACCGAAGATGAGGCAGCGTTACAAAAAACGCAATCAATCCGTAAGCGACCCATCTTCGATAGTGCCACGTGCTACCGGGAGCTAACATCGGATTGATCCATCGACGTTTCCCATCGCGGGAAAGAGTCGGAAGGACCAGCTCCTCCGGCTGCAGGATCGAGCCATCGTTTCCAGTCAGACCATAGGTCACCTCCTGGAAAGAACCCTCTTTCGCGTTGGATTCGAAAGAAACTGCCTGTTCTTCTTTGCAATTTCCGTAGCACTGGTTGCAATTCTTATTATTCGATTCCGTGTTTTGCAGAATTCTGATGGAAGACGGTACGTTGCTCATGAGTGCACGCACTTTTTTTGGGCGTGGATACTTTTCGGTTCTTCAAAAACGATTGGCACAAATCTCCCCGAGCGAACGGCGTGAGGGAGTCGCTCGCTCGAGGGGACTCTGTTCTTTACTGAGGATTTGGCCATGGTGGGATCGGGCTTCCGTCAGGGGCTTTTGGGCTCACCGGCTTCTTACCTCGTAAACTCGCAACGTAGACCGATACTAAAATCGAATCATTCGGATGTGAAAAACGCTTACCCCAAGCGGGCATCGCGCCGCCAGCTACACCTTCATTGATCACTTTAAGGATGTCTGGCAGTTGCTTGATATGTTTGAAGTTCTCATCGCACAGGTTAGGCCCTACGTTCCCACCTCCATCCGCTCCGTGACAGGAAACGCAGTTCGCTTTGAAGATTGCTTCACCGACGCCAACCCATTTGCTTTCGCCCATGTACTTAACCATGGTTGCTTCATCGCCAGTCAAATCACCGATTTCTGCGTACTGTTTACGCGTGTTTTCGTTTACGGCTTCGACGTATTGATCTGCGATCGATCGACCAGGAGAACCACTATGGAAGTACATGATGTAAATGGGGGACAGGATGATCGTGACCCAAAACAAATTCTTCCACCATCCTGGAAGCGGGTTGTCGTATTCCTGAATTCCATCGTAGCTATGCCCGAGGGAAGCTTCTTTCTTATTGTGCGGCATTTAGGGTTTCGGTCCTCTTCGTGGGTCGACGACATGATCTTCAATCGGAATGTTGCTGAATCGTTCCGCAGCATCGGGACGCAATTTCAAAGCGCCCCAAACGATCGCCATGAAACTCAGTGCGAACAGCACGACGGCAATCTCATCAAACAAGGCGTAGTCGAGTATGGATATTACGTCTTTTAGCATGATTGCTCTTTTTTAAGCATGATTACTCTTTCGCACTCTCGGTGCCAGTCGCAGGTGTAGACTCACTGGAATTCGCTTGGGGCTTGGCAGCCTGCTCGACGGGTGCGAACAAATCTTTACCAACGCGTTGCAAGTAGGCAATCAAGGCGATCGCGGTTGAATCCTTGATCATGGTGCCTTGATACTTGACCTGACCTCCTTGCGCAATGATGTCCGCAGCGATTTGCTCCGCTTGGGCTGTTGCCATTTGGACCGAATCTGTCAGCTCTCTTTCGTAGGGGGCCCCGAGGAACTTGGCTGCCTGCACTCGAGCAGGAATCTCATTGAAGTTCAACTTCTCGGTCAACAGATGTTTGTAAGACGGCATAATAGACCCTGGCGAAAGCTTGTGAGGATCTTCGAAATGGCTCCAATGCCAGGAGCTACTTTGCTTACCTCCTTCGCGTGCTAGATCCGGACCGATGCGGCGCGACCCCCACTGAAACGGATGATCGTAGATGAACTCGCCTGCTTTGCTGTATTCCCCGTAGCGTTGCGTTTCAGCAACCATCGGACGGATCATCTGAGAGTGGCAGTTGTAACAGCCTTCACTGACATAGACATCTCGGCCTGCCAATTCGAGCGGAGTATAGGGCTTGATCGAAGCAATCGTCGGAACATTACTCCGAATTAAAAACATAGGCACTGCTTCGAACAGGCTCGCGACGATGACCGCAATCGTTGTCAGAATGGTGAAACGGATCGGCAATCTCTCCCAGCGGCGGTGCCAATCCATGGCCGAAATCTTGTCGATTTTTAACGCAGCATCGGCGACAGGTTTCCCTTGGAGTGAACTGGCTGGGATAGGACGATCCACGTAGATCTTGCTCAACCGAGGTGCGGAGTAGACAGGCACGTCGTATTTCGCTGGCCGACCCATCCATGTCATCAGCGCATTGAGCGCGAGCATACCCAACCCTACGACATAGAGCGAGCCACCTAGTATCCGTGCCCACCAATAAGGGACGATCGTTTGAACGGTTTCCACAAAGTCTGGGTACTCCAAACGACCCATGTTGTCCATGGCTCTCCACATCAACCCCTGCGTGATGCCCGCCACATAAATGGGTATCACATACAGAAGAATACCAATCGTTCCAATCCAAAAGTGCCATTCTGCCATCGATTTACTCCAGAGTTTCGTCTGGAAGAGCCTAGGCATCAGCCAGTAGATCATCCCGAAGGTCATAAACCCATTCCAACCTAGTGCCCCAGAATGAACGTGAGCAATCGTCCAGTCCGTATAGTGCGAAAGCGCATTTACACTCTTAATCGAGAGCATCGGGCCTTCGAAAGTCGACATTCCATAAAAGGTGAGTCCCACAACGAAAAACTTTAAGATGGGATCCGATGTGACTTTATTCCACGCACCTCGCAAGGTAAGAAGTCCATTGATCATGCCTCCCCAGGAGGGCATCCACAACATCAGGCTAAATAACATGCCAAACGTACTCGCCCACTCGGGAAGCGCCGTGTAGTGTAGGTGGTGCGGCCCCGCCCAAATGTATATGAAGACCAAGGACCAAAAGTGAATGATGGAAAGCTTGTAACTGAAGACAGGTCGTTCCGCAGCTTTCGGAAGAAAGTAATACATCAATCCCAGAAAAGGTGTCGTGAGAAAGAAGGCGACTGCATTGTGTCCATACCACCACTGCATGAGCGCATCCTGAACCCCTGCATAGACGGAATAGCTTTTCCCCAAGCCGATGGGAACTACAAGGTTATTGAAGACATGCAATACAGTGACGGTGACGATCGTTGCGATGTAAAACCAAAGCGCCACGTACATATGGCGTTCACGCCGGTTCCAAAGGGTCATCAAAAAATTACCGCCAAAGAAACCGAGCCACACAGCGGCAATGGCCAAATCGATCGGCCACTCCAATTCTGCGTACTCTTTGCTCTGAGTGATTCCTAGAGGCAAGGTCACTGCTGCTGCGACGATGATCGCTTGCCATCCCCAGAAATGCATACGGCCCAGTAGATCGCTCCACATTCGGCATTTGCACAGCCTCTGGGTGCTATAATAAATAGCTGCAAAGATCGAATTTCCTGCGAAGGCAAAGATCGCTGCGTTGGTGTGCAACGGTCTCAACCTTCCGAACGATAGCCAAGAACGAATCTCAGGATCGAGCCCCTGGAACAGGTTGGGAACGACCAACAATACCGCGACCAGAAGTCCAGCCAGCGTCCCAACGATGCCCCAAACAATCGTCGCCGTGAGAAACATTCGAACAATAGCATCGTCATAACTAAACGATTCCATCGCTTGGACTTCCAGCGATGATGTTTGAAATCCTCCCCTCGAGCTGTTTCCCGAATCCATCGGTGTCGAAGGTGGCTGTTCTGCTAGTGACATAGAATCGATTTCGTATCGAACAAGAAAACAGGTGGTTAAACGGAACGGGTTCCTCGGATGCAACCGACGTGCCACTGTGTAGCAGACGGAATTCACCCGCATTGTCGCGGAGCGGACTTTGCAAAGCGTGCGCTCCTGAGGCAACCCAACTAGACGCCCTCTCCGCCTGTTGCTGTTAGGCCTTCGAGGAAATTCTCCAAAGTTTTCAGGGTTCTCCTAGTTGCAAGGCGGCTGCCAGCACCCAATGTCGCATGAGATCAATTCAGCAACCTCGGAAACTCTCTGTGGTGTGCTCTAGAAAACTGCGCGCCTAGTGTGTGCAATTTTGACACAAAATTCAAGTCACCTCGCTTCGCAATCCATGAGCCCCAGAAAATCCAATGACGGGCAAGTACGGGGAGCATCTTCAAGGTCCGGAAATCTCTGCTACGGGGGCTATTTGCAGAAAAGTCGCATCTAAAAAACGAATCCGATCGCCATGGGGACACAGCATCTCTTCGCTTCGCGTCGGCAGACTCTACCCATCCCAGGGTCCGCAAGCCCATGGACAGCAACGTTTGGTACTGCGTTTGCATTGCTGCATCCGATTTGCCAGGACACAAACTGATCTTTTCCACCTATTCGTTGAATCATGGTACTTGCCCCGCTTCCAGAACCCATCGATTTGTTACTCGTCGATGATGAACCCGACTTTCTGGAACCAGCGTGCCGATTCTTTCAACGACAGGGCTATCGAGTGGTGGCTGCGGCGAATGCAGAACAAGCGATCTCGGTGCAATCCTCGCAGCATTTTCACGTGGCGATAATCGATCAAAACATGCCTGGTATGAACGGGCTCGATCTTTTGACTCGATTGCATCGCGACGACCCTGAACTCAAGATCATCATGCTGACTGGCGGAGGGAGCATCGGGTCTGCCGTCGAAGCGATGAAACGCGGAGCGATCGACTATCTTTCCAAGCCCTTTGGATTAGATGATTTGGATACATTAGTGCGTCGACTTGCCCGAGCTGTTTCGCTGGAACGTGAAAATATCCACCTGAAAAGACAACTCGCTGATCAGAATCGTCCCAAACCTCTCATCGGCAACTCGGCGGGAATTCAGGAGGTGAAGCGACTGATCGGTCGCATTGCTCCCAGCGACAAGCCCGTTTTGATTTTGGGAGAGAGCGGTACTGGAAAGGAACTTGTAGCAAGAGCGATCCACGCCCAAAGCGAGTTGGCGGACCGCCCCTTGGTTGTGATCAATTGCGCAGCATTGCCAGAGTCTCTGCTCGAAAGCGAGCTTTTTGGTTATGAAAAAGGTGCGTTTACGGGTGCGGTCGATGCAAAACCTGGGCTTTTTGAAATTGCGGATGGGGGAACTCTGTTTATAGACGAGTTCGGAGAACTTGCGGGAGGATTGCAAGCCAAACTTCTCCGCGTTCTCGAGGATGGATCCATGCGCCGGATTGGTTCTACGAAAGAAAGAAAAGTCAAAGTTCGGCTTATCGCGGCGACGAATCGTGATTTAAATCAGGAGGTTTCAGCTGGACGGTTTCGCGAAGACCTTTATTACCGCGTGAATGTATTGTCGATCTCGATCCCTCCGTTGCGGGAGCGGCTAGAGGACATTCCATTACTAGTTCATCACTGGTTAGGTGAGGACTGGAAACTAGGTAAAGGGGTGGCCGAGTTGTTTCAATCGTGCCGCTGGCCCGGGAATGTGCGTCAATTGGTCAATGCTTTGGAGAGAGCCAAGATCCTTTCGGATAACAAGTGTATCGAGGTGGAGAATCTACCCGCGGAGGTACGAGACACGAATCATTCTTCCAGTTTTGCCACTTCTGCTCAGCCGCGAGTGGGTGATGCAATTCCGCTGGAATCTCTTTCGCAGCGTCATGTGACTGAAGTTCTCAAAAGAAACCGGGGGAATAAGACTAAAGCGGCAAAGGAGCTAGGAATCGCTCGACGTAGCCTCTACCGGATTCTCGATAACCTAGCAGCCAAGGGAGAAAACTTGGACTGAGTAAGGAGCCACTATTCTCTCCGTCACTCTATTTCTCGATCTGCTTTTATCCGAGTGATTCAACCAAAATGAACGGACCACGCGTTAATCGAATCTGTTTCAGACTGGTTTGTCGAGATCTGGAATAGCCCATGCGCGACCCATGATCGAATAAAGATAAGAAGAAAAAGCCTCCTACGAGGCGAGTGGTGTCCAATTGATCGAGTTAGATTTAACCAGCATCTCCAATTTCTATCTTGCGTTTCGAGCCCCTTCAAACACGCAACAAACGAACGGATGTTGATCTATGCTCGTAACAAGCGAACAACGGTCTCGGCAGCCAACTCAACCGTCAATGCGGTATCTGCGATACCAGAAACCACCTTCGTTATATTATGGTCGACGGTCGAAACTTGGCTCCAAACTGAACCATCTGCCGATGTTAAATAAACAGAAAGCGTGCGATGCCCTGTACCGGGGCGTTCTCCGATGATGTGAAGTAAATGGCATCTTCCCGTTCTTGAATGGAACAAGGACTCACCGACTTGATAACCTGCACGGACCCTTCCAGAACGGATTACAGCATGCTCAGGTGCGACTCGGAATCCGTAGGCTGCGAGCTGCTTTCTCATCGCGTCGAGCAGTCTGCTCGCTTGATCATTCGAGGTCGCAGCCAGGGCATTGAGACCATCGGACAAAACTAGGAACGTATCAAACGAATCTCTATATTTTTCCCGCAGGCTACGGAGGGTCGATTGCGATTCCGAAGTAATGCGCTCTCCGGAAACGGGATGAAGAATGTAGTCATGTCGATCTGCTGACTCCGTTTTGATGGAAACAAAATTACCTGAGTTCTTTTCAAAATCCTGAGGTAACTCTGCCCAAATACACTCTTTCGCATCGATGAAGATACGATTGACGTCTTTAGCCAAACTGGGCGCGAGTTGCGACCGCGTTTCTCCATAGCCTTCGGCTAGAAAAACACCTCGATCCCGTACTTCCTTGATTTTCGAATTCGCCTCCGCTTGGATTTCTAATTCCGACCTGTTGTCTCCTTTGCGTCGGCAGTAAGCCTGGTAAACATGGATCGGGTTCCCAAAGTGTTCTGTCGGTACTCCTCGATCGTCGATCACCCCGAGAGACTGAAAGAATGCCCACATAGCATCATTGACCCTATAACCAAACTTCTCGCGAATATGGACGTGATCATGGTATCCCGTCGTCAGGTAACCCAGCATGGGATCAATTCTCGTTGGCAAAGCCATCAGATAACCAGGGTTCGCCGGCATGATTTGATCGATACACCATCCGAGATCGTCGAGCGAAACGTCCATATGAAGCGTTGTGCAGATATCCAGGCCGATCATCAAACCGTGCAGTTTCCCCATCACAATATCCTCTAAACAGCAACGGACCAACTGCTCGCGAGTCCTAAAAACTTCGGGACCGATAAAGCCGGCGACATCGTTCAAATGTACCCAGGCTTGTTGGCTCAGCTTCTTGGATCGCCTGGCTTGAATCACAACGTCCATGAGCGATCTGGCAAATCCATATTTGCGAGATTCGTGAAGAACCATATCGGTGCCCTGTCCATGACCGTTGGTGAAGTCCGCTCCTTGCCCCGTCTCGAAATACAATGCATACGGACCTGTGCGTTCCGCAGCATATCGGAACATTTTGTTGGTTGTAACATCAAAGGTTTCATTGGCAGCATCTGAACCTGCGATACTTTGGAACCAGAGGGCGGTCGCGCCAGGCTCGTGTTTTTCGACCTGAGCCTGAACATCGATATGCGACAACACACAATGGGGTAAAGTCGATGAGAGCCCAAAGGTTTCGAGAATATCTTTGAGGGTTGCTTGCACAGTAGCGACAGAACTAGGTTCGCTCGATACAGGATTGGTACCAACCAGGACATCCCCCACAGCGTATGCAAACGCATCGAAAACTTGCCAACGGATATCATCCGGATGGTCGGTTGGGGAATTCGGTTGGATCCTAGCACCCATGTACCCCTTAGCCCCTAGCTGTGTACCAGGAAGAGGATTGAACACCTTAGCCCCAACTCGAATCAATTCCTCATTGCTCATCAATCGTACAAGACAAGCAATAACGTCGCTGGAAAGTCCCGTTCGAATGGAATGAATCTCAGCTTCGCTCTTTTCGAGTAAATAGTCTTTGAGTTCCCCAAGCGTCCACTCGGATAGCCGGTGGGCAACATCCGCCTGGATCGATTCGCGAATGAAGTCAGACAAACTGTCATTGAAAGGAGGATTCGCATCGATCAATTTGAGTTTGGTATGACTCAACAGCTTCCGAGCTAGCGTTCGTTCCTGCTCGTTAGCCGCAGCGACCCCAATCAGAACATCTCCCTCTTTGAAATCGTTTGCCGCACCCAGCATGCGACGATAAAGCTCCGGATCCCAACGCCCTCGAGTTCGTAGAATCCACTGCACTAACCCCTCTCCGTCCTGTACATCCTGGACTGCGACTGCACGCATCGCCGTGGCAGCAAAAGCAGCTGCGGAGAGACCGGAAGCCAAGATTTTTCGTCGATGCAACATGATGATCCCTCAAAAGGGGGAATTTCAAGAACTAAAAACTACACCGATTCTAAAGGGACAACGATTTTCTTATCAACAGACTTCCGTGCAAATTGAGGGTAATCTTCCGTCGGTAGGGGTGAAAAATCTAATTGTTTCATCTACCAACGAAAAGTATTCAAAACGGTCATGATCAAGCCAAAGATATATTCGTCTCTATTCCGTTGCCTCGCGTCCCCTCTTACGAAATTGTTCGATCGCCTCGTCAAAGGCGAGCTTGGCCTCTTGTCTTTCCTCCAAACGAATATTGTTTTCTCGTTTATTCCAAAGCTGCTTAATCACTTCGACACACCAGTCAGCGCTGGCGCCCGAAACACGGATCGGTTTATCCTCCACAATGATTTCGATAGGGTTGGTGTGGAGTTGCGGAAAACTACGAATAGCGACCCAGCTACTCTTTGGAATTTCGTATGAAAAAACCAGATCGTGTACGTTACCATCTGAGGGCACCTCCTGTATGGCAACAGGTATACCATTGACAACAAGCTCAACCTTTTTGATACCACCTTCAACCCAATTACCTTTGGTCGTTCCATGGAGTGTGACTGTATCGCCGGCGAAACGTTTTTTTCCTTCGACAACCCTGGTTCCCTGCGCAACACTCTCTGGCATCCTGGGGGCAAAGGCCACGCTGGTATTGACGCGTATGGTCTCGGGTTTGTTGAGTCGAACCGTTCCTCCCAAAGTTGCTTTTGATTCACCAGCTGTAATCAAGGTATCGAAAGCATGAGCATATCCGTCAGACACATAGGAACGCCCCTTCGCAAGAGCCGTACACCAGTCCTGAAAAGATATTGACTCCACATTTCCAAGGAATGCATAGGTCCTGCCTTGTCCTACGGCATCGCCACTCATGCACGGAAAATCCGTCTCGCCACTCGCCTTGAGTGAATAGCCACAATTGAGCAGGTGATACCACATATTCCACTCGGCGATGCGGGCTGTATCCATGGCGCTAATGAAGTCGCAAACACCTGCAGCGACCGATACAGGTAATTCCATAGCGCCGACGCTATCCATCTCCGGAACAGCGAGATTGGGTAGCCTCTCAGCAGCAGCATCTGCAGAGATCTCTAATTCGATTCGGCTCAGGTAGCCATCCCTATCTCGATCGATCGCGGTAAAGGCATCGGGCAGTAGTCCCTTCTGAGCCTCCTGAGGAGAAAGCAAACCGCTCGAATCGACATCGAGTTGTCTCATCAGTCGCTGGGAAGCGTTGAGCGGATGGATTTGTAATCCGCTAGCGGAATGGGCATAACCAGTAACTGCACCTTGCTGTCGAGCCCATTTCAGGGATGGAGTTGCCCAGCTCGGCCATCCTTTTTCCTTCGTTCCATCCGAGCCTGGATACTGTTGATCTTTTAGATTGAGAAGACAAACGTGCCCTAGCGCTTGGGAACCGAAACCGCTGATCTCCAGATCGTACTTCAGAATGGTTTTGGGACGGCTGAGATCATCCATCACAGGACGGAAAAAGTGACGCTGATGCTCGAAACAAGGCCCCCAAGTGAGAACGCAGCCAACATTGAGCCCCTCGCCAGCGATTTGTCGGAACATATCGCGAGGCGTGATTCCTTCTGTGGGATTCGTGTAGTGAGCGCAACCAGCCCCGTGGATATGATGGTCACCGCAGTAAAAGCCATACTCCATCGGATCAACCCAGCGTTGCAACTGAATCCTCCAGATAGATGCAGAAAAATCGCCAGGATGGTTTGGATCTACACCGACTCGCAGTCGCTGAGATTGAACGTGGTACTCCGGTCCACGAGATGACTCGACAAGAAATTCCCCCGCAGGTAGCTCCACGAATTCGCCACTCTCGCGATAAATCTGCCGTTGAAAAAACAGATCCGGGGCCAATCGACGGGACTGAGGCGGATAAACATTTCCACTCGAATCGCGGATCAATAAACGAGCAAAGGCCGGGCTTCCGTCCGCATCTCGAATCTCCAATGGAACAGCGATAGCCGGCGCTATTTCAAAGAGCAGTGGTAATTCTGCTCGAAACCCTAGATCCTGGGTGCCGGATCCTACTGAAAACTCTAGGGTCGCCTCTCGCGTACCTTGCTCCGAGGAATAAATTTGCATGATTGCATACTCCACCGGTGCGCCTGAGAGGGGCACTGACATAGGCGGTTGCGTAAAGAACGATACTTGGAGAAAACGGTTGGGGTTCCCCTTCTCCTGAGGGTTCTCGAGCAATTCCAATTGTTCTTGTCTTTGCATACTCAGCTTGGCCACGCCGCCATAAGACGGACCTGCCTGAGGGCTCTGAACGACCAGTGGGCTTTTCACAGCTCCCTGATTCCTGATCTTGATTAGGAAAGGCAAAAAACCGTTCCTTTGAAGCTGGGCAGGAACCAATCCTCGTTCCACTTTGACGCGCGACTCAGGATTGATAGTCACTGTGCAGAGAGTCAAAGGATCAAGAAGATTCTCCAAGTCCTCACTCGATTGACTGGCGATCGACTCCCCAAGCTTCTCAGCAACGCTTTCTGGAAGGGGCCGTCCTAGGTACGTCATCGCAGCAACGACTCGGGTTGCATTCGAAAGAAGTGGCTGTGAATCTTGCGCTGCACTCGTCGACAGTGCGCAAAACCAAATCCATCCAACTACGAAACCGGATATCCCTGTCGATTGAGTAGACATTATGAGCTCCCACAATCAAACGATAGTAAAGACATCTAATCTTACAAATTTTTACTATGTCGTTTGGTTCAGGAAAAACATTCTTGCGAAGAGTCCCGATGGAGCGGATGGCGATCCCGG
Organism: Pirellula sp.; assembly: GCA_040396935.1. Lineage (GTDB taxonomy): Bacteria > Planctomycetota > Planctomycetia > Pirellulales > Pirellulaceae > JBKCUI01. Next base: position 170,708 of record JBBAXA010000002.1, read on the forward strand.
CCCAAAAGAGGAATATCTCATACGGCCAGAAATGCGACTCCCGTCTATCGACTGAATCGAAAACCTACCGTTTATGAGTTCCTAACGACAGCGAAGAAAGCAACCAGAACGCACTTTCCACCCTAGTAAGGATGAACGATTTCTTTACGACTAGAGCTTTCTCTAATAGATTGACTTGAATCAACAAGTCATGAACGGATAAGCCCTGGAAGGCTGTACATACGGATAGCAACCGGTCGTTAGATCGAAACCGGTCGTTTCGACCACGGCTTTCCGAGTTGGTTGTAACGATGCTGCTGTGGACGTCCCGAGGAGGAACGAGTCCCACGGATGGTTGAACAGACCTACGTCTCGATGTCTGTATATCGTCGAAAAAATGCATCGTGTCGATAGAGCACATGGTATCGCGAGTGAACTCTATTTTTGAGCGACGAAGCTTTACCCAAGCGGGATACAGCAAAACGACGACTGAGGTGATTCGAGAGGAAGGACAGCAGCCCGCACTCTAACCCTAGCGAGTTGCTGGTCGTGGTTTGAGCCGTGCTGAAGTGGTTTGTGCCGGAACGGAGCGGATCTCCTTCGGATATGCTGGTGTCGTGGATTTAGCAGCAGGTGTGCTCTTCATACCGGGGACGAGCGATTCAGTCGTTGGAGTCGAGTGCTCGTGCATGGGGGTTGGCTGGATGGATTCCTCCGATGAAACAATTGCATCATGTCCACCGGAACAGGTACTGCAGGTTTCAGACTGTTCGGTGACTTGGCCGCAGCTATCGCAATGCGACGAAATGTGCGAGCAATTTCCATGGTAGGAGTGGAAACCCCAGAGTTGACGTAATCGGTGGAGTGCACCAGGACAACGACCACAGTCACTCCGCCCTGTAAACTCTCCAACACATCCGCAGGGGTCGCAAACAGGTGGCTCATTAATCTGCTCATCCCAATAGACTTCCCCGCAGCCCGAATTGCAGTGAGTCTTCTCCCAATGATGGTGCAATCGTTCTTTCACGCCAACTCCACACGCACTGCTACAGGCGTGAATGGCATGTCCATGTCCATCGACTAGCCGTAGGCTGCAGCAGCCAAAATGCATGCTGCAGAAAACCGCCCCCAAGAACCAGATTGTGTAAAGTTTCATTGATTTGCCTCCCTGAGTTCTCTTTCATTCAAAGCTGTTTATCGGCCGCTACAGCCGTCTTAATCCGCAAAATCTTCCAAGATTGCCGGGTAGTCGGGGAGCCTTCGCGTGCGAGCCCAGTCAATCGATTGAAACCAGGTGTCCCGCTTGAATCCGCCCGTTCTAACGCGAGCTCCAACGACGTCGGTCGACGGATCCGGATAAAAATCCAACAAGCCACTTGCTTTTGTTTCTTATATGCATATCTTTTGCATAAGCAATTATGTACAGTTTTTGAGGAAGGTGTTCAAATGAAAAAATACCGGAACGGTTTTACCTTAGTGGAGTTGTTGGTTGTCATCGCGATTATTGGCATCCTCGTCGGACTGCTTCTGCCAGCGGTGCAAGCAGCCCGAGAGGCGGCGCGACGAATGTCGTGTTCCAACAACATTCGGCAGCTCGGGTTGGCAACGCTCAACTACGAATCTTCCTACCGACGATTACCCGGCCTGATGGGATCGAGTACCTATTCCGCTCAGTCCCGGGTTCTTCCGTTTATCGAGCAAGCGAATCTGCATAATTTGATCGACTACACCCGACCATTGCTTTTGGGACCGGCTTTTGCCGCGAGATTTGATGTCGGTATGTCTGGTTTGGTTTCCACTCGAATTCCCGGCTTTCTCTGTCCAAGCGATGGGGAAAATCCCCTGTTCCCAACAACGATGTCAGACAACTCGGCAGGCTTTTCTGCAGGCCTCAGTTACATGTACAGCATAGGGAGTGGACGCGGTACTAGCTACGACGATCGACACGAAACCGACGGAATGATTTGGGAGCGATCGTTCGCGAGACTCAGTAAGTGTTCCGATGGCACATCCAACACAGCCATCCTGGCGGAAACATTGCTGGGTGACAAAACCACGTCGACAGCTGTACCGAACCGATTACCCCTCCGTGTCATTGCTAACTGGCCAGGAACATCGGCTAACCCGACCGGCGCTGGCTTCACGACAGGTTCAGGCATCATCCGAGATCCAGATCTATCAACGATCTTTCCATCTGTGACAAATAGTTATCGCGGCAACCGTGGAGAAAGCTGGGTTCGAGGCGTTCCATTCGCAACAACGATCAACGGGTATTTGCCACCGAATCATCGGATTCCAGATATAGGTTTTCATGGACGAGGCTTTTACGCGGCCAGAAGTCTGCACACAGGTGGAGCTCAGATTGGATTTCTGGATGGATCCGTCCGGCTTGTTTCCAACAATGTCGACCTTCAAGCGTATCGCAATACGTTTTCTGCCAATGGTGGCGAAGTACAAGTTGTTGTTGAGTAACCAACCTATCGAAGACGGATATCGTGATGAAATTTGGACTGCGTTGCCTAGCCACTTGGATTGTCGTAGCCAATTTGAATATGGGTTTCGGCGAGGATGTTCCTTATATTTCCCCCTCGTTTTTGGCACCTGTCGGCGAGCGTGTACATCAATCGACGATGCCACTTGAGTGGGACGAAACAAAGTCGATTGCCTGGGAGGCTCCACTGGTTGGTTATGGACAGAGCTCTCCGGTCATGTGGAACGATCGGGTGTATATAACTTCGGTGGAGGGTAAGTCCAAGGAATCGCAGCTGGTGAATGCTTTCCGACTCGTCGATGGAAAACCGCTCTGGACCTATCGACATTCAACATCCAATCCTGGTGAGAATACCGATTACTTTTCCCGTGCAGCACCGACGTCCGTAGTCAATCAGAACGGTGTTATCAGTTTGTTTGAGGCGGGGGATGTCGTAGCGATCGATCACGGCGGTAGCTTGCGATGGAAGGTGAATCTTGTAGAGCGATTTGGGCCCATTCAATCGAGGCATGGTCTCTCGTCGTCGTTGGCCCAGTATTCGAATCAGGTATTCGTCTGGGTTCAGCGGGATGTCGATCCCTATCTACTATGTCTACATCAGGCTACCGGCGATGTCCTCTGGACGAAGTCTTGCCCAACGGGTATCGCTTGGAGTTCTCCGATACTGATCCCAGTAACGCAGTCCGAACAGCATTTGGTTTTAAGTGTGAGTGGAGCTGCTGGTCTGCAACGCGAGGCTGAAGGAAATCGAACCCCAGGTGAAAGACCGTCCACCGAGCCTAGGCCCGGAGTGATTATGGGCTTGAGTCCAGTGACCGGTGAGACTTTGTGGCATGTCGATGGGACGTTTGGAAATTCGACCCCCTCGCCTACTCCAGTCTCTCCCGGGAGATTCCTGGTCGGTGCCTCCGCAGGTAGAGAAGGTGGTCCGAGTAAAGAAGCCATCGCCACGAATGGTTTGATCGAAGTCGCTGAGAAAGGCTCTCATTGGACCGCATCCTACATTTGGAGGGCAGAACGTGCGACCTGTGGATTTTGCTCTCCGATCGCTTATCGCGGCATAGCCTATTTCGTGGACCGTAGGGGGAGACTCTTTGCCCTAAGTTTAGACGATGGTAAAGAGATTTACACCTCGAATCTTGGCCATCCCGTTTGGGCAACACCCATCGGCGTAAATTCCCGAGTCTATTTCGTTGGTGAGGAAGGGATTACCACAGTCCTCGATGCAGGTCCGACATTTAAGAAACTCGCAACGAACGAACTGTGGAAGACGGACACTGCTCCCATCGACGAGAGTAACCCGAGAAGCATGCTCGGCAGAACGCGACAGTACGCTGCAGTTGCGATTCCTGGAGCAATCCTCATTCGACGAGGCGACAAGCTCTACTGCATCCGATGAATCCATCTACTTTTGTACGAACTCCATTCTTTTGAAAGAAATGATCCGGAAATCATGAGTAACCTTTGCCTCAAATCTCTCTGGCTTCGTCTCGTACTGATCGCTATTCCCGTGCTGGTCTCTCGTCCACTGAACGCACAAAACGCTTCAACCGAGCCGGTCAAGGATAAGCGTGTCGTATCCCGTATTTTTTGGCAGGACTACGCTTCACAATCGATTCGATGGGGAGACCTCATTCGAGAGGGGGATCTATGGTCTCTCAAACCTCTCGATTTAGAAGGGTTTCCAAAGATCGACTTAGAAAGACAGAATTTAGTTCAGATGGATTCACACCAGGAAACAATTCTTGTGGGAGTGCATGATGACGATCGCGGAAACTTACAAAGCGGCTGGATTGCCATAGATAGTGGTGTCGAATTCGAGGAACACGGTGATCATTTCCATCAACACTACCGAAAATCACCGAAAGTCGTTTTTCAGAAACTGGATAAAAGCCAAGGAAATCCTGCACATGTTTATCGATATGGGAATCAATTCGTAGTCGCAAATGATGCCAAGAATGGATTTACCGTCGTCGACCCTGTTGCTTTGAAAACAAACCCAGCGAAAGGGGCTCGTTTTTACTCGGGAGGCGGGAATCACATTACCCTCGCCCTGTTCCATTCCTCTGTTGTTTACGCGACATGGGCTGATCGAGAAGGAGACAACGCAGGGCGCGTCGATGTTGTCGGTGTCGGATCTCAGAGCCATAAAAAAGCCTACGCTTTTCGACTAGCCTCCGGAGGGTTGCATGGCGCCACAGAAAACTCAGGACGAATTTTTTTTGCACCAGCTGACGGCATTGATGCAGTCAGAGCCGATGCCGATCTAGCGTCACCCTCTGGAAAAGAGGCGATTGAGCACCTCGATCTGGGATCGGACCCTGTAAACAAACGCCCCTTCCGTACGGGAGCCTTCACGAATCACCGCAACTGGGTGCTCTTCAGCTATGGATCAGATTCGAATTCCAAACTCGGAATGATCGACGCATCGGAACCAAAACTACGATTGAGGGAGTTAGCCCTTCCTACAGAGAAGGGGCTTGCCTTGATCACACCTAAAGCAATTCGGACACGCAGCAACAAGGATTATGCTTTGGTCATACACGACCGACGTCAGAGCGAAGCACAAGAAATATTGAAGATTATCGATCTAGATCCAAATGCCGACCAGAATTTTTCAGATGCGAAAGCCGTCTCATCATTGAATTTGGGACCGAGCAAGGTCGAGGGGCATTCTGGGCATCATGAAATCGCATTTCTTCCGCAACGGACCATGGCCTGTATTAGCAATCCCGGAGATGGATCGATTTGGCTTATCTCGTTAAATGACGGCAGCGTCTTGAATCGGTTCCCAGTCGGTGGTATCCCAGGGCGATTGCTAATTCAATAGTCGATCGGGAGTGCTCTGAAAATCCGCCTCCACAATTTCCGCCCTCAACGTCCTCGCTTGGATTGATCCTGTCAATCTAGGATTCGCTTACATCCGAGGGATTCGATCCGCTGAATGACAGACCTGTTCGGTACATGTTCTTCGTTGATGTCGATGGCGAATGTACTCGTTCCCACCAATCCGTTCCCAAGCTCGCTTCACGTCAGTCATCAACCATCTTTTTTTGGCAATCCCTTTCGTTCGGTCAACTCATTTCAAGAGCTGTTCTTATCCACTTACCGAAATGGTTTGGCCAGGGCTAACGGATTGCAGCGTGAATCAGTGGGATGAATCGCCTGGAATCCTATCGATTTCTGAGGATTTCATCATCTCGAAATCGTGAGTCCGGGTGCGTTCGTTTCGAATCCTCTGTATCCTCCATGGGGAGCTCATCACCATGCGAGTGGACGAAAAGACCGAAACCTATTCGATCGCATGAAATGTTGCTGCCTTGATCGCATCGAATCCCCTTTTGTCTCTTGAGGAGAGGAACTGCATGAAGAATACCCGTTACTGCGTTCTGGTTTTTGTACTTATCGCCCTACCCGTTTACGCAAGGGCCACGGAGTCTGGAAAAGCAAGCCCCAACGTGATCCTATTTCTTGTGGATGACATGGGTTGGATGGATTCGACGCCGTACGGTTCCCAATACTACGATACTCCGAATATGCAACGATTGGCGAAACAAGGTATGCGTTTCACGCAAGCGTATTCGCAACCCCTTTGTTCCCCCACACGAGCATCGCTCCTCACAGGCCAGTATTCCGCGCGGCATGGGATTACGAGTGCAGTTGGACATACCGCACCACAAGAAGCTAGGTTACCGCCATCCGCTCCTGCCAACGCACCTCTCCTGATGCCTCAAAGCAAAACTTTTTTAGCACTCGAGCACTATACGTTAGCCGAGGCTCTACACGATGCAGGTTATCGAACCGGGCACTTTGGTAAATGGCATTTAGGACTCACCCAGCCGCATTGGCCCGAACAACAGGGCTTTGACGTAGCTTTCCACTGTCATCCTGACCCGGGCCCTCCCAATTCCTATTTCTCGCCCTATGGTGTTGTACCACCAGGAACGCAACGGCAAGTCAATGAAAAGCGGATATTAGGTACGATCACCGATGGTCCTGATGGGGAATACATTACCGATCGTCTCACCGAGGAAGCGTTGAAATTCATCGATTCGAATAAAGATCGACCTTTCTTCCTGAATCTTTGGCATTACGGTGTCCACGGCCCGTGGGGTCATAAGGAGTCGATCACTGAGGAAATGGCGAAGAGAATAGATCCCTCGGGTCGTCAAAAAAATCCAGTGATGGCATCGATGCTCAAAAGTATCGACGACAGCTTGGGTCGAATACTCGACCAATTGGAATCGCTCGGTATCGCAGACGATACCATTCTTATTTTTACCAGTGACAATGGAGGTAACACCCACAGCCTGACCAAAGAGGATGAGGCCAAGACCAAGCGAAACCGTGATACGAATCCGACTTTGGCAAGCTATCGAAAATGGGCTGGATTTGAACCGCCCACGAACAATGCACCTCTTCGCGATGGCAAAGGACGACTTTACGAAGGTGGCACGCGCGTGCCTCTGATTGTTCGATGGCCTGGCGTCGTGGCAGCCAATAGTACTAGCGATGCGATTGTTGGCTGTATTGATGTTTACCCAACGGTTATTGATCTTCTGAAGGTTCCCGCCAATCCGGAACAAAAAATCGATGGCATTTCGTATGCACCTATTTTACGCGGCGACGGAACAATCGCTCGGGATGCCTATTTCATTTGGTTTCCCCATTTGGTAGCCGGGGTGAGCGTGAGGCAAGGTGATTGGAAGCTCATTCGGCGTTTTGAGGAACGACCTCAAGATTACTCGGGATTGATTGAACTTTTTAATCTCAAGGAGGATCTGGGCGAAACGACCAACCTCGCTGCTCAGCACCCAGAGAAAGTAAGAGAACTCAATGAGTTGATCGATCGATTTGTCAAGGAGACCAACGCACACTATCCTCAACCAAATCCAGCCTATCAAGCTCGCAACTCCAAAAAACAGTAACCAGACAACGAGTGGCAACCTATGTCATCATCCAATTGATATGAGCTCATTTCTCATTCCATCAAACCCTTTCATAGCACTCCCTGATTCGTTGGAAAGAAAGATGAAAACCCTAGGGAAGATTGTTTTCGCGTTTCTGGTTCTCCTAGATCGATCATGGATACTCCGTGCGACCGAACACACCATTCGCCCGGGTGAGTCGCCACAGAGCGTTCTCGACCGTGCAATCGCTGGAGACCGCATTGTATTCTTACCCGGGATCCATATGCATGGAGTCGGTCGATATCGATCGATGCTCTACGTTGATAAACCTATTGAAATCGAGCTCCGAGAGGGTGCGATCCTTAAACTCGCGCCGAACACGTGCAATATCGAAACCGATGGGGAAATCACAACCGATCAAGATGCAGGAAAAAAACTAGACGATCTAGAGATTGGCGGACTGTTCGATCGTTCGAGACCCGCCATCGACGGTCCCGAATCCTACGGTAATACGATCTATACCATCATCATTGACAACGAGGGAAAGGATGGGAATCCGGATACATTCGCCTGGGGTGATGGCAGGATTTTTGACACACCCTACAAGTCCATACCAATCTCGACCGAGTGGCAGGAATTGAGTCATGGAGTGAAGATCCGTTTTGCCAATCGTGTGGGCCATAGCAAAGGAAGTTTATGGTTTGTCTCCTACGACGGCCGGGAAGCCTATGGAATTCGCATCGGTCACGGTCTGCAAGACCGCTACATTGAAAACGTGCGCATCTATGGAAAAGGGGTGATCGATATGAACGGTACCCAAAACGCTCAACCGAGTGGATTGGTAAAAAATATCAACACATGCGTGCTTATCCACGGGCGCGTTCGAGATGTCGTCGTGGAGGGAATTACAATGATCGATACCAATCGTTCGGTGATGTGCTATGGCGAACACACGGGCGATTTGTTAGCAGGCGGTAAGACAGGTCCTGGGGAATCCTACGACGTAGAGAACGTAACGATTCAACGTACTCGTACCATCAACCCGAATGGAGCAGCCTACCTGCTGGGCCATCCATCGCACCGCGGTCTGCTCCGAAATGTGAAGTGTAACGGGAACTACATGGAAACTGGGAAGACAGCGATCGAACCCAATTTCAACCTCGATGGATATGAGGTGATCGGTAATGTCATCAAGAGCGATGGCCAAGCGATTCACTGTTGGCGTCACTCGAAGAATGGAATCGTAGCAGATAATCTCCGTATCCACGACAACACAGGCAAACCTGTCGTTGTCGTGAACGCTCCGCGCGGATGGCAGGCCCCAGATCCACCAGTCTTGCGGAATAATCGAAATCATCTTGGTGAGATTCCAAAGAAGACTTCTGATAAGTAACTCCCGATTCCAGATAGAAAGAACGACGGGGAGCTACGGATTACTTTGCTAGGGAAGGTTCGTCGACGAGAAGCAGCGATACCAAACCCATCGTTGCCTTTGCTTGCGACTGTGGACTAAATAGCCGAGTCGGTCAAAGCCCATCGGTCATTGAAGACTGAAAGATTCAAACGTCTGGCTATTTCGACTGTTTTGGATCTTCATTGGGAGTGCCAGGCCAGAGCGGAGGAACATTGGATTCATTCCAACTCTCCCATGCAGACTTGAGTTGATTGACCAAATCGGGCTTGGATTCGGCAAGATCGTCTTGCTCGCCGATATCCCGGCTGAGATCAAAAAGTTGCCAATCACCCGTTTTCTTGGCTGCAAAGTCACGAGCCATCACGAGCTTGAAATGACCCTGGCGGATTCCCTTTTGAGGCCCGAAACGCCATGCCAACATAGCGTGCGGCGGTTGTGGGTTGTCCCCTGTCAAGTAAGGAATCAAGTCCACCCCTTCGATTCCCTTCGGAGCTTTTGCCTTGGCGATAGCACAACTCGTTGGAAGAACGTCCAAGGTGGAAACCGGATGATCGTAGGTTTTTCCGGCAGGTAGCTTGCCTGGCCAAGAAACAAAAAACGGCACTCGTATGCCACCCTCGTAGGTCTGACCTTTGTCACCACGCAAGGGTTTATTGACTGCGGTATTGGTTGCAAAAAAAGGTGGATTTCCGCTACCGCCGTTGTCGCTGAAGAAGAACATCAATGTATTGGGATGCTTCTCTTTCAGATTTGCGACGATTCGTCCAAGCGCATCATCGAGTCCTAGCAGCAGCGAGAGATAACCTCGGCGTGCGGGGTCTGTAATATGGGCTGGTATTCGGCCACGATGCTCGTCGAGGATTTCGAGTGGAGTATGGACAGCGTTATAGGACAAATAAAGAAACCAGGGATTGCCATTTTGCCGATTCATGAAGTCCAAAGCTTCGTTCGTGAAAAGATCGGTGCAGTAGCCTTCCTGAGGTTCCAATTCGCGTCCGCGATAAATCATGTTCTGGGAATATGCAGTTCCGAATTGAGGCTTTCCATCCTTTTTCAGTATGAAATTATGTTGCCCAACTAGGAAACCAAAAAAAGAATCAAAACCTCGCGAGAGAGGATGATGTGCCTTATCGAAGCCTTCGTGCCACTTTCCGATCAGTCCTGTTTTATACCCCGCTTCGCCGAGAACATCGGCGATGGTGCGCTGGTCAAGGGGCAGTCCGAGTTTGTCTTCGTCGCCATTGTGTGGATTGAATTCATGGCCGAAGCGAGTCTGTACCTTTCCGGTCAAAAAACCTGCTCTAGAAGGACTACAGTACGGCGCTGTGACATACCCATTGGTACATCTCACGCCCGCTGCTGCTAGCGCATCGATATGAGGCGTGGGGACATCCTTACCGCCGTGGACTCCTATATCCGCATACCCGAGATCATCGACCATCACGACCAAGATATTCGGCTGTGCAAACAATAGACCTGGGAACAATAAAAGGATAAGTGAGGTTAGTTGTTTCACAGAAAGGATCCCTCGAGATTCGAACAACGAACGATGCTGCATCCAGTCAGACTGCCTGATCGATCGTCCACAACATGGTTGTCGAGAAAATCAGAGCAGTTTGCCACATGACGGATTCCCAACAACATACCCCCAGCAACTACCTTGTTCCACCCCTGCGGAATCGACTCCGTAACCACGGCTAGACTCTAACAACCCGCCTAAAATCCCTTCACGGGCGAACGACTTGGAGCGAATGGAAGAACTAACTAAAAGTAGTTGGATATCGTCATCCGATCAAAAACCTGCTTGAGCCAGTCGTTCCTACTAGAATACAAACAGCAATTCACCCATCGGTAAGACGCCATACGATTGGCAGAAACACTCTCTCTTCAAATAGCCAAGTTCATGTTCTTGCTGCGATCTTTCTACGGATTTTTAGCACTCGCTACTTTCTTGCTCCCGATCTGCCCCGCTGGGTTAGTAGCCGAGGAACTGAGGGTCGCGTCGATTTTTAGCGACCACATGGTTCTGCAGCAACAAGCGAAACTCCCCATCTGGGGCACAGCCGAGCCGGGTGCCACCATTACGATTTCATTTGTTGGAAAATCGAAATCAACGGTGGTCGGTGAGGATGGCAAGTGGATCGCATTTCTAGATGAAATGGCTGTTGTAGATGAGCCGCAAGAAATGATTGTCAGGGATTCGCATTCCACAATCACCTACAAAAATGTTGTCGTCGGTGAAGTTTGGTTTGCCTCAGGACAATCCAATATGGAATTCGCTTGGACCTTTAGCGACGAATTTAAGAAACGCCGTGCAGCCAAGGAACAAACTCCGGAGCGAGCAAGCGATCCAAAATACTACGGCAGCAACGTAGACCAAAAGACCATGCACGTACTCCGCCGGGCGATTGATAACCCACTCGTTCGTATCTCTTCCAAAACACGTGATCATCTCATCACTCCTGATTCGGGATGGGCACGGATTACCGAGGACAATGTCCTGACTCTACCTGCGTTGCCCGGCTGTATCGCTGTGTATCTGCAGGAGGAATTAAGAGTACCGGTTGGAATTATTATTCGAGCAGTCTCCAGTACGCATACCACTCGATGGATTACAAAAGAGGGATTCATGAATGATCCCATCGTGAAAAGGCAAATAGAAGTGTATCGGGTGGATGGCGGAGCTCAACCAGCACTCACCGGTACCGATGCGAACAAAGGATTCGGAAACCTCTATCGCGAGTATGTCCAACCCGTAGCACCTTACGCGATCCGGGGGTTTTTGTGGGATCAAGGTGAGCAGGGTATCGGCTATCGCGGGGTCGACTGGACAGGTGCTATACATGCATTGGTCTCGTCATGGCGTCAATCGTGGCAGCAGGGAGATCTCCCTTGGAGCGCTACCGATCACTATCCGGATGAACTCGAATCCCGTGTGCAGGCTATGGGTATCGAGCGATTCATGATCGCAAAAACCGATAAACTCTCTCAGGCCCTGCATCCACTGAACAAATGGAAATACGCACAAAAACATTTGGAGAATATACTACCGGTTGTCTACATGCGGCCGGCTCCAGTGTGGTCTATAGGCAATGACTCGAATTAGATTCCATCAATCGCTTGTATCAAGGAATCCTCGCAATGACTATGCGCTGGAAAAAGGGGTTGTTAAGTCATACGTTTTGAAACGCACTCATTTTTGCAAGGGATCGTTCTTCGTTGGATCCCATAGCCGATGTGACTACTGTAAACTAATCCTCCATCGGTTCCTTCGAACATCATTTAAGGAGACTCTTTATGCGACGTTTCGTTCTCAGTTGTTTCCTATTTGGAATGCTTCTTTTCGTAGCTCCTCATTGTCTCGAGGCCGCCGATTGGCCCAAAGTAGTTACCGTAGATCGTCAACCGTTGCAGGCAGCGACTGCACGGCTCGTCGAAGCCCTTAGCGGTACAGGTGCACCTCTAGGTCAGGAATCTTTATCCAAACTCCATGCATTGCAAGAAGATCTCTCGGATGCGAACGTTTGCGAATCGATTCAACGAATTCTAGATCCGCTTTGCATAGCAGCTGTCCAAATCAACCCGGAGAGTCGTGTTCATGTCGCGGCTGGCCCTGCAAAACCCACTCTTATCGAAAAGGGATGGCAAACATTTTTAGTCAAGGTGGTCAATGAAGGTGGCGTCACAGCAGCGATGCGATGCACGAGCCCTCAAGCGCTACCCATGATGGTGGCGAGCAGTTCCAAGTCGAAACCTGAAAGCAAAATCTCGCCCGCCGAGTCGGAGCGGCGATGGCTGGACATTGCACTTCTGAACGGCGAGCCACTCCGCCCATCACTTTCTGGTTTAGGATTGGAATATCGCGTGATACAGCTCTATGCCAGAGATGCAGGTAAACGAGAAGCAACTCTGCAATTTGATGTAGGGCAAGGAACCCAGGATTTAGGCTTTCGAAACGAGCTCCCTTTACTTTTTGAGTGCCGAGCCTCGAAAGCGGTAAAACTCTCGATCCTGGATTGGGATGGAAAACCAACTACGTGCAGTCTACTGATCAAGGACGAGCAATCTCGTGTCTACCCGAACCCATCGAGACGCCTGGCACCTGATTTCTTTTTCCATCATCAGATCTATCGAAACCACGGTGAAACCGTTCAATTGCCCGCTGGAAAATACAATGTAGTCGCCTACCGAGGACCGGAGTACTTACCGGTTCGAATGAAATTCGAGGTCGATGATCTTTCGGATCGCGATCAAACGCTCTCCGTCCGTTTAGAACGCTGGATCCACATGGCAGAGCAAGGTTGGATTTCTGGCGATCACCACGTCCACGCCGCGGGCTGTGCGCATTATGAGAATCCGACTCAAGGGGTCACCCCAGAGGATATGATGCGACATATTGTCGGCGAGGATTTGAATATAGGCTGCGTGTTGAGTTGGGGTCCCTGTTGGTATTACCAAAAACAATTCTTCGACGGTCAGACTTCAAAATTGTCTCAGCAAAACCACTTGATGAGATACGACGTCGAAGTCAGCGGATTTCCGTCGTCTCATGCCGGGCACCTCTGTTTGCTGAATCTCAAAGAGGATGACTATCCAGGCACCTCAACCATTGAGGAATGGCCCTCTTGGACATTGCCCGTACTACGTTGGGGCAAGGAGCAAGGAGGTGTTGTTGGTTATAGCCATAGCGGCTGGGGATTGGCGTTACCAGACTACTTGCCGAACGGTCAGAGGGGCCTCATTCCGAAGATCTATGGTGGAGCAGCATCACCCACGCCCGGCCGTGCAGCAGACAAACTCCCGGATTACGCCATGCCTCCCTTCGACGGAATTGGCGCGAACGAATACATCGTTGCTGTGGTCCATGACGTATGTGATTTTATTAGTAGCGTCGATACGCCCGCAGTTTGGGAATTGAATATTTGGTACCACACACTGAATTGCGGTTATCGAACCAGGATTAGCGGCGAGACAGATTTTCCATGTATTTATGGAGAACGTGTCGGTCTGGGGCGCGTCTATGTGGAAATGCCAACGAATGTACCTCTCACCTACGAGCCATGGGTACAAGGGCTGCGTGATGGTCGAAGCTATGTTGGCGATGGTGCCTGCCACATCACTGAGTTCTCGGTGAATAGTCTCGGTATGGGGCACCGCGGACAATCCAATGTTGCCAGCGAATTAAAAATATCGAAGCCAGGTCGCGTCACGATTAGTACGCAAATTGCAGCGATGCTCCCGAAAGAGATTTCGCCCGAGGCTCAGACGATTCGGAATCGCCGCATCGATGAGAAGCCCTACTGGCATATCGAACGTGCTCGAATGAGCGAGACAAGAAAAGTGCCCGTCGAATTGGTGATCAATGGCGAAGTGGTAGCGACTCGCGAGATCGAAGCGGATGGAAAACTGGTCGACATTGACTGGGAAGTCGATTTGAAGGAATCCAGCTGGGTTGCCTTGCGTGTTTTCCCATCGATGCACAGCAATCCTATTTTTGTCGAAATCGACAACAAACCGATCCGTGCGTCGATCGAGAGCGCAGAGTGGTGCCGTAAAGCGGTTGATGTCTGCTGGAACAAGAAGAAGCCCCAAATTCGTGCTGAGGAAAGAGAGGCTGCTGAGGAGGCTTATGAGACCGCTCGAAAAGCCTATGACAAGATTATCGAGGAGGCGAGGACTCGATAGCACCGTACGTAAGCTTCAAAGATCGGTGCATAATTTACCGAACCATTTATGGATGGTTCGGTAACTCTAGAGTTGGTTCGGTAAAAGTGACCTTCCATTCGATCTTACTCTCAGAGCAGGCTGTGATCTCTCAATGAGATCGTAGCCTGGAGCAAAGAGTCTTTCCGGAAACTGTGTCGGAAACGATTATTTTTTCTCGCTATCCTTCGCTTTCTCATCTTTGAGTTCACCACAATCCTTGATGACCACCTTAGACTTTGTCGCCCCGCTTCGAGAGCCTTGTTCCTCAACCTTTTTTACGACATCCATGCCTTCGAGAACTCGGCCGAAAACAACGTGTTTACCGTCGAGCCAATCGGTAACAACAGTCGTAATGAAAAATTGAGACCCGTTTGTGTTGGGGCCGGCATTGGCCATGCTCAAAAGGCCTGGAGAATCATGTACGAATTTAAAGTTTTCATCTTTGAACTTGGCTCCGTAAATGCTCTCCCCTCCGGTGCCGTTGCCGGCGGTAAAGTCCCCTCCTTGGAGCATGAAATTCGGGATCACCCTGTGAAAAACGCTACCTTTGTACGTGAGAGGTTTACCGCTCTGACCATTCCCTTTTTCACCTGTACATAGGCTTCGAAAGTTCTCAGCGGTCGCTGGAACATCATCGCCAAAAAGTCCTATCACGACACGGCCAGCGTCTCGATCACCGATGGCAATGTCGAAGTAAACCTTATGGGTTACTTTTGCGTTTTTGGGTGACTCGGCCATCGCAAAACTCGAAAAAGAAACCCCGAGCAGGAGTAGGCAGGCTATGACTCGCATTCGTCTTTGCATCCTTATCAATTAGAGTGTTCAAGATTCAATCAACTATGTCAAGCTAACAAACCGTCTTGTTGTTGACAACCGTACGCAGCCTCTACCGAGCCCAGAAAGACATAACCGACAAAATATGCTCGAACGCTCCCACGTTCCCCTCTAATTCAAGAGTTGACCCGTATTTTGTGTGAACGGCACATGGAATGTGCCTACTACCTTGACTTTTGTCGGCTGTGTTTAGGAAGCCAGACTGTATCTAGCGTCTTAGCTCACGAAGGAAAAAATCGGTCATCATCCGAAATTGATGTTGGGTTTGTTCAGGATCTGTGATTCCATGTCGATTGTTCGGATAGACCATCAAGTCGAATTGCTTACCAGCTCTCTGGAGTGCATGGACCAATTGCATGCTATTCGCCATGTGTACGTTGTCATCGATTTCGCCGTGGATAATCATCAGTCGACCTTGTAAATCCGATGCTGCAGTCACCACCGAACTCGATCGGTACCCCTCTGGATTCAGTTGCGGCGTCGACATATAGCGTTCCGTATAAATCGAATCGTAATTGTGCCAATCGGTCACGGGTGCCCCAGCGATCCCAGCTCGAAACAACTTACTATGGGTCATCGCATAGGCGGTAAAGTATCCACCATAACTCCAACCCCAAAGACCAATTCGATCGGGGTCGACCCATTCCTGCGTTTTCAGCCAATGGACGACATCTTCTAGATCCCTCAATTCAACCGATCCGAGATCTCGATAAATTTTCCAGGTATCAGCGTTACCACGTCCGAGAGCAGACCGATTGTCACAAAGCAGAACAGGAACTCCTTGCTCCGCCATAAATCGGTGCCACAAATCGCTTCGGTGCGTCCAAGTGTTTTCGACTGTTCTTGCCTGAGGACCACCATAAACATGAATCAGTACGGGTAGCTTTCCTCGATGGTTTCGCTCTTTGAAATCGGTCGGCTTGTACAACATCGCCTGCATGGCAAGGCCATCTCTTGCAGTGATACTAAACAGATCAGGGGTGAGTGTCTCTAACGTTTCGAATCGATCGTTCTTGTAGCTTCCGATAAATCGAATGCGTTTTGCGGTGGAATCGCAGAGCCATAGCTGACTTGGATGCTCGATATCGCTCCAAGCATCAAACAGGTATTTTCCCGTCGGATGGATGCTCGCTTTGTGAGTACCCGACTCGCTACCCAAGGGAGTGATACTTTGATCGAGCAGGTTGATCGATAGTAAATCGGTATTGGCTGGGTGCGACCGGTGTGCAGAGATCACGACTTGGCGTCCATCTTCCGCGACCCACAGGACTTCTTTTACATCCCATGCCCCTCGCGTTAGAGCCGTCCGCTTGCCCTGCGAATCGACTCGATAAAGATGACGACGTCCGTTTTCGGAATCGCTCAACCAGAGAAAACTTCCATCCGGTAGCCAACGAGGTTCGTCGATAACATCGACCCACGCTTGGGATTTCTCCTCGACAATTTTCGACGACTGTTTGGTTCTGGTATCGTAGACCCAAACATCGAGCAACGACTGTATGCGGTTCTGGACTTGATAAACAACGTGATCTGGCTGTGCGGAAGACCACCCCACGCGAACGATCAATCGATCGTCTGGTGGATATCCACCGAGAGGCACCTCTTCAAGGCTTCCGTCATTCAATGAAACAACATGAAGTGTTACCCTCGGATTCGGCTGTCCGCTTTTCGGATATCGCATTTTCTCTAGCGACTGTGCGAATGGGAGGGAATTATCGATCACAAACGTAGGGACGGGTGATTCGTCTAATCGCAGAAACGCAATTTTGTTCCCGTCCGGACTCCACCAATACGATTTGAATTGGCCTCTTCCATAGACTTCTTCCTGATAAACCCAATCCAAATATCCATTGAGTGTTTCCTCTCCTCCATCGTGCGTATGTTGTTTGATTTCCAAAGTTTTACAATCGACGGTCCAGAGATTGTTCTCATAGATATAAGCAACATGATTTCCGGCGGGGCTCAGAGATGGAATCTTTTTGGACTTTCTATCCTTAGTGAGTTGATAGGCTTTATCTTCCTGGCTTCGGTAGAGAAACAACTCTTCTTGATGTTCGATCAACGCATTGCTGAAGTCTGCATCGAAGACTTGGGGGGACCCTCGAAACGTACTTGCGGATTGCGCCTCGGTAAAAGCTTCCAATTTAGACAAAGCATCAGCCAGCTTAGCCATCTTATCGAAAGGCTTTCTCGAACCTGTTTCGCAATCGACGCTGTACCATCGATTATCGATTTGCGTCAGATACTCAGGACGATCGGGTAGCCAGCGGGGAAAAGCGACAGGAGGAGAGGAGAAAGATGTTCGCATCGAGGGTTGCAAAAGTCGCTCGAGACTAAGTCGCTCCTTTGCCATGTCCTTTGTAGTTACCTCTTGCAAGGCCAGTCGTGAAAGAGTGCGTCTCGGAAGATTGGATGGAAGTGAATCAAGTTTTATCACGGGATAGAGTTGATCTACCTTGATATCCGGTTCAAAAAAATTCCAAAACGCGAGTGACTCATCGGCGTGGGGTTCTAACAAGTAGGCTGCTAGTACGCCGAGTGGCTGAGCCGTGGAAACGACCCAACCGGCGGTTGGCTTCCAGGTAGTCTGCTCCTCGACCACGTCGAATTTCCGCGGCCGTCGCCCCTGGAATTCAGGTAGATCTTTGATCGACTGAACACGATAACACGTCGCTGAGATACTAGATGTATCGTCCGATGGCGCACCCAACTCTATCAGTTCCACCCCATGCATCCGAAGTCGACTGGCCGCCCAGGCGTTTTCAAATGGAATGAAGTAAAACTTAGGTGCGACTATTAGCTTTTCCGCTTGACCTACGTTCCAAAGCTCCACTTCAAAAGATCGCTTCACCATATCGTCTAAGCGATTGCGATCGCGAGGTGTCGGGTACTTGCTGCCCCGATCCTGCGATTTTCGAGTCTCCTCACTTGGTTGGGAATCGGGAGTTTGGGGGCTTCTGGCTGGCGGCGGACCGTTTTCTTTCCAACCATAAGCGTTCACCGAATACTTTTTCTCGTCGCCGATGATTCGCGCCTGTATCGGGACTCTCTTTGGAGTTACCGGATTATCCCGGATCACATTTCGGACCGTTGTCGCTTGTTGAGCAAGCTGCTTCAAGCAGGCATCGATAAACAGCATGGTAGCCTCGATGCGCCGCTGATAGGACGCGTAGGAATAGGACTCCACGAGTATTCCCATCTTGCCTCGCAATCCCATGTACTCCGTGCTGTATCGAGGTTCGTGTCCAAACGATTCCCATCGCGAATGATCGGCTGAAAAGTTTCCGTAATAGAAGGTCGGCAGACCCACCTGCAACAAGTCAGCAGACACCTTCGGTAGGAACTCCATACGAAGCCACTTCACCATCGATGGGTTTGCTGCCGGATTGTGAGGAATGTCATACGTTAAATCGTATTGATGGAGCGAACCGTTGGTCGTGTGCGCGTCGAGCAGCACGTCGACATCCCAAACATCGATAGCCCGTACTAAAGAGCGTACTTCGAGTGTATCGAGCTTTACAAAGTCGCGGTTCAAATCAGCTCCGCTTGCATTTTCGCGTATTCCCATTCCACCGTCGGGTCCGGATTGTCCAGGGCGATGCATCACCCCAACTCGTTCATTTCCATCGGTGTTGAAATTGGGCACAAAAACGAGGACACAATGTTCGAGATACCTTTCTAGCTTTTCAGGCTCGAAAAGCAAATTCCTGGCCAGCATCAAAATCGCTTCCTTGCTATCGCACTCACCGCTATGAATTCCTCCGAGAATCAAAATCGTGATTCGAGAATCGCTCTTATCAAGAGGAAGTGGATTGGTACCTTCTTTGGCCAAAACCATCGCGTGAATGGAACGCCCCTCGAGGCTTGTCCCGATCGATGTCAGCGTTGCCCTCGAACTCAGATCGCCGAGGCTTTCCATATATTCGAAAACCTGTTGACTAGTCGCTGTTCTCAAATAGCCGCTCGATTCCGCGACGGACAAGGGGCGTCCCTTGAAAGATTCTCCTGTCTGAGCATAAACCTGAGGGTTCAGAACGAGGAGCCACAGGGAAACAATCGATAGATTTAGAAGGAATCGCATAGTCAAATCTCTTGAGAAAGGGCATGCCGAACAGCAACAGTTCGACTGGCCAATTGCACCCGGATTGGTATCCTACTCATTCCGATCGGGCGTTACGAGCTTTTGCGTCCGACTTCAAGCCAATTAGCATGCATCATCAACAGTCGAAGGGGAACCAAATGCCAGTCGTACTCAAGACGAATCAAGGAGACATCACCCTCGAGCTGGATTCCGAAGCAGCACCGATCACGGTTGAGAATTTTCTAACATACGCACGCGAAGGTCATTACAACGGAACGATTTTTCACCGAGTGATCCCGGATTTCATGATTCAGGGGGGAGGTTTTACCCCAGCGATGAATCAGAAGAAAACAAAGGCCTCGATCAAGAACGAATCTTCCAATGGTTTGAGCAATCTCAAGTATTCCATTGCGATGGCCAGAACGAGCGTTCCCGATAGTGCCACATCGCAGTTTTTTATCAACACCAAAGATAACTTTTTTCTCGACCGCAAGTCGTCTCAAGATGGTGTTGGATACTGCGTTTTTGGTCGAGTCACTTCGGGAACAGACGTCGTTGATGCAATTGGAAAAGTAAAAACGACTTCGGTCTCTGGACACCGAGATGTACCCGCGGAGTCCGTCGAGATTCTATCTGTCGAAATCGTAGACTAGGGCGTTAGTCTTCACAAAGTACATAGAAGACTGCTCAGAGCTAGTACTCGCAATCAGAACGTTGGTGAGGAATTAGCCACTGCTAATGTGACCTGATTATCCGTTTTTATGTCGAACTATGGCCGGATGGGTCGCCTTCGTTATCCCCTAGACCGGAGTGTACTCTCCGAGCCCCTCTACTCTGGCAGAGTCAAATTATTTCGACTCAAAAAGAGCCCGTCAGTTCGCATGAGAATCCCAGTGAGACCTGTCAGAGAATTTCCATAAGCTGTGTTTAAACTGACTAGGGTAAGCAGGATGCAGAACTCATAAGTATCTAGGGTAATCACTCTCTAGCGATCCCAGCATCCATACGAAAAAGGTCTGCATATTTTGCCTCAAGAGTCAGTAGCTGAGCGGTGCGTTCTGCAAGGGCTGAAATGGTTAAGAACGGATTGCAGGCGATAGCTGTCGGTAACGCAGCACCATCACAAACATACAACCCTTCGTGAACCCTCCATTCTCCCGTTCGATCATCGACATCTCCTCCCGCGCGGGTATCGTATACCTGTCCCCTATGGTTGACTACACCACTGCGCGGATCGTCACTCATCCCACAACCTCCGAGCGGATGAACCGAGATCATTTTATCGCCGAAAATACGTAGAAATTTGTAATCGCCTCCGTGGCCATGCGCAATCCTTGCGAATTGCTTGCGAATCAATCGCCTATAATCGCTATCCAACAGACCGGGCCAGGAAACATAAGCGTTTCCGCTCTCTTCGAGAATTAGCTTTCCTTCCTGTCGGTCATGCCCCATACCAAGCAGAACCTGCGTCTGGTCAAGATCAAAGTCTTGCATGAGGAAGGCGAGCGAATTGACATAAGCTCGGGCAGCAACCCCTTCTTGTACTAACGTGCGATCATGCAGATTGGGCAAGCGGGGTGTTAAAATATTTGTCTGAATGGTAGGGCCAACCCGCAGACCGTCATTTGAGTAAGCGCTCGTTCCAGCTATGTTCGTCGGGCAATTTGTTTTGCGAATGAATCCCAAGGCGTCACCATTGCCCGTCCAATTGCAGCCCAATTGCCGAGAGAACTCAAGGCATTTAGATTCCGATCTCATCAGGATTTCAGAACTGCCGATACTCCCAGCTCCGAGGATGAGAAGACGGCAAGTGACGCTACCTTCGATCGCTTGATGGGTCCCGTCTTCTTGACGATCAAAGTAGATAAAGTGAACAACCCAGTGGTCGCCGAGCTTTTCGATCTTCCTAACTTCGGTTTGCGTGAACATCATGGTATTGTTTCGCCTGGCCATCGGCAGATAATTCATAGCCAACGTATTTTTGGCGCCAACATTACATCCCGTTAGGCAATCTCCACAGTCGATGCAATCACGCTGGAGCATTTGGTGATGATTGAGAACCGGCAATTGAGGTCCATGAAAGCTCCTTGTAATGGTGAGTGCAGCGGCTTCAAATCGCAAGTTGTTATCCGCTAGTTTTTCGACAGCCAACCTTTGAGCTTTCATCTTGGTAGTCCAATCGCTCGGCTCTACCTGAATACCCAATTCACGGGAACAAAGATCGTAGTAGGGCAGTAGATAATCCATATCGCGCAAAGCGACAGGCCATTGCGTCTGCAGAAACACTTCCGGATCTGGTCGAATAGCAACGTTGGCATTGATCAGCGACGAGCCCCCCAGACCGCTTCCCGACAGAACAGCAATTTCTTTGCATTGCAGGACTTGAAATAAACCTGTCGGGTTTCTCAGTTCTCGTTGCTTTCTCCCAAACAACTCCAGCCTCGATTGGTCGGTAACCCCCTTCAAGGTGTCCGGAAAGTCCCCTGGCTTCCATTCTCTTCCGCGTTCCAGTAGTCCAATCCTGGTTCCTGCCAACATATTCGCACTAAGGCGGGCGGCTAGAATCGCAGCACCATAACCCGACCCCACCACTAATACGTCGAATTGGTAAGGCTTACCGTCGTATGGCATCTGGAATAGCCAACGGGGATCCGCTCTCAGTTGGCCTCCGAAGTTTTCTAGACTCTTACGGTAATCAGCCCGAGCGGCTCTTTTAAGCCAGCTATCGGCAGTCCTGCGTCGGCTACCCAGGCGAGCTATCGATTCGAGGGAAAGATCTCCTTTGGCAGGCTGATTCGAGGGGAGACTAAAAGCGAGTGTTGCCGCCGTCGCACGTTGCAACCATGCTCGTCTCGTTTGCTTTGACTTTGTTTTTCGGAACACGATGGAAAAAATTGAGATCGTAAAAACTACTTCGTAGTTCCATCGGCTAAACCAAACGCTCTACATCCTCAATCCCAACTTGGAACGCACGGTTTGCGCCACTTACTTAGTAAGTTTCCATCGAGTTCCCATGAATCATGCCCTGTGGGACATGACTATGCTAGCAATTCTAAAGGTTTTAAGGCGGGTTCACGGCTCGTTCTTGATGGAGAGAGTGCTACCCTTTTTAGTGCGATGGTACCGTGATGGTCCGCTGACGAATGCGTTTCCATCGACGAAGAAACGATATTTCAAATCGACTCCTTGCGAGATTCCAATTCGGCCGGACTGAGAGATTTTGAATCGAGATGGGGTGACGCACGTCTCAATCCACAGATTTTCGCCCAGGATCAGAGACTCGCCATTGTGTTGAAGATCAATACCCAGCGCTTGGCACAGTTTACCAGGACCGTTGGTCAGGTTTGGGAGACGATTCAAATGGGGGGAGTTACCGCGACATTGCTCCATCGATTCGATTCCCGCGACGGGTTGCAGGGCCCGGATCAAAACAGCCGCTCCGACCCCTTCTGGCTCGGTGACGACGTTCATACAAAATCGCGTATGAATCGTGTACACATAGAGGGTGCCAGGCGAACTGAACATAACGCGATTGCGGCGTGTCATCCCCCTGGCCGCATGGCATGCGGGATCGTTCCGGTGAAGGTACGCTTCCGTCTCGACAATGATTCCTTCGCGTCGATCGTTATCGATTACGGAAACGAGCTTGCAGCCGAGAAGTCTCCGGGCCACTTTTCTTGTATCTTGTTGATAGAACTCCTTGGATAACCGCATGAGTTATAGACTCCTCCTTCCCAAGAAATGGAATGGCCGTATAACGAAATAGGTTTCCGCAACAATACCAGCCTGCTCGGCCTGAACCTTTTACAACTGGACGAATTTCAACATGGTAGAACTGGGTGTCAATATTGACCATGTCGCAACCATTCGCCAAGCTCGACGAACCTACGAACCCGACCCGGTTGCTGCGGCGTTTATGGCGGAGCTTGGGGGGGCGGATTCAATCACAGTGCATCTTCGGGAGGATCGACGGCATATTCAAGATCGAGATATACGAATCCTGAAGGAAACCGTACACATCAAACTGAATTTCGAGTTGTCATGCGCACCCGAGATTGTTGGTATCTGTTGCGACACTCGTCCGCAGCAAGCGACTTTGGTACCAGAACGGAGAGAGGAGGTAACGACCGAAGGTGGACTCGATCTGCTACGAGCAAATCACCAGATCAAGGATGCTATTCTCAGGCTGGGCGATTACGGGATCGATGTAAGCCTGTTTATTGATCCGGATCGAGGCCAAATTGAAGCGGCCAAAGAACTTGGGGTGGGTGCTATCGAATTACACACAGGCCAATATGCTCTCATGAAGGGAGCAGAACAACGGCAGGAATTGGATCGTATTGCAGAAGCCGGATTACTGGCAACGGATCTAGGACTGCGTCTACATGCCGGTCATGGTCTCACTTACCAAAACGTTCTTCCGGTCGCATCCATTCCTAATATGATCGAACTCAATATCGGTCACAGTATTGTTAGCCGAGCGGTGCTCGTCGGTTTCCAGCAGGCTGTCTCGGAAATGAAGCGAGTGATTTCTCAACATTCTTAGATCATCAGTAGGGAGTGGCTTTACCAAAGGAACGCATCCCGCGCTCCTACCAAATCCGATACCAGCTCCCTCAATCTAACGGAGCGGGATTAGGTAGGCCAACGGAAGGGGACCAGGGAATCGTTGGTTGGATTTTCGGTTCAACTGGATGAGGCAGTTCAACGCCGTTTCGTCGATCGACTGGTTGTGGGGTGAAATGAGCATCGCGCCATACTAGAGGGAATTATCCAGATCGTTCTTCGATGGCTGCGACAATCCCTTTCCACTGCACCACATCGCCATTTCCTTTGGCGGCGATATGGACGGTTCGAGAATATTCGTAGGGAGTCATTTCAATCTCGATCATCAAGTACGAAGGAGGGAGTACGTTTAAAAAGCGATCGGCCCACTCGATGATGGTTACAGCATCTCTTTCGAAAAGTTCTTCGATTCCTAACTCGAGCATTTCCTCCTCATCTCCGACGCGATAAGCATCCAGGTGAAAAATAGGTGGTTTGCTGGAGTATTCCTGGAGAAGCACGAATGTGGGACTACAAACCTCCTTTGGATTTGCCCCGAGAGCCGCCGCAAAATATCGGGTCCATTGCGTTTTGCCAGCCCCCAATGTTCCAACCAGCGCGATACACATCGGGGTCTGGATCGACCTCGCGATGATTTCGGCCAAATGACGACACTCGTCGAGCGACTCGGTATTTACCGTCAATCGGCGATCTGACTTATCTACTAATTTCATCCGTGGTGAGTATCGCGACGAGAACCTGACAACATTTTCATTTTCCGCCGTCTCTTTTGGGAAAAGCGACTGATGGGCACATTTGCAGAAAACTGGTACACTGTTTGGTTTGGAAATGTACACCGCGCAGTCGAGCGGTTTCCTCAAGTTTTGTCCAGCAACCACGGATCGCCAATGAGTAGCCTTGATCAGTATAGCTACTGCCCCTGCGGCAACGGAAAGAAGATCAAATTCTGTAAGTGTAACCAGCATTTCGCAGAGATGGAGAAAATCCATCGAATGATCGTCGGGGAACAGAATGTCGCAGCATTAGATCGAATCAACAGCGATCTGAAGACCATGCCCTCGGAACCCTGGTTGCTTGCTATGAAATGCGAGCTCCTTTTACAGTTGCGAGAACTCGATTCGCTCGAGGAAACGTCCGCAAAATTCATTCGTCTTCAGCCTGATAATCCTTTGGCAAAGCTTTTTCGATCCCTGCTCGCAGTGATTCGAGGTAACACCGAGGAGGGAGCCACTCTACTTTTGCAAGCTCTCGGTGATGCAGGTGAGAATCTTCCGCCGATGACCGTCACGGTAGCTTTGAATCTTCTGGAGACGATGGCTCAGAGAGGCCTGACGTTATCGGCGCTCCTGCACGCAGAGATGTTGATGGATATGGGTGATGAGATTGCGAAGTATGGCTTTCAGGCCCATAGTTCCATCGCTTCTCAAGCCAATGTCAATATCTTATCCCGCGAATCGTTGCCGGCAGCAGGATCAGCCGAGGGTACCGCATTCGAAGAGCGAATTGCCGAAGCGATCGCCTTGATCACCTCCTACCGAATCAGCGCCGCCAAGACGAAACTCGAATCCATGCTACGGGAATTCGGGCAGCAACCTCCAATTTTGCAGCATCTGCTCTACTGCCAGTTGATGCTCTCGGACGCCGACAGCGCAGGTGCGACTTGCAAAAAATTATCCGCAAACGAGACCTTGTCCGAGCCGAAGCGGATCTACTATCAAGCGTTGAGTATGGAGTTGTCTCCTCGTGCGGCTGGTGTGGGGCTCCATGAGGAGTTATGTCAGTACACCATCGACGATTCCAATTTCGAGGAAAAGTTAGCCAACCATAAGCAGCTGGTACCCATTCCAACCGATCAGCTCAAGGATCTGCTTAACGCGTTTTTGCAGGAGGAAGTACCTCCGAAAGCCTGCTATGTGACTATCGAGCCAGTGCTGCGCGAGCAATTTGAGGAATTGGAAGCAAGTCGCCCGGGATCTTGGTTGGCCTATTACGGTCGACAAACCGACAAGCCTGCAAGATTGATCACATTAGAACCCCCGACGGGCCGGCGGCGACTGATTCTCGAGACCATTAAAAAGGATCTCGGTTTGCCTGGACTTACCCGTGAATTGATCGAACGTCTGCCGACATCCTATCTTTCCCAGGTGACCTCCTCCATTTTGGTCAAGAAACAGGTAGCGCCGGAACGAGCTGCCGCGTTTCGAGACGCTACGCGACAGCTGGTGCTGGACGGATTTCTTGATTACCCACAGGAATGCCTAGGTGGAAACTCGCCACGCGAAGTAGCAGGTGATACCAAACACAAACTGCCTCTACTAGCACTTCTATTGCATTGGCAGGGATCTGGTTCCTCAAACCTCAGTCAGGATCGATTTACGGATTTGCACCATCAGTTGCAGGTAACGCGTCCTTGCCTGTCCTCGTCCCTGGACGTGTTCGACGAAGTCGGGGGTGCTGCCTATTTCTGGACGGATTTGCAGAGTATCGATCCAGACAGCTTGATCCAAATGATGCAATCTTCGCTTACACGAGGGATTTCCTCCGTCGCCGAAAATCTTGTACGACGAAGCGAGCAGATGCAATGGCCAGATGTCCTGAAGGAATCGGCGGAGTACACAGAGCTCAATCTGAAAGCCCAGTTGTCTTCCGATCCCAACGAAGCTGAAAAGCTACTTTTCCGAATTGCCGAGCTCGCCAAGAAACTAGGTGTTCCTATGGGCAACGCAGTTTTGGAGAGAGTCGAGATCCTTAATTCTCTCGGAAGAGGTTCCGAAGCCAGAATGTATCTTGAGAAATCGCTGCGTGAAAATCCTGAAGACCCCGCGCTCCTTCAGTTCATGCAGATGGCTCTTTTACAGGAACAACAACGGCGTGCTCGAGCCGGCATGCCCACTTCGGCGACATCTCCGATGGCGGCTCAGCCTACGGTATCGTCAAGCAGCGCGAGTTCGTCGGGCCTTTGGACTCCAGACCAGTCCCCAGAGCCCGAGAGTCCTGCTTCGGGTGGGAGCAAGCTTTGGATTCCAGGACAATAGCTTCTGATTTGTTGGAGTCTTCTATGAAACATCAATCCAGTGATGCTACCGTTGAAATCGCTCCGATTTTCGTCGAACGGAATTCGACTTCTTCCAATCGTGGGACCTCTACCTCGTCGGAATTTTGGATTTCCCTGAAGAGATCGCGGACGATTTCATGGTTTTGTGGTGCCATCCTGTTGGGAACGATCGGAGGTTTTTCGATCGCCGTCTCGCAGGATCTGAAACCCAAAGTCTCGGCCGACATTGTCTACGGACACAAAGATGGCTTGGCAATGACCATGGATCGATTCGAGCCCGTTGGGAAATCGAATGGTATCGGCTTGATGTTTATGGTAAGCGGAGGATGGGTCTCTTCCTGGAATCCTCCCGAACGCATGATGCCACTCGTCGCTCCCATGCTCCAGAAAGGCTATACAGTTTTTGCCGTCCGCCATGGAAGCAGTCCTAGGTATTTGATCCCTGAAATCGTGAGCGATGTAAGATTGGCCCATAGGCATATTGTGGAGAACGCGAAGCTTTTCCAAGTGGACCCGAACAAATTAGGGGTATTCGGATATAGTGCAGGTGGACATTTGTCATTGATGCTTGGGACAACGTCAAATGATAGATCGGGTGACGCGCCGCGCATCGCGGCCGTTGTCGCGGTTTTTCCACCGACGGATTTACGTCCTTACATGGAACCCTCGAACCCACTCCGCGAGAAATTTCCAGCCTTGAAGTTCGAGCTTTCCAAAGGCGTGGATTATTCCCCCCTACTCCAAGTCACCAAAGATGATGCTCCAGTTCTGATGGTACATGGTGATAAGGATGAGCTAGTCCCTTTGTGGCACAGTGAGAAAATGAGAGATGCTCTGAAAGGAACCGGAGTAGCCAACCAATTGGTTGTCATCGAAGGTGCAGCCCACGGTTTTGATGCTGTGGGAAACAAGCGCATGTTTGATGCGATGGGAGATTGGTTCGATCAGCATTTGCTCGGTCTGACGACGAAACCAGGCGAATAATAGCAATCAGGTCACTTCCGAACTAAACCATTTGTTTCTTGCGAAGTAGATAAGCATCCCGACGGGCGTAGCGATACAAGCAAAAATCATCAGATACATCAATTGCCTGCTCGCAAATGGTAAATCTTCGAAGTTCTGCCCAAAGAATCCGGTGATGAATGTTAGCGGTAGGAAAATTGCGCTAAGAATGGTTAGTCGTTTCATGATTTCATTGGTGCGTTGCGAAGCATTCCAAAGGTGGGCATCCCGCACGTTTCCGATCAGTTCCCTGGCAGACTCCACAGACTCATGAAGTCGGATGGCATGATCATAAACATCGCGGAAATAGATGGCGACTCGATCGGATATGAGAGAATCCCCCCGTTTCGCGAGCAGCGCTAAGACATCGCGTTGTGGTGATAAAACTCTTCGAAGATCGATCAAAAGTCGCTTAAAGCTCAATATGTCTTCCAATGAGACTTTGACTGACGGGCTTAAGACTCGATCCTCGAGATCGTCCAAACGAACATGCAGTTCATCGATGATAGGAAAATAAGAATCGATCAGCGAATCCGCCAATAGGTAACAGAGTTGATCCGGACGGTTGCCTGAAATCTTGCCATCATGAAGTACACGATTCCATAGGGTGTCAATGCTCGGAATAGATTGTTCATGCACGGTAACGATATAGTTAGGTCCGACGAAGATATGCAGTTCCAGTGCTTGGGATCCCCAAAGGTCATCCCAGTTCACTTGAAACCCCTGCAATACCAAAAACATATAGCCATCGTACGATTCGAGCTTGGGTCGCTGATCGAAGTGGAGGCAGTCTTCGACGGTGAGCGGGTGGAACCGAAATCGTTCCGTGAGTTCCTGTAGGGAGTTGCCATCTTGGTTGCATAGATCGATCCAAAGCAGTCCATCTTCGGGGTATGTTCCGCTCCAGTTGGTGCCCTCCACCAACGCTGCATGACCGGTCGTATCGATCGTTATGGTTCGAAACACATTCACCTCTTCATTGGACATGTACGCCCCTACTTTTTCCGACGATGCAATTCACCAATCCACACTCTGCTGCAGGCAGTCTATCTAGGAAAAGTAGACGTAGGTTTCCCTCGACGTTCATTGTCTGCAGAGCGAGTCCTTTTCGGAAGCGGGGTTTCGCCATGAACAATCGAACGTCCTGTTCGATATCCGATTGGAGAGCCCAGATTGGAGACCTGCGGGTCCTGTTGGCACCTTGGACGAACCGCCCCTGATTTGGATTGCGGTTGTTCTCTAGCGTCGATCTGAAGTCGCAAACTGCGGAATGATTCCATTTTGCGAGCTCGTATTCATCGTCACCTCCGTCCGTTGATCGAATCGAACAGGAGGTGAGTCTAGCTGCGCAATCGCTCGATGACCTGTCTAATTTCGCTCGTTCAAAAACGCGAGAGGAATGAGATTAGCATCCTTGTCACGACATTCCAAATCGAGATGCTCTGGGAAGAGAGTATCGCTTCCGAGGATCAGGATCATCACGCCCGTTGCCTCTTCAAGTTGAATGATATCTCGCCGTTTTTTATTGTTGAGATAGGCAGCAACATTCTCATTTACCTTGACCGTCACTCGGGATGCGTTTGGCATTTGGCAGGCCATCATGATCAATCGAGTTACCTCGATCGACATACTTTCCGCTGTTTTTACGAGTGACCGACCTTTGCAGCAAGGACAATCTTCGTAGACGCTTCTCTTAAAGCTAGGTCGAATACGTTGACGGGTCATTTCGACCAACCCGAAAGGACTCGTCCTGAGGATTTTCGTACGTGCACGGTCTCGTTTCATCGCATCGCGGAGCGTTTTTTCAACCTTGCGGCGATGACTCTCTTTCCTCATATCGATGAAGTCATTGACGATGACCCCACCGAGGTCGCGCAATCTGAGTTGTCGCGCGATCTCTTTGGCTGCGGACACATTGACGTGGAATGCGTTCTCCTCTGCATTTTCCTCACCGCCACGGAAACTGCCGCTATTAACATCCACCGCAACGAGGGCTTCGGTCTGATCGATGACGATAGACCCTCCTCCTTTCAGAGGAACGATTCGCTGGTGGATTCTCGCGATTTCCTGCTCTAATTTGTATTGGTGGAAAAGGGGTTCTTTTCGATCGTACCTATGGAGACGGTCTGCGAAACGCGGCATGACCAACTCCAGAAATTCCTGAGCTCTCTTGAAAGCTGCTTCCTCGTCGACAACGATGGAATCGATGTCATCTGTGAAGGTGTCGCGAATCGTGCGAATCATGATGTCGCTTTCTTCATAGACATCGCAGGGAGCCGGCTGGTTTTTGACCCGTTTCACAATGACTTTCCAAAGTCGTAGCAGGTAGGCGACGTCACGAGAGAGTTCCTTGCGTGTTCGGTCCTGACCGGCTGTTCGAACGATAAACCCTACGCCTTTGGGAAGCTGCAATTCCAGCATCATACTGCGGAGCTTCCGCCGTTCGTCTTCGTCTTCGATTTTCCGGCTGACACCAACCCGTCCCAATGCGGGCATCAGGACCAGATATCGGCCTGGAATACTGATGTACGTCGAAAGTGTTGGGCCCTTTGTACCGATTCCCTCTTTGATCACCTGAACCAGTACTTCATCCCCTCGCTTGAAGATCTCTTGGATGGGAGGTTTGAATCTCGGCCGGCCGCTTCGGAGTTTCCCACCGCGGGGGCGTTGCCCTCGTCCGTGTCTCTTTCCGTCGCTATCATCGCTGGAACTATCTTCTTCGTCATCGTCAACACCCGGATAGCTGCTATCCATGATCTCTTCAGGATCGTAGCCAGCCTGACGGAAGTATTGCGGCTCGATATCGCTGATGTGGAGAAATCCGTTTCGCCCGACGCCGAAGTCGACGAAAGCAGCCTGAATACTCGGTTCGATATTGACTATCTTCCCTTTGTAGATGTTCCCGACCCAATTATTTTGGCTGGTTCGTTCCGTGTAAAGCTCTTCGAGAACTCCATCCTCCAACAGAGCGATGCGGCATTCCTCGGTTTGTGAGACATTGATCAGCATTTCCTTTTTCATAGATCTTTTGGTTCCTTTCCGTTGCGTTCGAGACGACAGATTTAGGTAGCTGTCTCTGGCGATTGTCTGAACGATATTTTTCTTTTGATTGCTTGGTTAGTTTGGACGAATTGGTTCATTCACGAATGTTATGATCACGCTTGCAAAACGATTTCGGGTACGAGTCCTGCAAGTTGATTCATTAAGAAGGCATCTACTTCTCGCGCGGTTGACAATCGCAATGCCCGCCAGGCCATTGCTTCGCACTGACCGCTTGTCACGGAGCGAATTGCTTTCTTGAGGATGGGAATCGCAGCGGGAGCAATGCTCAACGTACGTATCCCCATGCCAACCAGCAGCAGTGCATAAGCAGGGTTATTGCTCATCTCACCGCAAACACTGGTGGACTTGTGGTTTTGGGATGCTATTTGCTGCGTTCTTTGAATCAATCTCAGAACGGCAGGATCGCACGCTTGATAGAGATCAGCAACAGCATCATTGCTCCGATCCACGGCGAGCGTGTATTGCGTCAAGTCGTTGGTACCGATGCTGACAAAATCAATCTCTTCGATGAATCGATCGAGCATCAGTACGGCCGCAGGAACTTCGACCATCATCCCAACCTGTACCGCACAGGGAATGTAGTTCCGTTCCGCCATAAGATCTTCGGACACTGATCGCAACAAGAAGCGTGCACTTCGAAGTTCATCAAGTGTCGTGATCATTGGAAACATCACACGAACGTCCCCCAGGCAAGCCGCTCGAAGAATCGCCCGCAGCTGAACTCGAAACAGGGCCGGATTTCGAAGGCTCAGACGCACGCTTCGTAGTCCCAGAAAAGGATTGTTTTCCGGATCTTCAAGTCGCGTAATACCCATTTTATCAGCCCCCAGGTCGAGGGTACGGATAACCACAGGACGATTGTGCATGTCGCGAACAACTTGTGCGTAGGCTTGATAGTGTTCCTCTTCGCTAGGCTCATGGGTATGACCTAGGTAAAGGAATTCTGTCCGATAGAGTCCCACACCATCCGCCCCACGGGCTAAACAGGCTGCAGCCTCATGAGGAAACTCTAAATTGGCCATCAGTTCGATCCGAACACCATCGCTGGTACTCGCTGGCAAGTCGCGAATCTCTTCGAGTTGAGTCGCAATCGATTGTCGAAACAACCTTCGTTGCAAATACCAATCGCGTGTCTCCGCATCCGGGGAAACAATAATTCTCCCCAGATGTCCATCGACGATGACCTCATCTCCACTGCGAATGTTGTGCAAGAAGTTCCCTACTCCAACGACAGCAGGAATCTCCATGCCCCTCGCTACGATCGCAGTGTGTCCACCTGGGCCACCTGCCTCCGTGCAAATCCCCAAAACTTTTTCACGATCGAAAGCAGCCGTTTCACCGGGCGTGAGATCGTGACTGACGACGATGGCCTCGTGAGGTAGTTGAGTCAACGTAGCCATAGGCTGGCCGGTCAAACACTCGAGCAGCAATCGCTCAACATCCCTTATATCGTTAGCCCTCTCCGCCAAAAAACTGCTAGGAGACTTTCGGAAAGCAGCCGCGTATCGGGTGAAAACCTCGCTGACGGCGTACTCGGCTGAATAGGCCTTTCTTCGAATCAGGTTTTCGAGTTCTGACTGCAGATGCGGATCCAGCAAGATCTGCTGCTGTGCAGAGAAGATTCCGCCGAGATGCTCTCCCAGAGCCGCCGAGGTATTCTGCTGGGTCGACTCGAGCTTTGACTTGGATTGTTTGACAGCGCTGACCAAACGCTGCCATTCGGATTCGTCCTCCCCGACCGGCACTAGGCACCGCATGATGCGATAACCTTCCCGGTCAAAAACTAACGCTCGACCGATTGCAACACCTGGAGAGACAGCGATTCCTTGCAGCTCAAGCATACCGCAGATCTCGGTTGAAAAGGTGGGACCGTGAATTTGCCATGAGCTACTGATTACATTGTTTCTGGATAGGTTGGAGTCGTGTCGATTGAAGCTGGCGATCCCGAAGCGTCCTCAAAATGATTTTCAAAAAGCCGGCTGATCGCGGTGATGGCTTCGTCCGCATCTGGCCCCTGCGCGCGAAGTATCAATTCACACCCTTCGGTCGCTGCCAGGGTTAACAAGCTAAGGATGCTGCGGCAATCGGCGATTTGACCTGCACGCTCCAACTCAATCTGGCATTGGAAGGAAGAGGCTGTACGCACCAACTTGTCCGCAGGACGCATATGCAGCCCCTCAGGATTGCGTACAACGACCATGCAATGCTGAATGGCAGAGCTCATACGTTAAGAACCAAACTGATTGCTATCAGCCTCTTCAAGTAACTGCAGTATGTCTTCCGCCCCCGCTGCTTGCCTGAGGAAGCGACAGAACGTGTCGTCTCTCAACTGTCGTGAAATGTTCTCTAGAGCTCTCAGATGATCTCCAGGCCGGTCGGGTGGTGATACAAGCAGGAAGAAGAGGGAGGCGTCCTGTCCATCCAAAGATTCAAAATCCAGTCCAGCTGCGCTAACGCCAACCGTTCCAACGAGCTTTTCAACACTCGCATGTTTCGTATGAGGAACGGCGACACCACGCCCGATACCGGTGCTCCCCAGCTCCTCTCGTTTCATGATCGCCTTGATGATGTCAGGACGATCCGATTCCTTGATTTCCCCAGCTTCAACCAACGCGTCGACAAGCTCAGAAATGACCCCTTCCTTCGAAGTAGCGGTCAGCTGCGCACGGATGGCTTTGGGGGATATAAATGCGGAAAACTTCATGGACCAAAAAATCCTTAAAACTTCCAGACGTTTTTCATTCAGGGATCTCCCGAATAAAAAGGGTCGAATACGGAATAGAAATATGTTTGATTATGCAGATGCCTAGGACGGACTCCCCGTCTTGGGAGCGCAACTAAACAGCCTCGCCACCGGAGTGCTTGACTCCCGTAGCCTTATGTTCGGTGACCTTTTCCTTGTGTTTTCGAATTTGCTGCTCGACCTTGCCGATCGTCAAGTCCAACGCAGAAAGGATGCTCTGCGACTGTGCTGAAGCTACAAAGTCCGGTGCGTGCTCGGCCGAAACGTTGATTTCCACGCTCGGTTTGTCCAAATGCTCCAGGTCGACGGTTACCTCGATCGCATTGATGCGATCAAATAAACGCCGCACCTTTTCCACCTTCTCAACGATGATGGCTTGGTCTTCCTGCTTCAGGTGACCATGACGAGCAGAGACGTTGACTTGCACAGGAGAAACTCCGGGGGACTCGAATAGTAAATAAATGGGAAACCGCATCTCCTGAATCTTAGGGATGCACTGGCCTCTGCCGAGAATTGTAATGCTTTTGTAGATAGCCCACAAATCCTGTCTGGGGCGTAGTTTCCAGTGTTTTTGCTATCTAGAAGCAGGAATCCCTCCCAAACCGACCCTCGGAGAAATTCCCTCACTTCGGCCGCTCGGCAGGCACCAGCTTCACCGACCGTCCTGTCCGCAACACTCTCGTCAGAACAGGGCAGATTGACTCTGTTTCGACTCGCTTTCTCCATAGACAGACCGCAATATCCTAGGCGATATCATCCAACGATCGATCGTACAATCGGTAGGTCTTGGTTCTTTTGGTTCCAGCCCGCTCCAAGGATCCTCTTGAAAGCTGGTTGCTCTCCAGCACCCATGAAAACTCGGCTTGTTCAATTCCCATAGCCAGACAGTCGGGCAGCATACGCTCCAACGCAACCAGCCCCAATCCCCAGCGTTGGTATTCGGGAACGACGTTGGTACTCATCACCCTTATTTTTTTAATCTTGCGACGCCCGAACAACAGCGTCAAGAAGCCGAAGGGGAACAATCGCCCGTTGATTTTCTTTATGAGAGGGTTGTAGTCCGGTAGACCGAGACCTACACCTACCGGCTGTCCATCGACTTCTATAATCGACGTTACCGCAGGATCGATCAAAAACTTCAAGGAGAAGCCTATCGCGCGGCACTCAGAGTCCGTCAGCGGTACGAATCCCCAGGTTGCTTGAAGCGCTTGATTGTAAATGTTTAAAAACAGGGCTACTTCATCGCCAAACTTCTTGCGACTAGCCGGTCGCAAGGTGACGTTGAACCTTCGCTTGACTTCATCGATCACGAATTTCAATTTCGGATCGATGGTGTCCAGCATATCGATATGGCCTTCGAAGGCATAAAGATCCTGGGTCTTCGCAAATCCAAAACCCTGGATGAGCTTATCGTAGTAGGGCCAATTGTACGTCATCATAAAGGTAGGAGGCGTATCAAATCCTTCAACCAACGTTCCAATTTCATAATTCAACGAAGGATTGCAAGGGCCTCGAACGTCAGTCATTCCCTCGCTCTTCAGGTATTTAGCGGCTGCTCGGAAAAGACTATTCGCAACTTCTTGGTCTTCAATACAGTCGAAAAAACCGAAGAAGCCGCGCTTTTCCTGATAGCGTTTGTTGTGTCCATGGTTGATGATCCCAACGATTCGTCCGACAACTTCCCCATCCTTTTTTGCGATAAAAGGGCAGCACTGGGCGTTTTCATAAAAGGGATGCTTCCTAAATCCGACCAGTTCTTCCTGATTGATACGAATCGGTGGAATCCAATTAGGATCTCCCTCATAGAGCCGCCAAATGAGATCCATGAACTGCCGTCGCTGTTGACGGTTCTCTACTTTTTCGACGAGGTAATGACTCATGTGTAATCGTCTCTTTTGGCAAAAACAACGGCATCTTTCTCAGGGAATAGTCAATGTACGCGATTCCCAAAACCTTGGATATCCAGCTGGATTTACTGTCGTTGTATCGAGAATGGGAGGATGCGATAGACACCATCCGTAAAGATCAACCTGGCAGCGTCATTGGCGCGAACGATGGGCGTGTCTGGGACGATCAAAAGATCCGAATCCCTCAACCATATCTCATCCGAAGGATTGGGACGTTTCCCCAAATGGCCTCCTCGCAAATCCAGCATCGTCGAGATCAGTCGCCAGTCTTCCGCGCGTCGGAAAACGACGACCTGCCGTGCGTTCCCGCCAAAACTAATCCCACCCGCCTGTGCTAACCCTGCTGTCACTGTCGTGGGTCCGAGCATTTCAAATCGACCTGGTTGCGCCACCCTACCAAATACAAAGAAAAAGTGAGGCGCCATCCGCGTCAAGCGTGGCTCCACCTGAATACCAGTAATTCGATCTCGATAGCGTAGATTGATCTCCCGTTTGATCTCGTCGATCGACATCCCCAGAATGTTGACGCTCCCAAGCAAAGGCAATTGAATGCGTCCATCCGGATTCACCGTCGTGACAAAGGTGCGTCCCCCTGCCGCGAAAGGTCCGTTGACCGAGTCGAGAAGATCCGCGAGCGCGGTGTTCATACTGGCAGGTTCCACGTTGATAGCCGGGCTAATCAGATACTTTTTATAGGCACCCTCCAATTCGCGACGCAATTGCGAAACGGTTTTACCGGACGCTTCGATCGGTGCATCTAGTATGGGCAGATAGATACGACCATCGGGCTGAACCTGAACCTTGTCCCGTTTGACATCGGGATCGGCGACCGAGCTGATACCGATCGTGTCCCCTACCATTAAACGATAGTCTTCGGTAGAACGTTCCCGATTCGGTATGTAGGTAAAGGTGATTTCGTCGTTCACTCGCAGGCGATATTCCAAAAGCGATGGCAATCGCACAGGACCTATATATTCGCCGTGCCACAAAGGATCAAAATCGACATGGGTGGAATGG
Organism: Pirellula sp.; assembly: GCA_040396935.1. Lineage (GTDB taxonomy): Bacteria > Planctomycetota > Planctomycetia > Pirellulales > Pirellulaceae > JBKCUI01. Next base: position 207,476 of record JBBAXA010000002.1, read on the forward strand.
CACCATCTTTTTTCACCAGGTGGTCCCTTTGCGCAGTCAATCCCTTGGATACAAGGTCCACAAGCCCCCGCTGTGACGCCTGTCGGTTGGGATGGAGGAGACATGCGGACGGGCTTCGGGATTTTTCCCATTCCTGCGCAAACTAGGCAACCTGAATTCCCGCCACATCCGCACGAGTCTTGTATTCCAAAACCTGTATCTTGCCAGCCAGGTTCGGTAGCTTGCTCATACCCACTCGATCGATCCGTCGCTGCGAACGGCGTCTGCGCGATGGTCCAATCTACGAGGCATAGCACTAGACAGGCCACGGGTATAATACTTTTGCTCATACAATTCATTGCGACCACTCTTATCGAATTTTCGATGAGCTAAACACCTTAGAGAAAAAGCTTCCGGATGGAGTTTGCGAGACTGCTGGTTTTGGACCGCTCGGTGCTGCAGAAGCAGTTGCGACTGGTGCTCCCAAGTTTTGAATCGGGCTGTACTTTGCAAAGGTCGACGGATCCAATGGAGTGACTTCCGGATTCTCCTCCGAAAAGGATTGGCTCGTCGTGGGTTGCAGCATGCGGGCTTCTCTTACTGCATACTCAGCTTTATCGCTCTCTCCATAGCGCCGGAAAACCTCTGCGAGATTACTCCAGGCTTTTGAACTCGGATTCGATTGAATCGATATTTGTAAAGCCTCGTAGGCTTCCTCGAGTCGATCGAGATGGATCAGTGCATAACCGAGCTGATTGGAGGCATCGCTCTGGTTCGGTTTGATTTTCACCGCCGCTTGATAGCAAATGACCGCTTGGGCTCTTAGACGTAAAGACGAATCCAGATCGGATTCTGCTTCCTTTTCGAGTGTTTTCCCATAAGCATACAACAAGTCCGCTACCCAGGGGTGTCCATCTGCAGCAATCAATAGTTGATCCCGCGCGAAACCCCGATAATGTTGCGATGCAATCTCGGGCGAGACATTCTCTAAAGGTCTCCGCTTCAGAGCAGGAGTCGAGTGGGTGTCCACCAACGTGTCGATCGATCGGATACCCTGATGAGCATGAAAGTCCGCCTCTTCGCGGAATGCGGTCAAAAACAAATCAAAAGACGGCTCGCTGAAAAGCTCGCCTCGGTAGGCATCCATCGTTCGGAAGAGCCTCCGAAGACCTGATACCACTTCCGCGCGTGCGCTGTGAACCGCTCCTCGACGAAGCAATCGGTCACACTGTTCCAAATGTGAGCGAAGCTCACTCTCGACGGATTGCCATCCTGCAGGACGTTCCAAAGCTACAGGCGGGCGAAAGGATGACGCTGTTTCCGATGCGAGGATGTCTTGACTGACTCTGTGAGCTAACCTTCGCTTTTCGATATTGCTATCTGGGACTGGACTCAGCAGAGAGACTTTAGCCGTCGAATTTGCGACACTAAGCGGGCGCTGAAGCGAGTCCAGCGATGATTGTCGTGGCGACCTGGCAATTTCGTATGACTCCGATCGCGTCCTACGGACATCGAACTCGACAGGCTGAGCGGCTGTTTCTTGTATTGGATGGATTGTGACTTGGCTCGTGCTGCTAGGTAGAGTTACGGCCTTCCCTCTCGAGGAAGGACTCGAGACAGACCTCGTGGTCAATTGCTGTGTTTGTGGAACCAAACTTGCTCGATCGAGCTTCGAAATGTCCGGAACCTGCTCTATCGCGTGACCTTCAGGTGATACCAACTCCAAGGATTGACTCTTCGGAGGAACGACCTCGCTCCACTTTGTCGGTTTTGCTGCGGGTTGGCTGATACGTCCACCACCATTTTTGCCATGAATCGTTGCCGGTTGAATCTGCCCCCAGATTAATGTCGCAGGTCGACTCTCACTCGATGGCTCACCCTCCAGTTCATTACGAACGCGCCTACCCATTCCCGAGTCTAAAGTCGAATCCTCGGACATATCGACACGAGGCGTTCGCGATTGCCGAGACCAAGGAGACGCGGGTAATTGCCCATCATCCTCCTGGGATAAAAGCGTTGCGGGAAACGCAAAACATACCAGGATGAAAGCATGGCTATGCTTCCAAACGGTTCGTCTACGATTCCTCCAATCCCTGGTCCTGCGAATCGCCATTCCCGGTCTCCAAAGGCCTACACGGCGCAAAGCCAACACGCCGAATCCTCGTTACCATCGGTAGATTTAGTACGACGCATCCAATCATCATGGGCGTTCGCGCACAGCTAGCACAGACATCACCACTACATCACGAACAACAGTCAGAAACCGCCCACTCTTTGCAGACCTCCATCATGTTGGACATTCGGGAATATACAGGTACAATCCTCGCGTTATTACTTATTCGGACAAGCCTTTATTAAGAACGCTTATCGAAATGACTTCTATTCGTCGTGTGGCCATTTTGTTTGCAGGTGGACCAGCTCCCGCAGCCAATGCTGTCATTTCAGCTGCCGCATTCACATTTCTGAATGCTGGCATCGAGGTGATAGGAATCAAACATGGCTATTCTAACCTTATCGATTTCGACCCGAAGTCGCCTCTGATGGAAGGTCGGCACTACATCAAGATCACGCACGAGAGGCTCGAGTTTTCCAGAACCGAACCTGGGATCATGATCGGAACTGCCCGGTCGAATCCTGGCAAATCGGTTTCAAGTCCTGAGCATTTGGTCGATCCTGAACGATCTGCTGCACTCGGGAGAGCCTACCAAGCATTGCGATCCCTCGGTGTCGATGCTCTCATCAGTATCGGAGGGGACGACACCTTAAAAACAGCAAACAAGATGAAGCTTTACCAGGATACGTTGCCACCCGAGAACGTACGTATGCCTGTCGTTCATTTACCCAAGACGATCGACAATGATTACTCAGGTATCGATTTCACTTTCGGGTACTTCAGTGCCGCCGAAGTCCTAGCGGGTGAAATAAGGAACCTCAACCGAGATGCATCTGCGGGACAAGCTTACTTTCTAGTGGAAGCGATGGGCCGATCGGCAGGTTGGCTTGCCTATGGAGCTGCTATTGCCGGGGATGCCTGTATGGTCCTCAGCGTCGAGGATATCACCGGTCCACTTCGAGCAACGGAGACCGTGAAACAGGAGGATGGTATCGAGAAGACGCGTATTGTGATGAATCTGGATGCGGTCTTGGACAAAATGGTTTCGATGATGCAGGCTCGCGAGAAGTTAGGTCGCAACTACGGAGTGATCGTGATCGCTGAGGGGTTGGCTGAATACTTACCGCAAGCTTATCTCGATGGAATCGCGAGGGATGACCATGGACATATTGCGATTTCCAGCATTGCTATTGGCAAAGAAATGGCCTCGATGTTAGCCGAACGATATAAATCGAGGACAGGTAAGAGTCGTAAGATCAACGGTATTCAATCGGGGTACGAATCCCGCTGTTGTGTACCCACAGCATTTGACGTGATGCTGGGTTCTCAAATCGGTACGGGTGCTTTTCGCGCCTTGGTCGAGGAAAAGTTAAATGGTGTTATGGTATCGGTAGGCGGTCAGTTCAATGTAACGTTCGTGCCCTTCGAAAATCTCGTTGATCCTACGACTTTAGTGACCAAGGTTCGGTTCATACAAACGGGATGTGACTTTCATCGATTGGCCAGATTGCTCGAGTTGCCGACCGGTTGACTCGATCGTTATCGCACGATGCTACACTTGGCGACGAATTCGCTCGGTATCGTCACGCCAAACCCAATCCCTGATGGACATTGAACGCCCCCGTCTTTTGCGACCAGGCTCGAGGTTTGGCATTCGACGGGAATATTCGTTCGACCTTTGAACTCCATAAACGGTCCTGCATTTGGAACGAAGGATGCAAAGTGAACGACTTCTAGATATCCGAGCCCTCCACCGGACATGTGCGGAACGACGGTCATTCCTGCCGCTTGTGCCATTCTCGCGACTTTCACGGCTCGGATAAAACCACCTCCGTAGTGTAGATCTGGTTGAACAATATCGACGCCCCGATGGAGAATGGTCCACATCCAACGATGTAATGAATACTCTTGTTCTCCTCCTGCTACCGGCATAGTTAACGAGTCGGCGACCTCTTTTGTCCCCCAAAGATCATCGAATTCACATGGTTCCTCAAAGAAACCATAACCTTCCGATTCCATCATGCGTCCGATTCGGATCGCTTCGTTTGGAGAGTAGGAACTGTTCGAGTCAGCGTAGAGTGTCATGCTGGGTCCGAGTACCTTCCTAGCCAATGCAATCAAGGTTTCGCTTCGTCCAGGGAGAGAATCGACATCTCGACTCATTCGACCACCCAATCGGAATTTGATCGCTTTCGCACCAGAGTCTTGGACCAAACTTTGTAAATACTCAATCTCTTCTTCTGGTCGATTACCTCGTTTTCCGCTCGCGAAGTAAACCGCAACCTTGTCCCGTTGTCTCATCCCGAAAAGGGATGCAATTGGTTTGTTAGCCGTCTTGCAGATCAGCTCGAGCAATCCCATTTCGACAGCTGCCATGCAAACCCACAAAGCCAAACCTTGTAGCTTGTAGTTATCAGCATATCGATATGCTTCCCACATTAGTTCTTCCAGTTCCCTAGCATCTTTTCCGATGAATGCAGGGATCACGCTCTTGATCAATAGAGGATAGAGCGTTGCGATTTTTGCTTGGTGTGGAACCGTGACAACCTCTACACCCTGATTGGAACGAGTTCTCAGCAGGTAGATATTGTTATTTCGAAGCAATTCAATGGACGCAATCGTGATGGGTTCTTTTTGGAAGCCCAAATCGAGAATAGGGGATGCAGCAATCGATTCAATCCGCCTCCGCAGTGCTGCTTGGTCTAACATCTCGGAAGCTTGCAAATCGCCGCGTTGTTTCAAAAAACCGTTTGCAAGTGTGGATGAAACGACGAGGTTCTTAAGGAACTTCCTGCGAGTCTTCATCTCCCTCCCTTTCGTAATTGCAATCTTCTCTCAGCGATACGTTGACACGAATTCCCACGAACAGACTTGAACGCAGGCTTATAGGAATCGTCAAATAGGGTCTTCATTTCTCGCAATCAGGGATCCGTTTTTTCCCATCGAAACGCATCGACGACCACATGCCCATCTGTTTGAGCATTTGTGATGACGACTCGACCTGGGGTTCCATCCCAAGTGAATGTCCCCAATTCCTTCCATGGCTTGTGGCTCGGAGTTTGTGTTTGATCGACTGAGAGTACGGAGGATCCGTTTTGATGATGAATCGTCACATTTAGGGATCTCGTACGATTGCTGGCAGGGCAATAGGACATCCAGACTTTGTATCGACCTTGAAGTGGCTGCTGGGTTTCAAACACAGCTTCGCTTTTGGATGACTTGTCGTTGTTGTCATGAAGATAGTTACTGCCCCAGTAGGGTTTCGTGGCTGTACTCGGTGTCCAGTTTCCACGAAGGGTAGCGATCTCATTGTCTACGATGATTCCACGGATCGAATCCGAGGACACTTGATCCGGGGAGGACACCAACTGTAGAACCTGTCCATTGGCATCTAAAATCTTTCGTACATCGGCATAGGAAACGGACTGCACTGGACTCGAATTCCTAATGGCCAACGATGCGATGGATGATGCAGACTCACCGAGAATCATGAAGACGGGTTCCATTCGAATCGATCCAAATGCGATATGGGTACAGGAGAGACAGACTGGAACAATCACGTTGGTGACTTCCGAGTCCTTAGGTAGTATCGATCGCATCGATATGGAATACGGCCCGCGCGTAGAAACGCCGATATCCCCCTCATTCTGTACGAAGCCATCCTGGGTTACATATCTTCGAACGTTGTGAGAGTCGATCGTATACGATCCCATCCCAATGGAGTCGACGACTGGACGATTTTTCAATATCTCATGCTCGGTCATTACAAAACTACCGATCATTCGACGAGCTTCGCGAACGTAGAGTTGATGAGGCCAATGGCCGTTGTCGACAAACTCATCGCTTGCCAATCCCCATTTCGAAAATGCATCGCGTACTTCCGCTGGGATTCCTGAATCGTTAGCTAAGAAATACATTAAACCCTGTTGGTAGCGACGATGCTTTTCGAGAATCTCGCGTCGACGTTCGTAGGAAGCATTCGGATAGTCGTAGTTCTGACCGATATAGTCGGTACTAAAAGGTCCGTGATTGTTGGTATCCGTTTTTCTATTCGGAATCGGATCGAATTTCTGAAAACCCTCGCGCCACCCCGCATTGAGGATTCTCCTGAGCAATTCATATTCTTCCGCGTTGTATCCCTCCGGCTTAGGGAAAGGTACTCGGTTTTCGGTATGATCGGTGAGGCACATTCGAAAGCAATAGGCTTGCACACGGTGGTCACCTTCTCCACGAACCCCTGGAGGTGAGGCATCGACGTGAGGTAGCAATCCGCTTTTCGGATCACCGGGGACTTTGTAAGGACTGATACCTTGTTTCAGGACTCCGAAATGATGACGGTGATGGAGTATGCCAACTTGATTTCCATTCCATTGCTCACCGTATTGATCATTAGATTCCCTTCCGACTCGAAAAGAGATTCCAGCGGAAGCCATGAGATCCCCTTCGTAGGTTGCGTCGATAAAAACGCGTGCTCGGTAGGTATCTCCTTGGAGAGACCTGATAGCTCGAACTTGTTTTCCCTCTTTTACCACTCCATTCGGACCTCGATCCAGGAACGTCTCACGAATCACTTCGATTCCGGCTTCTCTGATCCAATCCTCGAATACCTGTTCAGCCACATGCGGCTCAAAGATCCACATCGTCCGCTGCTGTCCGTCGATAGCAGGATTTCCCTGGCCTTTGTTTCCATACGCTTCTCGCGATTGAAACCTCCACGCTTCGGGCCGATCATAAAATTTCCAAACGCGGTGATAGAACTCGCGGGATAATCCCCCAATCACTGCTTTATCTCCAGTGTCGGTCCACCCAAGCCCTCCACTGGTCAGTCCTCCCAAATGCCTGTCTGGGCAGACGATCACAACGCTATGCCCTAGTCGCTTCGCTTGAATAGCGGCGGTGATCGCACCGGAGGTGCCCCCATAGATGACAATATCAGCACTTCTATCAGCCCCTGAACTCACTTCCTGCCAACACACTAGGAATAGTGCAAACAAAGCAGGAAGAAGGATCGTTTTCATCTGCATCATGGGAACCGTTGACGAATAGGGCATGTTATTGAACCTGGAAATCGCATTGTACCAAGCCTCAAGTTGCCTCGCTGGGCTGGTTCTTCAATCGATACGATCGACACATCCCGCCCCCGGTATCGGTTTTAACCGCTTTGAGTTTAATTCCTGAGAGCACAGCGAACTTGAGGAGCTAACCTTTCCAAGCCGTTGTTGTTGCCACAGCGTTAGATCTCATTGACCAGATCTGCTCGCAGCGGAGGAGTCGGAAGTATGGAAACCGCACATCTCGATCAGCTGATCCAATTGGAAGACAGCTATTGGTGGCATGTTGCCAAACGGAGTTGGGCCACCCAGTTACTAACCAGGTACGTTCCACCCCACTCGAAAATCGTTGAAGGCGGAATCGGTGCGGGGGGTAATCTCGTTCGATGGCAACAGATGGGGTATCAAGTCGCTGGACTTGATTGCATGTCGGAATCTATTGAACATGCAAACAAGCAAGGACTTTCCCATGTGCAGCAGCACGATTTGCACCAACCTTGGCCTTTCGAGCGATCTTCCGCAGATGCGATCGTTCTCTTGGATGTGTTGGAACATTTAAAACACCCCTCGCTCGCGTTGCGAAATGCAACCGAATGCTTGACCGATACGGGTAAAATCATCTTTACCGTGCCTGCTTATCCTATGCTCTTCTCGGACTGGGATGAGCGATTGGGACATTTCAGAAGATACACTTCGGGCATGCTCCAACAGCATGCCCGCGAGGCAGGACTCCGCGTTCTCCAGTTATCGCATTGGAACTCGTTCACACTCCCCGTCGCCTGTGTGATTCGACTTTTGCGCCGCTTGGCTCCGTCCCGACGGGGTGCGGAATTCCCCCGAGTCTCTCCGTGGGTGAACCAAGCATTGATTCGACTGGCCAGTGTAGAGCAGAAGCTTGGCAGTATGCTGGACATCCCCGTCGGTCTTTCTCTAGTGGGGGTTTTGGGTAAATGACCGGATTCACCAGGTCTTCCCCTTCGATTGATGTTGTGCTACCGCTTCTCAATGAGGCCGCTATTCTTCGATCGTTGACGTCGAAACTCAAGGAGACTCTGAGTGCATTGACACAGGATTGGAGAATCCTGTTTGTCAATGACGGTTCGACCGATGGGAGCTCGGAATTGCTCGACCATCTGGCTCGTGAGGATTCTCGGCTCTATGCAATCCATTTGTCTCGCAATTTTGGGCATACCGCCGCTGTCCGTGCTGGTCTGGACTACGCGTCGAAGGACGTCGTAGTCCTGATGGACAGCGATGGTCAGGATGACCCTGACGCCATCTCCGCGTTAGTTCGAAACTGGCGTCAAGGTTATGATGTGGTCTATGCGATTCGGTTTGCGCGAAAGGAATCGTTATGGAAACGATCGCTCTTTTACGCCTTCTATCGCGTTCTTGCATGGGTATCGAGCATTGCGATTCCTCGCGATGCGGGGAATTACAGCCTGATGGATCGACGAGTCGTCGAGCAACTACGCCTGTTGCCCGAATCTGATCGATATCTTCCCGGATTGAGAACCTGGGTAGGTTTCCGACAAACGTCCGTCCAAGTCGAGCGATTGCCTCGCCACGATGTCTACCCACGCGTTCGACTGAAAGGACTCATCTCGCTCGCTAAAACAGCCTTTTTTAGCTTCTCAAGAGTACCTCTTCATTTCTTCTATCTACTCGCATGTGCGAGTGCGCTGGTATCCTTGTTTTCGATTTCGTTTTCGTTGTATCACAAAATCTTTACAGGTTTGGCCATTCCAGGCTGGGCTTCTGTTACCAGTGTCAGCGCCTTTTTTGGTGCCATTAATTCCCTAGGGATCGCTATTCTCGGTGAGTACGTCGCGAGGATTTACGATCAAGTTCGAGGTCGTCCAAGCTATATAATCGCGAGGCATTCACATCACGCGACAACCGAGGACGAAGACGAAACCAGGAACCAACAGCACCATACCCTGGTCGAGGAACTGGTTGGATTGGAAACCTCGATCCAGTCGATGATCGCTTCGGATTTATCCATGATGCGTACCTCACCATCATGATTTCATGGATACCTCCTCGAGGACAAACGAGACCTGAGCAAAAAGATCGGGTCGTTCTCATCCTTTTGTCCCTAGTAACAATGCTGTTCTCTTACCCTGTCGTGATGACGACCTTCGCTCCGTATGACGACGAAGGATACATCATGATGACGGTTCGATCGTTCTGCGATGGTCATCGTTTATACGGAGATGTCCATACACAGTATGGTCCATCCTTCTATCTTTTATCGAATGTGATACATGGATGGCTAGGTGTTCCACTCACCCACGATGCAATTCGTCTTAAAACAATCCTACTTTGGAGCCTTTCGAGTCTCCTCTGTTACATGACTCTCCGACGATTGCATGTCGAATGGTTTGTTGCATTCTTTTTTTCGTGCATGTTTCATTTCCATATGGATAAACTAGCGCTCGAACCGGGGCATCCGCAGGAGTGGATTCTCCTACTGTCGGTTCTTTGCTTATGGTTTTGCTCCGGATCATGGCCATACAAATGGGGTGCGAGTGCATTTTGCGTTTCCCTCATCGGAATGATGAAGCTAAATTGTGGACTGATCGTTGCCATCCCCCTTACGATCCAAGCAACGGTTACCGCATTTCACGATTGCAAACAAAGATATGCAGCCTGGCAGGTGATCGGCATCGGTACGATCACCTCCCTATGCATTGCGATTTGGACACTTGGTACAGGGAGTAGCCTTCCTGAGCTGGCTTGGGGAATGGTCGGGCAGCATCGCCGTTTCACGAGCGAGTTCCTGAAGGCTATTCCATGGAATTGGGGAGCGCTTGTCATTGCGAGTTTTAGCGCGCTACTTCTTCTACCGATCGAGAGACAAACGGCAATACAAGAATATCGAAAAACCATCTTTTCGATTCTTCTGTGGTTCACGATTGCGTCAACCACGGCAGTACAGCTTTTTGACCTCAGTCGTCCACTGCAACATGGACTAGAGCCGAGAGGCGCTGCCACCTGGCTCGTCCTGATCGGCCCCGCTTTCGTTCCATGGTTCTGGATGTTGTGGTATGGGCAAAAGGACGTGAAGTGGTTGCTCGGAGGTTGTGTCTTATTAGGACCTATCATTGCCGTTCCCACACCTGGTACGCAATTGTCGCTAGCAACTGCGATGGGCTGGGTGCTACTCGCTCTGATGTCTCATCAGCGTTTAGGGCTCACCTTTCAGTCGCGGCCGATCCCTCTGGTATTCGGATCCATTCTTACCGTCTGGCTCGTTCCAGGATGGACGCGTTGGCACAACTACTCACCGCTTCAACTACCAGGAGCCCACCTACTGCGGTGGGAGCCTCAGTTGGCATCCCGCGAACGAGAAGTGGCGACCGCCATTCGAGAATGTCAGGCCGACCGATTGGTGTTCGATGGTCATGGTCACAATCGCTTCTTTTTTTGGACACAAACGCAACCGCTGACGCATGCCAATCCCACATTTTGGCCGCGCATGCTGACGCAGAGGGAGCAACGCGAATGGAAGGAATCGATCGATAAATCGACCCGTATTTGCGTCGTTGTTCCGCCTGAGGTTGATACTCTCGCAGGGGGATATGCCGAGGATTTACGCACCAGTCTGCGGGAGGGATGGATCCAGAATGCATCGATAGGTGAATGGCGGATTGGCATCAAAGCGTCAAAAGAATCAATAGCCCCCACCTTTCCAACCGCTATCAAGGAGACAAAATTGGGAATCGTCGACTGATGATCTTTGGCTCACCGAGGGATTTCCAGGCGTTTCACGGATTTCGGAGCCCATCCCGCAACGGAGCGTGGGCTGCACTTCCGCGAATTCTTCCCACAATCTACATTTAAGGGAAATTTGCGCGAGGTGAGGGATGAACGGGTGACAAACAAAATGAACGTGGATCGAAAGGACGAAGATCTGGTCCATGTTCTCGGGTACCTGAATTTCTCTTCAGGAAAGTCAGATCCCAAAACACTGGCAGCTTTGAATCGTCTTTACAGCTTGGCTGTCGCAGGTGCTCCGAGACATACCAGCCCGTTCACCGGTCTTCCACCCTGGCTGAATGTTCAACAGTGGCTTCAGGATCGATTGACACTCCTTTGCGAAGAGAAATCCATCTTTCGGGAAAGCGATCAAGCGAGGCAAGTTGTCCAGTTGGTCTGGCTGCACTTGCTCCCCGAATATCTCGACTTCCATAGCGATTTACTTTTTCACCAAGAACCTGAGGGACTTTTCAATGGTCTCTTCTTGGGACGGGCCATCGAAGCCGTTCTGCAGCAAGGGGCCCCCTGGGGGGATATCGATCGGATCGTTTCCGGTTCGATTGATCTGCTAAACGATTATGTAGGATACCGTCCAGTGGCTGTGCTAGAGGGTCGCCGCCTCGAACCCTATCCCCACGAGTGGTTGCGTCCCGTCCCGCTTTACATTCGAGACGTTGGGGTCGCTTTTGGGCCTTACTATGAAATCGTCTCAAGAGCCCTCGATATCCTGCAACGAACCTCCTCTCAGATTCTCCGAGATGCCCAATTTGCCCCCGAGAATTTGGATGAAATTGCTTTAGATCCGAGAGCTTACGATTTCGATCACCCTGTGAACAAGCGGCCAAACTATTATTTCGGCCAGTGGGATCCGCATTTGATGGATCAGCAGACCAGCTATCGACGATTCGTTTTGCAGCAAGTAACCGTCGATGCTTTGCTCGCTCGAGTTACACAGGAAAAGGAACTACCACGTGACCAGACGCTGACGGAAGCAGCTGCGGTATTGGCCGGTACGATGCTGATGGCATCGGGGATCTCTGGAGGGAGTGCGAATGCGTTTTCTTCGACGACAACACTTGTACAGTTGCTTTCCCATATCGCCAACTATCGAGATCAATTCTACGCTGATTTCCTGGATGGACTTTCAGGAGTCCACGCTGAACGCTTGAGAGCCGAAGCGTCCATTCGAAGGCAACCTCTCGGAGGTGCTCGTCAACAGTTGAATACAAATCTTGCGCGGCTTCGAGCATCCCAAGTCGAGCATGTTCAACTGGCTCGTATCTTTGCAAGAATGGGTAGCGCCAATGCAGCTAAAGAGGAGACAGATGATGTCCAGGTACCCTCGGCGCGGATCTTATGCCGCATCGATTGCTTGCTCACGATCGGCAATCAACAGCTCCGCCGCGGCGAGTTTTCCAAAGCGGTAGAGATACCCGATCAAATTTTTGACTGGATCGAACGAGGGATCCAATGCGGTGCTTTGGTCGATCCGTGGAACATCTTAGGATTTTCAGGCAACTTCCCTAGATTTATCGGGACCGATTCGACCGTGCTCGACGAACGTGTCGAGGAGCTGGTGCAGATTATGGAACAGCTCTTCGGCTTCATGTCTCGTTTGTGGAGAGAAGCCGCTGCAAGCAATCAAGAGTCGCTATGCAACCGAATCGAACAGCGTTTTCGAAATATATCGAATTGGTGGCGGAAATTCGCGGCGCACCAGGTCAGCGACGTCGCCGCTACCGATCCGCAGGATGCCCTGGAGTCTTCCCAATTGGTTGCCCGCGCTCTGAGCCTTTGGCATCAGGGTGGAGCGTCCGCCGGGGATATTCGATTTTGGGCACCGCACGCGGAATTGTTTGATTCTCCAAAAGCCTATGCTTTAGTCATCGAAGCTTTGCTCGACCGAAAGGATTTCGTCGGCGCCATGGCCTTACTCGTGCATTGGCTGAGCCAAGCCGAACGGGTGGGTCTCCAAAGCGGCAACACCTCCTACTCAGATCTGGCTCGCACGTGGCTTGAGCAGTTGATCGAGTCACAGAGCACTCCCAAGGAATCAGGGGAATCAGGACCCGCGACTACGACTTGGTCCACGTTGGAAAAGTTCTTTGACTATCTAGAGGCCAACGGGGAAACCTACTGGATAGTTCCAGAGTTTCGCTTGGCGGATAAGAACGTCAAAAATCGACGGAAGTTGGACCCAGATCGTTTAACCGCGAATGGCGAAAATGAAGAAGACAATAGCACTACCTCACTGTATGGCGCTGCCTACGAGGGGGTTACATACGAAGATAGCACCGATGATGGAATAGATGCACCGATCTTTGAACAGGATGAAGGGACATCCGAGGAATTGCTCGGTGAATCGAAACGACTCGGTGAACACTTAACATTTCTGGTCGCACTGGCACAGATGTGGAAACTGGTATCGCAATCGCTCCACACTCTGCGTACATCCACCTCGGATACATCCTCATCCGAATTCCATCAGATCGCAGAAGCGCTCCGTCGATGGAGCGAGCATTGCTTGGCAAATCGCAACGGGCTCATTCAACTATTGGATGAGGTTCAGTCCTACAAGATCTCGCGCGGAGGAACCGATACCGATTCGATGGCAAAGTACGACCGCAAGCGAGTCGTCAAGGAATCGCTGATGGAACGTGTCCTGGCAACTGCGGTTGAGACCGCAGATGCCGGGCGTCTGTTGATTGGAGCAGTACTCGCTATCACCGACGATAGGGAAAGTTTTGGTAATAAACTTGCGGCCTTACCTCGCGATGAGCTCTTAACGATTGAACTATTCGGAAATTTGATGGGAGGGCGCCGCAGTCGAGTGGAAGACGCGTTCCCCGATTTTATCGCTGCCATTCGTGATCAGAAGCTTCTTTATGTATCTTTAGCGAGAGGTGGTGATCCGAGAGAGATTCTCGTCGCACGGGTACGACGAAGAGCCCTCACGCACTTATTGACTTGGCTTCCGAGACAAGGGCTGTTCTATCAAGCCTGTCGTCTCGTCGATACGGCGCGACACATGGAGCACTCCAATCCGGTTGGCCATGGGGCGGTGACCGAGTTTGATGATCTATTTCAGATCGCCTTCAAGTCGATGGTGCGTTGTTTAGTTCGAAATGCCTATCACTGGCAACAGACCCCGAAGCTAACGGTCAAGGAAGGGAAAGGAACTCGTTCTAAAAAAACGATCACCACTCCGATCGATGCCTTGGAACTGGATGCACTGGTCGATCTCAATCCACCAGAGCCAGATCAGGATCTCCTCGTCCCTCTTCTCGAACAGCTTACGGAAATCCTCTTAGGCAGTTGGTTATCCCATTCGCGAACGTTGCGTTTGAGTGTCCTCGAAACGATCGATGGCTCTGGTACATGGAAACAGTTGTGCGATTTCATCCACCGCTACGGGAAAGGACTTTTCACCCAGGGATTTCTGAAGCTTTCAAACGTTCGAGCCATTTTGCATCAAGGTGTTGGCAACTATCTCAGCCATGCACTAGAAAACCGTGATAGCGAGGAACTCAAGCCGCTCTTGGATGCGCTGGAATCCAGCGAGATATCGATCGAAGAGGCACAGCGGTGGCTCTCGGTTGTCTTTGAGGCAATCATCGATCACTACGCTGAGTATAAGGATTACAACAGTACGACCACACAATCTGATCGCGGTGAGATGCTCTACATGCTTCTCGATTTTCTTCGACTGCGCGTGCGATACGATCGAGTCTGCTGGAACCTCAAACCTGTCTTTTGGGCTCACGAGGTCTTAGTACATTCCGGTTGCCAAACGTCGGCGCAGCAATGGCGCCGCGCGCTGGCCGAACGGGTTGCGCGTGAGTCGGATCAATACCTGGAGCGTTTGTCCAAGCTACAAGAGATGTATGCGATGAAAATGCCAACCATTGCGGATCGTCTCAACGAACGATTTGTGAAGCCCATGACCATCGATCGTATGAGGGCTTTGATCAAGCCTGCGGTACGGCAATTGCGTGCGAGCGATAATGAGGAAAGCCGTGCCTTCGATTTACTAGTCCAAGAGGCACATCTCATGATGCGTGAGCCAACGGGTGTCGGTCTAGATGTTCCTGCCTGGTTGGTCATGCTCGAGGAGGAAGTAGACCGGGTTCTCCAAAATAATCGAGTGCTTCCCCAGGTACAACGACTGGAAAAATCCGTTCCAGCCGTGGTAATTCCACACGCGCAGATCCTGGCGCAACTCAATGCTGTCATGGCCCACAACCGGACTCTTCGCGGCCCCCACTGAGTTTGTTCCTCATGCTGAACCTCCGCTGCCAAACCCTTGAATCACTTCACCGGTTGGCTGAATGCATCGGTGGGGATGTCCGCGTTCACTCGGCTAGTGAATGCCGATTCGACTAAGGCGAGTAAATTCTGCACCTCCTCGTGGATCCCCTCAGACGCTTTGACAAGCAGCACCGAGCCGATCAAATTGTAGGAAGCATACCCGCCTGTAGTAAACCATTGGTCTGGTTGGATCATTGTTTCGATCGTCGATAGGATACTCTCTCCCTCCGAACTGTCGTTCACCACGTAAGCGAGATTGTATGCCTTGATCGATCCATGTCGGATCGCTTCCTCACGACGGGTAATCCTCAGTCCATCTTCGAGCACGATGTAATCCAAATCCAAAGGATGGAGAATTCGAGCCAACAGGCCGCGAAGTGTTCCCTGCGCCTGAAGAGAAATCGGTTCAATCGATGAATGATTCGCAAGCTCCAAACCTTTCATATCGAAGTAGACAGAGTTTTCTTCCTTGCCGAGAAGCTCTCTCAATGCCTTCTCAAGCGATACCTCGCGGAAATCGATCTCAGCAAAAACATCGAGTCGGCGCCGGATGTTTTCGCGAGCACGAATCGCTTTTTCCCCTCGAACCAGCCAGTCCGGTTTTTCTCCCTCCGGCTTGACCCATGTAGTGATCACCCGCGGTTTCCAACCAGCACCCATCATCCCCATGCCGCCCATGCCTGGCATCCCCCCCGTCGCCATGCCGCCCGACCCCATCCCTGTACCTCCTATGCCTCCGGAGCCCATATCTGGACCACTCATGCCGCCCGGCCCTATCCCTGTAGCATACCCAAATCCTCCATAACCGCCGCCTCCTTCTGAGCCAAGCGCGGTGTTCGAAGCGTTCGTTTGTTCTGGAGCAATCGATGCGGAACTTTGGTCTTGGGCATCGAGCGTCGACACATAGTAAGCCATAGCACCCAGAAGCCATGGCAGCGACCAAACCCAACCGTTGCGAGGCAATATCGATAGACAAGTCATATTTCGTTCTCCTAAAAGATGAAAGGTGTTGGAATTCCAGGCCGTAAATCGATTTCTATCGCTCCATAGCTAACGATTGCATCGCTAACAATTCCGCGATTTGCTCGTGTGCCTGCTCGGTCGCTCGGACCAGTAGGATTGGGCCATTAAGCTTCATTTGAGTAGCTTCTTGTTCGCTCGCATGAAGCATGTATTCAAGCCCCCGTAAAATCTCTTCGGCCTCGAGACTCGAGTTGGACACGTACGAGAGGCAGTATCTTCTAAGGGTTGGATGTGCCCGAACATAATCGAGGTCGGCGATTTCGATTCCCGATCGGTGGACGATGTATCCAAGTTGTCGCTCTGCTAGTATGCGATGTAGTATCTGCTTGCGACTCGCGCGATGTCGGAGTTGAACCAAAGACTTCGTGTCCGATTCCTGTTCTTTTTTGAATGCATTGCCCCGATAATCCAATCGGTTCGGTGAGAGCAATTCCGCCAAGGCTTCCTCGAGTGGTTTTTCGTTCCAGTCGATATCAACGATCTCCTCCATGGAGTTGAGAATGGCATCCTCCGGAGTTGGTGGTAAAGGTACGACGTTCCAAATGCGCAAATCACTAGTTGCATTCGACATGGAACGATCATGAGTGGCTGCAGTGACACCTTCGTTTTCTGGTAACGAAACGGGACCGGAATCCTTTCTAGCTAGTACCCATGAAACAATTCCAATCACCAGGATCGCGAGTATTGCGGGTAACGAATACGAGCGGATCCGCGGGTATAGGGATTTCCATACCGATGGCGGCTGCAATGAATTCGGTAATGGCGAGCCAAGCGGTTGCTGTACGTGAGCCAAACACTGTTCGAGCAAATGGGAAACCTCACTCGCCGAGCTGAAGCGTTGCGCGGGCTGTTTGGCCATCATCTTTCGAACGATCTCCGAAAGCCATTCTGGGATCTCTGGATTGAGTTCACGAATGGATGTTGGCTCGGTATCGCCGATCTTCTTGAGGACGCCGAGCGGGGACTCCGATCGGAAGGGAGGACGACCTGTGCACATCGTGTACAGAACGCTCCCAGCGCTAAACAGATCGCTTTGCACGCTGAGCTTTTCACCGCGGGCCTGCTCTGGCGACATGAACTGGGGAGTTCCCGGGAGGATACCCGATACAGTCAAATTCGCATCATCGATGGTTTGCGCGAGTCCGAAATCGCTGAGCAAAGCGCGATCGATTCCCTCTTCGAGGAGAATGTTAGCTGGCTTCACATCGCGATGGATCAGCCCTTGAGCATGTGCCGCTGCTAAGCCTGAAGTAACCTGCTTTCCGATTCTCAGGATTTGCTTGAGTTCAAGTGGACCTACGCGGTTGATTCGGGCTTGCAAGGACTCGCCAGGAACGTAACGCATGACCAGGAACGGAACTTCGCGATCGGCATCGACGTCATAGATAGGAACAACATCTTCGTGCACAATCGCTGCCGCCGCGCGAGCTTCTCTAGCGAACCGATGACGCGCGGCTCCATGAAAAGCCAAGGAGGGAGCCAATACTTTGATCGCAACTGTTCGGTGCAACTCGGTGTCAAAACCCTTAAAGACAATTCCCATTCCACCAGAACCGAGAAGCCGTTCGATGTCGTACCGACCAAGCCGTCCGAGCAACTCGGGATGAGTAGGTGGAGATAGAATTTGCTTAGAGAGAGTTTCGATCCAGTCCTCGTTTCGCATCCGCGTACCGAGTGCGACATTTGTTGAGGGATGACCGTCGGAATGATTCGGTTCACCAATCAGGGAAGCCATTAGTACATCACGAGCTTGAGACCAGTCCTCATCTTCGCCTGCGATCGCCTCCAGACTAGATCGGCATACAGCACACTTTTCGAGATGGTGTAACCATGCATCGGAATCGGCGTCACTAACGTTTCCAACAAGTAGATCATGCAGCTGATCGCGACTGTAGCAATTCGGATGATGCGGAGGTGTCATTCGTGGGTCTCCCACTTCTTTACCAGTTTTCGTATGCGATCCATGATGCGGCAACGACTCAAATAGACAACTCCTTCACGAACGCCGAGCAACTGAGCAACCTCTGGAATGGAGCGACCTTCGATCGTCGATAACCAAAACGCTTCCCAGGTCGAATCTGCTGCGGTGCGTCGAACCTCCGTTGCCGCTCGAGAAAAAAGTTCCCAACGGTATTCAAAATCCCAAAAGGTCGCGGTGGCCGACTCACGCTGCGCCAAATCGTCCCATTCAACCTGGGAACCGAATTCGGGTCGTGTGGCTCGGCGAGTGAGCAAATCGAGGGCTTTATTCCTGGCAATGCAAAATAACCAGCCCCGGAAGCCAGTCCGTTCCTTACGCTCCAACCACAGATGGCTCGACTTGGAAACGGCGAAGAGAACCTCCTGAACCACATTGTCGGCATCTGCAGCTTGAAGGCCCATACGCTTGGCGGTTCGGTGAATCACCGGCGAGTAAATCTCCGTAAACTCTTGCCAGGCAACTACATCCGCCGAATCCTGCAGCTTCAGTAGCAGACTAGCTCGGGTTTCAGGGCTCAGGTGATTCATACGATGGCAGGAAAAGGAATCGAATGGAAATGCCTTCGGGTTCCGACCCCTTCCAGCATGTTTCTCTATATAGAAAACGCAACCATTCCCGAAATCTTTCAGGGAGAACTGAAAATGAGAGTTTTTCCTAAAACAACAGGGAGGATTTCTGAGGTTCCTCATCCCTGCAATCTGGCTTTACGTTTTCACAGATGGGACACAAAAATCCGCCGATAGGTTGCAATTTGCCGAAATAATCCGACCCAACGCCAAACTCCGCTAACCGCATGACTTCTGTCCGTTCCTGATGACTCGGCGGAAAGCGGTCCCATACCTTTGACTCGCTTTACGTCTTGGTCTCGGTCTCGCGATGACCACAGAATTCGGGAATCTGCCGTACGCGTTTTTGACCGACCTTACCATGTCCGTCGATAACTCTGCTTCTCAATAATCCATCATCGATTCACTGAATCATCATGGTTCGAACGTAAACCGCGGTCCTTCGACAGGCCGAGCGAATCGCCATCCCAATCATTGAATGAATCGGCCAAGTTCACAAAACACGCATCCCCTCGATACGCCTACTCATCAAGATTTTCTGCAATCTAGGATGCAGAGTTCGAGCTAGACGGAGGCCGACTCTAAGTCGTTTTATAACATCGATAAAACAGATCCAAAGCTTTGCAATTCCGTAACCTCTTATGGCAAAGGTTTAGACTCGAAAGATTAACCTCATTCATGCAGAAGCAAGGGGTTGGCTGACAATTATTCTTTTATTCTTTGGTCCCTCTGCGTACCACGGTATACCAGCAGAAGTATTCCTTCGCCGACTCCTCTCGGGATTTACCTTCGGTGTAGCCGAGTGCATTGAAGCAATCGAGGACCCAATTTTGATCCTCGATATCAAATGCGAGAACCTCAAAACCTGCTCGTTCAAAGTCTTGACGAGAGAAGGGAGACTTACCATCGGCGTAAGGTAAATAGGGTTGGTCCGGGGGATTTTGAGCTGGGCAAATGTTGTAAATGATAAAGATCCCGCCAGGTATTAGTGATGCGCGAACTAGTCGTAGAAACTCATCTTCGCGAACACCTAATTGAACCAATCGCTTTGGATCGACGGTTTGGCCTGCGGGAGGGTTGGGATGGATGTAGCCGGACTTGAGTGTGTTTTTACTGCTTATCACCGAATAACCTTGTCCGATGGCCTCTCGCAAGTCAGTATTCGCTGGCCATTGCCCTGCATGGATCGCAACCTTCCCACTTCCCATCGGCCCCGTATCACCCGGTTCGCTGTAGAGCGCCGGGAACACCGGTTCAACATCAACGCCGTGTGCCTCAAAACCGCAGTGGGCTAAAAGCTGAAGTTGGCCGATCGTACCGTATCCAAAATCAAGGAGTTTGCGAGTTTCCTGAACGGATCCATAGGGATGGATCAGATCGAGTAGTCGTGTGTAAACCAAAGGGGACCCATAGACTGTTTCAAAATAGAACTCAGGCGGAAACTCGCGTGGAGTCCAGCCAGCTTGCTGGTCAGGACTCATCTTGTCGAAAACTCCCCTGGAAACGGCGAGATTCTTTTCGGAATTACGGTAGACCAGCCGCGGAGATGGCTCCGCGAGTTTCGATGTCGCCGCAAGAAAATCTTTTGCCAGACTAGAGCTCACCAGAGGCGTTACCTTCACCGCGTCCGCACGCATTTTTTCGGTGATACCTCCACGCGGAGTTGAACTCGCATCTTGCGAATATGCGAAACCTCTAAGGAGAAGTATCAAACATATCATCCAATGGAATCGGAGCATCGGAAACCCTGGTGTTGAAAAAATTGCTTGAGCCTTTGCAATCTTATCGACTCCCAAGATCCTTTGCTATCGAATCGCTGCGGTTTCTCAGCCTCCCAAGCCAGATCTGTCTCGGAAGTATCTCGGCAATAGGGTAATCAATGCGCTGGGGGCCTTGAATACCAGGTGATGTCGAGATGGGTGTCCAGTCGCCGCGAAAAATGCGCCCGGAGCGATCGAGGTTTGCTGGCTAAATTACTGGTGCAGAACCGAAAAGGCTGTGTCCCCGAGACTCC